>NZ_JBIBJI010000034.1:0-55973 GCF_042958345.1 Streptomyces sp. NPDC007983
ACCTCGCCGGCCTCCACCTCCGTGCCTCGATGATCTGGATCGACGACATCCTGAAGGCAACTGGCTGATCACAACATCACACAGGCCCTAGTACTCCAGCATGCCTCCGAAGATCCCCACCGCCCCCGTGCACAAGCCATCGGTGCGGTCGTAGGTGACCACTCGAGCTCTTTACTCTCATCAAAGCAGGTCAGATGGTAGGCGGTCCAAACTCAGCTCCGGTGAACACAGTTGAGATGCCGCAGGTCACAGCGATGGACATGTCTCAACACTACGTACTCCGCTCCCCCACCCCGAGCGCCTGCCATACCGGTCTGCACGGCGTTGACACCGGCTTTCGTCACTCGTGTCACAAACATTCGGCAGGGGATGTCAGTAGCTTGTCCCTGCTCAAGCCAGGTTCTCCACTGACATCACAATGACGATCAGCAACTGACAATCACACGCAGACCATCAGCGCGCTGCGGATGCAGCCCGGCGAGGGCAAGGTCGCCTCCCTCGTGGTACCAGTTCTGCTCGCGCCGGGCGAGACGGCCGACAACATGCTCACTTCGCGGGCGTTCGGCGGGCTGGCAAAGCTGCTGGAGGCCCTCCGGGCGCACGACGTCCGGGTGGTGGAGCAGCTCGCCGGGCAGCAGGCCCACAGCGTCTCCAAGGACGCGCAGGGCCAGGAGAGCCGGGGTGAGGGGACCGGGCCCGACGGGCCGTCGGCGTCCGCGTGCAAGCTGCTGAAGTTCAGCACCCCGCGTGACCCGGCGCGGCTGGCGGCGTTCATCAACCTGCGGGTCATCAACCCCGAGCACGAGCACTGGCGCCGCGGGGTCGAGGCCGCCGCCCTCTACAGCCGGTTCCACGGCGACCTGAAGGTCCCGTTCACCTACCGCGTGCCGGAGGGCGAGGAAGCCGAAGCGGTCGGATGGCCGGCCTCGCTCGCCAACTTCCCCCTCGGGCAGTGGACCGCCGACAATCGCCGTTTCTACGCACGCGGGCGTCTGGACGAGGACCGTGTCGAACAGTTGGAGCGGCTCGGCATGGTCTGGAGTCACTTCGACGTCGCGTGGGAGGAAGGCCTGGCTGCCGCGCGCGGGTGGGCTGCCGAGCACGGGCATCTCCTGGCGCCGCTCGACGCCGCTCACCAGGGTTACAAGGTCGGCATCTGGCTGAAGAACGCCCGCGCCGCCGCCCGGCGCGCTTTGGAGCTCGAGCAGCGCCAGGCCGAAGGACTCCCCGTCGACTCGTGGTCCGGCGCGATGTCGCCGGAGCGGCGCGAGCAGCTGGAGGACATCGACCCGTCCTGGTACCCGGCCTGGCCCGTCGAATGGCAGCGGGCCTTCCACCTCACTCGCCTGCACCTCGAAGAAGCCGGCGGCGAACTGCCCACCGAACCCGGCATCGTCGTGCACCAGGGCGAAGACCTCGGACGATGGGTGCGGGCGCAGCGCCTCGGCTGGGACAAGCTCACGACCGTGCAGCAGTGGATGTGCGAACAAGTCCTCGGCATCACACCCGCAAGCGAGAACGAGAAGCCGAAACCGCGCCGTACACAGGCCGACAAATGGGCCACCAACTACAAGGCCGCCAAACAGTACTACGAGCGCGAAGGACACCTCCAGGTACCGAGAAAGCACGTGGAAACGATCGTGTTCGGGGTCGGCGGCGAGAACCAGGAACAGCGACCTTTGCGACTGGGCGCATGGGTCAACAACCAACGCAGCAGGGCCGCCACGCTCTCCCTTGAGCGCGTGGAGCAGCTGTCCGCCATCGGCATGCGCTGGGCGTAACCGCCGTCGCTCGTACTACGCGAAGGCCCGCACAAATACTGTGCGGGCCTTCACATTTCGCTTCGCCCAAAGAAACTTCCTTGTCTGTGTGACATCTGTGAGTTCCGGCTCCATTCAAGCGGGTGACCGCGTACAATCAGGACTGCTCTCACGCGCGGATTGGGAGAGGGACGGGGACGTCGGCGAAGGCGCCGGTGTCGAGCTGGGTGATCGCGTTGCTCCACGTAGCGTGCGGGATGCGCACCGGTTCCTGCGCACCGGTGGTCGGCCAGTGCTTCGTCTCGGCCAGGCCCGTGATGGTGAGCTCGGCGGTCAGGTTGAGGTCGGCACCTGCTCGGGCCTTCTCCAGGCCGCGGAGCTGTACCTCGGTGAGCGTGGTCTCCATGGTGAGCGTTGTCGCGAACGGCTTCCGTGCGATGGGGCCGGCAGGGGCGAGTACGCCGATCCAGTTCGCCGGGCCCGGCACGTCGAAGACCCAGAGGCGGCCGTTGACGAGGAACGGGGCGTGGTGAGCGGGGCGACCATCTGCCGGGCCGGACCGAGCATCGGCAGTACCCCGAACCCGATCACGAAGTCCTTGACCAGCCACCGCCGGGCGCCGCCGACCAGGTTGTGCAGGATCGTCATGGCCTGCCAGATCAACGCCCACTGCCACACCCCGAGCAGGGCGCCTGTCAGCGGGAATGCGGCGAAGACGACGACGGCGCGCACGATGGTGCCCGGGATGCGGGCCTGGCCTGCCACCAGCAGGCCGGAGGCGACACATCGCAGGGGGGGGAGGCCGCGCCGGTAGGCAGGGCGGCGTCGTCCAGGGCCAGCAGGGCTTGGCGGGTGAGTTGCCCGATCAACTCCTCGATTCCGGTGGGGCACCGGTTTCCTCCAAGACGGCACGAGTCCGGGCCATCTCATGCGAACCGAGTCGTGTCCCCCGGCCGTGGCCCGTGAGCAGGTCGCGCTCGCTCCCAGTGGTCCTGTGCAGAGCCGAGGCGAGCAGGACGGTGTGCTTTCCCTCGGCCAGATCCTCGGCCGCGGGCTTGCCCGTCTCGGTTGGGTCGCCGAACGCGTTGAGCAAATCGTCGTGTAACTGGAACGCCTCGCCCAGCGGCAGACCGAACGCGCTCAGTGCCCGTGCACACACCGGCGTCCGCGCCCGCCAGGACCGCCCTCAGTTGTAAAGGCCGCTCCACCGTGTATTTCGCGCTCTTGAACCGGGCGGTGCGCAACGTCGCGTCCACATCGGTGCTCGGCTGTCCGGTGGCGAGTAGGTCGAGGTACTGCCCGTACATCAGCTCCGTGCGCATCCCGTCCAGCACTGCCGTGGCTGCGGCGAGCCGGTCCGCGCTCAGTCCGGCCGTGTGCAGCAGTTCGTCGGACCACGCCAGGGTCAGATCCCCAAGTAGCACGGCCGCATCCACGCCCAGCCTCGCCGCGCCGGAAGGTCCCGCATGGCGGGCGGCGGTGGCCTCGTGGGCGCTCGGCCGACCCCGGCGGGTGGCGCTGCGATCCATGACGTCGTCGTGAACGGGGGCGAAGGCGTGGAACATCTCCAGCGACGCGGCCACCCGCAGCACCGGCCCTCATCACCGCACCCCTTGGCCGCGCACCAGCCGGCCACGCGCAACACCGGGCGGGTCCGCTTGCCGCTGCCCAGGACCAGATCCCGCAGAACGTCGGTGGCCTCTGCGGGAAGTCCTGCGCAGCGGCCAGACGCGCTTTGGCGGCCAGGAAGGCGGCCAGGCTCTCATCGACGGCGCTCCGCACACAGGCGGGGTCGAGCACGGGGGCGGGGAGCGGGACTGCGGTCTCGGACGATGGATCTTCCTTCGACCAGCGGACCGGCGGGCACACTCCCAGATCCGCTGAGCCTGTTCCTCCCCTCGAACACGGCACGCCTCGCCTGTCCCTCAGGGCGCGCAGAGGCGCACCACCGCCCCAGAGGGGGCCGCGAACGTCACCACTGCGCCGGCGCGCGTCTCGCACAAATGGTGGCGCGAGCAAGGTCATGGAGAGGTCTGGGTGGTGAAGGCGAAGGAGCGGGAGGCCGCCGCGGCGTGAGCGAGCGCCCTTGGGCAGCCGGACGAACCGATGCGGGGGCCCGGACGGGCTCTGCCTGTCCGGGCCCTCGCTGTCGTGCGACGGTCAACGCGCCACCGGAGCTTGCCCCGGGGGCAGGGCCGACGGAAGAGGGAGCGCCAGGAGCCGCATTTCGTCGGTTCCCCGGTTCTGGCTGTGGCACCAGCGCGTGCTGGTGCCACAGCCAGAGCGCTAGAACCGCGGGTCGAGGAACGAGCCCCACGTGTAGGTGCCGGAGGAGTTGACCACCGAAGTGCGGCTGGTTGCGGCCGCGTCCCAGTCGGAGTTCTCCGGCACCAGTGTCGAGGTGTGGATGTAGTCGCCGTACTCGGGGTTCAGGCAGCTCTGCCAGCGGTACCAGCCGGTGTCGAGGTACATGTCCCGCGTGACCCACTGGTTCCCGCCGATGCGCAGCCCCCAGTTGTAGCTGCCCCTGGCCAGGTAGATGCGGCGGGTCTGCGTGCAGGCGAGATCTCCGCCTTGGGGATTGGACGTCAGGTACTGGGTCCGCAGGACCGAGGCCGTGTCCGCCGACGGCGCGGCCGCCGCGGTGCTGGGCGCGACCATCGCCGTCATGCCCAGCGCGATCAGCAGGGTGGTCAGGATTCGCCTTCGTCGTTTCATCACTTTCTCCTTCCGTGGTCGGCACTGCCTGCGCCGGCGGAGCCGAGGCGCCCTGGTCTGCTCGGATCCGAGCCGGCCGGCTGGTGCCCCGCTGCACCGATTCCAGCGGCCGCCTGGTTGTTCAGAAACCTGCTCCCCCACCCTGAACAAACCACGGCGCGCCCGAGACGGGGACGGTGTCGGCGAACGCGCAGCAGACACCCAGGACGATGGGGGACGTCACACAGTTCCGCCCCGTCTGGCTCGCGCGGTTCGGTGCTCGACCGTCGGTGAGAGCGCTCAACCCTCGCTGCGAGAGGTCAACGCTTGCCGGAGAATTCGTCGGGCGAGCGGACGTCGACGAGGTTCAGGTTGCCGATGGCCGCCATGACATCGTCGCGGAAGGCGCGGATCGAGGTGTCCTGCGGGTCGGGACCTGGGCGACCAGGTCGCGCGAGTCCAGCTCCCACTTCTTGCGGCCGCCGTCGAGGAGCTTCACGTCCTGGTGGCCGTAGACAGTTGTTGTTGCCGCCGTGGAGGACGATGGTCCGTCGACCAGGCCGCGCCGCCGCTGGTGCCGCCCGCGGCGACCGTACCGCCGCCGTAGGTCACCTCGTCGAAGGTCGTTGGCGAAGCCGTTGTCGGGCAGCAGCTTCTCAAACCTGTCTGGCCCACGAAGTCACGGCGCACCGGGTCCCGGGCCGGCCCCGTGGCCCGTGGCCGACGGTGCTCTCATTCGGGCCGGGCCGCACCGCCGACCGTGTGCATGTGCTGCAGCCCTTGCCGGTAGGAGTCGAGTAGCCCGGTCTCGGCGTACGGGAGCCCCAGATTGCGGCAGTGTTCCCGGACCAGAGGCTGTACGAGCCTGAGGTGAGGGCGGGGCATGTTCGGGAACAGGTGGTGCTCGATCTGGTAATTCAGCCCGCCCAGGAACCAGTCCGTGACCGGCCCGCCCCGGACATTCCGCGACGTCAGGACCTGGCGGCGCAGATGGCCCCAGCGCTCGCCCGCCGGGTCGGGCATGTCCATACCCTTGTGGTTGGGCGCGAAGGCCATCCCCAGGGTGAGCCCGAAAAGCGCCTGATGGAGCAGCGCGAACGCGACGGCCTTGCCCACCGGCAGGCAGGTGAGCAGCAGGGCGCCGTAACCGGCCGCGTGCAGCGCCAGCAGGGCGCCCTCGACGGCCCGCTCGCGCACCGGCTGCCGCCGCAGGTCCTGGACGCTGCTCACCTTCAGGGCGATGCCTTCGAGCAGCAGCATCGGGAAGAACAGCCAGGCCTGGTGGCGGGTGACCCAGCGGGCGAATCCCCGGCGCACAGCGGCCTGCTCCGCGGTCCACACCAGTGCGCCGGCTCGGACGTCCGGGTCCTTGTCGATGTGGTTGGGGTTGGCGTGGTGCCGGTTGTGCTTGTCGTTCCACCACGCGTAGCTCATGCCCAGGAGCAGATTGGCGTGGAGGAGTCCGATGGCGCGGTTCGCCCGGCGGCCGACAGCGATCTGGGCGTGCCCGGCGTCGTGGCCGACGTAGGCAGTGCGGGCGGACAGGATGGCGAGCGGCGCGGCGAGCAGCAGCGTCCACCAGGTGTCCCCGGCGAGGACGAACCCTGTTACCACGGCGGCCAGGGCGAGGAGGTTGACGGTGATCATCCGCGCGTACCAGCCCTTGCGACGTTCCAGCAGCCCCTGTCCCCTGACCCTGCGCAGCAGGGGAGTGAACTCACTCCCCCGCTGCGCGGTGACGCCGACGGGTTCGGTGGACACAGGCGGCGCGGCGGTCTGAGACATGGGGGACTCCGGTCCTTAAATCGGCCAGCAATGCTCTGACCTGCTTAAACGTACGGACCGGGGAGCATGTGGCGCCATGGCGTCAACACCCCGCCCGCACGGGGGCCAGCCCCAGGAGCCCGCAGGGGGGTTAGCGACACCTCCGCCCCGGCTTCCAGACGGCCACCACACCGGTGGGTTCGAGTGGCTGGCTTGCAGACGCTCTCATGCCTCATCGGCGTCGAGATCGCTGTGCATGCCCCGGGACGCTCCCCGCCGCTCGCTGGGCGGGCCGCGTGGGTGTTTTTCTCCCTCGCAACCCGATCCGGTCTGGCCTCGGCCCGACCCGTCTGCGACGGCGCTCCTTCCTCACGGCTGTTGCGCCGGGAAGTGGCGCGGTTGGCCCCAAGAGGCGGGGCACCGGGCGCCAGGCCGTCGTTCTGGTCCACGTCGTCGCCACGCCGTGCACCAGCTGGTGCGTCATGCGCGCCTCGGTCACCGAGGCGCGGGCGCCGGCTCGAAGGCGCCTCCTTGAACAGGGTCAGGCATGACACTCCAGCGCGCACCCGACCCCGTCGTCCTCGACGCCCACGAGGCCCAGTCCCTGCTCACGCTCCCGTGAGAAGTCGAAGAGTTCCTCGACGAATGCGAGGAAACCTTCGAGCCCTGGCCGCCCGCTTCGGCGTCAGGAAGGCCCCCTCTTTGAGAGGGTGTTCCGGGGCGGGCACATGCGGGACCGGGCTCTCTGCTGCTTCTTGGTTCCTGCGGTCCTCGACTGTTATGGGAGAGGGGGCGGGCGTCTGTGCGGCCCCGTTGGGTGTTCCGGCCCCGGCTTGTACATCTGACCACCCCGCGGGTGCGAACGCAGCGCCGTACGCGTGGGGTGGAGCGGCCCGCAGGGCGTCGGTCAGGTGATCACACCCAGGCCGTTCCGGACTTGCACTCCGCCGCCGAGCCCGTGGACTTGGTGATCGAGCAGATCTGAATACTGATCTGGGCCCCTGACTCGAAGGTGTTGGGGAGTACGAAGTTCCTGCTCTGTCCGTTGATGCCGGATCGCCACTCGTGCTTGGCGGTGAAGGTCACACTGGTGTTGACTTTCTTGACGACCAGGCGAGCGTAGTAGCCATCGTCGGCGGTGTACGAGGGGCCGTTGTCCCACACCGTGAAGGTGTCGATCGTGTTGTCGTAGCGGGCGCCCGCGTAGTTCCTCGGTGTGTTGACGTCGACCGGGGCCGCGTGTGCCGGCGCGGCTATGCCGAGCACCGCCGCTGTAGCGAGGGCGGTGCCGAGGCCGGTGCTTACGAGTCCATTGCGCATACGCATTGATGACTCCTTGTCTGGTAGGTCCTTGTTCGGTCGTCCTGAGGTTCCGAGGCGGTGCGGTGGCCTGGGAGATGTGGTTACCGTTCACGCCGACGGCACCGAGCCTCGTCAGGCATGTCGGCCACAGCGCCTTCAGAACTTGTGTTGGTGCGCTTCCTGGTTCGCGAGGTGATGTGACCTGACGCGGCAGGGCCCCCGCCGTGCTCCCCCACCCCCGACTCGTTCATCGGGGAGCACGGGCGGGAGGGATATCGGCCCTGCCGGAGAGAAGTTCAGCCGTTCGCAGATTGATAGGTAACCCGCTGGCCTGCGACCTATCAAAATAAGACCGTCTTCGGCCGGGCGTCGGGGCCCTTTCCGCGGCGTACTGGGGGAATTGTGCTGCCTGATGTGAAGGCGCTGGGAAGTGAAGGGAGGGGCAGTGGGCCGTGATGAGAAGCCGCTGGACCCGTCTGCGGGGCCGGTGCAGCGGTTCGCCTCGCAGCTGCGTGCGCTGCGCAGCGAGGCGGGGCGGCCGACGTACCGGGAGATGGCGCGCAAGGCTGGGTACTCGTCGGTGACGCTGTCCACCGCGGCTGCCGGAGACAAGCTTCCGTCGCTGCCGGTCGTGCTGGCCTACGTGGCCGCCTGCGAGGGTGAACAGCAGCAGCTCCAGGAGTGGGAGCGTCGCTGGCGGGTCGTGAGGCAGGAAGCGGCGGCGTGCGGTGACGATGAGGATCGTCTTTCTCCCTACCGGGGGCTGGCCCGCTTCGAGGTGGAGGACAGGGATCTGTTCTTCGGCCGGGACCGGCTGATCGCCGACCTCGCCGCGTTGGCGGCAGCCCATCGGTGCGCGGCCGTCATCGGCCCGTCTGGCAGCGGCAAGTCGTCCCTGTTTCGCGCTGGGCTGGTGCCTCAGCTTGGGGTGGCCGAAGCCGATGAGGGGCGGAGGCCGTTTGGGGAACCGCGGATCCTGGTCCCCGGGCCCCATCCTTTGTATGTCCACCAGGACGTTCTGGTTCCAGGGCCCGGGGGCGGTGACACCTGGCTGGTGGTGGACCAGTTCGAGGAGGTGTTCACGCTCTGTTCGGAGGCAAGGGAGCGGGAGGCGTTCATCGAGGCACTGCTGGCCGCGCAGGATCCGGCTAGCGGTCTGCGGGTGGTGCTGGGGATCCGCGCCGACTTCTATGGCCGCTGCCTGCAGCATCCGGGTCTGGCCGCCATGCTGCGCGAGGCCTCTTTGCCCGTCGGTCCCATGAGCGCGGACGAGCTGCGCCAGGCCATCGTCAAGCCGGCCACGGCACGTGGCCTGTTCGTTGAGCGCGCCCTGACCGAACGGCTGGCCACGGAGGCTGCTGGTGAGCCGGGTGGGCTGCCGCTGATGTCCCATGCCCTGCTGGAGACCTGGCGTCGCCGCAGAGGGCGCACCCTCACTCTGGAGGGCTACGAGGACGCGGGCGGCCTGCATGGCGCCATCGCCCAGACCGCAGAGCGCTTCTACACCCAGCTGACCGTGGACCACGCCGCCGTCACCCGCCGGATCCTGCTGCGTCTGGTGACCCCGGGCGAGGGGGCTCCCGACACCCGCCGACGGGCCGACCGGGCCGAACTGGAGGCTGCCGGTGACGGCGCTGCCGCGGATGTGGTGGAGGGCCTCGTCCAAGCTCGGCTACTCACTTTGGAGAGCGACAGTGTTGACCTCGCTCACGAGGCCCTGCTGTCCGCTTGGCCCCGGCTACGCGGATGGATCGAGGAAGACCGTGAGCGCCTGCGTCTTCACCGCAAGCTGACCGAGGCCGCTCAGGCGTGGGCTGATCTCGGGCAAGACAGCGGTGCACTGTATCGGGGGGTACGCCTGACCGCGGCTGAAGAAGCCTTCACCGGCTATGAGGCTCAAACCGGCCTTACCTCGCTGGAGCGGGATTTCCTTGCCACCAGCAGTCATGCTCGCGACGCGGAGCAGCAAGCGGCGGTCCGCGCCACCCGGCGTCTGCGTGGGCTCGCCATCACCTTGTCTGTCCTGCTGATCCTCGCGCTGGCAGCGACGGTCGCCGCCTGGGATCAGTACCGAACCGGCGAACAGCACCGGCGTCAGGCACTGGCTGCGCGGCAGACTGCTCTGTCCCGACAGCTCGCCGCGCAGTCAGCCAATCTCCTCAACGAGGACCCTGACCTGGCTTCTCTTTTGGCGGTTCACGCCTATAGGAGCCGTCCCACAGCCGAGGCCACTGCCAGTCTGTACACAGCTGCCGCTCTCCCCCTTCGACGACGACTGGCCGGCGACAGCCGCGTCGGCTCCGTGGCGTTCAGCGCGAACGGCCGCACTGTGGCCGTCGGGAACGACGACGGCTCGGTGCGGCTGTGGGATGTCGCCAAAGGGACCAGTCGCGCCATCTCAACCGGGGCATACGCTGTGAAAGCACTGGCCTTCAGCCCCAGGGGCCGCACCCTGGCCGTCGGAGATGACGCCGGGAAAGTACGGCTGTGGGATGCCACCACCGGAAAAGCCCGCGCCACCCTGACCGGCGCATACGGTGTGAAGGCAGTGGCCTTCAGCCCCGACGGCCGTATCCTGGCCGTCAGCGGTGCCGGTGCCCGCAAGGGCGATGCGGGGCGGTTGTGGGATGTGACCACAGGCAAGATCCGCAGGGTTCTGCCCGGGGTTGACAGCGTGTGGTCGGTGGCGTTCAGTCGGGACGGTCGTGCGCCGGCCGTCGGAGATGACGACGGCGAAATGCGGCTGTGGGATGCCACCACCGGGAAAGCCCGCGCCACCCTGACCGGCGCATACGGTGTGGAGCCGGTGGCGTTCAGCCCGGACGGTCGCACCCTGGCCGTCGGCGGTGGCGACGGCTCGGTGCGGCTATGGGATGCCACCACCGGGAAAGCCCGCGCCGCCCTGACCGGGTCTTCCGGGGCGAAGTCGCTGTCGTTCAGCCCCGACAGTCGCACGTTGGCCGTCGGCGGTGACGACGGCAAAGTACGGCTGTGGAACGTACCTGCCGGGCAGATCCGCGCCACCTTGACGGGTCACGGCGCCGGCGTGCAGTCCATGGCGTTCAGCCCGGACGGTCGCAGCCTGGCCAGCGGAAGCGACGACGGCACGGTGCGGCTGTGGAAGGTACCGGTCGGTCAGGTCCGCGCCACCTTGACCGGGTCTTCCAGGACGAAGTCGGTGGCGTTCAGCCCCGACGGCCGCACCCTGGCCGCCAGCGGTGACGACGGCTGGGTGCGGCTATGGGACGCCGCCACCGGAAAGGCCCGCGCCACCCTGACCGGGTCCTCCCGGGCGAAGTCGGTGACGTTCAGCCCCGACGGCCGCACCCTGGCCGCCAGCGGTGACGACGGCAAAGTACGGCTGTGGAACGTACCTGCCAGGCAGGTCCGCGCCACGCTGGTCGAAGGTGCCAGGATGGATTCGGCACTGGCGTTCAGCCCCAACGGCCGCATCCTGGCCACCGGCAGCGACGGAAGCAGCGACGACAACCGGCTGCGGTTGTGGGATGTGAGCACGGGATCCGTCCGAGCCACCTTGACCGGGCACAGTGACGGCGTGTGGTCGGTGGCGTTCAGTCCCGACGGCCGCATCCTGGCCGCCGGCGGTGGCGACGGCTCGGTGCGGCTATGGGACGTGACCACAGGCAAGGTCCGTACCGCTGTGATCGGAACTGCCAGCATGTGGTCCGTGGCGTTCAGCCCGAACGGTCGCACCTTGGCCGTCGGCGGTGATGATGGCAAGGTGCGGCTGTGGGATGTGCATACAGGAGCCGTTCACGCCGCCTTGACCGGCCACGGTGACGCTGTCGAGTCGGTGGCGTTCAGCCCGGATGGCCGCACACTGGCCAGCGGCAGCAACGACCACACCGTACGACTGTGGGACGTGAACACCGGCAGGATCCGCATCACCCTGGCCGGCCACAGTGACGGCGTGCAGTCGGTGGCGTTCAGCCCGGATGGCCGCATCCTGGCCAGCGGCAGCAACGACCACACCGTACGGCTGTGGAACATCTCCCTCCCCGACCCGGCCCGAGCGATCAATACAATATGCCGCGCTATCAGCCGAAACATGACCCCGCAGGAAAGCTCCACTTATCTGCAAGGCCAATCACTCCGCCACCCTTGCCGATCTTGAGCCGGTCAGCCCTGCTGATCGCGGCCACACCAGCGCATCGGCATCTCTGCGGACACGCTGGGTCCAGCAGCAGGACCCGTGTTCCCACGCTACCCGCATCACGACTTCGCCCCTCCAAAGCGGACACACCGGCCACTGCGGCACCGTCAGGAGGCGATCTGCTTGCCGTCGGCGGCGCCGGTGATGGCGATCTTGCCGACGGGTTCGCCGTGCGCGCCGGTGCCCTTCCCGGTGGTCTGCCAGGCCAGGCGCGGGGGGTGTTGGCGGCCCGGGCGGTCAGCTTGGGGCGGGAGGTGGTGTCCTTGACGCCCTCACCGGCCCGATGTCACCTTCGTGCGTGCCCGGTGGCCTCCTGGCGCTCCTCGCGGGTGGCTCGTGGCGGGCGGGGGCGACGGGGCTGTCCGGTCAGCGCGGCCAGGTGCACCGCGAGCATCACCGCGGCGGTCACGGCGGCGCTGTGCCACAGCAGCGCGTCCATCCGGCCCGCCGAGAGGTACGCGCCCGCGGCCACCGCCGCCAGGGCGCACACCGCGCGGTCGATGATGCTCTCCACCGACAGCAGGGTGGCGCGCGGAGCGCCCGGCGGCACCGCGTCGTTGACCAGTTTGCGCTGGATCGGGTACGCGAAGCCGGTGGCCGCCGAGAACAGGCAGAGCAGCGCCACCGCCGCCATCGGCCCGCCGAGGGTGATCCCGGCCAGGGACACCGCCATCGCCAGGCTCAAGACGGACACCATCGTCAGCGGTTTCAGCTTGCGGCCCAGCCACTGCGGCCGGGCCGCGCCCACGGCCTCGGCCACCGTCACCGCCGCCAGCACACCGCCGTGCGAGGGCTCCGGGATGCCCTGGTCGATCAGGATCGGCTGGAACAGGTTCACCTGGCAGATCCGGGAGAGTGTGAAGACCGCCACGCCCTGCACCATCACCACCGCCAGCCACGGGGAGCCGCGCAGATGGCGCAGCGCCCGCCCGGCCTCCCGCCACGCCCCCGGCCGGCGTGTCCCCGGCTCGGTGCCCGCCGGCCGGGGCAGGGCCATGGCACAGGCCAGTGACGCCGCTGCGCTGGCCGCGCTGAGGAGGTACGGGGTGGGCCGGGACAGCGCCATCAGGGGTCCCACCAGGGGCCAGCACATCACCTTCGCGGCCAGCCCGAGGGCCCGCGCGGTGCCCTCGGCGTGCAGATAGTGGTCGTCCGCGCCCTTTGCGTGCAGTGCGTCGTAGAGGTAGGCGCTGGCCGCCCCGGAGGTGAGGGAGCGGCCCGCGGCGATGGCGAGGAAGTGGGCCAGGAAGCCGGTGTAGTCGGGCGAGAGGACCGGGGCCAGGTTCGCCGCGGTCATCACCACGGCGCCCGCGCGCAGACAGTTGCGGGCGCCGATCCGGTCGGCCACCAGGCCGGTCGGGATCTCGAACAGGCAGAAGGCGATGTAGTAGAGGGACTGGATGCCGAAGATCTGCGCGTCCGAGAGCCCGGCCTGGCGCTGGTAGGCGTAGAAGACCGGCATCCACCACAGCAGGTTGAACAGCAGCTGGAAACCGTTGTTGAGGGCGATGACCCGGCGTGCTGCGGCGGTGAGCGGGGTCCGTTCCTGTGCCGGGGAGCGGCGCAGGAACGGCACACGGCCTTTCACAGGGCGTACGGGCGGAGCTGGACCAGCTTGAAGGCGCCTTCTTCGGTCATCAGCCACTCGATGTCCAGCGGATCGTCGGGATCGGTTGCGAAGTGCGACTGGAGCAGCCGCCCGGTGAGCGCGAGATCCGCCAGCCGCGCCCGGGCCGGGGACGGCAGGTCCTCAACCGAGGAACCGAGGTCCACGGTGCGGCCTCCGCCCTCCACGGTGTTGTAGAGGTACTGCAACGGCAGCGCGGTGCCGTCGACGACGCTCTCGGGCGAACCGGGCGTGCAGTTGATGTAGACGTTGCGGAAGTCCTCGCGCCGCGTGGGGTTGCAGGTGACCAGCACCCCGCCGAGCCCGGCCGGGGTGTACTCCTGGACGATGACGCCCATGTAGGTGTCGTCCAGGGAGATGCCCGCCTGGTGACGGAGCCGGACGCTGCGCGGCGACACCAGCGAGGCCCACACCTGCCGGACGGCGTCGAGGAGTTCGTCGGTGCCGTGCACCGTGGTGATGGAGTCGTAGACCCCGGCGGCGGAGAAGCCGGGCAGGTCCTCGGCGTTGGAGGAGGAGCGCACCACCAGCCGCTTGCGGCACACCCGGTCGGCGAACGGGCCGGTGATCCGGGCGGCCACATCCTCCGGCAGCGGGGTGGCACGCACCAGTTGCTGCAGGCTCAGGCACAGTGGGTCCAGGACCTCGGTGGCTCCCAGCTCCAGCGCCATCTTCAGCTTGCCGATGCCCTGTTGCAGAGCGGGTGAGGAGGTCAGGAAGCGGTGCTGGAGGGCGAACGGCAGTGCCACGCCGTCGGGCGCGGTGATGGTGGCCGCCACGAATCTTGAGGCCGCCTGGCGCAGTGTCTCGGGGTCGGCGGACGCGGTCAGCCGGGAGGCGAGATGGCCGTACAGGTCTTTCCGGGGCGGCCGGGCGCGGCCGTAGAAGGCGGTGAGGTCGGCGGTGCGGCTGTCCAGCACATGGTGGAGTTCACCGAGGTTGGCGGCCTTGGTGCCGTAGCGGTCGCGGTCCTCGCGGCGCAGCCGGTGCAGTTCCAGGACGGGGGTGTCCTCCAGCAGCGGCGGCTCCAGCCGGATGCGCTGCTGGTGCCAGGCGGGTTCGTCCAGCTGCGGGACCTCGTGCAGGCGGACCAGGCTCACCTCGTCGTCCTGGACCCGGTAGCGCACCCACGCCCCGTCCAGTTCCTGAGACTCCACCAGATGGGCCATGTCGCGCACGATGGCGTTGGGGATGCCCCAGCCGGAGGCCAGCACATTGGTGTGGGACAGCGGGGTGATGGGGGCGGCGTTGATGAATCCGGCCACCCGTGGACAATCGTCGGGCAGGCAGTCCATGGCCACGATGTCCGACCAGCGCAGGTCGGCGGCGTGCGCGCGGTACTCCTCGAGCGAGGCGAACCAGCGCAGCCGGCCGGTGGCCTCTGCGGTGTTCAGCGGGGTGCGGGGGCGGCTGACGAACAGCTGGTGGCTGAGGATGCGCGGCAGCGTTACGTCGCTCATGGGGGCGAGTGCCGCTTCCTGGCCGTGGTTGGCGGGTTTCAGCAGCAACGGCAGCCGCCCGTCCACCCGCTCCCGGACGAAGTCGTAGAACTCCTGGAGCATGGGGCCGTCCATGGTGTCGGCTTCGGTGGTCTCCAGCACCAGGAACGGCCGGTTACGGCCCTCAGTGTCCTGGCCGGCGTGCAGCGACAGCACGCCGAGCAGGAAGCGGCGGCCGGGGTCGGTGTACACCGAGGCGTTGAACGCGTCGAGCCCGGCGTCGAGTTCGTTCAGGTCCATCCCGAGGATGCGGGTGGCCACATAGTTGACGTGGAAGGGGTGGGCGGCGGTGTCCAGCAGGTGCCAGGTGTGCTCGGTGCGGTCGACCACCACCTTCAGGTACGGGTGTCCGGCCAGCACTCCGGACAGCGAGCGGAACAGCGGCAGCGACAGGTTCTCGCCGACCACGGTGGCATCGGTGCCGGGCGCGGTGGCCGGGCCGGGAAGCGTATGGATGCCGGTCATCAGGGCCTCCCGGTGGCCGGGACGGGCGGCAGGGCGGTGGGCAGGGCGTCGTTGAGCCTTTCGAAGTCACGTATCACCGTGACCGGGTCGTCGGCCACCAGCAGGCACAGCGCTGCCATGGTGTTCGCGCCCGCCGCCGGGTCGTAGACCGGCACCGGGGTGCCGTCCGGCAGCGAGTGCTCGGCCACCTTCGTCAGCCGTGCCCCGGTGGAGATCAGTCCGGAGCGCTGGAGGGCGTCGAAGTCCCACAGCCGCCGGTCCGGCCACGGCGCGCCGGAGCCGTCGACGGCCAGTACCACCAGCGAGCCGGCCGCGCCCTTGGCGTCGGCGGCGCCGAGCACCGAAGCGGGCCCGGGGTCGGGCCAGTCGGCCTCGCGGCCGAGCAGCCGGTCGATGAGCATGCCGATGACGTCCACCCCGAAGACCTCCTCGATCTGGGGGACGGTCATCGCGCCGCCGAAGCGGGCGGCGGTCTCGATGACCCACATCCGCCCGCCGGCGCCCAGCTTGATCTCGGTGTGGGTGCCGCAGGTGCGCAAGGAAAGCGCGTCCACGGCGGCCGTCGCCAGTTCCACCACCTTGCGCTGGGCGTCCTCGGGGAGCAGGGCGGGGGTGATCCCGGCGCGCTCGGTGAACGGCTCGACGGTGGGCATCCGCCCGCTCAGGCACACCGGGTGATAGACGCCCTCGGCCACGATGCCCTCGACGCTGACGTAGTCGCCCCAGCCCGGCTCTTCGAACCAGTCGGCGGCCGTGCCCGTCACGATCTCCTCGACGAGGAAGTCGGCGTCCGCCCCGGCCACATGGAGTTCGGCGTAGCCCTGGCGGGCGGAGTCCTCCATCACCTCACGGGCCCGGGCCCAGGCGGGCGCGATGTCCTGCGGGCCGCGCAGGATCTGATGGGCGGTGGACCCGGCGCTCCAGGCCGCCTTCATCAGCATCGGGTAGGGGATCCGGGCCGCGGCCTGGTGCAGGTCGCGCTCGGTGGCCACGGAACAAAACCGTGGCTGGGAGATCCCGTGCGTGTCCCAGGTGCGGCGCATCATCCGTTTGTCCCGGGCCAGTACGCAGTGTGCCCCGGCCCCGGTGAGGCCCAGCCGCTCGCAGGCGTCGGCCACCGCCACCACGGCGTATTCGGACGGGGTGAACACCGCATCGGCGCCGACGGCCTGTGCCTGAGCTGTGATGAGCGCGACGAGGTCCTGGGACGCGGTGTCCGCGGGGGCGGTCACCGAGGCGCACAGCCGGGTGACCTCCTGGTGGGCGGAGGGCGGAAGGGGGCTGAGCACGAGCAGATGCACTTCGGCCTTCGCGGCGACCCGGGACAGCGCGTATTCCAGCGGCGGCCCGCCCTTGGCGTAGACAAACAGCACCTTACTCACAGATAACGACTCCTCGGTTCCACGTTTTCCGACGGCTCGGCGAAATGCGGCGGGCCGGCCCGTCCGCCGCGTTCCGGGCCCGTCAAGCGAATCAGTCGGGCATGACGCGTACCCCCCGGATCGGGGGTGGGCACTCAGGCAAATGCCTGAGTGTCACGAGGGGTTCACGGTGAGCGAGGCCGTCGGGCATGGGTTTCGGCCCTTCTTCGCCCCTTGTGTGTTCCGGCTGGTTACGCCGCATGTGAGCGCGGGGCCTGGGCAGTCCTTGGGTCATGCCTCCGGCGGTCCGCACCCGGAGGCCGGAGGGGAAAGGCGACTGGTGTCCGATATGGGCCTGAGTACGCTGCTGGAGCGCATGCCCGTGTCATGGTGGGAAGCCGATGAAGAACTGCGCATCGTCAACTGCGGCGGGGGCGCCTTCCACGACCCCGGTACCGCACAGCGGTTCCTCGACAGTCTCATCGGCACGGCCGGCGCCGCGCGGGAAGGGGCGGCCGCCGAGGGCCGGGAGCCGGGGATCGACCGCCGCCAGGTCCGGTTCGGCGGGCGGCTGTTCGACGTCACCTCCTACCCCGGCCGACTGGCCGGTGACGGCCCGGGAGGGGTCAGCGGGCTCGCGGTGGACATCAGCGCCCTGGAGCTCGGACGCCACGGCTACGCCGCGTTCACCGACTTCGCCGACTTCGCGCCCGCCGCGGCGTTCATCCGCGACGCCCACGGCCGCTACCTGTGGGCCAACCACGCCTACGCCCATCTGTACGGCACCACGCCCGAGGGCGTGATCGGCAGCAGCGTCACCGATGTCGACGCCCCCGAGGACGTGACGGCCTTCCAGACCCTGGACCGGCAGGTGCTCAGCTCGGGCAGGCCGGTGCGGCACACCATCGGCTACCACCGCCCCGACGGCTCACCCGGGCGCGCGGTCGGCCACCGCTTCCCGGTGGCCGAGGGTGGCCGGAGTTGTGTGGCCGGGATCTACATCGACATCACCGACTACACCCTCGCCCTGAGCCGGCGGCGCGCCGCCGAGGAGGACCTTAAGGCGGTCACCGAACACAGCGGTCTGCCCTGCGCCCTGCTCTCGCCGGGCGGCCGGATACGCCAGGTCAGCGCCTCGGCCGCGGAACTGCTCCGGGTCCGTGTGCCTGATCTGCTCGGCCGCCCCGCCCACCGCTATCTGGCCCCCGCCGACGATCTGGCCGGACTGCGCCACGCCTGGCGGGATCTGGTGAACCGGCGCCGGCGCCGGTTCCAGACCTGGGCGGTCTTCCGCGACGCCCGGGGCGAGGAGTGGCGGGCCCGGGTGCTGCTCACCGCCGTCAGCAGCGGTTCACGGCGGGCCCGCGGCGTCTGGGCGGTACTGCCCCACCACACCCTGCCGCACCCGCCGCTGCCACCGCTCACCGCGGCGCAGTTGCGCATCCTCACCCTGCTGTCCGCCGGGCACGGCAACAACGAGATCGCCGCCTCGCTCCGGCTCTCCCGGCAGACCCTGGACTACCACCTCGGCCGGCTGCGGGAGTTGCTGGCGGCACCCACCCGGCTGGCGCTGGTCAGCCGGGCGTACGTACTGGGCATCCTCGATCCGCAGGCGTGGCCGCCGCGCTCGGCCGCCGGCTGCCGCCCGGCCGGCCCCTGCTGACGGAAAGCGGACGGGAAGCGGACGGGAAGCGGACGGGAAGCGGACGGGAAGCTTCAGCGGGGGCTGACGGGAAACGGACAGGGAGCTTCGGTGCGGGGTGGTTCACCAGCGCCTTGCGCCCCATCTGCTGAACGAATCCCTGGTATCCGCCGTCCCGGCAGGACGGTCCGGGGGCCCCGGGCCGGCGGGCGAGCGCTCCGCCGGGGGGTGTGCAGCTGCCCAACTTCCGTCCACGGGCCGACGGGCGGAAATGGCTGCTGTGAAGTTCCGGCGGCGACGCAGTCACAGGACGTCGTAGGTCAGGTGCGTCGCGGTCGATGTCGCGGTCACGCTCCGCTGCACCAGCGTGCGCGGCGCTGCGCCGGTGAACAGTGGCGTCCCGGCACCCAGCACGACGGGCGCGAGGTGCAGCGTTTAGCGTGTCGACCAGCCCGGCGCCGAGCGCCGGGCCAATCGTGGCGCCGCCGCCCATAAGGGACGACGCCGAGGTCCCTGCCGCTGTGCAGCGACGTCGCCTCGGCGCGCTCGCGCGCGGCGGTGACAGCGTCGGGCAGAGCGGTGGTGACGAACGTCCAGTCGAGGTCGGTGAGCCCCACCGACTCCGGCGGCGAGCTCGTCAGGACGACGAACGCGGGCTTACCGGCCTCGCCGGCGCCGTAGCCGGTGCTGTCGTCCCAGCCGTTCGGCCCGTCGGCCACGTCGAAGGAGCCGGCGGCCGAGGACGACGGCGCCCCAGCGGGCGGTCGCCTCGCGCAGGACCCGGCGGTCGTCGGGGTCGTCGGAGAACGCCCAGATGTGCAGGGCCTCGCCGCCGGTGCCCAGGCCGCTTGTCCGGGCCGGGCACCGGGCCCGGTGACGAAACCGTCGAGGCAGACCGAGATGTCAGCGATGATCCGAGTCATGCCAGGGCAGACCCGATCCACGCCGGCCGAGCTCATCGCAGCGGCCACACCCCGGCTCACCTACCGGTCCAGCTGGTATCAGGCGGGGAAAGCGGTGGTCGTCTACCTCTACGCCGACGGCGACGACGCCGGATACGTGAACTGGAACGCGGCCCCGGTGGGGAACGGGCCCCGGAGACGCGCTGCGGGCCAGGGGACGACGCGGCCGACGGGTGGGGCATCGAGGGGACCGTCTCGGAGCCGGGCCGGCTGATCCGCGAGGCTTCCACGCGAAAGCGCTCCTCCCCCTGCACGACCCCGTGGCAGACCGGCAACCTCGACGAAGGCAACCAGTACACCCTCGACGTGCGCCTGGTGAAGGGCCCGGAACAGGTCTGCCTCTACGGCTGCTTCCGCGTCAAGTCGTAGGCGGATCTCTCACCCCAGGTGGCAGGGTGTGGTGATCTCCGCCGCCGTCTCTCACCAGAAGCTGAGCTCGCCGCCCGCCGTGTAGACGCCGGTGTCCCCCTCGCACTCGCCGCAGCCTCACACCGTCAGCCCCTGGGGACGAGCGTGACCGCGAGCGCGGGCCATTATGCGAACGCCCGCAGGCGCGCACCGCTTGCACCCGGCGCAGTGCACCGCGGCCCAGGCCGGGCTCGTGCGCAGGCCGGCGACGCGCATGCTGCCCGCCCCGGAGATACGCTCACCGTCCCGCCCGTACGGCCGTGCAGCCGCCGCTGACCGCGCGGGTCCGGTCGCGCTCCTGGGGTTCGTGCTCGGGCTGCCCGGCTCGGGGTTCGGTGGTGACGGCCCGGTGCTTGCAGGCGTCGCACAGGTGCGGGTGGGCGTCGCGCGGTGTGCCCCAGCCGGTGCGGGTCCGGTGGCCTTCCACCGTTCGTCGGTGAACTTCGCGCCGCAGTCGGCGCACACCGGACGGCGCGCTTCCCGCTTGGTCTTCCGCTGTTCGGCCCGCGCGGCGCAGCTGCTCCTTGCACTGCCCCCGGCGGGCCTGGTTACCGGCCCGCTTGCCGGGCCTCGGCCGCTTCGCGGCGGCGGTTGCCTCCCCCAGGGGCTGCATGTGGTCGCGGCCGAAGCGGAGAAACACCGAACCGGCCGGGCCGTGCTCGCGCAGGTTGCGCAGCCCGGGCACGACGATCGGGATCTTCTGGTCGTGCAGGTGGTGGTCCTCGAACCGCTCCCCCTGCCACAGGTGATTGAGGGAGGTCGATCAGGCGCGGGATCGTGCGTTGGGGGTTGCGGTCGCCGATGCGGTTGCACACCAGCAGCACGGGCGAGTGCGCCACATCGCCCGGACAGCCCACGGAAGCCGTCCGGCAGGTGCGCTATATCGGGCGCTCCTTGCGTACTTCTCCAGCCTGTCGGCAATCTCCTGTGCGTAACTTGTGGCAGTTGCCGACCTCGATGAACAGCAGCGGCGCCTCGTCCTGCGGGGCAGTGAGCACGATGCCGGCCCCCGGAGGGGGCACGCTTGCCGGGCGCGTTCCACGTGCCGGTGGCGGGCAGCGGGACCTCGGTCCCGTAGGCGAGGCGGCCGATGCCCTCAGGGGTGTCGATGGCGGCCTGGGCGGCTGCCTGGACGTCGGGCGGGCCCTCGGTCATCCGGGCAAGGTCCGCGCTTGGGGCGCAACGGCGGGGCGGGCACCCCCGGCTGGTTCCGGGTTCGCGGATGTGGCCGCGAGGCGCCTCGACCACGCCGGCCGGCATGCGGCGGATGGCCGACCGGGTCCAGCCCTCGGCACACACCGTTGCCGAGGTGGCCCGGGGAAGGTGAGGGGCACCGCCTCCGGCGCAGCGGTCCTGTGCACTTCGGTGTCGTCGCCTTCCTCGTAGCTCTGGTCGGTCATCGGGCCACCTTGAGGGTTTGCGGTCGCCCGGGAGGCGCTGCCGGTGTTCGTGGCCGTGGAGTAGGGGGCATGGCGCAGGCTCGTGGTCTTGCGCCGTGAACGGGGTCGGCGGCTTGATCGAAGAACAAGCCGGCCGGGATCACACGGCGCCCGCCAGGCGGGGCCGGCAGGCTGTCCGGGAGGTGGTGCATGGCGCCGGGCTCACGGACTGCTCGCGGCCGCGATCTCGTCGGATGTGCCGGGGGTGTGGCCGCGGTGCTTATCCCGGGCGGCCGGTGTGCTTGCGGGGGTGGCCGAGGAAGTCCCCGAGGGCGGAGCTCAGCTGCTGGATCTCCTGGTGCGTGTTGTAGTAGTGGACGGACGCGCGCAGTGTCTGCTCCAGTTTGCGGTCCTCCATGTCCACGCAGGCCGTGTTCGACCTGGAGACCCACAGGTTGACGTCGGACCGGCGCATCGCCTGTCGGATCTGCTCGGGTTCGTGGCCGTCGACGGTGAAACCGACGATGCCGGCCAGCTCCCCTTCGTCGTCCACCCGCTCGAGCAGTTCGACGCCGGGGATGGCGTGCAGTTCCCGGCGCAGTGTTCGGCCCAGTTCGGCGATCCGCGCCCAGCTCGCCCCGATCCCGGTCTCCAGCGCGTAGTTGAGGGCGGCACCGAGGCCGATGCGGGCCACGGCGTTCACCTCCCAGGTCTCGAACCGCTTGGCGCCCGGGGCGATCGTGTAGTGGCCGCCTCCGAGCCAGCACGCGCCGTCCAGACCGACCATCAGCGGATCGACGCTCTCGGCAGCCCGCGGACTCATATAAAGGAGCCCGGTGCCGCGCGGGCCGCGCAGGTACTTGCGCCCGCAGGCGGAGAGGAAGTCACAGCCCACCTCCCGCACGTCGATCGGCAGGTGCCCGATCGACTGGCAGGCATCCACCAGGTACAGCGCGCCGCTGTCGCGGACCGCGGCGCCGATCTCGGCGATCGGGTTGACGATGCCGCAATGGCTGGGCACGTGCGTCATCACCACGGCCTTCACCCGGTCATCGAGCATCGCCCGCAAGGCGGCCACATCGACGCGGCCGAACTCGTCGTTCGGCAGCACCTCGACGCAGGCACCGGCGCGGCGCGCCACGTGCAGCAGGGAGAGGTAGTTGCTGCCGTACTCGACGGAGGAGGCGAGTATGCGGTCCCCCGGCTGGAAGGGAATGGAGTAGAAGGCCAGGCTCCAGGCGCGGGTGGCGCTGTCGGTGATGGCGATGTCGCCCGGCTCGCAGCCCAGGATCTGCGCAGCGGCGGCATAGGGCAGGTTCAGTGCCTCCTGCCGGATCTCGGCGGCCTCGTACCCGCCGCGCCGCGCCTCCAGTTCCAGGTGTGCCGTCATCGCGCGCACCACGGGGGCGGGCATGAGTGCGGCACCGGCGTTGTTGAGGTGGGTCACGCTCCCGATCCCGGGCGTCTCCTTGCGCCGGAGCTCTACGTCCAGGTCCTGAGCTCCGATGGCTTTCACAGGATCAACTCCGGATTTTGTGGCGATGGGACACATACACGGATCCTCGGAACGGCTAGGGGGTGGGAGGGATCAGGGATGAGAGGGATCAGGGGTGGGAGGGATCAGGGGTGGGAGGGATCAGGGGTGGGAGGGGCCGGGGGCGGGGGCCGGTCGGTGTCGGTGAAAGGGGGCCCTGAGAGGCCCGGGGCTTCGGGTGTTCCGGGGAGGGGGCTGCGTACGCTGCGCGGCGTGGGCCTTGCCAGGTGGCCGCGTAGCTCCGGGCCTCTCGGCGGGGTCCGGCGGGCCGGGTGTCGAGGAGGCCGTGCAGCGGGGCAGGGGCGGGGACGCGTGGGCGTGGGGCAGGCTGGGGAAGAGCGGTGGCGGCCGCGCGATGCGACCGTGGGGGGGGTGAGTGCGCGACTCCCGCCGGGTGTCCGGCCGGTCGGCGGGTACGCGCCTTTAGACCGGCATGGGTCACGCTCCGGTGGGCATCGCTGTAGGCGACCTTCGCGCCGGGCTGCCTGGTCTGCCGCACCAGCGGTCCGGAAAGCGGCCGGAGCAGGTCCGTGCGCAACATGTGTCGTCGTCCCTTCGAAGGCGACAGCAGACAGGCAGCCCGTAAAGGGCAGATGGTTCGCCCTACCCGGTCCAGTCTTGTCGCCCGACCGCTGCCCAGACCCCCTGATCACCCCCCTAGAACATCCCTAATTTGCCGTGTGACCGTGGTTAGCCGGGGGACGTTCGGGGCGGTGGGCCGGCCGCATTGTGCTCCATCGCCGTACGGTCGATCACCGCGTTATCGTCCATCCGCCCGAAATACGCCCGTAATGAACGGCCCGTGTTTTATGTGAATGCCCGAGGGGGGGGCAGGATTGTCTTTTCCGGCGGTTTCCCCTGTCGGCGGTGGCCGGCAGGGAAAGGGCCCCCTACGGGCATGGCGCATTCGGCACCTGGGCGCACCCGGGTCCGGGCGGGCTCGGTGACCGTGCCTAGCCCGTGGACGCCCGTGACGTCCACGGCGTCCACGGCGTCCGCGGCGTCCACGGCGTCCACGGCGTCCACGGCGTCCACGGCGTCCACGGCGTCCACGGCGTCCGCGGGCGTGCCGCTCCCCGCTGCGGTCCAGGATCAGATGGCCGGTCTCGCGGAAGCCGCGGGACGGGTCCGGCAGCGGCCTGCCGCCGAGCGGGATTCGGCCGCCGACGCCGGTAGGCCCCGACGTATCGCACGCCGGTGCGGCCCGCCGTGTGCGCCCAGGCGAGCGCGGCGGGTCGCCGTCGTCGGCACAGGGCCACCCCTTCCGTGGTGCCGAACCATCCCGCAGGGCACTGCTCAGGTCGGCGCCGGCCCAGCCGGGGCGGCCGGCGCAAGCAGGGCGGCCGGGCCAGACGGTGGCCGGGCCAGACGGTGGCCGGGCCAGACGGTGGCCGACCCAGGCAGCGGCCGGGCCAGGGGGCGACGTCCGGGTGGCGGGCGCCGCCGCGCCAGGGTCGGCGCGGACCCCCGCGGGCGTGCCGGGCGAGCGGGTCCGGGGCGGCCGCCGGGTCCGCTCCCCCGTCGGCCGTGGCCGGCGGGGGAGCGGAAGGCGGCCTCGCGCACGGTGGCGGCCTCGCGTTCCGCCGCGCGGCGCCACCCTTGGTGGCGCCGATGTCGATGCCCAGGCGGTCGCGGATGGGGTGGCTGCCGGCCGGTCAGTTGGTCAGGTGACCGCTGACGATCTCGGCGACCTGGCGGAGCACGCGGGGACTGCTGAGCATCTCCTCGTGCACGCAACCCAGTTCGTGGCGGACGATGTCGCCGGCGACGTAGGGCTCCCAGGCCCCGCTGGAAGCCGCCTCGGCCACCGGGCTGGGATCGGCGGCGAAGAAGTGCATGGTGCCGCTGTACTTCTCAGGCCGGTGCTCCCGCCAGGCGCCAAGGTCGGTCAGCATGGTCCCCACGAAGGTCTCCGCCGCGCTTTTGCGGCCCCGCCAGGCGTAGTTCGTGGCCATGTCGGCGAACTCGGCGATGTCCTCGTAGCGCAGGGGACGCTGGTAGTCGGCGAGGTCCTTGCCGTTGATCTGGAGGATCAATTCGATCAGGCCCTGCTCGTCGCGGTCCTCCTTCTGCGTGAGGTGGGGATCGATGTTGAATATCCCCAGGAACTCGATCTCCTCGCCGCGCTTTTGGAACTCGGTGGCCACGGCATGGGCCAGGATGCCGCCGAAGGACCAGCCCAGGAGGCGGTACGGGCCGCGGGCCTGCACACCGGCGATGCGGTCGGCGTAGTCCGCCGCGATGGCCGCGATGGTGTCGACAGGGGTCTCGAACTCCTGGAAGGTGTGCGACTGGAGGCCGTAGATCGGGTAGTCCAGGCTGAAGTGCTGGGCCAGGACGCCGTAACACCAGGCCGTGCCGCCGAGATGGCGCATGCAGAACAACGGACGTGCGGTGCCCTTGGTCATCAGCGGCAGCAGGACCTCGAAGGAGTCCTGCGGCTCCTCACCGGTCAGCCGCCGGGACAGCTCGGCCGGTGTCGGAGACTCCACCAGCATCCGGATCGAGAGATCCAGGTCCATCTCCGAGCGCACCCGCGCCAGCAGCCGTGCCGCGAGCACCGAGGAACCGCCCAGGTCGAAGAAACTCTCCCGAGGGCCCACTTGCTCGATTCCCAGCACCTCGGCGAACAGCCGGCTGAGCATCAGCTCCGACTGCGTGAGGTGGGTCTCGACCATGGCGGCCTGCTCGACGACAGGGGCCGGCAGGGCCTTGCGGTCGATCTTCGCGTGCGCAGTGAGGGGAAACACATCCACAGCGACCACGGCGGAGGGCACCATGTACAGCGGCAGCGTGTCCGCCACGGAGGCACGCAACTTTACGGTGTCGGGCACGCGGCCGGGCGCGGGAGTCACATACGCCACCAGACGCCGGTCGCCGGGCCGGTCCTCGCGGACGGTGGCGACCGCCTGCCCGACGTCCCCCGAGCGTTCCAGGGCGGCCTCGACCTCGCCCAGCTCCATCCGGAAACCGTGCAGCTTGACCTGGTGGTCGGTGCGGCCGATGTACTCCACAGCACCATCCGGACGCATCCGTACCAGGTCACCCGTGCGGTACATCAGGCCCTGACCGCCGCCGCCCTCACCGCCGCCCTCACCGCCGCTGCCGCTGTCACTGTCACTGTTGTGGAACCGGTCGGGCAGGAAGCGTTCGGCGGTCAGTTCAGGCCGGTTGAGGTAGCCGCGGGCGACACCCGAACCGGCGATGAACAGCTCTCCCTCGGCACCGGGCTCGACCGGCGCCAGCTCCTGATCGAGGACGTACAGGCGGGTGTTGCGCAAAGGCCTGCCGATGACGGCCGCGTCCTCGGGCACGGTGACCGGATGCACGGTGGACCACACGGTGGTCTCCGTGGGCGCGTATCCCTGGATGATCTCAGCGCCCAGATCCAGCAGCGTCGCCGCCAGCTTCTGCGAGAACGCCTCTCCGCCGATGACAATACGCAGCCCGCGCAGCGCCTGAGGGCTGACCGTGGCCAGCATGTGCCAGTGAGTCGGGGTGGCCTGGGCCAAACTGATCTTCCGGCCCACGATCAGGTCGCCCAGCTCCCGCGGATCCTGCCCAGTGGCCCGCGGCGCGATGACCGCGCAGGCACCGGTGTAATACGGGAAGAACAGCTCGGGCACCGACATGTCGAAGGTCGGAGTGGTGACCTGCAGCATCCGCTCCCCCGGCCCGAGTAAGAAGTGCTCTTGCATCGCCTCCATCAGGTTGTGCAGAGCCCGTACCGGGATCTGGACCCCCTTGGGCGTGCCGGTGGAACCCGAGGTGTAGATGACATACGCCAGGTCCTCAGGGCCCGGCGGGGCGCTCCGCTCGGCGTCGGTGAGATGACCGCCCGGCAGCGCGGCCAGCGTGCCGGCCGTCGCGGGATCGTCCAGCACAATACGCGCAACACCCAGCTCACAGCGGCCGGCATCGATGGCGGACGACGTCACCAGGACGACCGGGGCGGCGTCACGGACCTGGAAGGCCAGACGCTCGCACGGGTACTCCGGGTCGAGCACGAGGTAGGCCCCGCCGGCCTTGAGCACCGCCAGCAGCGTCACCAGCAAATCCGTGGAACGAGGCAGCATCACCGCCACCACACGGTCCGGCCCCACCCCCCGGGCGACCAGGTGACGGGCGAGCCGGTTGGCCCGCTCATGCGCCTGGCGGAACGTCAGCTCCACACCCTCGCATTCCAGCGCGGGGCAGTCCGCAACGGCCTCGGCCCGCTCCTCCAACGCCTTGACCAGCATCATCATCTCCACAGGGCTCGTAACGGTCGTGGTCTACAGCGCCGGTCACAGGGCCGGTGTGCGCATCCAGCGGTGCCACAGCGGCCGCCACCCGTGACGGTGCCAGAACGGCACCGAGATCGGGTTGAACATCGCGTGGTAGCCGACCGCCGCCCCGATACCCATGGCATTCAGCTCGGTATGCGCATGATTGGCCATGGACGTGCCAACCCCCAGCCCCCGGTACTCCTGCCTGACAGCAGTACCGACCAGATGAGCAACCGGAGTGGTAGCGATCTTCGTCGCAAGCCATGCCTGCTGCGGCTCGGAAGGCTCCTGACCCCGGTGCACCCCCACGATCCGGCCCTCATACTCCGCAACCCAGACCAGCGGATGATCCAGCGCGAGCTGCTCAGTGATCTCCGCACGCAACAACGCCTCAGTGGTAGAACGCTCCACCGCGCCACTGATGGCAGCATCGAACCGGGTCTCCACCATCTGCAGCTCACACACCTCCTCGGTATCCTCAGCGGTAGCCCGGCGCACCTTGACATTGCCCGGCTCGGGCATCAACGGACTGTCCTTCAGTTGCCCGATCATCACGAACTCCGGCACGAAACCAAAAGAACGCAAAACCGCGGTCATCGCAACATCCCGGCTGGGCCACTCGACAGCAGCCATCGAATCCACCCCCGGACGCTGCGCATGACCCTCCATATACTGGTTCCACCGCGTCAGCAAAGCCGCCATCCCCTCCGGCCCACACACCCGCGGCTCAAGCTCCCAGCGGTCCAACGGACCCAGCACCGCCTCCAGCGAGTCGACACCCACCCGGGTATGCGTCAGCAATCCATACGCACCCTCGACCTCCAACAACTCCTGACCACCGGAAGGCTCCGGCAACGCAGCAGCCCGCGGAATCAACCGATCCACCGGACGCAACCGATCACAATGAACAGCCAAAACAGAAGAAGCCATCTGACGCTGAAACATACAGTCCTATCCTCAACTTTCAATAAACCCACGACAACAAACACACAGGCCTCAGGGAAAACGTGCTTGAACCAACGAACACACAACCGGCCCACGAACCCGACAAAAGCCGGACGGAGGTTCGGGCGGGGGCCGGGCGGGGGCCCGCGGCAGCAGCCGGTGACCTTCTCCAGCAGCACACACGCCGCGAACCAGCAACCCACGCCACCTAGACCCAAGACCACCCCCGGCAACCAGCAGGCCCATCACGGGCTCACGCCACAACTCCCCCCGGGGCCAGAGATTGGAAAAAGTGAACCCCGGCCCACGGGCGCGGATCCTCGACGAGCCCCTCCCGCAATCCGCGAACGCCCATCACCAAGGCCGACGGGACCGATAACAGCGCCGACAGTGCCGTCACCGGCTCGGAAGGTACGGATCATCACCGCCCCACCGCCCCACCGCCCCACCGCCGTACCGAAAAGCTTCCACTCTCCAGATATGAACCACAGCCCCTTCTCCGGCGACCCATTCCTCCATACCAGCGAGCATGCCCATCCCACAGAACCACGACCAACGCCCCCCGAACACGCCGAAACACGACCCACCCAACAACAACCCACTCAATACACACCCCGCCCAAAACCAGACCACCAACCAACCACCCCCATTTCTAACACCCACCCCAACACACCCACACCAACAAACCAACATGGCCACCATCACAAGGGACACATAGGGGGACACCAAGGGGGGCAGGAGCTGGGTGGCGTCCTTGCGGTGGGCGCCGGTCAACGACACCTGCAACGGAATACCGTTTCCGTCGGCCAGCACATGGTGTTTCGAGCCGGCCGCGCGCGGTCAACCCGGGCTCGGACCCACTTCTGGGCGGCTTCGCCCCCCCTTGGCCTGCCTATGCGAGACGTCGACCGTGACACGGGAGCGGTCCAGCCGGTCCGCCGCCCGCAACCGGTCCGGCAACACCCGCTGAAGCTCATCCCCGACACCGGCCGCCTGCCACTCGGCCAGCCGCCGCCGGCACACAGGCCCCGAACCGGACCCCAACGAACAAGATGCCCTGCTGAGCGTCTTGAGGTCGTCGATCCGTTTTGCGCCCCCGGATGAAGCCATCGAAGTCTGCGGGGCCAGGCCCGCACGATGCCGTGCCTGGCCCCGGTCTCTCAGTTCTCCAGGCGCCAGCGCTGGTTCGTACCACCCGTGCAACTCCACAGCTGGACTTTGGTCCCGTTGGCGGTCTCCTGACCGTTGGCGTCCAGGCAGAGCCCCGACTGCACTGCTGTGATCGCGCCGTCGGCATTGATGTTCCATTGCTGGTCTGCCTGTCCGTTGCAGTCCCAGATCGCCGCGGGCGTGCCGTTGCCCGCTGCCTGACCGGAGACGCCCAGGCACTTGTTGCCGTAGACAACCAGCTGCTTTCCGGCGGTGTAGGTCCAGCGTTGGTTGGAGCCGCCGTTGCAGTCCCACAGCTGTGCCTGAGTGCCGTTGGCCGTGGTGGAGTTGTTGATGTCGAGGCAGCGCCCCGACTGCTGGCCGACGATCTCCTGATTGCCGGAGGGCGGTGGCGAATCCGAGCCGAACTGTGTGAAGAACTGCCACACCGCTGCTGACGTCCACGTGCGCCAGCCGTCACCGGTGGAACCGTCTATGGGACCGGGGTCGTGGCCCGCTCCGTCGAACGCGGCCCAGACGACGGGATATCCCGACCTGCATCCGGAGTAGGTGGTGATGATGTGCGTCAGGCTGCCGTAGACCGGCTCGGGCGGGTTCTGCCGGGTGCAGCCGTTGTTGCGGACGAAGGTGTCGCGCAGTTCCCGTCCTGACGCGATGGGCAGCACGTTGTCCCTTATTCCGTGGAGGCCCATGTAGGCGATGGGCTGGGTGCCGCCGTTGCACCCGCTGAGGTTCGCGCCGGAGTAGACCGCGACCGCGCGGAAGACCTGGGCCCGGGAGCAGGCGAGGGCGTACGACAACGCGCCGCCGTAGCTGAAGCCGGCGGAGAACAACTGGGTGGTGTCAACGCACAGACCCGCTTCGATCTGGCTGACCATGGCGTCGACGAAGGCGACATCCTGGCCGCCGGAGTTGGCCCAGCCGTTGCCGATGCCCTGGGGGGCGACGAAGATCGTGCCGTTGTTCGCGTTGTCCGCCAGCCGCCGGAGGCCGTAGTAGGACCAGTTGTACCCGTCCGTTCCGCCCGAGTCGACGTCGTTGGCCGTGCCGCCCCGCCAGTGGAATCCGAAGATCAGCCGGTAGGGGTGGTCGCTGTCGTAGCCGGCAGGTACCCGCAGTATGTAACTGCGGGTCTGGCCGCCGCTCTGAATCGTGTGCGTACCACTCGTCAGCGTGGGGGCCTTGCCGCAGCCGGCGGTCGCCCGGACGGCGCCGGTGGTCGTGGCCGACGCGGGAGCGCGGAGGCCGCTGCCGAACGAGGCGCCCGGAGCGGTCAGGACGAGAAGTACCGCAGCCGCAATGGACACGAGGAGGCGTTTGCGGTTCATACACTCCTTCTTCCGAAGTCGGGGGCTGGAGCATTGGTCGGTCGGGAACAGGTGCTGTGTGCGGCGGTCGTCCCTGTTCGAGGGTTCGCTCGAAAGGTCGAATCGGTTCGCCGGATCGCGTTCGGGTCGCATTGCCTCTGTGACCGCTCAGACATCGGTGATGGTCCATTCGTTGTTGGTGCTGGAGTTCGGTGTCCACATCACCGCGGTCGAGCCGGCGGTGGTACTGCCACTGCCATCAAGGGCGGTGCCGGTGCCCCGATTGACGATCTGATAGCGGTTGCCGCCGAGGCTGTTGAGGGACCACTGCTGGTTGTTGCCACCGTTCCACGCCTCCTGGCGGGCGGGAGCGCCGTTGGCGGAGTTGCCCCAGCTGTCGGCGGCCATGCCGTTGGTGCGGTTCATGATGCGGTAGTAGCCATTGCCGAGGTCGATCAGCTGCCACTGCAGATTGGCGCTGCCGTCGTAGTTCCACTGCTTGAGGTTGGAGCCGGAGGCGACGTCGCCCCCGCTGTCGAGCACCAGTCCGCTGGTCACGTTGGCGATCTTCACCCAGGTCGTGGAGCCGCCCGGCGCGCCCAGGACGGGGATCTCACCGGAGAAGGTGAGCTTGACCGTGTACGCCAGGGCGCTGAACGGCGGATTGGACGAGGGCATGGTGAGGTGCAGGCCGGAGGCGTCCTGGGCGGGTGCGGGAAGGTCGATGTAGGTGCCGGCCGTGTTGTTCAGCAGTTGCGCGCCCGTCAGGCTGCTGAGGTTGATCTGGTTCGAGTTCAGCGTCGTGATGGTCGTGGTGGCGCCCTGCCAGCCCAGCGCGGTGGCGTAGAGGACCTTGTTGTCCCGGCTGCGGGTGAACCGGATGTCCTGCGGTTTGCCGGCCACCGGTCCGCTGAACGAGCCTCCGCCCATCTTGGTGGGACCCTCGCCGTAACTGGCCCAGGAGCGGGTGGCGTACACCGCCTCTCCGAAACGGCCGAGCCAGTCGCCCATGGCGAGCAGGATGGACTGCTGCCCGGAGGGGATGGTGCCGTCGGCCATCGGAGCGATGTTCAGCAGCATGCTGCCGCCCTTGCTGACCCGGTCGATCAGCGAGTGGAGCAGTGCCTGCGTCGAGTAGTAGCCGATGCCCACCGTGTAGCACCAGCTGGAGGAGGAGATGCTGTCGTCGGTCAGCCAGTAGGGGGTGAGCAGCCCTGCCGGGCCGCCACGCTCGAAGTCGAAGACCTCACCCTTGTTGTTGAGGCCGTCCTTGTAGGTCGCAGCCACGTCCTTGTTCCACGAGACCGCCTGGTTGTAGTAGTGCGCGAGGAACTGGAGCCGGTAGGACTCCTGCACCAGGTTCAGGTCGAAGTCCTGCCAGAGCAGGTCCGGCTGGTAGCCGTCGATGACCTCGATCAGCTTGTCGTACCAGAGCTTGTTCTCCGCGGCCGAGCCCTGCTGGCCGTAGAGGATGCGCAGCGCCGGGTCCGACTGGGACGGCACGTGGTCGTAGTAGCCGTTGAAGTGATAGGCGTGGTGCAGCGCGGCCATGAACTTCAGCCCCTGCCCGCGGATGGCCCGCGCGTGCAGCCCCACGAGGTCGAGTCCGGGGCCGTGCTGGACCGAGTTCCACGGGTTGGAGCGGCTGTTCCACATGGAGAAGCCGTCGTGGTGCTCGGCGACCGGGCCGGCGAACTTGGCGCCCGCGGCCTTGAACAGCTGCGCCCAGGCGTCCGGATCCCACTTGCCGCCCTGGGAGACCGGTTTGGGGGCGAACTGCACGTGGTTGCCGGCCTTGTCGCGGGCGCCGTCGATGAAGTTGTTGTACGGCCATGCCGAGGGGTCGCCGTAGGTGGCGATGTGGTGCCGGTTCTCGGCGGAGCCGCCGATGTACATGTTGCGCGGATACCACTCGTTCCCGAATGCGGGAACGCTGAAGGCGCCCCAGTGGTAGTAGATGCCGAACTTGGCGTCCTGGAACCAGGCCGGGGCCGGGGGGTGCTGGTCCACGGAGGACCAGCTCGCGGTGTAGCTTCCGGGGCCTTCGGTCGCGGCGGCCTCGGGGGCGAACCGCAACAGGCCGAAGGCCGTGGCCGCGCCGGCCGCCGTGAGCAGTCGGCGCCGGCTGACCGGCAGGGAAGAGGGAGACATGTGGGGCCTCTCGGGGGAGATGACGGGGGTGATGCGGGAGTCGGTGATCGTCAGCCGGTCACCGGATCAGTCGCGCGTCCACTTCTGGTTGCTGCCGCCGTTGCAGGTCCACAGCCGCAGCAAGGTTCCGTTGGCCGTTCCCGCGCCGGTGGCGTCCAGGCACAGGCCGGACTGGACACCGGTGATCGTGCCGTCGGCGTGGAGCGTCCATTTCTGGTTGCTGCCGCCGTCGCAGTCCCAGATGTCCACCTTGGTGCCGGGGCTGGTGCCCTGGCCCGCCGCGTCCAGGCAGTAACTGCCGTAGACCCGCAGCTCACCGGCCGAGGTGTCCGTCCACTGCTGGTTGCTGCCGCCGTTGCAGTCCCACAGCTCCACCTGGGTGCCTGCCGTCTGCGACTGGTTCGGCACGTCCACGCACCGGCCGGAGCCGGCCCCGACGATCGTGCCGGTCGTGCCGCCGTCGTTTCCGCCGCTGCCGGGGGTGATGGACAGGTTGTCGAACTGCGCTGTCTCGCCCTGGCTGGTCCCGTAGCCGATCTGCCCGCCCGCCCAGGTGCGGTCGTTCACGGAACCGACCGTGGCACCGTCGATGACGGCGGTGATGGTGGTGCCGGAGAAGGTGAGGCCCAGGGTGTGCCACCGGTTGGTGCCCAGCGCCGCGGTCGTGCCGCGGGCCAGGGTGGAGACGCTGCCGCCTGTGTTCGTGTTCAGGATCGACCAGGCGCCGGTGTCGCTCACCCGCAGGTGGTAGGCGTTCAGTCCTCCGGTGCGGTCGTAGTCGTGCCCGCCCCCGCGGCCGATCAACTCGGCGTATCCGGGCTGTTCGAGCAGCACGTCCGACGAGACTGTGTAGTTGCCCCAGCTCACGTCACCGAGCAGGGCGTGCGGATCGGTCAGCGCGTCCCAGGTGATCGGCTTCTGCGGGCTCATCTGGCGCACGCACTTGCCGTTGCGGCCACCACCGCAGCCCACCGCCTCGAAGGCGCCCTGCCAGTCCATGAGGTACTTCGCCTCGGCGCCGGTGGCGTAGCTGTCGAAGGAGTCGCTGTACGGCAGCTTCAGCTTGCCCTGGGCAGGGCCGGTGGCGGTGCCCTTGCCCTGACCGGTCGTGGTGGTCAGGGTGTACACGTGGCCGGGCTGGACGGTGAGGCTGAAGCCGCTGCCGGACGGGGTGATGTCCGTGGTGTGCACGAAGTAGTCGGCCGGGTTGCTGGAGCGGACGTCGGTCGACCAGACGTGGACGGTCTTGGTGGACAGCCCACCGGTGACGTTGAAGTCCAGCGTCTGGGCGCCGTCGGCGTCCATCGTCTCGATGACCGTGGAGTAGTCGGAGTTGTTCGTGGACTTGAGTGAGACGTAGCTGCCGTTGTTCCGGTTGCCGCCGATGTAGCCGCTGGAGGCGTCGAGGTAGTGCCACCCCGGGGCGGTGAACTGGCTGGTCTGTGCCATCACCCAGGCGTTCTTGCCGATCGCGTAGTGGCCGGACCAGGGCTGCGAGGCCAGGGCGAGCCCCATGGTGGGGTACGGGATGTTGGGTGTGATGGCGGCGACCACCGGCCAGTTGAGGTACGCGGTCATCCGGCCGTCGATGTATCCGCGGTTGATGCCGCGGGCCACGGCCTGCGCTCCCCCGTTGTAGTCGTCCGAGCCGTTCTCGCTCGCCCACAGTGTCTTGCCGGACGACGTGGCGGCCGACGGCACCGAGCAGTTGGACTGGGACGACCGGTAGCCGCAGGGGTAGTGCGTGCCGATGGCGCTCACCGCGGCGGCGAACGCCGGGTTGGAGTTGACGTCGTTCGCCACGTTCCAGTCCGAGTCAGCCGCGACGATCTTGACGTTGCCGTAGCCGTTGCTGTTGAGCGCGCTGCGCAACTGCTCGTACCACGAGATGTTGTAGCCTCGCTCGTTCCACCCGCCGAGGTAGTCGATGCTCAGCCCGTGCTGCTTGGCGCAGCCCAGCCAGGAGAGCAGGTAGTTGGTCATGTCGGTGGACCAGAAGTTCCCGCCGCCGATCCAGCCGGGCGCCCCCCAGGCGAGCCCGTACAGCTTGATGTCCGGGTTGCGCGCCTTGGCCTGCTCCATGAGCCACCACTCGTAGCCCCGGTCGCAGTTCAGGTCGGACCGGGTGTGCTGGTGACTGGGCTCGGCACCTGAGGTGGAGTTGGTGTCACCCCCGACCTCCGCCTTGAGGATCTGCAGGGAGGCGCCGTAGCCGGGTTTGAACAGGTAGTCGAGGATCTGGCCGCGCTGGGGCTCGGGATAGTCGATCAGGAGTCTGCTGTTGCCGCCCCCGCCGCTGATCGCGCCGACGCCGTCGAAGGTCCGGCCGCCGGAGGCGCCGTTGATCGTGATGGAGGTCGCGGCCTGGGCCGGCGCGGCGGCCGTGCCCACGATCCCGCCGGCGGTCAGGAGGAGGCCCGCGAGCACGGCGGTCGAGGCGCGCAGGCGCCGGAACAGCCGTCTGAATGGTGACACGGTGGGTTCCTTTCGCAGATCGATCAGCGGAGGAAGAAGTCCTGGTTGGTTCCCGGCCCGTTCTTGCACTGCCACTGGTCCAGTTGCTGGCCGAGGTTGCTGCCTGCGCCGTAGACGTCCAGGCACAGGCCGCTGTTCTTGTTCTGGAAGGCGTAGGAGCCGTCGGACTGCGGCAGCGGCAGCCAGAGGCCGCCCGCGGCCGTGCCGGGGGCCTGCTGGACGATGTCCGGGGTGCCCGCCGCCGTGGAACTGCCGGCCACCGCCACGTCCAGGCCGGAGTCCTGGGCCCGCAGTTCGCCGTAGCCGCCCGAGGCGGGCACGAACCGGAACTGCTGGTTGCCCTGCCCGTTGCAGGTCCACTGGTCGATCGCGGCACCGGCGCTGCTCGAGTTGCCGTAGACGTCCGCGCACAGGCTGTTGGAAGCGACCACGAGTTGGTGGTAGCCGTCCGGGAAGCCGCCACCGCCGGAAGAGGCCGGTGTCAGGTAGACGGAGAACGCGTCGTGCGCGCCCTGGAACGTGATCGGCACGGTGATCGAGCCGCCCGAGGCGCTCACGTTCTGGTCGTACACCGTCTGGGGGGCGCCGAGCGGCGCCTGGTCCGGTATGCGGCGCACGGTGACGTGCACGCCGTCGGCGTTCGCCAGCCAGGGCACGGACGCCAGCCCGTCGAAGGTCACCGACGCGGCGCCGGTGTACCCGTTCGAGTCGCCGATGACCGCCACGGCTCGCTTGGCGGAGGAGTCCTCGGAGGCCGAGATCGCCGTCGAGCCGGCCTGGCCGGAGGTGTCGACGAGGGTGCCGGTCATGTCGGCGTAGTCCCGAAGCGCCCACCAGTTGCCGGTCGGCTGCCAGCTGCCCCCGCTCTGGGTGAGGACTCCGGTGAGGTTCGGGGTGACGCAGCACACCCAGTTGCCGCGCATCGCGTTGGTGTACCCGGACTGCGCGAACCGCGCCAGGTACCACGCTGTCACCCCGGCGGTCTGCCGGTCGGCCGGCTGGTACTCGTTCGAGGACAGCGGCAGCGGACCGATGCCCGCCGCGGTCAGGTCGCTGTTCAGGGTCCGCGCGACGGTGACCGGGTCGTCGACATCGCCCTCGTTGTGGTTGGTGATCATGTCCGGCACCGTCCCGGCCGCCTTCACGTGCGCGAGCCAGGTCTGCCATTCACCCGGGTTACGCTGCGGGGTGAATGCCAGTGACGGCCCGACGATCTGCGCCCCGGGGGCGATGCGCCGGATCTCCCGGTAGGCGGTGTCCCACATCCGGAAGTACTGGGTGCTGTTCACCCCTCGGGTCCAGAAGGCGGAGATGTCCGGCTCGTTCCAGATGTCGTAGGCGAACGTGAGCCCCGAGGCCTGCAGCGCTCCCACCGTGGAGTCGATGAAGCTGACCCAGTTGGAGCAGTCGCCGTTGTCGCACGGGTACCGCGTGTTCGACGGCTGGCCGCCGTTCGCGCCGTAGATGTCGCTCACGAGCACCTGGTACTGCGCGTGATAGGGCGGCCGGGTGAGCCGTCTCGCCTGCGCGGTGATCGAGTCGAGGTCGGCCCGGGTGGCCGGGCCGTACTGGTAGCCGTCCCTGATCCAGCCGCCGGAGAACCATCCGCCGCCGCGGAAGGCGTTGATCCCCAGCGGCTGGATGAACTGGTCCGCCGGCTGGCTGCCGTCCTGGGTGAAGCCGTAGAGGAACCCCTCCCCCACGCCGGTCGACGGTCCCCGCGTCGACGCCAGGTGCACGCTCAGCGACTCGCCCGCGGCGGCCCGGCTCGCGGTCGTCGACAGCAATGACAGCACGAACGCCAGGACGATGCCGACCGCCAGTACCAGCCGGCCGGGCCTCGCTCTCGACCTCATCCGATCCTCCTCCCGGTTCGGCGCCGCCGTGCTGCGGCGCGCGTCATGGACGGGTCCTGCTCCCCCGCTCGGGCGGTGCGGCGCGGTGGCCCGCCGGGGCGGCGGTCGAATGCCGCCCCGGTGTCGAGCGCGGGTCTCTCACAAGGTCAGCTCAGTGACCATTGCTGGTTGGATCCCCCGTTGCAGGTCCACAGTTCGACGGGGGTGCCGTTGGTGGTGGCGGCGCCGGTCACGTCCAGGCACAGGCCGGACTGGGCGTTGGTGACGGTGCCGTCCATGTTGAGGTTCCACTGCTGGTTGGTCTGGCCGTTGCAGGCCCAGGTGATGACCTTGGTGCCGGGGCCGGTGCCCCGGCCTGAGGCGTCCAGGCACAGCCGGCTGCCGCCGGAGTACACGGTGAGCTCCTGGGAGGCGGTCTTCGACCAGGTCTGGTTCGCCGCGCCGGCGCAGTCGCGGATCTGGGTCTGCGTACCCGGCGTCGTGGACGCGCCCGGCACCTCCAGGCACCTGCCCGCACCCACCGCACGCAGCGCACCGGTCGTGTTGCCACCGCCGCCGCCCACCCCGTAGCCGGCGGCGGTGATGGCGGCCTGCACGGCGTTCTCGGTGGCGTCGGAGGGGTAGCCCGCCGTCATCGCGCCTTCGAAGAACTCGCCGGTACCCGAGACACTGTTGTCGCCCCCGGTGCCGAGCAGGACCGAACTGTCGAGCTTCATCGGTGAGTAACCGCCCGGCAGGGGACCGGAGAAGGTGGTGGTCAGGCCGCCGCTACTGCCGTTGCCGTATTTGAGGGTGAAGTTGCTGGTGCCGTTGTTCTTCAGCCACGCGCTGACAAACGGGTAGTGCACACCGGTGTTGTTGGGGTCCTTGTTGGAGCCGGTGTTGGTGTGGTACATGCCGTTCTCCAGATCGGCTTCGGCCCACGGGCCGTTGCCGGTGCACCCGTTGAACCAGCAGGCGTTGCCCCAGTAGATGGCGTTCATGGTGGCGTTGCCGGTGTCGGTGTGGGAGTTCTCCCCGCTGCCGTAGTCGAAGCAGCACCACTGGTTGGTGTAGTTCGACGACGTCACCATGTAGATGCCTTCGGGCTGGGAACCAGTGGCCACGCCCTTCGCGTGGTCGATCCGGTAGCCGACACCTTGCTTGACCTTGACGCCGAAGACCTGGTGGCCGGCCGCGGTCACCGGCAGGGCCATGGCGTCCGCCCCGACGTCGGATCCGCCCGGGCCAGGGCCCTTCCAGAAGCCGCCCCAGGAGATGGGCAGGTCGTTGTGCTCGGTCGTCTGGTCGTAGATCTTGGTGATCGTGCACGACGTGCCCGAGCAGAACGAGACCTGGGAAGCCGCGTCGGCGTATCCGCCCGCGCCGAGCACCGCGATGTCGCGGTAGCTGTGATCGGAGGACCGCTGGATCTGGTACAGCGGCCCGTTGTACGACGCGAAGAGGGCCCTGGTGGTGGAGTGCGCCGTCACACACGGCGTACCGCCCGCGGCGTAGATGTCACACGGAAGCGACGCGTCCGCCGTGCGGTGGGCCGCCGGGTGGATGGTGGCGGTGGTCCGGGGGTGCGATGATGTGGCGAACGCCGGCGCGCCGAACGCGGCCAGGGCCATCGCCAGGGCGACAAGGAGTACGGCTTTCCCTCTCCTTCGCCGGGGATGGACGGCTGGTTCGATCATGGCGACCTCCTCTGTGGCGGTGCCGCCCCACGGCGGCGCCGAAGCTGCCAGTGGTCGATGCGGAGGCCCCCGGCCGTCCGGGGCGGGCAGGCTCCGCGGGAGGGCCCGGCCGGTGCTGGGCCGAGGCACGGAGGGGGACTCATCCCAGCGTCCAGCGCTGGCTGCTGCTGCCGTTGCAGGTCCACAGCTCGGCGAGGGTTCCGTCAGCCGTGGCTCCTCCGGTGACGTCCAGGCACAGGCCGGACTGGACTCCGGTGATCGTGCCGTTCGAGTTCAGCGTCCACTGCTGGTTGGTCTGGCCGTTGCACGACCAGATCTCCACCTTCGTCCCGGGGTTGGTCCGGTTGTCGTAGGCGTCCAGGCACATTTGGCGGCTGCCGGAGTAGACGGTGAGCTGGTCGGAGGTGGAGTGCGTCCAGATCTGGTTGTCCCCGCCGTGGCAGCTCCAGATCTCCACCTGGGTGCCGGCGGTCGTGGTCGAGTCCGGTACGTCCAGGCACTTGCCGGCACCCACTGCGTGCAGCGCGCCGGTCACGCTGGTGCCGCCGCCGCCACTGGTGCCGCCCGCGACCCGGTACATCACCGTGCCGTGTGCCGGCACCGAGGCGCTGATCGTGCCGGAGGTGGTCGAGGACGCTCCCGACCACAGGTCGGTCAGCGCGTAGGCGGACGCACCGGTCTTCCCGATCGCGGCCGCGGTGGTGGTGATGGTCGCCGTCGAGCCCGTCTCGTTGAACAGCGCCACCGACACGTCCCCATTGGCCAGCGGCTTGGCCAGCACGTCCAGGCCGCCCGAGGAGGAGACCATGGTGCCCTGCTTGCCCAGGGGATCCTGGTCCACCGCGATCACCCGGGAGTTGGTCAGCGTGGACAGGGTGTCCGCACTGGCCGAGGGGATGTTGGTGCCCGCGATCAGCGGCGCGGCCATCTCCGCCCACAGACTGAACTCGCTGCGGCTCTCGGTGGCCGTCATCGAGCCGTTGCCGACCTCCAGCATGTCCGGGTCGTTCCAGTGGCCGGGACCGGCGTAGGAGGCCAGCCCCACGTTGCTGTGGAAGATCGACAGCATGCTGGAGAAGCTGGCGTTGATGTCCCCGGTGGTGCGCCAGCTGTTGCCCACCCCCGCGCCCCAGGTCCACACGTTCTCCTGGCCCCAGTTGCACAGGCTGAACAGGATCGCCCGGCCGGTGGCCGCCAGGGCGTCACGCATCACGGTGTACCGGGTCCGCGCGGGCGCCCCTGTGTTGTTGCAGTTGTCGTACTTCAGATAGTCCACGCCCCAGGAAGCGAACGACTGCGCGTCCGTGGTCTCGTGCCCCAGGCTGCCCGGATACCCGGCGCAGGTCGCGGTGCCCGCGTCCTCGTAGATCCCCAGCTTCAGCCCCAGCGAGTGCACGTAGTCCGCGGTGCCCTTGATGCCGTCCGGGAACTTGGCCGGGTCCGGCACCAAGCGGCCGCCGGAGTCGCGGCTGTGGGTCATCCAGCAGTCGTCGATGTTGACGTACGAATAGCCCGCCGCCTGCATGCCGTTGGTGTGCATCGCCTGCGCGGTGGACTTGATGAGCGACTCGGAGACATTGCAGCCGTACGCGTTCCAGTCGTTGAAACCCATCTGCGGGGTCAGCGCGAGCCCGTTGCCGAGTGCGGCGGCGGGTTGCGCCGTTCCGAGGGAGACGAGGGGAACGGCCGCGGTGAGCAGCACGACCGAGACGATGAGCGTCAATGTTCTGCGCAAGGACATCCGCGGGGACAGCGACAACCGTCGCCTGGCTCTCGCAGTGGACACGGGCATGATTCATCACTCCTGGGCCGGGTTGCGGAAGGAGGCGCCCACTCCCGGGGCGCATCCGCCGGGCGTGGTGCCGGTGCGGCGGGTGACGTTCACCTACGCGATTCGCGGAGCCCAGGACCGGAAGTGCGGTCCGCCGCTGATGAATGCCGCACCTGGCCGCGCACGGGACGGGGCGGTTTGATCCAGCCCGCCGCGTCCGCGGCCTGGACCCCCGCGTTGAAGGCGTCCGCCATCTTGCGGTAGCCGTTGTCGTTGGGGTGCAGGGCGTCGGACAGGTCCGCGGCAGTCAGAGCGCTCATGTCCACCAGGCGTACGTGCTTGCCGGCGGTCTGCTCGTCCCGGACGATTCCGGGGAGCTTGGCGTTGAACGCGGGCCGGTGGGCCTCCTCGGTACCGCTGGTGGAGACGATCAGGGTGCCGACGAGGACGGTCGCGTCGGGCGCGTCCCTCGTGATCTGGTCGATGAGTGCACGGAGCCGGTCGGGGGCGGTCGGGACCTGATAGTTGCCGTTGAGATCGTTGGTGCCGATTTCCAGGGTGACGACATTCGGCCGGTAGCGGGCCAGCACGGAGTCCGTGATGCCCGCTATCTGGTCGATCCGCCAGCCGGAGTGGCCTTCGTTGTCCGGGTCGGACATGGACCCGCTGCGTCCCGAGCCGACGAAGTCCACGGCGTGCCCCTCGGCCGCCAGACGGTTCCACAGAAAGCCCCGGTAACCATTCCCGGACGGGCTGCCGACGCCCCAGGTGATCGAGTTGCCCAACGGCATCAGCCGCAAGCCGGCGGGCGCGGCGGCCCGCGCGGCAGGAGGAGGCGCCTCGGTGCTGGTGGCGGCGGTCGCGGGCAATGCGGCGCCCATGCCGAGCGCGGCCGTCAGCGCCGCGGCCAAGGGGGCCCAGTACTTCTTCATCAGCGTTCCTCACTGGTGCGGGACGGTGGATGTGGTGAACGAGCCGCCGGTCCGTGCGGGCCTGTCGGCACTGCCCGGCGTCGACACGGAATTCCTGCCTGGTTCGTGCCGGTCGGGAGCGAGGGCCCGGGCGCGGGCCGGTCAGCGGGGGGTGAAGTCCTGGTTGCTGCCGGCGGTGTTCTTGCAGGGCCATTGGTCGAGCTGCTGGCCGAGGCTGCTGCCGCCGCCGTGGATGTCAAGGCACAGACCGCTGTTCTTGTTCTGGAAGGCGTACGAGCCGTCGGGCTGTCGTACCGGCAGCCACAGACTGCCGGCCGCTCCGTCCGGAGGCTGCTGCACGATGTCGGGCGTACCGGCGGCCGTGGAGCCGCCCGACACCGTCACGACGTGTCCGGAATGCTGCGCCCGCAGTTGCCCATAGCCGCCTGAGGCCGGCACGAACTCGAACTGCTGGTTGCTCTGCCCGTTGCAGGTCCACTGGTCGATCGCGGCGCCCGCACCGGTGGAGTCGCCGTACACGTCCAGGCACAGACTGTTGCTGCCGATCACCAGCTGGTGGTAGCCGGTGGGGAAGCCGCCACCACCGCCACCCGAGGACTGGACGCCCGCCTGCTGGATGACCTGTTTGGCGCCCTGCGGCCAGTTGGTGCCGCTGACCAGGACGTTGCCGGTGAGGATGTTGTTGTGCGGAGGACCGGTGGCCACGTACGTGTTGCCGCCGTTGTACCAGTTGCCGGAGAAGGTGCTGTCGTCGGTGTGGTTGTTCCCGTTGGCATTGGTGAGCGCCCAGTTACCGGCGTCCTGCACCACGTTGCGGGACACTGTCAGGTACCGGGATCCCTCGTCGAGGTACAGCGCGGTGGTGTGGTTGTTGCCGTACATGTAGTTGCCGCTGATCACCGAGCCGGGGCTCGCGGACAGGCTGTAGATGCTGCCGCCGTCGAACATCGCCTTCTTGGTGTCGAAGACCAGGTTGTGGGAGACGGTGTTGTTCTTCAGCGTCGTGGGCGTGCTGTAGACGGGCTGATAGGCGTACGTTCCCCGGTTGACGTAGTCCTGGCTGCCGCCCGGGTCGTTGATGCCCCAGCCCCAGCCGATGTCGATCCCGTCGTAGGGAAGGTGGTCGCATTGGTTGTGGGTGATCGTGGCGTTCGTGACGTAGGTGGACAGGATGCCCGCGTTTTCCTTGTAGTCGGTGCCCACCCCGCTCACCCGGTTGTTGCTGACGGTGATGTCATGGTTGGTCATCTGCGGGTTGCCGGGGTGGTGCGCGTCCGGCTGAATCCCGCCGACCTGGATGCCACTGCCTGCGATGTCGGTGAACGTGTTGCCGGTGATGGTGATGTCGCCCGCGCCGAGTCCGGTGCCGGAGGCCGTGGCGGCACCGTCGTTGCCCACGCCCAGTCCGGCCTGCCCGAGTTCGGAGAAGGTGTTGCCGGAGAACGTGATGCCGGTGGCGGCGGAGACCTGTACGGCCGCTGGCATCTGCACCCAGTGGTTACGGGTGGCCTCGAACTGCGTACAGCCCGACTTGCAGGTGCTCAGCCAGTTGGCGGGCATCGCGTGGACGCCGGTGATGTGCGCGCCGCTCTGCTGGTCCGCGTAGCCGTCGGATCCGCTCGGGCCGAGCCAGGAGGTTCCCGTGAACCGGATGCCGGCGAATCCCAGGCCGGTCGCCGGTGAGCCGTAGCTGCCGCTGATGCCGAGCAGGCTCTGCAATTGGGGCAGTTCGACATCGAGGGTGTTGGGGTTCTGCCCCGGCTGGGCCCGGTAATACAGATCGCCGGTGGACGAGTCGAGGTACCACTGTCCGGCCTGCTTGAGGAACGCGTAGTTGTTCTCCACATACATGGTCCCGCCGGCGAACGGCGCGTTGATGGTGTCGTAGCCCCACGAGTTGTTGTTCCAGGCGGGCTGCTGCATGGTGATGGTTCGGCCGCTGATCGACTGAACCGGCGCGTAGCGGTCGGTGAAGGAGTTGACGCTCTCGACTTCCATGTGGCTCTTGTCCGAGAGACCGGCCAGGTAGTCGAGGGAGGGGTCGGTAACGGTCAGGCCGGTCTGGGTGAAGGTGAAGGCGGAGCGGGGCACCTGGATCGCCGCCCGCGGCGCCTCCTTGCCGTTCACGTACAACTGGCGCGTGTTCACGCCGGTGCCGATGTGGGCCGACCAGATGTTGCTCGACTGATCATGCACCTGCCAACTTCTTACCTGACGGGCGCCGGTCACGACCGGCTGCTGCCCGGACGCGGCCTGGTAGGTGATGGTGTGGCCGTTCTGGCCGCCGTCGCCGGAGCCGAAGGTCAGCGGCTTGGACAACCGGTAGGTCCCCCCGGCCAGGTAGACCACGACGTCCGCATCGGCCGAGAGCTGGTGCGCGGGCCGCTGCGCCTGGTCGATCGTCGCGAACGGCTGTCCGGCGGTGCCGTCCCCGCCGGGATCCGCACCCGGAGCCACGTACAGGGCGGCGGCCGGAGCGTGGCGCTCGGCCGGTACGGCGAACGTGGCCCCGGCCGTGGCCAGGCTCCCGGCCAGTAGGGCGAGCACAGCTACGGGGGCGGCCCAGAGGCCGCGGAGCGCTCTGGCTCCGGACATCGTCATCCTCCAGTGGTGGCGCGTGGGGACCGGTGGCGCCGGGGCGGTGTTGTGGCGTTGTTCGCCGTCGAAGCCGCCTGCGTGACGCGCCCCCTGCCGGGTCGGGGCGAGGGGGATCGGGCGATTCGGCCGGACGGTCGGAAGATCCGGGAGGTGCCGCCGGGCGCCGGGCACGCGGATGCCCGTATCCGGTGGCGAGTGGCCCGTTACGGTGGTGAGCCGGCCACGGGCCGGTCACGTCAGTCGAGATTCCATTGCTGGTTGGACCCACCGTTGCACGGCCAGAGTTCCGCCAGCGCGCCATTGGCGGTGGAAGCGCCGGTGACGTCGAGGCAGAGACCGGACTGGATGCCGGTGACGGTGCCGTCGGAGTTCACCTGCCACTGCTGGTTGGCACCGCCGTTGCACGGCCAGGTCACCACCTTGGTACCGGCGGACGTCTGGTTGTCGTACGCGTCCAGGCACATCTGGCTGCTGCCGCTGTAGACGGTCAGCTGGCCGGAGGGCGTGCGGGCCCAGGTCTGGTTGGCGCCGCCGCTGCAGTCCCAGATCTGTAGCTGGGTACCGGCCGTGGTGGACGAATTAGGCACGTCCAGGCACTTGCCCGCGCCCACCGCGTGCAGCGCGCCCGTGCTCGTCCCGCCGGAGGAGTTGCTGTATCCGGCAGCGGTGATGTTGGCCTGGACCGCGTTCTCGGTGGCGTCCGACGGGTAGCCTGAGGTCATCACGCCCTCGTAGAAGGTGCCTTGGGCGCCCTTGCTGTTGTCCCCGCCGGTGCCCAGGATGATGGCACCCTGCTTCCGCATCGGGTTGTAGCCCGGGACGCCTGGACGCGGCCCGTCGTAGAAGGTGGACAGGGCGCCGGACTGGGCGTTGCCCCCACGGATCGCCCAGTGGTTCGGGCCGCCCTTGATGATGGCGGTCGTGTACCGGTAGTTGATGGTCGGGTCGCCCGCGTTGTAGCGCGGGTTCACCCCGGAGAACAGGCCGTTCTCCAGATCGGCCATGATCCAGGGGCCGTTGCCCGAACCGTAGCCCCAGACCCTGATGTTGCCGAAGTAGATGGCCTCCATGGTGCCGTTGCCGTCGTCGTTGCTGTCCGTCTCGGCGTTGCCGTAGTCGAAGCAGCATCCGCCGTTGTAGTGCGTGCCGTCGAAGATCGCGTACATGCCCTCGGGGTTGTCCCCGGTCGCGATGCCGTTGGTGTGGTTGTTGCGGTACCCCGTGCCGGGCGCCACGAAAACGCCGTAGGCCTTGTGACCTCCCACCATGGTGGGCGCGGCGGTCGCGTTCGCGAGGTTGTCGGGGCCGCCCGCGGCACCGCCGCCGGGCGCCTGGGTGAGGTTGTTGCCGCGGCCGGACTGGTCATAGATGATCGTGATGAGACAGGTCGTCCCCGAGCAGAACGAGTCCTGGGCGGCGGCGTCGGCGTATCCGCCCGCGCTCAGGACGCCGATGTTCCGGGTGCTGTTGTCCGAGGCACGCCGGACCTGGTAGAGCGGCCCGTTGTACGAGGCGTACAACGCTCGGGTCGTGCTGTGCGCCGCCACGCAGGGTGTAGCGCCTGCCGCGTAGATGTCGCACGGCCCGGACGTGTCGGCACGGGCCGTACCCGCCGTGGCCGTGGCACCGGCCAGCGCGCCGGCGACGAGCACGGCTGCGGCCGCCACCCGGGCGAACACCGCCGCCCGGGAGCCGGGCGAGCGCGCCGACACAGGCACGTGTGCCCGGTCCGGCACGTTGTCCAGCCTGCCACGACGCCGTACCGCTGCGGTACGCATGAGTCCCATCTGATCCCCCTATCGTGCCGGCGCGACCCGATCGGGTCGTGTTGGTGGCGCTGACAATCCGGAAGCGCTTGAAGGTGCCGTGCAGCGAGATTGCAGAGGAGTTCCGGGGGGAGACGGTGCTCCCGGGTTCGCGGACTGTCAAGAGTGCGGAACCAACTGATACGAACCTTGTCGCGGAATCGATTCGACGGCTGATTCCTGCGGTTCGGGACCGATCGGCGCACTCGAACGGTTCCGGGGTGGCGGCAGGCGGTCAGCGACCGCGCCTCCCGTCGGACGGACGCGGCGGGCCGCGCGGGTCTGCCCGGCGGCCCGGCCCCGGATCACGGGGTGGCTGCCCAACATGCCGATGAGCAGGGACACAGCCGCCAACCTCATATGGCCAAGAGCCGGTTCGCAGAGCACTGGCCGAAGCGGTGGGGCTTCGGACCTCGTGTCGGTGTCGCCTTCGCCTCGCAGCACGGGACCGACCCCGCACTCCGCTGGTCTAGCATCCCGGCGACGCACTTGCGCGGAATCGATTCGCTCTACGTCCATGCGGGGCAACGGGCGGGACGGCCAGGCCGGATGCCGGGTCGGGCTGGTCTTCCGGGTGTCCGTCCGGGGGCAGGATCCGTGGCGGTGCCCGCCGCCGGGTCCGCGACCAGCCGGAGGAAGAGGACTGTGGCGCAGGCCGTGCCAGGAGCTCGGTGAAACCGTTCCGGCTCCTTCCCACCGGACAACCGAAGGTTTCCGAACACACCGTTCCCTGCCCCGATGGCGAACGGATCCGCGCGAGTATCCTTGCGACCCGCGAGTAAGTTCTGGGGAGTTGCATGAACATCGGGGAGATCGCTCGGCGGGCCGGCGTGTCACGCAGCACGGTGTCGTACGCCCTCAGCGGCAAACGCCCCGTCGCCACCAGCACTCGCAGGCGTATCCAAGACGTGATCAATGAATTGGGCTATCGCCCCAACGCGACTGCGAGGGCCCTCAAGGAGGGCCGGACCCGGACCATCGGTCTCGTCATTCCACCGGCCGGAAACAGGCTCACCCACATGCAGCTGGACTTCGTCGCCAGTGTGGTCGACGCCGCCGCCCGGGTCGACCTGGATGTGCTGCTGTCCCCTTCCGGCGGGGATAACGACCGTTCCTTCGAGCGGTTGGTCTCGGAGAGCCGCGTGGACGGCGTCATTCTGATGGAGATCCGCCTGGAGGACCCTCGTGTGGGGCGCCTGCAGGATGCCGGGCTGCCCTTCGTCGGCATCGGGCACACGGCCGGCGACCACCAGATGTCCTGGATCGACGTCGATTACGCCGGCCTGGTCCAGCACAGCGTGCGGCACCTCGCCGATCTCGGACACCGCCGGGTGGCCCTGGTCACTCGTTCCCCGGAACTCATCGCGGCCGGCTACGGCCCCGCGCACAGGGCCAGAGAGGGTTTCGAGGCGGCCGTGGCGGAACGCGGCCTCGACGGTGTCGAAGTGCCGTGCGGGGATGACAGCCGCTCCGGTCAGGAAGGCGCCGAGGCACTCCTGCGCAGCCATCCGGATGTCACCGCCGTCACCACCATCAACGAGGCCGCCCTGCCCGGCATCCAGCGCGCACTGGCGGACGCCGGACTCAAGGTGCCGTACGACTTCTCCATCACCGGAGTGGCGGCCAAGGCGTGGGCCGAAGACTTCCGCCCGCCGCTCACGGCAGCGGACGTACCGGCCCTGGAAATGGGCGAGAAGGCCGTTTCCCTGCTGGTCGAACGCATCGCAGCGCCGGAAACGCCGCCTCGGCACATCCTGTTGGCTCCCCCGATCTCGTTGCGTTCCAGCACAGCCGCCGTACCCACCGGCGGGCCGGCACGGTTCAACCGCGCGGCGCGCTGAGCGGGCGGTTCGGCGATCGCGGCCGGCACATGTCCGGCGTCTGGCCCCTGGAGGTCGAGCCGAGGACCAACCCGGCCTCGGTGTCCAGACGCCCGCAGATCGTGGCGATGGGTTTGGCGCGGCTGATGTGCGGGGCGTTGCTGAGGACGCGGAACACCACCGAGCGGGAGACGCCGACGCGTTCGGCCACCTCGTCGGCGTCGGCTGCCGGCGTGGCGCGTCCCCTGCCATCAACCATGAGCTCTTCCCTCTCGGCCGCGCGGAAAGCGTCTCATCTCCGACCCGGTTCCACTGCCACCCGCCCCGGTGAGCGCCGCAGAGCAGGTGCGGGCCCCAGGGCCTGGAACTGTAAGCACGTTCAGTCCCAGAACTGCAGCAGTCTTGTCGCCTCGTGTGAAGTGCACTTCGTGCAGCGGCCCTTGACAGCTTCGCCAAGGCGCAACACGATACCGGCCACACCCCAAACGGTTCTGAATGGCTTTGGGAGCACCCTCGAATGGGAGCGCTCCCAAAGCCAGCCTCCGGCTCTTCGGGGGTGCGCCCTGCCGGAGCCCGCCGGCCCAGGGGCGTCGTACCGCAGCACTTCCTCAGCGCGTTGCACGCTCGGGGCCGGAACGTGAGACGCATCCCTGCCAGGAAACCGAGGTACAGTCATGCGCCGCAGACTCCGCACCCTCATGGCAGCGTTCTTCGCTCTGCCGCTGTCGCTCGCCGTCGCACCGTCCGCCCACGCGGCCGACCCGACCACCATGACCAACGGGTTCTACGTGGACCCCGACTCCAGCGCGAAGAGGTGGGTGGCCGCCAACCCCCGCGACGGCCGGGCGTCCGCGATCAACGCCTCCATCGCCAACACTCCGATGGCCCGCTGGTTCGGCTCTTGGAGCGGCACCATCGGCACCGCCACGGGTGCGTACGCGGGCGCGGCGGACAGTCAGGACAGGCTGCCCCTCCTCGTCGCGTACAACATCTACAACCGCGACTACTGCGGCGGGCACTCCGCGGGCGGGGCCGCTTCTCCGTCCGCCTATGCGAGCTGGATCGCCCAGTTCGCCGGCGGTATCGCCAACCGCCCGGCCATCGTCCTCCTCGAACCGGACTCCCTAGGGGACTACGGCTGCATGACCCAGGCTCAGATCGATGAACGCGAAGGCATGATCACCGGAGCCCTCGCGCAGTTCAACCGCCAGGCACCTAACACCTGGGTCTATCTGGACGCCGGCAACCCGGGCTGGGCGGACGCGGCGACCATGGCCCAGCGCCTCCACGAAGCCGGCCTCCGACAGGCCCACGGCTTCTCGCTCAACATCTCCAACTACTACACCACGGCCGAGAACATCGCCTACGGCAATGCCGTCAACAACCAACTCAACGCCCGCTACGGCTACACCAAGCCGTTCGTCGTGGACACCAGCCGCAACGGCAACGGCTCCAACGGCCAGTGGTGCAACCCCTCAGGCCGCCGCATCGGCACTCCCACCCAGAAGGGCGGAGGCGCCGAGATGCTTCTGTGGATCAAGACCCCGGGCGAGTCAGACGGAAACTGCGGTGTCGGCGCCGGCTCCTCGGCCGGGCAGTTCCTCCCCGAGGCCGCTTACAAGATGATCTACGGCTACTGATCCCGGATCGCCGCCATCGTGGTGCTCACCGCCTGCGCCGCCCTCACCGCGACGCAGGCGCAGGCGCAGGCGCAGGCGCAGGCCACAAGGCTCTCGTCGACTTCAGGAAGGGCGACATCGAGGACGCCACGAACATGGCCGGACTCGCACGTTGGCCGCAGGCCCAATGGTTCACCGAGGGCATCGCCCGACGAGGTGTGCGTCAAGGCGGACAGGCTCGCCCGCGGCTCCAACGATTTCGCCCCAGCACGGCCGTCTCCCCCGCGGACCGCACCACCTCGTGGTGGACCGACACCTGGTTCGACCAGACGTGGGGTGGGCCTCGCCAGGCATCGGGCGTAGAGCGAACCTCTGGGTGGCGATGGTCCGCCACTCCCTGCCCACCACTACGAACCCTCCCGATCACCACCCGGCGCTTGGGAGGTCACCCGCAGATGTGCGGGCAGCACACTTCAGGAGGTGGTACCGGCTGCCGTCGTTGCGTCAGCCGCGCCCGGTGGCTGTGCCACATCGCGAAGCGTGCGGCGGCTACGAGCACGGAGACGATCTCGCGCACGCGCTCACCAGCGGCTTCGCCGCGCTCGGCCACTCCGCAACTGGCTGCACGGACCCCGACCGCCTCCCGCCCAGGGGAGCACACACGGTGACATACACCGGTCGCCCTGCGGGTGATACGGGCCCACTCCATGAAGACGCCCACCGATATCGCGGAGAGACGCCCGTGCGGCGCGACCGCAAAGGCGATCGTGATGTGGGTCTTGCCGACGCCGGGCGGCCCCAGCAGGGCAGTATTGGCCTTCGTTTCGACTAACGGCTCGGTCCACGATTGATGGTGGGTGTAGCTCCGTCTCGGAGACAGCTGTTCTGAGGTGTTGCGACGAACGTTGACCAGCCCCGGGGTGTTGTAAATGGGCGGTGCCCGGTCGGGATATTCGCTGGTCGCCACTTGTTGATGGTGGTCATACTGCCGCGATGGATCCAGTGACGCTTGAGACCGACCGTCTGGTGCTGCGGGCCTTCACACCTGCCGACGTGGATGCGGTGTACGAAGCCTGCCAGGACGAGGACATCCAGTTCTACACTCCGGTGCCGGTGCCGTACCGGCGTCCGGACGCGGAGAAGCTCGTCGGCGAGAAGCTGCCCGCTCAGTGGGCGGAGGACAGGGACTACACCCTCGGCGCGTTCCGCAAGGACACCGGCGCCCTGGTCGGCTCGTACTGCCTGACCCTCGTCAGCCGGGGCGTCTGGGAGCTCGGTTACTGGGCGGTCAAGGAACAGCGCGGACGCGGGTACTCGATGGAGGCCGCTCGGGCCCTGTGCGACTGGGGCTGGGCCACCCTCGACGTCCACCGCATCGAGTGGTGGGCCATGGCCGGGAACACCGGCTCGCGTGCCGTCGCCGAGAAACTCGGCTTCACCGTCGAAGGGACACTGCGCAATCGGGGCATCGCCAACGATGGCAAGCCGCACGACTGGTGGGTGGGCGGATTGCTGAGGCCCTGATGCTCGCCCGGTGCGAGTCGGAGCTTCGTGAGCGGCGTGGCACCGAGCGGCAGCGGGAGGCCGGTGCCGGCCCGAAGAACGATCTGGCCACCGACCGCCTACTCGTCATCCCTGGTCCACCTACGCACCGGACTCCCGCACGCCGCGCTGTACGGCATCGCCCGCTCCACGATCTCCCGCGCCATCGGGGAGATCCGCCCGTTGCCGGCCATGCGTGGCTTCGCAGTCCCCGACCACCCCGGCGCGCGACTTCGGATTTTGGCGGACGTGTTCGCCTACACCGAGGCCGCGGGAATCCGGTTGCGGATCGATGGCGCCGAGAATCAGGTTCGCCGCCCGAAGGCAGGCAGGCCCGGACGGCGGGCCCTCGTCTCCGGCAAGAAGAAGCAGAACACCATCAAGACCACCACCATCAGCGACGGCCAGGGCCGTCTGCTGTGGTCGGGTGCGGACCGCCCTGACCGTATACACGACCAGACCGTGATGCGCACCGAGGGTATCGCCGAGCAGTGCCGGCTCCATCCGAAGGTGACGGCCGAGGTCGACGAGGGCTACCGGGGGCTGGCCAACGTGTCCCCTGACCAGATCAGCGCCCCTCCGAAGAAGCCGAAGGGCGACGTGCCGCTCGGCGAGCAGTATGCCTGGCAGGAGATGCGCCGACGGCAGTCCTCGGAGCGGATCTGCGTCGAGCATGCCAACGCCGCATACGCCGCATTGCGGCAGTGGTGCCCGCTCCAGCGCTACACGGGCCCACGCGAGGACTACGCCGCAACCCACCAGGCGATCGCTTTCGCCGGGCGGGAATCAGGTGGTCCTGAGTTTCTGGGCAACGGGAAACCCAGGGCCGCACCTGCGATCGACCGCCTTGCGCCACCGCCACGGCCGCACAGAGTTGAAGCCGGCGCATCGCGGGCGCTGCCGTGCCCGGTCAGGGTGCTCATCGACCAACTTGTGGCCGGGTATACGGCCTCGAGTAGGCGGCGAGCCCGCTCGCACCGGCAACACAGCCCGCCTGATTCCGGCCGGTAGCCGTCAGAGGCCCGCCGAAGCAGGCGGCCGAGATCGTGTCACAGCTGGAGGCTGGGCGGTTGCCGGGGCGCGCACCTGGCTATTTTGTTAGCGTCGCCCCCGCACGGGGTCCGAGCAGCGCTTCGAGGGCGGCTGGTTCAAGAGTGTCCGCGCGGTCGCGAGCGATCTGCTGCGCATCGCCGACACCACCGCCGCTCAGCGCGGGCGCACAGCCTCCAGCGCCTTGCTGCTCGCCCATCCTCGGCAACCCGACATCCCCGCCCTCAAGCCTCCGGCGCAAGAACCTGTGCCGACGCAGGACGCGAAGGGAGTCCTGGCTTGACCGTCTGTGGGGCAGAGGTAGCGTGAAATGAGGGGTGCGAAGGTTCATCGCGTGGAATGTCCATCACTGACCGATGAACGGATCGAGCCATGACCAGCACGAAAAAGGCAGGCACCAGCGTCGGCCCGCGGGCCGCGGTGGAAAGTGTGCGCTCACGCCGTTCGGTGACCCTCGACGTGGCCGGCCACCGGGTGGAACTGCCGCCGAAAGAACAGCTCATCTTCCTGGGGGGCCTCGGCACCCTCGCCGCCCTCGGCGCCATTGAGTGGCCGGTCGCCCTGGTCATCGCGGTCGGCCACGAGCTGTCCCACAGCCAGCACAACGAAGCGCTGCGCGAGGTCGGAGAAGCCCTGGAAGCGGCCTGACGTACCGCCCCGCTCAGAGCGTGGCGCGCACGGCCGTGGCACGAGCGGACGTGACGTGTCCATGCCTGATGGATAGGTCGCGCACAAGCCGCAGGAGCCACTGCCCGAGTTGCAGCACGATGAATGCGGCGGGAAGGTGGGAGAAGAGTGACGAGTACCCACTTGGCTTGTCGTTTATCTGACGGGTCAAAGGTGCCTCGAACTGGTCGCTCACCTGGGCATTCGCCGGACGCGCGGTAGCCTCGCCTGATCATGCGCTCCGGCGGTCGCTTCTTGGCTTCGCCTGGTTCTGAGCCACGACTCACCTGGCGACGAGCCCAGTGGCCAGTGTCGCATTCCCGGCCACGATGCGATCGCGCAGTCGCAGCAGGGAGAGACGACGCGTCGAGGAGGGCGACGGCGGGGCGACACGGACCGGCGACCCGGATGAAACCTACGGAATGCACAGCCCATCACAGCCGGTAAGCGGTATCCCTCGGTGGCGTGAAAGCTCAAAGGGGAGAGGAACCCCAGCCGACGCACGGCTGGGGTTCTTCGATGTGGTGAGTACCGGTCAGGAGGTGGAAGCTGCCCATGCCGTGAACCGCTCGTCTACGCCCCGGTCGACCGCACCACATCGCGATCAGACAATTCAGCGCTGAAGGGTGAGGACACCCGGTCGCCAGGGCAGTTGGTCGTAGGGGCCGCCCGCGGAGGGGGACTTGCCCTGGTAGAGGAATTGCAGGTTGCAGGGGTCGACGGTCATGGTCTGGTCGGGGTTGTTGCGAACCAGGTCACCATGGCTGATGTCGTTGGTCCAGGTGGCACCGCTGTTGGCCTTGCCCGCGAAGGGGTTGCGTTCGCTGCTGGCCTGCGGGGTCCACGAACCGCTCAGGCTGGAGGCCGTGAACGAGCGGAAGTAGCGCCCATTCGCACCCATCGCCTCAACGATCATGAGGTACTGGTTCTGGCCCTGAACCTTGTAGACCTGCACCCCCTCGAACAGGTTGTTCGTCGTGTCGCTCATGACCGTGGTGTACGACGAGCCGAAGTTGCCCGGGAAGTTCCCGATCGGCATGCTCGCTCGGTAGATCTTGCCGTTGTCACCGGCGAAGAACAGGTACATGTTCTGGCCGTCACCGATCAGGGTCTGGTCGATCGGGCCGGTACCGGAGCTGGAGATGCTACCGGTGAACAGCGGCTGCGGCGTGGACCAGCCGTTGGGGTTGGTGGGGTCGCTCGACGTGCGGTAGATGAAGGGCCACGCACCCCACTGGTACGCCAGCACCCAGATGTTCTTAGGTGCGAAGTAGAACAGCGTGGGCGCCACCGCGGCCTGGCCCATCCCGGTCTGGCCGGCCGACGCCATGTCCGACCAGTTCGTGAAGGGACTGAACCTCATCGAGCCGTAAGACGATCCCGACACGTTCGACGCGTAGACCAGGTGCTTGCCGTTGTACACCACGTTGGTGAAGTCCTTCAGCGAGACCCACCCGTTCGCCGGCTGCGCCAACACACCCGTCGACGTCCACCGGTACGTCGACGGAAGAGAACACGCGCTGGTGGCCGCCTGAGCCGGGTTGGCGGCGGGCGTCGCCGCCAACGAGACCAGGGTCGCAACCGCGGCGGCGAGCGTCACCGACAGACGTTTGCGGCTGAAACTTCCTCTGCGCATGAGGACCTCGTGATTCTTGAGTAAGCGGTTCCGGTTGGCCCGTCGGAGGCTGTCCGGACTGTCGATGCGGTGCGGTTCCTAGCGGTTCGTGGGCAGCAGGCCGCCCCCTTGCGGCTGCCCGGTCCTGCAAGACGTTCCGACACACCGGTGGCGCCCGGTGCCTTCGGGCCGCATCGAAACGCACCGGCCCGCGTGGCCCGGAGGAGTCAGGCAGGGCGCCAGTCCGGCCCGGTCGCATCCCGCATCGCGGAGTGGTCGCGCTGGACCGTGGCGGTGGATGCGGGTCCCTGGACGTGGCCGGTGGCGAACAGCAGCGCGCGGCGACGGGAGAGCTGAGGTGACCATGACATATGCATGCCGACATGCTCCTTGTGACTCGGCCGTTTCGGTACGCGTGACCCGGAGTGCCTTGCTGTGCGAGCGGAGCAGCTCTTGTGCATTCGTGATATCGAACAAGGGTCGAAGTGTCGAGCAACCTGGATGGTAGGGCACCGGCGAGCGACGTCAACACCTCTCGCAAGATTCGTGAGCAAGGCGGAAATATCTCGCAGGGCTTCAGGGATGAAACGCCGCAATCAAGCCGATCGAATGGCTGGGCTTGCGGGATGAACAGCCGCTGGTAGCTTGCCCAGGGCGTGTGTCGAAAGTGGATCTTGGACTGAGGTGATCTTGATTCGTGACACGTGGAGATCTGACGGAGGCGCAGTGGGCGGTGCTGGAACCCCTGCTGCCGAAGGGCAAGAAGCCGGGACGGCCGCCGACATGGACGCGCCGGCAGCTGATCGACGGCATACGGTTCCGAGTCCGCACCGGCGTCCCCTGGCGGGGCGTGCCCGAGGAGTACGGTTCGTGGGGCCGGGTGTACGACCTGTTCCGCGGCTGGCAGCGGGACGGCACCTGGCACCGGATCGTCACCGAACTGCAGGCCCAGGCCGACGCGAAGGACTTGATCACCTGGGATATCAACGTCGACTCCACCGTCGTGCGCGCCCACCAGCACGCCGCCGGGGCGCGGAAAAAGGGGGAGCTGCAGAAGGAGCCGCCCGGCGGCGTCACTGCCGAACCTGCCGACCACGGACTCGGACGCTCGCGCGGTGGCCTGACCACCAAGCTGCACCTGGCCGTCGAGCCCCATGTCGATCGTGCTCACGGCCGGGCAGCGCGGTGACTCTCCGCAGTTCGAGGTTGTGCTGGGCCGCATCCGGGTCCCCCGGCTGGGGCCGGGTAGGCCGCACATCCGGCCCAGGGCGGGTACGCGCCGACAAGGCATACGCCTCCCGCAAGAACCGCGATTACCTGCGTCGGCGCGGTATCTGCTGCACCATCCCCGACAAGGCCGACCAGGCGCGCAACCGCAAGAAGCGCGGCTCCCGCGGAGGCCAGCCGCCGAAGTTCGACAAGGCCGACTACCGCGAGCGGCACGCGGTCGAGTGCGGCATCAACCGCCTCAAAAGGCACCGCGCCGTGGCGACTCGCTATGACAAGCTCGCCGTCCGCTACGAGGCGACCGTGCTGGTCGCGGCCATTAACGAGTGGCTGTAACCGGCACCGTCCCCGTGGCACGGGAAGCGTCAGCGGTGGCTCAGAACGTTGACCACGCGGCCGTTGGGGTCACGGACGAAGAACCGCCGCACTCCCCATTCCTCGTCCTGCAGGGGGTGAACGATCTCCGCCCCGCTGTCCCGCATGACCACGTAAGCCGCCTCCACGTCGTCGACTTCTACGCTCATATCGGGGGTGACTGGGGCGGTTTTGTCGCTGGTCATGACGCTGACCTGCGCCGCCGGATTGGACGGCGAGGCAAGCGTCGTGATCCAGCCGAGATTCATGACTTCCTCAAAGCCCAGCAGGCCATAGAACTCCCGACTCTCCTGCGCAGCCTCCGACTGGATGATGGGCATAACACGACGAACGGCCATCGACGACTCCGGATGAGAACAGACACGGATCCATGACTCTCCAGGAGTACTACGGCCCGTCCGTCATCGCACACACTTTCGACAAACGCCCTACTGTAGTACTCCAGCAGCGTTTCGCTATCTGGCTTGGTCAGAGGCATCGTCGGGAGTGTAGTTGGCTGCTGGCATGTCAGGGGCGGTCTTGCCGGAC
>NZ_JBIBJI010000035.1:0-55118 GCF_042958345.1 Streptomyces sp. NPDC007983
GAGTTGCCTACGTGTCACACCCAGCGTCCTACCAGGTCCTGCCCCCGCAAGGGACCAAAACCCGAGATTGATCACGACCTCACACAGGCCCTAGTCGAGGTTCGTGCGGAACGGGAACGCGTGCACGCAGGACGGTATACCGTGACGCGGGCGCAGCCAGCTCTCCCTCCCGCCCGACAAGTCCATTTCAGTCGCGTGCTGTCACGAGTGGCGAGACCAGCCTGGTCGCGTTCCTCGCCTAAGTCCTCTACGAGGAAGTCCGGGACAGATCGTCTTCGATCCGGCTGTGGACACGGTCTTTCCGCTCCAGGGCGCAGCCAGCGTCAGCAGGACAAAGCCCACGGCGAAGCCGAGCATGGTGAACACCCCCCTGGGCCAGAAGATGTGACTGTCCACGAACGACCAGCAGGCGGCCAGCAGGACCGCGGTGCCCGGCAGCACCCGTGCCCCATGCCGGCGCCAGAGCGCCGCGCACGTGGCGGCAGCAGCCACGGCCAACGCGTGCACGCCCACCCGGCCCAACTCGTCCCCAGTCCGGAACAGCCCCCCGGCCGCCCCGTGGACACCATGGTCCACCACCGTCCCTGCGGAGATCCCCGCCACCGCGTCGAGCCCGGAGTAGTACGTGGCGTAACAGAGACATCCTGCCCAGGCGAGCACCGTCAGAGCCCCTTCCCCGTTCCTGTGCGGACGCCCCCACAGTGGGACCAACAAGCCCACCGCCAGGAAGGGGAAGACGGGCAGCAGGGCGATGTGCAGTCCGGCCCAGTGGCCTGCTGTCGCCGCTGTCAGATGCCGGGGATGCACCAGACCGGCGGTGGCGAGCATCAGCGGAGCGGCCGTCACCGGCGCGATCGTACGAAGGGCACGGAAGGATCTCATCCGGTCACCGTAGGAGGCCGCCGGGCGGCCCGCGGCCCCGCCGGGAACGCGTAAGACACCCGTAAGGGGACGCCCGGAACGGGCCACGCTCCTCACGACGGTGGCCGCCATCTGCGGGCGATCCCCCGCACGCCGCCCACAACACCATCACCGCGACCACGGCCACCAGCGCGAAGAGTCAGTGTCCAGCGCGTCGAATTGCTCCAGCTCTCCACGCAGGTGATCGGCAGCTCCACCTCGTCCTGGGGCAGAGCGCGCAGTTCGTCCAGCCTCAGGGCGTACGGCCGTGGCCCGGCCACCACCAGGCCGCGCAAAGCCGTGGATCGGCGAAGGTCCTGCTCCAGCCCGTGAAAGCCTCGTTGGAGGCGATCGCGATGCTGCTCTTCTCCTCACGCTCAGTGAGACCTGGAAGAGCATTTCCGTGCCACGGTGGCCAGTTCGAGATAGCCCAGCTCGTCGATTTCGAGAACGTCGACGCCTCCGTAGCGGGCGATGGTCTTGCCGAGCTGCTTGTCGTCTGCCGCTTCCACCAGCTCGTTCACCAAGGATGCGGCGGTGGTGTAGCGGACTCGTTGGCCGGCCATGGTGGCTGCGGTGCCCAGCCCGACCAACAGTGACTTGCCGGTGCCCGATTCCCCGCAAGCGACCTGGTCGACCTCGTACGGTGCACTCTCTACGGATTCTGGTGCTGCGTCTGGCGAGGGAGAATCCACACCGGGGCTACAGGCCTCTGCACGGCGAGCTGCTCGTGCTGGGTGGGAGGCGGCCACGTCGCCGTCTGGAAGATCTTGAAGGATGCCGGTGTCGTGGGTGGCGCAAGCGGCGACGAAACGAATCTGGGCATGGACCTCGAGGACATCGGATGCCGGGCACGATTCATCATTGACCTGCGCGGATGAGGTATTCGGCAGGAGCACAGCTCAGCCGCGCCCGGACGTCGATCGCCGGACCGCAGGTCCTGCACGCCCGGGCGACGAACGCTCAGCGCCTCCACGTGCTGGTCACGCGGCGACGATGCCCTCCATGCCACCCTTCTCCGCGGAGAACTTCGGCAGGCCTTCAGTGGCCCTGGTGACCAGGGTCAGCTTGCCGTTGGCCGCGACCCGGAATCCGTCGATGTTGCCGGTCGTGCCGTTCTGTACGTAGAGGAACGCCCCATCGGCGGAGGCGGCCATGTCGATCGCGCCACGCGAGTCGGCCGACAGCGGCACCGCTTGCTTGGCCACCACGCTGACCTTCCCTGCCGAGTCCACGGAGTACGCGGTCACCGCTGAATTGCCGGTGCTGGCACCGTAGAAGAAGCCGCCCGCTGCCTGGATCCAGCACAGCGTGTTCTGCCCGTTCGGCACCGCGGCCGTCACAGTGGTCAGCTTTCCGTCGGTGCCGACCTTGTACGTGCTGACGGTCGACTTCTCGGCCTCGGTGACGATCATCCGACCGCCCTGGTCGAAGGTGAAGCCGAAGGGGACGTTTCCGGCCGACTTGTTGGAGACGGCCTTCTTGGCGAGGGACCCGTCGGCCGCCACGGGGAACATCTCGATGGTGTTGGTCGACTTGAGGGTCACGGCCAGGTTCTCGCCGTCGGGCGTGAACGAGACCTGGGCGGGGTTGTCGGTGAAGACCGGAACGGCGGGGCCCCTGACGCCCAGGAGACGCTTCGAGTCGGGTATGGCCTTCAGACCCTGCGCGGTGATGGTGAAGCCCTGCACCGACGCCTCACCGCCGCCGTTCAGTACGTACGCGGTGTCGCCGTACACCGCGACCGACAGCGGGAAGTCACCTCCCGATGAGACCGACTGGCGGTTGGAGAGCTTCTGTCCGGACACGCTGAAGGAGGTGACCGACCCGCTGCCCGCGTTCACACCGATCAGCAGGTGATGGCGCGGGTCGTACACCAGGGAACCCTGCGAAGCGAGCGCGTCGGTGGGCGCGCCGGTGGCAACCGCGCCCTTTCCGCCGGTCCGGTAGCTGCCGGCGGCGGTCAGCTCCCCGGTGTCGGAACGCTTGAACGCACGGATGGTGTTGCCGGACACCTCGTTGCCCTGGACGAACACCGCGTGGTCCGCGCCGGTGGCCGCGGCCTTCGCACGGGACGCGGCGGCAGGGGCCTGCTCCTCACTGGCGTTGGCCAGGCTGAACGTCGTCACGGCTGCCGCCACCGTGGTCACGGCGGCCGAGAGGCCGATCACGCGGTTCTTCGTCTTGGACCTGCCGCGCCTGCTCATTACTCGGATGCCTCCTGTGTGGACGGTGTACCTGGGAACATCCTGGGGAGCCGGGCGGGAAGGCGACGGTGGTTCGGTGAGCGCGTCATGACTTCGTAAGACCCAAGGGAGGCTTTGTAGGTCCATGTAGGGCTGCGCTTACCGGAAATCTCATCCGCCCTGGTGGGGGCCGGTGGTTTCCCGAAAGCTGGCCGCGGTCGCTCGAGTCGGCGCTCTCGCACGGCTGCCGTCAGCGCCTCATGATGATCGATCGTGCTGCTGCGACTGGCCCGGGGTGACGGTCACGTCATGCCCCTTTGTCGAGAAGCGCGGCTCTCGGTGGGGCGGCACATGACGCGGCACGGAGCACCCATCCGAGAGCGCTGCCGACCGTCGCGGTCGGCGATGACCAACAAGGGCTCGCCATCGGCCACCACCTGCGCCGCTGCTCGTCATGGACGGACCCACCACGTAGTCGCGGAGGCGAGGATGGGGGGATGACCGCCAGATCACGTGCCCAGTCGTTCGATGTGGCCGCTGCCCAGTACGCGGCGAGTCGCCCCTCTTATCCACCCGCGCTCTTCGACTGCATCGAGGAGTTCACGGGCTGTCGCCTGGCCGGTGTCCGGGTCGCTGATGTCGGAGCGGGCACCGGAATCGCCACCGCGCTCTTCGGGGAGCGGGGCGCCGATGTGATCGCTGTCGAGCCCGGCGAGGCCATGGCCGCCGCGTTCCGCCAGGCTCATCCGGACGTGCCGATCGTGAGAGGGGACGCCAACGCTCTACCGCTGGCCGAGGCTTCCCGCGACCTCATCGCCTACGCCCAGTCCTGGCAGTGGACCGATACCACCCGCTCCGTCCCGGAAGCATTGCGGGTCCTGCGTCCGGGCGGCGCGCTCGCGATCTGGTGGAACACCACGGCTTTCGACGTTCCGTGGATCCGTGAGCAGCACGAGCGCATCGCCCACCACTGCGGGGTGAAGCCGAGATCCGCGGTGCGTCCGAGCGACAGCGACGCCATTCGGCTGGCGGGCCTGACGGGGCTGCGGGTCGCGCGCCGCCAAGTCCGCTGGAGCCGCACGGTCTCCCTGGACACGCATCTCGCCAACATCGGCAGCCGTTCGGCGTTCCTCGTCCTTGATCGGGCCGATCGTGGTGCCTTTTTCGCCGATGAGCGCGAGCGGCTGAGCCGGGCATTCCCCGGCGAGGCGGTGGAAGAGACCTACGTGGTTGATCTCCTGGTGGCGGCCCGCCCCTGAACCTTGCATGGCGGGACGGGACGGCATGAAGGGCGCCCGATGAGCGGCGGGCACGCGGCGTCGGGACCGGGACGATAGAAAGGGCGTATGTCCCACCCTTCTCCAGCCTCCGAGTCCGATGCCGAGGCGATGGTCACCGCCCTGCTGACCGCGTCCCGGCTGCTTGTCGCCGTCTCCGCCCGGTCATTGGCCGCGGTGGAGGATTCCCTGACGCTGCCGCAGTTCCGGATGCTGGTCGTCCTCGATGGCCGGGGGCCGTTGAGCCTGTCCGGCCTGGCGGGGGAGATGGGGGTGCAGCCGTCGACGGCAATGCGGATGATCGACCGGCTGGCGGCTGCGGGAATGGTCGCGCGCGGCGTGTCCGCCGAGGACCGGCGCACCAGTGTGATTTCCCTCACCAAGGAGGGGCGACGGATCGTGAACGAAGCCACGGGCCGACGGCGGCGGGAGATCGCACGCATCGTCGATGAGATGCCGCCGGGCAAGCGGCGCCATCTCATCGAAGCGCTGCGGGCGTTCACGGAAGCGGGCGGCGAGCCCTCGGTGGAGGGCGGCCCGCAGGCGCACGCGAGCTGGTGATCCCCCGGGCGGCTCCAGCGCGCGTACGGCACGCTTCGCAGCCGCCCTTCGCTCCTGACCCGGCCGGTGCCGCCTGTGCGCTGCACTCATTCTTTTGCATAATGCAAAGATGGGTAGTGCAACGATCGGTCTCCGGCGAACTCCGTCCCCTCCCGCGCGAGCGGGTGCCCGGCTGCTGAGCAGCACGGGCCAGAGACAGGGAGGGGTGATCGCGCTCGCGCTGGTAGTGGGGTGCGGCGCCGGGCTGGGAGCGATCGCCTTCCGGTGGCTGATCCAGACCTTCACCCGGCTGCTGTCGGGCCACGCCGACTACTCCGCCGCAGGTCATGCCGCCCATCCGGGTCTGCCGTGGCTCGGCCCGTGGTTCGTGGTGCTGGCGCCGGTGGTCGGCGGGCTGCTGTACGGGCCGCTGGTGCAGCGCTTCGCCAAGGAGGCGCGCGGGCACGGTGTCCCGGAGGTGATGTACGCCGTCGCCCATCGCGGTGGCCGGATCGCCCCGCAGGTCGCGGTGGTCAAGGCGCTGGCGTCGGCGCTGTGCATGGGGTCGGGCGGCTCGGTGGGCCGGGAGGGGCCGATCGTGCAGATCGGTTCGGCGCTGGGATCGACCGTCGGGGGCCTGCTGCGGATGCCGGAGGACCGTCGGCGGCTGCTGGTCGCCTGCGGTGCGGCGGGCGGGATCGCCGCCACCTTCAACGCCCCGCTGGCCGGGGTGTTCTTCGCCATGGAGTTGATCCTGCGGGACTTCGCCGTGGAGTCCTTCGGCGCCGTGGTCCTCTCCAGCGTCACCGCGAGCGTCATCGGCCGGGCGGTGCTGGGGGACGAGGCGTTCCTGACGCTGCCCGCCTTCCACGTCGCCCACCCCGCGCAATACCTGCTGTTCGCCCTGCTCGGGGTGGTCGCGGGCGCGGTCGGTGTGGTGTTCACCCGGGTGCTGTACGTGATCGAGGACGCCTGCGACTGGGCCTGGCGCGGCCCGGAGTGGCTACGGCCTGCGGTCGGCGGAGTGCTGCTGGGCGGGCTACTGCTGGTGCTGCCCCAGATGTACGGGGTCGGTTACCCCGTGCTGGAGAACGCCATCGAGGGCAGGTACGCCGTCGGGCTGCTGCTCCTCCTGCTGGTCGGCAAGGTTGTCGCGACCAGTCTGACCATCGGCATCGGCGGCTCGGGCGGGGTGTTCGCGCCGAGCCTCTTCCTCGGCGCGATGGCCGGGACCGCGTTCGGTGCCACGGCCCACCAGCTGCTGCCCGGCTCCGCGGGCGCGGTGGGCGCCTACGGGCTGGTCGGCATGGGCGCGGCCTTCGCGGGCTCGGCCCGCGCCCCGATCACCGCGGTGATCGTGCTGTTCGAGCTGACCGGCGAGTACTCCATCATCCTGCCGATGATGCTCGCCATCGTCCTGGCCACGCTCACCAGCCGACTGCTGTCACGCGACACCATCTACACCCTCAAGCTGCGCCGCCGCGGCATCGACCTGGACAGCGCGCGGCTGGGATCCTCACTGGCCGGTGCGAGCGTCCGCGACGTGATGGAGGAACTTCCCACCGCGTTGTCCGGCGACCTGCCTCTGGAGGACGCCACCGACGTGATCGCCCGCTCCGGGCACGGGATCCTGCCCGTCACCGGCTGGAACGGGCGGTACGCGGGTGTGGTCACCGCACGCGCCGTCGCCGAAGCACTCACCGAGCCCGACCCCGCCCTCGACCCGCACGCCACCCCCCGCGTCGTCGCCGACCTCGCCGAACGGCCCCCGGAGGTGACCGCCGGCATGCCGCTGAGCGAGGCGTTGCACACCCTGGTCACTGCCGACGGGGCCGGACTGCCCGTCCTGGACGGGGACACCGGCGAACCGGTCGGCTGGCTCACCCACCAGACCGTACTGAGCGCCCTCCACGCACCCGCGCACCCCGCCGGGAAGCCCTGACCGCACATCAGCGGCCTTCCCGAACCGGCGTACTCACCGTCGCGGGGTTCGTTCGTCGGGGAGGACGCGGACGAAGGGGATGTGGGTGCGCCCGATGCGGTCGTAGTCCTCCGCGCTGCCGTCGGTCTCCAGGCCGCACATCCGCATCAGCCCACGGGCCAGGCGCGGATGCCGCAGGGCGTAAGCGGCCATCAGACGCCCCGACTCCTCCGGGCCCAGCGGCTCGGCGACCGCGGACATCCGCCGCCTTCCGACCTGGATCGTGACGTACGGCGTGCGCTGGATGTTGCGGTACCACTGCGCGCCCGGGCCGAAGCCGGACGCGAGGTGGTACGCCCCGGTTTCCGGATCGCGGCCGGTCACCTCCAGGACGACCTGCCGCGGCAGGCCACTCGTGCGTCCCGTGTGGGTGAGCAGCAGCATCCGGCCGCCCAGCAGCCACCCCAGGTGCCAGCGGTAGAGCAGGACCGGCGCCCGGAACACCACCCTGCGCAGCCCTGAGGGCGGGGGCACCCGCGTGCGTCGGATCGCCATCGATCGCTCTCCTCCCGTGCGCGGCCGGGCCTACGCCCGCCCCGCCCCGCGCCGCCGCCAGGGAAGCGGGGAGCGTAGTGGATCGGAGAGGCCCAGGCCATCGGTTTCGCGCACCTTGGCAAAGTGCAATTTTTGCACTGTCTAAAGACTAGCGTTCTGCGTGCCCACAACGCATGTGTTCGCCTCCCTCAGGCGGACGCGCTCCGATCCAGGAGGCACCATGACCGCTCATGCCCGGTCGACACACGGCCGCTCACGCAACCTCACCCTCGCGGGCGTCCTGCTCGTCGCCCTGGCCGTCGTGGCCGGAGCGATCGTGTGGGGCACCCGAAGCGAAGCGAACGCCACCGAGAACGCCTCGGCGAACTTCCCCAGCGCCCAGCCGGCAGCCCCCGGTGACGTGGTCACCACGGCCGGCCCCGTGAGCAAGCTGGACATGGAGTTCCTGATGAAGGTGCGGCAGGCCAACCTGTGGGAGGCCCCGGCCGGACGGCTCGCCCAGACCCACGCCACCAGCGAGGCCGTCAAACGGGCCGGCCTGCACGTCATGGACGGACACTCCAAGCTGGACGAGTTCGTCCGCAACACCGCCGAGGCACTGAACGTGTCCCTGCCGGACGAGGCCAGCCAAGAGCAGCAGGGCTTCGTCCGAACGCTGGAGAACGCCCAGGGCGCGGACTTCGACAAGAAGTTCGCCAACATCCTCCGCGGCACCCACGGCAAGATCTTCGTCACCATCGGCCAGGTCCGCGCCAGCACCAAGAACTCCCTGATGCGCCGCTTCGCTTCCGAGGTCAACCTCACCGTTCTGGACCACCAGAACGTCCTCGACGACTCCGGTCTGATCGACGACGCGACGTACGACGACATCGCCTCCAGCTTCTGACGCCTGAGCAGACCACCCGGCGGCTGACCGCGGACGCGCGCCGGGCGGGCGGAGGGAGGGGTCCCCTCCGCCCGCCCCGCCCACGTCCGCGGTCAGCCGTCGCGGTAACGAAGCAGCAGCATCGCGGCGTCGTCCTGCAACGGCCCCTCCACGTGCTCCATCAGGTCCTGCCGCACGGCGGCCAGCGCCGACTCCGGGTCGCGGTCCCGTAGCCGGTCGGCCCGTTCGCCCAATGGGTAGAAGCCCCCCGAGGGGTCACGCGCCTCGGTGACCCCATCGGTGTAGAAGAGCACCTGATCTCCCGGCGCGAAGGGCACCTCGTACGGTTTGGGCCCCGGTGTTCCGTGTATGCCCAGTCCGAGCGGCAGAGCCCGCCCCGGGGGTTCCAGGTACCGGACCTCCCCACCGGCCCGCACCAACAGCGGCGCGGGATGGCCGAAATTGAGCAATGTGGTGCCGCCGCCCTCCCCTACCTGAGCCAGCACGGCGGTGACGAACTTCTCCTGGGGCAGATGCCGCTCAAGAGCCCGTTCCAGACGTTCACCGACAGCCGTGAGGTCCGGCTCGTCATACGCCGCCTCCCGGAAGGCACCGACGACCACCGCCGCCGTCTCCACCGCCTCCAGGCCCTTGCCCTGCACATCTCCCACGAGCACCCGCACACCCTGCGGCGAGGTCACCACCTCGTACAGGTCCCCGCCGATGCGGGCCTCGGCCACGGCCGAGGTGTAGGACACCGTCACCCGCAGCCGTCCCGCGCCACGCGGCACCGGTCACAGGAGCACCCGCTGCGCCACTTCCGCGATCGAGCGGACGCTTGCCAACTCCGCCTCCCGCCGCTGTCGCATGACGGCCGCCGCCAGACCAGCGCCCGTGACGCCGGTCACCGAGAGCAGGACGGTGTAGCCACGGCGCGTGTCGAACAGGCCGTCGTACATGCCCAGTCCGAAGCAGAGGAGAAGAGCGACCGCCCCGATGACCGCCGTCCGGCGCCACCCGCCGGTCAGCCCCGCGAAAGCGGGCCCCAGCGACACCAGCGGCAGGAAACCCACCCCTGGGCCCGCAGTGAGGTCCACCGCGGCCACGACCCCCATCACGCCGAACGGCAGGGCGGACAGCAGCAGGGAGTCTCCTCGGTCGTTCTCCTGAGCCATAGGCAACTCCAGGTGCGTTTGCGGGACACGTACGAGGCTTCGCGACGCTGCACAGACAGACGGCCTCTATGACCCTATGCAAAATCCGCACTATGAGCTGTCAGATGCCTCTGACAACATCATCGGGTTCGTGTCCGCGGTCGTGGCCACCGTGCGCCGCCCCAGGTACCCCTGCTTGACCTCGTTCCAGCGCGCCGCCTGCCCGGCGGTGAGCCTGCCGCGCAGCTGGGCCAGTTTGAGGAGGTTGGCCTCGGCATCTCCGGTGAGGGTCTGGGCCTCGGCCCGGTAGTGGTCGTCGATGAGCGCTTCCAGTTCGGCGTCGTTCATGGCCGGGACGATGCGCGCGGCGAGCTTGTTGGTATCGCGGTAGGAGCCTTGCAGACGGAACGGGGGCTCGGTGCGGGAGGCGTCGGCTTGAGCGGCGGATGCGATGTAGGCACGGTTGACCGCGAGCACCGTCTTCTGGATGTGCAGCAGCTTGCGCAGGACGGACAGGATCTCGTCCAGCTCGGCCGGGGTGCACGGGCGGGTGAGGCGGTCCGGCCGTGCCCCTTCGTCACCGTCGTCCGCCCGCGCGAGGCGGACCAGCAGGTCGATGTCCCCACGGTCCCAAGAAGCGAGGGGGGCCAGCACGGGGTGTGAGGTGAGAGCGTTCTCGATGTGGCTGACCGCGAAGAGCTCCTCCTTGCCGCTCAGGACATCGCCGAGGTTCCATATGTCGGCCCGGTTGGCGAGCATGTCGGGGACGCGGAAGCGCTGCCCGGACTCGGTGTAGGGGTTGCCGGCCATGCACACCGCGAAGCGCTTGCCGCGCAGGTCGTACGTGCGCGCTTGGCCCTCCCGCACTCCCTCCACGCGGCGCTGGGCGTCGCCGAGGGGGATGAACTTCTGGAGCAGCTCGGGAGAGGTGTGCTGGATGTCGTCGAGGTGGAGGAGGACGTTGTTGCCCATCTCCAGCGCGAAGTTGATCTTTTCGACCTCGCGGCGGGCGGCGGCGTCGGGCGCCGCGGCCGGGTCGAGGGAGTCGGTGCGGCGGCCGAGCGCGGGGCCGTCGACCTTGACAAAGAGGAGACCGAGGCGCGAGGCGACGTACTCCACGAGGGTCGTCTTGCCGTAGCCGGGTGGGGACAGCAGCAGGAGCAGCCCCTGGCTGTCGGTGCGGCGGCCGTCTCCGTCGGCGCCGATTTGCCGGGCGAGATTGTCCCCGGCGAGAGGCAGATAGACCTCGTCGACCAGCCGGTTGCGGACGAAGGACGACAGCACCTTGGGCTGGTAGGCATCCAGGCGCAGCCGCTCGCGCTCGGCGGCGAGCAGTTCCGTGCGCTTGCGGGTGTACGAGCGGTACGCGGGCACGCGGATGCGCCGGAACTCCGTGGTACGCGTGAGGAATTCATCGAGCCTGAGGGGCATGGTGCCGCCTGCGACGCGCGAGTGCGTACCGAGCAGACCGTCGACGGACGCGGCCAGTGGTGCGGCGATGTCGCGGCGCTCGATCGCGGTACCGCAGACCTCGATGGCGGCCGCCTCCGCCAGATCACGGCGTTCGAGTCCGCTTGCTTCGGCATGGCCGCCGAGCCAGGACGCCGCCAGTTGGTAGCGGGCGGCCAAGTCGCCGGAGAGCGCGCGGAGGTCTTCGGTGAACTCCTTGGCTCCGGGTGAGCCGTCGCCGCCGAGAGCCGTGCGGAAGGTGGCGATCAGGGTGCGGGCTTCAGCGCTCGTCGCGAAACGCGGCGGCCCGTCGGCCAGCTCCTCGACGAGGTACGCGCCGATGGCCTCGTGCTCCCGGGACGCCGCCGCGAGACCGGGTATCGCCTGAGGCAGGAAGCCGGCCGCGGCCGCGCCCAGTTCGGTACGGAGGTCCGCCGCTCCCGGCGCGTGTCCGAAGACGCCGCGGGCCCGCGCGAAGGACTGGGCGCGGGTGGCCCACAGGGCGCGTGCGCGCTCCTCCGTCCCGTACGCCCAGAAGAGCTGGGCCGCCGCCCGCACCTCCGGAGCGAAGCGCAGCGGCCCGGCCTCGGCCCGCAGCCGGAGCAGGACGGTGAGGATGCGGGCGGCGTCGTGGTCGTGGACTCCTCGGTCGTAGCCCTCGTCGTAGCGGGACGCGGCGGCGCGGCCGACCTCGGCGAGGAGTGTGGCCTCATCCGCGCGGGACAGCGCTTCCCATGCCCCGGTGCCTCCCTCCTCGGCCGCCTCCAGCAGGGCGGCCGCCAGGTGTTCGGAGCGGTAGACCTCGGGGGACTCGGAGATCAGCGGCTGGTCCCAGAACTCCTGGTGCCCGGTCAGGGCCGGGTCATTGACGGCCGCGAGGTAGTCGGTGCCGGTGATGGCGAAGGCGAGGGCGCCGTCGTGCGGGACGAGGGTGAGGTCGGTCCGCTGGTTCGGAGGCGGGACGGTGAAGCGGTGGCGGCCGAGCCGGATGGTGCCGGTGCCGTCATACAGGTCCGCCCGGTTGCGCAGAGCGCGGGCCGCCTCCTGGCGTGCGGAGATGAGCCCGCCGTCGAGCTCCCCGGCACGTGCCGGATCTCCGGTGGCCCGCAGCTGGTCCGCCGTTGCCCGGACCTTGGAGACGAGCGGGTCGGACGCGAAGAACGTGGCCACCTCGTCGGCATTGCCCAGCGACCGGGCCCGGCGGGTCAGGGTGGTGATCAGACGCCGGGCCGAGTCGGCCAGCCGCCGCGCACGGCGCGCGCGCTCGTCGAGCTGTGTCTGCCGACGGGCCGAGAACGCCTCGTGGATCTCCTCCCGCTGGGTGGCGATCCGCTCTTCGTGGGCGTCGACGTCACCGAAGCGGGCTTCGAGGTCCTCGATGCGGGACAGCAGTCGGCCCAGCTGTTCGTCGCACTCCTCGGGTGTCGTGGCCGCGGCCAGCGCGCCCGCCACGGCCTGGCCGAGCAGCGCGAGCTCCGCCGCGAACTCGGCGCGACCCTCGGTTCCTCGGAGTTCGCGGCGCCGGGCGTCGAGGGTGGCGCGGGCCTGGTTGACCGCGCCGAGGACTTCCCCGGCGCGGGACAGGACGGAGGTGCGTACCGTGGCGTCGGCGAGGTCCAGTGTGGCGATGACGTCGGTGACCACGCGCAGTCCGTCCGCGTGCTCGTCGATACGCTCGGCGACGGGCGTGGCGTCCGCGACGGTGGCGACGGCCGCGGCTTCGCCGGTGAGCGCGGCGACCGCCTGGTGCGTGGCCGCGAAGGCGTCTTCGCCGCTGAGGAACGTGGCGGCGCGCCGCCCGGCGGCGGCGAGGTCGTCGTTCAGCCCCGCCGCGAGCGCGTCCAACTGGTCGAGGTCGAGGTACCGGGTGTCGCGCAGGGTCTCCAGGCGGCCCTGCTCCTGCCGCAGTTCCGTGAGCGCCCGCACCCAGCCGTCGGCGGTACCGGGCTGTTCGCCGCGTACGCGCCGTACCAGCGTCCTGATGCGTGCGGTGGCTTCGCCGAGTGTTTCGGCGGCCTTGTGCCTCAGCTCCGCGATCCGCCGGAATTCCTCGGTGACCCGGGCGGCGGTGGCCCGGATCGATTCCACCGGTTCGCCGAGTGCGCCGAGCTCGGGGTCGGCGAGCCAGTGGCAGGAGTCGGCGACTCGTTTCGCGGTGGCCCCGATCGCCTCGAACACGGCCTGGCCGGGCGCCATGTCATGCGCCATCCGCGCCAGTGACAGACAGCCGGAGATGCCGCGCACCAGCTCGGGATTGCCGATGCGGGCGAGCGGGCCGGTGCTCGGGGGCCGTTGCGCGGCGTACGTCTCGGAGAGATACGGCGTGGTCCACAGCTGGACCTGATGCGCTCGGGCCGGTTCACCGGGGGCGGTCGTAAGGGTGGCGAGTGCGCCGTCGTCGAAGAGCGCCCAGCCATGCGCCACGATCGGCGCGGCGGCCTCCTGCCGGATGACGTTGTAGGGCAGCAGCAGGACCCGGCCGTCCGCTTCGGCGTGGAACACGAAGAGCGTGTCCTCGCCGCCCGGAGACCGGACGGCCCGCTCGTAGCCGAGTCCGGTGGTGTCGCTCTCGAAGGTCCTGACGGCACCGGTGGCGAGGTAGTAGCCGCCGGGGAAGACGATGCCCTGGCCGTCGGGGAGGAGGCGGCACGCCTGTCCGATGCCGTCGAGGCGCAGTACCTCCCGCGTGCGGGTGTTGAAGACGAGATGGCGCCACGCGGGCTCGTTGTACGGGCGGATACGCAGCAGCAGAAGGGGGCCGGCGCGGGCGTACTCGACCTCGGCGTCGGCGAGGGACTGCAACGGTTCCTCGACGGGCTCGGCGTAGACGCCCTCCCCCGTCTCGGTGTCGTCCTCGGTCTTGACGGTCAGGGTGCCGCCAACTGTGGCGACGTACAGGCCGTCCGCGACGCGGATGTGGGGGTGGCGGCCGAGGACGTGGTCGTTTCGGGTCGTGGCGGTCCAGGTGACGTCGTGGGGCGGCGGGAGGACGTGGTCGCGCTCGCCCTTGGCGTCGAGGTAGGCGGGCGTGCCGTCGGCCGCGATCCGCCAGCGCAGCACCCGGATGTCGGTGGGCCGCTCGCCGGTCCGGAAGACGGCCAGCAGGTACGGGCCGGTGCGGCGCAGCCGCAACAGCCAGGTGGAACGGTAGTAGCGGTACAGCTCGGCGAAGTCCCGCTGGAAACCGTCGTCGTCGAGCAGGCCCGCGAGGGCGTCGGGAGCGGCCGGCCGGAAGCCGTCGTCCGCGCGGTGGAAGAGCGTGAAGACGTTCCCGACTTCGGCGACCTCCGTCGACGGCGTGTTGTGGCCGCACAGCAGCAGCCCGCCGACCTGTACCAGATCGCAGACGACAGTCGGCTGGGCGGTGCGCAGAACCCCGGTGCCGGTGAGGTCGAGCGCGCCGTCGCCGAACATCTCCACCCGGCGCTCGTCGAGTGCCCGTGCCCGGCTGCCCAGTTCGCGGGCCGCGCCCAGCAGCCGGTCCCGCAGCACCTCGTACGTCCCGTCCTGAAGCCCGGCCCCGGGGCCGCCCGCCGGAGAGGCCGCGTCCTGGCTCGTACGCCCTGGCGCTCGCGGCGCGGCCGTCGCCCGCCCATCGGTGTTCACGTCGTTCCCTCTCCTCACTGGCATCGGCACCCGGCCATGCGGCACAGCCCCGAACCCGGTGGCTACCGGGCTGTCCCGTTGGCCTGAGCGGGCGCGGCGAGTTCGAGCAGCTTCGTGTCGCCGAGGCCGCTCGCCCGGACGGACTCCAGCAGGCCCTCCAACGCGCCTGCCTTCGGACCGGCGTCGGTGATCAGCCGGGTGAGCGCACCGGCCAGGGTCAGGTCGCGGAGGCCGCCGCTGCCCAGGCCCGTGAGCATCGCGCCGATGTCCTCGGTGAAGGTCGAGGCGTCCTTGTCGAGCCACGGGGCCGCCATGGCCTGGACGGACTCCGAGCGGTCGACGAAGGCGTCCACGCCCTTGCCGAGAGAGATCGCGTTCACCAGCCGGTCGAAGAAGACGCTCTCCCCGCCGACGATGTCGATCTTCGCGTTCTCCAGGCCGGTGGCCAGCACGGTGGCCTGGGCCTCGGCGACCTGCCGGTGTACGTCGAGCCCGGCGAGCCGTACGTCCTTCTCCGCCTCCAGCCGGAGGCGGAACTCCTCGTGGCCGCGGCCGGCCGCGTCCAGCGCCGCCATCGCCGCCGCTTTCTCCGTAAGACCCTCGGCCTCCGCCTTCAGCTTCTCCCGCAGCCCCTCGGCCCCCGCAAGGGCCTTCTCCCTGGCGACGTCGGCCTCCGCGTGTCCGACCTTGGCGATGGCCTCCGCCGTGCGCTCCTGGACTTCGGCCTGGGCGAGTCCGGCGGCCGCCGCGTCCGCGCGCTTGCCCTCGGCGAGCCGGATCGCGGACTGCGCGTCCAGATCGGCGGCCTTGCGCCGTGCCTCGGCCATCGTCAGTTCCTCGGCGGCCCGGTGCTCCGCCGCCTGCTCGGCGGCCTCGGCCGCCTTGATGTCCTTGACCAGGCGCTCCTGGGCCTCCGCCTCGGCGTGGATGATCAGTGCCTGGCGCTCGCGCTCGGCCTCCTCCACCGTACGGAGCTTCTTGATCTCCTCTTCCTGCGCCGCGACGGTCTTCTCCACCGCGATCCGCTCCCGCACCACGTCGGCGATCTCCCGCTTCTCCGCCTCGACCTCCTTGTCGGCGGCGATGCGCCTCAGCTGGGTCTCCCGCTCCCGCGCGATGACCTCCAGGAGCCGGTCCTTCTCGATGCGCTCGCTCTCGATGGCGATGACGCGCTCGCGGTTCTTGACCGCGACGGCGATCTCCCGTTCGCGGTTCTCGTTCTGGATGCCGAGCGCCTCTTCGGTCTTCAGGTGCGCGCTGTGCGACCGCAGCCGCTCCTCGGCCTGCACCCGCGCCGTCTCCGCCTCCTCCCTGGCCCGTACGGTCTCGATCTCGCGCGTCTGCTTGATCTCGGCGTCGGCCTGCCGCCGCTCCAGCTCCAGGACCGCCTCGCGGGCCTCGACGTTCTGCCGGGTGATCTCCTTCTCCTCCGTGCGCTGGTACTCATTGGTGCGCACATGCTCGATGGCGGTCAGCTCGGTGATCTTGCGGATGCCCTGGGCGTCCAGGATGTTGGCGGCGTCCAGCTGGCCCATCGGCGTCTGTTCGAGATAGTCGATGGCCGCGTCCTCCAGGCTGTAGCCGTTGAGGTCGGTGCCGATGACCGCGATGATCCGGTCCCGGAACTCGTCGCGCTTGGTGTAGAGGTCGGCGAAGTCCAACTGCTTGCCGACCGTCTTGAGCGCCTCGGAGAACTTCGCGTTGAACAGTTCCTGCAAGGTGCGCGGGTCACTGGCGCGCGCCGTGCCGATCGCCTGGGCGACCTTCACCACGTCCTCCCTCGTCTTGTTGACCCGCACGAAGAAGGCGATGCGGATGTCGGCGCGGATGTTGTCCTGGCAGATCAGACCCTCACGGCCGGTGCGGCCGATCTCGATGGTCTTCACCGAGATGTCCATCACCTCCGCCTTGTGCAGCACGGGCAGCACCACGGCACCCGTGAAGGTCACATCGACCTTGCGGTACTTGGAGACGATCAGCGCCTGCCCTTGCGGCACCTTGCGGTACAGCCGCGTGACGGCCAGGAACACGACGAGTACGACGAGCAGGACGACGGCGATGACCACGCCCAGCCCTACAGTGATGGCATCCATCGATGAGATCCCTTGGTTGTCCGGGATGTGGGAAGAGAGATGTGGGGTGTTCAGACGGCCGGACGGTGGGGGTCGAGCGCGCTGTCGAAGGGCGCGACCCGGAAGAACTCGCCGTCGGCGTCGTAGTCGAAGATGAGCGCGTGGGAGCCCGAGACCAGTCCGGCCTCGTGGGTACGGACCTGGACGGTCGCGGTCGATCCGTCGTCGGACGTCACCTCGGCCTGGCCGAAGTCGGCGCTCACGCGGGAGGTGCGGATCACGCAGACGCGGCCCACGAAATGCTCGCGCGACGGCACCCGTTCAGGAGGCAGGAAGCGGTGGGCCAGGCGCCGCTGCACCCTGATGCCGACCCAGGCCGCCCCCAGCGCGGCGGGCAGCACGGCGACGCGCAGCCAGCGGTGGACGATCAGCGCGTCACCGGCCAGTGCCACGAACCAGGCAATGAGGATTCCGGTCGAGACCATGGCGGTGACCGGTATTCCGGCGGTGCCGGCGTGGACGCCGTCTCCCCCGTCGAAGGCGTCCACGCCGATCCCTCCCAGCAGCACCACAAGCCAGTACCCGGCCACGACGAGGAGCGCGAAGCTGAAGAGGACCGTGGGAAACCCCAGCGCGGCCCGCAGGAACCCAGCCACAGCACCACCCCCGTCCCTCGTCTCGGTGCCACGGCATCGTGACACCGGGAGGTACGGCCGCACATTGCCGGATCCCGGCAATCTTTACGCGCTCCTGACGTCCTGTTAACGCGGGAACCGACCGGGCTCCGGGAAGCGTCTACAGCGGCTCCTGCGGCCACCCCAGAAGCCGCGCCCCCATCGCCGCCGTCTCCAGCGTGAAGCGCTGCAGCGCGTCCCCGGGGTCGTAGCCGGTCAGGGTCTTGATCCGCTCCAACCGGTAGGAGAGGGTGCGCACGCTGATCTTCAGGCGCCGCGCCGCCTCGGCGTTGACATAACCGGCCGCCGCACAAGCGGTGAGCGTCTCCAGCAGTGGCCCGGCCCCGCCACGCGACGTCGTGAGCGGGCCGAGCACTGTCCGCACCAGGTCAAGCATGGCCGCCCGGTCACGCAACAGCACCGGGAAGACCAGCAGGTCGCCGGCATGCAGAACGGGCCCCGGCAGCTCCAGCCGCTCGGCGAGCTCCAGGGCGCCGAGCGCCTCCTCGTAGCTGAGCACCACACCGCCCGCTCCTGGGTGCTCACGGCCGATGGTCACCCAGCGCGCCCCCGGGTGGCCGGTGCCGGGCCATTCCGCGTGCTTCGCGAAGGCGTCCAGGATCACTCGCTCACTGCTCGCGGCGACGCACACCAGCCGCCCGTCCTTGGTGGTCAGAAGTACGTCGTGCTCACCGAACCGGGCGATCAGTTCCCGCTCGACGCGGCGCACCACCGGATGGACATCGTCGTACGGTTCATTCCCCTCGGCGACGGCGACCGCGTGGGAGCCCGCCAGCCGCAGCCCGAACCGCTCGGCGCGCTCGGCCAGCCGCCCCAGGTCACTACGCCCGTACAGCAGATCGTCGATGAACTCGCGCCGGGCCGCCTCCTCCTGGCGTACCGCCAGGTGCTGCGCCCGCTCGTGCCCTTCCCCCAGCGCGCTGATCGCCGCCTCCACGGCGCCGAGCAGCGCGTCGTCGGTACGGGCCACCGCTGCCGCACTCGGCGCCCGTGCGACGCCGGGCAGCGAACCCCAGAGTCTGCGGGTCTCGCCCAGATACAGTCCGATCAGCTCCCGCAGCCCGTACCCCGCCTCCGCCGCCCGCTCCCCCAGCTCGCGCAGCGCGTCCAGCTCGGGCCGTCGCAACAGCCGGCCGGTCCCGGAGACATCGGCGAGCATGTCCGCGTAGTCCCCGAGGAAATGCCCGGGTATGCCGCCTCGTTTCACCTGTCTGCTCCTTCTGGTCCTTCTGCGCCGGGACCGGCATCCGCCGCGTGGTCCACGTGGCTGCTCCCGCGTCGGTCATCCGCTCTCGGGGATCCCTCGCGCCGCGGGGTTTCCGCCGAGGAGTTCGCCCAGGCCCTGGCGGGTCGTGGCCAGCACCACGCGGTCGTGCGGCTTCAGTACATAGCCGGGGTGCAGGTCCCACACCAGACCGGGCTCCCGGTCGGCGCCGTCGTACGGGAGCGCCGCGGCGAGGTCGCGCTGCCGGTCCGCCGGTTCTGCCGCGTCGAGCGCGATCACTCGCCAGGCGCCCGGCTTGAACGCTTCGGCGACCGTGCGGTCCTCCAGCTGCGGGTGGCCCGCGACGTGCAGTGCGGCGAAGAGCAGCACTTTGCGTTCGACCGGTATGGCGCCCAGGACCTGGCGGCCCATCATGGCTCCGGCGAAGGCCGGTGCCGCGAGTGTCGAGACACTGCGGCTGCGGGTCAGGGCCTGGGGGTGGGCGGCGCGCAGGGTGCGGTAGACGGCGGTGGCGAAGTGGTCGTCGTACAGGCGCAGTGCCACCCGCAGGCCGGGTTTGACCGAGCGGGCGTACAGCGTCGCCTCCAGATTGGTGATGTCGGAGCTGGTCAGCGCGAGCAGCGCGTGCGCCCGCCGGATCTTGGCGGCCTCCAGTACACCTTCCTGGGTGACGTCACCAACGACGGTCGGCACCCCCAGCCGCCGGGCGAGCGGGAGGCCGCGCGCTTCCGGGTCCTCCTCCACGCACACCACGGGGATGTCCAGCTCATGCAGTCTCGCCAGCACACGGGTGCCCACCTTGCCGAGGCCGAGCAGGACCACATGCCCGGAGAGGCCGCGCGGCGGGCGGCGCAGCGCGGACGCGGTCCGGAAGGTGCCCAGCGCTTCGAGGGCGGCCGCCACCAATACGGGCAGCAGGAGCAAGCCGGTCAGCCCGGAGAGGAGCTGGAGCACTTTGCGCCCGGTCGGCTCGTCGAGCGCCGGGTCGTCGATGGCCAGCACGTCCAGCACCGTGAGATAGGCCGCGTGCAGGGGGTCCGCTCCGGTGAACAGCCACGAGGCGAGGGCGAGCGCGAGCACGGCGGTCACCATCCCGGCGACGGACCAGCGCAGTCTGCGGGAGAACAGCGAGGCGAGCGGCACCCTGCGGCTGCCGAGCCGCCGCGGTGGAAGGGGCGGGCCGGTGGCGGAGACGGCTTCCAGCACCACCGTGCCGCGCCCGGTGGCGGCGGCGACCTCCGCGTCGCCGGGCAGCAGGCGCGGGCCTTCGTCTCCGCTGCTGTCGGAGCCCTCGCTGCCGCCGGGGTCGCTGGTGGTGGACGAGAGCAGTGCGAGGGTGCACAGCCCGGGGTCGGCCACCTCGTCGCGGCCGGGCGGGGTGCGCTCGGTGGCGTGCAGCAGCAGCCCGTCGGCCTGCACCACTTTCCGGGTGCCCGCGACGGCGGTGGCCGCGAGCGCGGGGGCCACCGTGTCGGCGTCGGACAGCACGGTCGTGGCGGCGTCCAGCTCCGCCGGGTCCATGCCGGGGTCGGCGACCACCGCGGCCTGGTCGAGCAGGTCTTCCAGGTGCTGGCCCAGTTTGCGGTTGTAGAGCCGGATCACCAGCCTCAGCCGGGGGTTGAGGCGGCGGGCACGTAGTGCCGCGTGGATGTTGGTCTCGTCGTCGTCATGGACCAGAGCCAGTGCCGTGGCCCGTTCCGCCCCCGCCTCGGTCAGCACGTCATCGGCGAGGTCCGGCGCCTCCATGACCCGAACTTCAGTATCCGGGGCCCCGTCAGGCGCACCCTGGCGGGAGAGCGGCGCCCGTCCGACCGCCGCTGCCACCCGGCCGAGGAGTGCGGACGCGCGAGCGGGTCCTGTGGTTCGCATCCGCGTGGTCTCCCGTACCGGGGCCGCGACCGGAACGACGACCGTCACCCGCGCGCGGTAGACCTCGTGCAGTTCGGCCGCCAGGCGGTGGGCCAGCGCGTCATCGCCGCAGACGATCATGTGTGGGACGCCGGGATCGCCGGGCGTCCCTTGTGGTGAGGAAGACATGATGGTGAGGGCCCCCGTCGGTCGTTGATGTCAGCCGTCATCCAAGGGCGAAGTACCGCAGCCACAGGTATCCCGCGGCGATGGTGACCGTGACCGCGGTGACGACCAGGCCGTACTTGGTGAACTGCCAGAAGGAGATGGGCTGCTGGTTGCGTTCGGCGATGCCCAGCACGACGACGTTGGCGGACGCGCCGATGGCGGTGGCGTTGCCGCCGAGGTCGGCGCCCAGAGCCAGGGCCCACCACAGCACGTGGACGCCGTCGCCGCCGAATCCGTGTGCCAGGTCGGCGGTGATGGGGGCCATGGTGGCGACGTACGGAATGTTGTCGACGACCCCGGACAGCACGGCGGAGCCGAACACCAGCAGCATCGTCGCGCCCAGTTCGCTGCCACCGGTGGCATCGGCCAGGGCGCGGGAGACCTCCCCGATGACGCCGGTCTCGATGAGCGCTCCGACCATGATGAACAGCCCGGCGAAGAACGCGAGGGTCGGCCACTCGACCTCCTTCAGCGCCTCACCGGTCTCCACCTTCGAAATGGCGATGAGCAGCCCGGCACCGAGCAGGGCCACCACGCTCGGCGCGTAGTGCAGCACCGGATGGGCCACGAACCCGACGACGACGAGGGCGAGGACGCCCAGGCCCTGGTACAGCAGCCGGTGGTCGCGGATGGCTTCGTGTTCTTCCAGCGCCATCACGTCGGCGGCGCGGTCCTGGTCGTACACCAGCACCTTGCGGAACATCACCCGGCACAGCACCACCAGCACGGCGGTGAGAACCGCGGCGATGGGTGCCAGGTGGACCAGGAAGTCGTTGAAGGTCAGCCCGCCCCGGCTGGCGATGATGATGTTCGGCGGGTCGCCTACGAGCGTCGCGGTGCCGCCGATGTTGGACGCCATCACCTCGGCGATCAGGAACGGCGCCGCGGGCAGCGCGAGGCGTTCACACACCAGCAGGGTGACGGGCGCGACCAGGAGCACGGTGGTGACGTTGTCCAGCAGTGCGGACGCGGAGGCGGTGATGACTATCAGCATGGTCATCACGCGGAAGGGCTTGCCGCGGGCGCGTTTGACCGCCCAGATCGCCAGATACTCGAACACGCCCGTCTGCCGCAGCACCCCGACGATCGCCATCATCCCGAGCAGCAGGAAGACGACGTTCCAGTCGATCCCGGAGTGCTCGTCGAAGAAGGCCGCCTTGTCGTCCGTGGCACTGATCGCGAGCATGGCCGCCGCCCCGGCCAGGGCCGCGGCCGTACGGTGGACGCGTTCGCTGATGATCGCCACGTACGCGAGCACGAAGACCGCGATCGCCGCCCAGCTGTGCCAGTCGCTCATGTCACCCCAAGAAGACGTTCCAGCAGATGCGCGGCGGTGATCACACCAAGCAGCCGGGAGCCGCCGCGCTCCCCTCGCGCACCCCGTACCACCACCGCGATCAGCGGGCTGCGTTCGCGCGCCATGAGCGCCGCGACCTCCAGCGCGGTGTCATCCGGGTCCGCGACCGGCGGCTTGTGGCGTTCCCTGGGCAGGCAGTCGGCCACCCGCCGTCCCGCCAGCGCCTGGCACAGCCGGTCCGCGTGCGGCTCGTCGACCACCGCCGCGAGCGTGGGGTCTTCGATCACGTAGCCGGGCACGAGCAGCTTGACCAGGGCGGACGCGGGCAGCAGGGCGTGCGGCTCACCGCCGTCGTCCATCACCAGCACCCCGGGCAGCCGTTGCTCGGCCAGCAGCCGGGCCGCGTCCAGCGCATCGCTGTCCAGATGCACCGACGGATATTCAACCGCCAGATCACGTGCGCGCATCGCCGTCCTCCTCCATCCGGGCCGCGGGCTCCACGGCCACGGCAGTCCGCTTCCCCTTGTGCTCATCGTCGTCATCGTCATCCGGTATGCCGACGAGGTCCTCGACATCGAAGACACGGGCAACGGGCACATCCGTACTGCTGTGGGCGACGATGGAGAACGCGATGCACACCGCGATCAGGGTGTATGCCTCCCGGCCCTGTGGGATGCCCGACTGGAGCACCAGCAGCCCGTAGACGACGGAGGCGAAGCCCTTCGGCCCGAACCAGGCCGCCGCCAGCTTCTCCCGCCGGTCGAAACGCGTGCCGATCAGCGAGATCAGCAGCGACGCGGGCCGGATCAGAACGATCGCCAGAACCACCGCGACATATCCGCCGACCGGCAGGTCGCCGAACAGCCGCGGCGTCAGCAGCGCCCCGAACACCAGCAACGCCGCGAACTTGCTCAGCTCTGCCAGCGCCTCGCCCAGCGGCTCGAACGCACGGCAGGAGTCCGGCGAGACGGAGGCGAGCACCGCACCCGCGGAGAAGGCCGCCAGGTAGGGGTTGGCGTGGGTGAGATGGCACGTCGCGTAAAGGATCACCCCGGCCGCCAGCGGCAGCAGCGGCTGGAGCTTCGGCTCGGCACCGAGCACCGGGAGCCGCACCAGACCGTTCACGAGCAGCGGCAGCGCGACGCCCAGCGCCAGACCGCCGACCAGCTCCAGAGCGATCTTAGACAGGGACGCCTCCGCCGCATCCGAGGTCGGACCGGCCGTCGCGATCAGCACCAGCACGACCGGCAGCGCCAGCCCGTCGTTGATCCCGCTCTCCACGTTCAGCAGCTGCCGCAATCGCGCCGGGACCTCTTTGCGGCCCACGATCGCCGACGCGAACACCGGGTCGGTCGGCGCCAGCACCGCACCGACCAGGAACGACGTCGTCCAGTCCAGCCCCACCAGGAAGTGCGTGATCAGCGCCATCCCCACGAACGCCAGCGGCATGCCAAAACCCAGCGCACGAGCGGGGTTCCGCCAGGCACCGCGCAGAGCGGGGAACGAGACGTGCATGCCGTCGGTGAACAGCACCGCGAACAGCGCCAGATCGGCCGTGATCGCGACGATCGGGCTGTCCGCCGTGATGTGGATGAGGCCAAAGGCCCCGTCGCCGACGAGCGCGCCCGCGACGAGAAAGAGGAGCGAGGTGGAGAGTACGGAGCGGGCCGCCAGGCCCGAGACCAGTACCGCGATGAGGAGTGCGACGCCGAAAACAGCGATGAGCACCATGGGTTGTTCCGCCCCCGATCGGCAAAGAGAGTGATCCCCTGTCCGCCGACCAGACTTCCCGGCACTCCGCCAGGCACCTTACAGGAACCTGACGCGATCCCTACGGGGAATTGACGGTCGTGGCCCGCCCGGCACCCCCCGATCCCCGCGATCCGATTCTCTTCCCTTGCGGGGATCCGTACTCTCCGCCTGCTGGCACTGTGCGGTCACAGCGTTTGGGGCGTCGCCCTGCGACGCCGGCTGACATCGTTCCCGCGGTCAGTTGTTCAGATCGCGACGCCAGAAGAGAACGGCTCCCAGTGTGACGAGGACGGCAGTGACGATGCCGAGCACTGCGGCGTCGAGCCACTGGAAGCCGTGTTTGAGGGGCTCGCCGCCGATGTAGTACTGGAAGGGAGACAGGTAGGCGAGCCAATCGGCGCCGATCTGAGTGGCGAAGGTATAGGCAGCGTACGTGAGGACGCCGATCACCGCGGTCGCGGCGAGGACGACGACGCGTCGGCCGAAGGCGGCCCCGAGGCCGGTGGCGAGAGCACCGAAGACGATCGCGAGCAGGGCCAGGTTCGCGCACTGGGCGAGCAGTTCGACGGGGGTCACGCTGGTGAGCTCGGCGCTGTCGCGGATGGCGAGCAGGGCGAGCCATACGAGTACGGAGATGGTCACAGCCCCGGTGATAAGGGCGCCGAAGCGCTGGAGCACCAGACGGGTGCGGGTGACGGGGTGGGCGAGCAGGAGGTCGAGCTGTCCGGACTCCTCGTCGCCCGCGGTGGCACGGGCCCCGGTGGCAGTGCCGTAGATCATGGCGAGCAGTGGCAGGATCAGACCGAAGACGCTGGCCTGGAGGTAGCCGGCAGCGGTGGCGTCAATGTGCAGGGCATCGCGCATACCCCGAGGAAGGTTTGCGGTGTTGTCCTTCTGCGAGGGGTAGGTGGAGGCGTACATCATTCCGACCGCTGCGGTGCCGAGCGTCCAGCCGATGAGTCCGCGACGGCTGTCGGAAAGGGACATGGTGTAGAGGGCGGCGCTCATGGTGGGGGTCCTTCTCACGGTGGGGGCTGGAGGCTTGACCAAGGCGGGGAGCCGAGCAGGCCGCGTGGATGTCAGCCGAGTCGGGCGGGGGCGCGTGGCTCGGCGTTGGCGCCCTCGTAATAGGTGTGGAAGAGCTCTTCGAGGGCGGGTTCGGTGGCGCGCAGTCCGGTGACGGTGTGCCGGGCGAGTGCCTTGATGAGTGCGTCGGGGCTTCCCATGACCTGGCCGGTGAGGGTGGTGCCGGCCACATCGAGGTGCAGTTGTCCGCCGCCGTCGACTGCCGCGAAGGCGGCGGCCTCCACTGGCCGGGCGAAGGTGACCTCGATGTCGCGGACAGTACCGGCGCGCAGATTGGTGACGGTGTCCACAGCGGCCAGGCGCCCGCCGCGGATGATGCCGACCCTGTCGGCGACCGCTTCGACCTCGCTCATGATGTGGCTCGACATGAAGACGGTTTGACCGTTTGCGGCGGCCTCGGCGACCAGCTCGAGGAAGGTCTGCTGGACCAGTGGGTCGAGCCCTGAGGTGGGCTCATCGAGGATCAGCAGCTCCGGGGTGTGCATGAATGCCTGCACGATCCCGACCTTCTGCCGGTTGCCCTTGGACAGCTTCTTGATCTTCGCACTCTGGTCGAGTCCCAGCCGGTCGGCCAGATCGTCGATCCTCCCTTGCGGTACGCCGCCGCGCAGGGCGGCGAGGAAGCGCAGGTAGGCGCGAACGTTCTGCCGTCCGTCGCAGACGAATTCACCAGCCAGGTAGCCGACCCGTGCGCGCAGTCGGACTCCGTCGGCACGCGGGTCGAGACCGAGAACGGTGGCGGTACCGCCAGTAGGGCGGATGAGGTCGAGCAGCAGGCGGATGGTCGTGGACTTTCCGGCGCCGTTGGGCCCGAGGAAACCGAAGACCTCTCCTGCCCGGACGTCCAGGGACAGGCCGGTCAGGCCGCGGCGGGATCCATACGTCTTGGTGAGCTCCCGGAGCTCGATGGCATGTTTCATGCGCAGAAGCTAGCGAACTTTCAGAGATCTGTAAACGTGCGGAGATATCTGAACGATAAGAGAGCTCGGTATGCTGAGAGGCATGGACGACGGCACGGACACCCGGCTGCGCGAGACCGCGGAGAGGCTGGCGCTCACCCTGGCGCAGGGCGGCATGCAGAAGACCACCGCGCGCGTGATGACCGCCCTGCTTTTCAGCCAGCAGGAGACGATGACGGCCACCGACCTCTGCGAGGAGCTACAGATCAGCTCCGGCGCCGTCTCCGGCGCGGTCAAGCAACTCATTCCCACCGGCATGATCGAGCGCGTCCCGGCCCCAGGCAGCCGCCGCGATCACTACCGCTTCCGCGAGCACGCCTGGGCCACCTTGATGAGCAGCCAGAACGCAATGCTCGCGGTGATGGGCGACGCCGCCGCCGAGGGCCTCAAGGGCACCGGCGCGGACAGCGTCGCCGGGCGCCGTCTCCACGAGATGCAGGACTTCTACGCGTTCATGCAACGCGAGATGGCAGCACTGATCGACAATTGGCGCGAACAGTACGATGCCGGTCGCTGACAGCGACCCCGGAATCGTCTCCGGCGGGCTTGCTCGGCACGCGGATGCGGGACCGTGACGACCTGGCGACGATGTTCTGCAAGCGGGGCGCCGCGACGATCAAGAAGGCCAAGGCGGAGCTGGAGGCGGCCTTCATGCTGCCACCTCGATGAAGTGCTGCATGAGACGGGTGGCGGTGACCGTGCCGAGCAGCGTCACGTCTCCTTGATCGCGCTCAATGATGGCAATCACGGGGCCGTGAGTGCGGGCCATCAGGCCGCAACCTCCATGGGGCGTGGGTCGGGTCCGGCGACGGGCGGCGGGTACAGGCGGCGCGGCGCCCACTCGGCCACCGTGAGCCCCGCGAGCCGTTCGGCGAGTTCGCCATCGTGCTGCTCTCCGACGACCCCGGCGAGCGCCGGGTCTTCGGCGATGTGAGCGGGATGAGCTGCCCGATGAGCTGGGAGCCGGGCGCGATGGCGTGCGGCTGGCCGTCGGTGTCGAGGACCAGCAGGGCCGGCAGCGACTGCTCGGCCAGCATCCGGGCCCCGTTGATCGCATCGTCGTCCGTGGTCACGAAGGGAAAGGGCTCGGCAAGCTCCCGTGCGCGCATAACGTTCTCCTCAGCTATCGCCCGTGGCGCTGCCGCCGTTGGTCTGCTGGTAGATGTCGGGAGAATGCCATCGGCGTCCTCGTCCCGCGTTTCGGCCTCCCACAGGCGGCGGTAGATCCCGTTGCGGCGCTTGACCAGCAGGGCGGCCACAGCCGCGGCGATCAGCGAGCCGAGCAGGACGGCGGCCTTGATGTACTCGGCATCGGCCGGGTCGGGAAAGGCGAGCTCGCCGATCAGCAGGGCGACCGTGAAGCCGATCCCGGCCAGTACCGCCAAGGCGAACACGTCCGCCCAGGCCAGGTCCGGGTTGAGGCGGGCCCCGGTGAACCTCGCCGCCACGTAGGTGCCGACGAAGATCCCCACCGACTTGCCGACGACCAGACCGAGCACCACCCCCAGAGGCTCCGGACGGGTGAACACCTCGCCCAGCGCCGCGCCCGAAATGCTCACCCCAGCGGCGAACAGGGCGAACAGGGGAACGGCCACACCGGCCGAGACCGGACTCAGCAGATGCTCGGTCCGTTCCCCGGGCGACGCCTTCTCGCCCTCGTCGCGGGTGGTACGCAGGATCAGGCCCATCGCCACGCCGGCCACCGTGGCGTGAACGCCGCCGTTGTACGTCAGCGCCCAGATGGCCACACCCAGCGGCACGTACCACCACCAGCCGCGCACCCGGTAGCGCTGGAGCAGGTAGAAGACGACGAGCCCGGCCACTGCCCCGGCGAGCGCGGCCGGATTGAGGTCGGCGGTGAAGAAGACGGCGATGACCAGGATCGCGCCGAGGTCGTCGACGACGGCCAGGGTCAGCAGGAAGGCCCTCAGGGCTGAGGGCAGGTGCGTGGAGAGCACAGCAAGGACGGCGAGCGCGAAGGCGATGTCGGTGGCCATGGGCACCGACCAGCCCTGCGCGCTTCCCCCGCCGAGCCCAGTGGTGGCCAGGTACACGACGGCGGGGACGACCATGCCACAGACGGCAGCGACCACCGGCAGGGCCGCGGTAGCAGGAGTGCGTAGCTCGCCGACCACCAGCTCGCGTTTCAACTCGATCCCGGCAACCAGGAAGAAAACTGTCAGCAGCCCGTCCGCGGTCCAGTGCTCCACCGACAGGTCCAGGCCCAGTGCGGGGATACCGAAGTGGAAGTCACGAATCTGCTCGTACGCTCCGCTCCACGGGGTGTTCGCCCACACCAGCGCCACCACGGCCGCCACCAGCAACACCAGCCCCCCGACCGTCTCGGTCCGCAGGGCCCGGGCCACCCGAACGCGCTCCGGCCAGGCCCCGCGTATCCGGACAGGCGCCTGACCGCTACGACAAGATGATGCCCAGGAAGGTCACAATGAGGGCGGAGGAAATCGCGAAAATTTGATAGCGCGCGGGGATCTCGTACTTCTCTCGCTTGACTCCTTCGTTGACCTCAGTGGCGTACTTGTGTATGAGTTTCCTGGATGGGAAGAGGCCGATCGTGAGTCCGGTCCATCCGAAGGAGTACAGAACCAGCATCTGCTGCGCCGACCAGCGCTGGTATTGGTGTCGACCGACCAGGATCATGCCGAAGCAGCATGCTATGGATATGAGAGGCCATGCCACTTTGCTCTGTCGTCCCGGATTCCATTTGATCATAGCGAAGGAGAAGAGGGACGTCGCCGCGGCGGCCATGAGTAACAGGTACACAAGGGGGAGCGAAGTGAGCATGAGGCACTCCTGTCGGCATGCACAAGGGCTGGCGTTCACATTGTGCCGCCAGCCCTTGAGGTGAATCAAAGCGGGGTTGCACTTAGCTGAGTAATCCAATGATCGGTGACATGAGGTCGTGACCGAACTGTGTGATCTTCGTTGCGACCTTACCGCCACCCAAGGCACCGATCCACTTGGATTACCCAAAGGCGATCAAGCCCAAGCCCAGGCTGGCGCTCCCCACGGATTTCCAGAAGTCCTGGCTCGTGAATCCATGATCGATTCCTGTGAACACCGCACTGATTCCTCCCACCGCTACGGAGGCGATGGCGAATCCGCCGGCGAAAAATATTCGAGAGCGGGTGTGGCCGGGGAAGGGATCAGGTCCGCTACGCCCAAGATGGCGGAGAGGAACCCGCTGCACCGCGAGGTGGAGCGCCTTCACGCGGCCTTGCGATGGGCGCCCTCAAAACCTGGCGGCTCCTCGGTGCCGTCCCGCCCATGAGGCGACGATGCATACCGGCTGGGTCGCGCGGCAGGTCGACCACCGACGGGTATCGGCGAGCGGGTACAGGCGCCGACGCCCGGGCCTCATCCCCCGGGCGACGTGGGTCGCGTACGCTTTCCGCGGTCTGCAGAGAGGGAGGGGCCGCAGGTGAATCGACATCTGACGCCGGTGCGTCGCGCCCTTTTCGGCCATCCGGCACGGAGCGTGGTCTTCGCCTTCGCCCTGGTGATCCTGGGCGGTACGGCGCTGTTGTCGCTGCCGGCAGCCACCGAGGGGCGAAGCTCGGCCGGCTCGGTCACCTCGCTATTCACCTCGACGTCCGCGGTCTGTGTGACGGGCCTGGCGGTGGTGGACACCGGCACGTACTGGAGCGGCTTCGGCGAAGGAGTCATCCTGGGCCTGATCCAGGTGGGCGGCTTCGGCATCATGACGATGGCCTCGCTGCTGGCCCTTCTGGTGTCAGGCAAGCTGAGGCTGCGCATGCAGCTCACCGCTCAGGCGGAGACCAAGAGCATGGGCATCGGGGATGTGCGCCGGGTCCTGCTCGGTGTGGCCGGAACCACGTTGATCGTCGAACTGTCGGTCGGCGCGCTCCTCGCCCTGCGCTTCCGCTTCGGCTACGGCATGTCCCATGGGGACGCCGCCTACATGGGCCTCTTCCACGCCGTCTCCGCCTTCAACAACGCCGGTTTCGGGCTGCACGCCGACAGCCTGACGCGCTACGCCCAGGACCCGTGGGTGACTCTGCCCATAGCGACTGCCGTCATCCTGGGCGGGCTCGGCTTTCCCGTACTGCTGGAAGTGCTGCGCCACCGCAGACGGCAGCGGCTCACGGGACGGCGCGTATGGTCACTGCACACGAAGCTGACGCTCGGCACCACTGCGATCCTGCTGGTCATCGGCACTGTGCTCATCTGCCTGTTCGAATGGGAGAACCAGGGGACACTGGGGGCATTCAGCACCCCACGCAAGGTGCTGAACGGGTTCTTCACCTCCACCATGACCCGGACCGCGGGATTCAACAGCATCGACACCGGTGCCCTGCACCCGTCGACACTGCTCCTGGTGTGCATGCTGATGTTCATCGGCGGCGGCAGCGCGGGGACGGCGGGCGGCATCAAGGTCACCACGTTCGCCGTACTGGGCGCCGCGATCCTGGCAGAGGTACGGGGCGAGCCCACGTCGGCTGTCATGGGGCGCAGGCTCGCGCCGCAGGTGCTGCGCCAGGCGCTGACCGTCGTGCTGCTGGGCATCGGCCTGGTGATGGCCGCTACGCTCGCCCTGCTGACCGTGACGAAAGCGGACTTCGAGGCGATCCTCTTCGAGGTCGTCTCGGCGTTCGGCACCGTGGGCCTGTCCACCGGAATCACCGCGGATCTGCCCGCCTCAGGCCAACTGGTACTGACCCTGCTGATGTTCATCGGGCGACTCGGCCCGGTCACCCTGGTCTCGGCGCTGGCCCTGCGCGAGCGGACCCGCCGCTACCAGCTACCCGAGGAGCGACCTGTCATTGGCTGACTTCCTGAACTCCCTGCGCAACCTGCGCCGCCGCAAGCGGGCGGCAGAACAGCCCACACCGCGCGGCGATCAGCGCGTGGCGGTCATCGGGCTCGGCCGGTTCGGCAACTCCCTCGCCACCGAGCTGATGCGGCGCGGCTGGGACGTCCTGGGCATCGACGAGAACGCTCGGCTCGTTCAGAAGTACAGCGACACGCTCACCCACGCCGTGGTAGCGGACTGCACCGACCCGGAGGCACTCGCCCAGCTCGGCGTCGACGAGTTCGGCAGCGCTGTCGTCGCCATCGGGACGGATGTCGAAGCGAGCATCCTCGTCACCTCCAACCTGCTGGAGGCCGGCGTGCCCAACATCTGGGCGAAGGCCATCAGCCGCCAGCACGGCCGGATTCTGGAACGGCTCGGCGCACACCACGTCGTGCTGCCGGAGCACGAGATGGGTGAGCGCGTCGCACACCTGGTGACCGGACGGATGCTGGACTTCATCGAGTTCGACGACGACTACGCCCTGGTGAAGACGATCGCCCCGAGTGTCGTACGGGGCCTGCCGCTCGGTGAGAGCAGACTACGCAGCACCTACGGCGTGACGGTCGTGGGCATCAAGCCCATGGGAGAGGACTTCACCTACGCGACAGCCGACACGGTCGTCGAGAAGGGCGACGTCATCATCGTCACCGGAAAGACCGCCGCTGTGGAAGCGTTCGCCGAACTGAGCTGAGAGACAAGCCGCCGGGCGGGAATCATGCCGGGCCAGGGCTGTTGTGGTCTCTGGCGTAGGCTCGAAGGATCTCATGCATGCTGCCGCCCGTGTGCAGGAAGCGCTGGTCGAGGACGGCGGCCAGATCTTCGAGTGCGACGGTCAGGACGGCTGCGGAGGGCTGGACGTCGGCGTGCCCGGTGGCACGGATGGACTGGCCCAATTCTGCGGCGTAGCCGATGGTGTGGGCCAGGGAGGTGTTGCCGAGCCCGTCGTGGAAGTAGTACGACTCGGCGTACTGGAGGAAGTCCACGTGCACGCGTGCGATGTCGGCGGCCGGCCCGTCGATGAGGGCGACAGCCAAGGCGGTGCCCGGAGGTTCCTCGGTGAGGCGGGCGCGGCGCAGATGTGACAGGCGCAGCGCGAGGGCTCGCCGACGTGTGAGTGCCGGGTAGATGCCGAGGATCCAGGAGACGGTGGCGGTCAGCAGAGCGAAGCCGACGAGGGCTTCCAGCGGAGCGGCGATGCGCAGCCATCCGACGGTCGGGGCGATGTCGCCAAGGCCGAGAGTGGCCAAGGTGACCAGTGAGATGTACAGAGCGTCCACCGGTGTCGAGTGTTCCATCGGATCCAGGCCAGTGGCGAAGGAGAAGCCGTACGGCATGTGCGGCCAGTAGACCAGCGCCCATCCCACAGCCACTCCGCAGGCCCACATGGCCACCACCGCCACCATGCCCAGCGGCCCCGCCAGACCCGCGGCCCGCCGACGGGGGCCCAGCCGCGATGAGAGCCGCCACAGACCGGTCATGACCATCCTGCTCAGCCCTCCGTGCCGAGTGGGGTGCCACAAGGTATGGAACACATCGCGGAGGATGAACATCACGGTTGCCGCACCGACCATGGTGATGATCCACTTCATACGATCTCCGAACGCCGCCGTACCTCCTCAGCATGCAGCCCCACCTGCCGTCACTGGATGAGGACAAGCCGCCCCACCATCATTTGGAGGGGAGCAGAAGACCGGTCGGACGCCTCCGCGCTCTTCGACGACCGAGATCAGCTACCGCCGAGGAGTTCGCCCAGGCCAGGGAAGCCGACTCCGGCGCCGACAACCGGTGGACAGCCTTGCCCGAACTCGATCTTCAGCATCATCATGCCGCCGCGATGGTCAAGTTCGTCTGCGACAGTGCTGGGATGACCGCCATCTATAAGAGTGCCGCTGCTCACCGCGATGTCGAGAGGTGGTGCACCGAGCGCCTCGCACGGTGGCCGGTGGCCCACCGGACCATGGCACTGGCCACATGCATCGGTCGAACTCATATCGTCGCTGCGGGAGAGGGCGGCGGCCCACAGCAGGCCACACCCTGTGTGGTCGTGGTGCCCGGCACCAACTTCAACGCTGCCACGAGCATTCCGCTGGCCACCGCGCTGGCGGCACACTGGCCCACCTACGTCGTGGATGTACCCGGCCAGCCGGGACTCAGCGCCGGCGACCGTCCCGGGCAGCATCGTCTGACCCAGTATGGGCGCTGGCTTCAGGAAGTATTGGACGAGGTCAGCCCGGGGCCGACCCTCCTGGTGGGTCATTCGCTTGGCGGTGCCATTGCGCTGGCCTGCGATGTACCGCAATTGATCGGGCGGGTACTCGTCTCCCCCGCGGGGCTGACCCGGGTCAAGGTCACCGGCCGGGTCCTGGCGGCCACCCTGCCATGGCTCGCCCGCCCCACCGAAGCCCGCAGCGCGGCGCTGTTGCGGCAGATGCACGGGCCTGGCCGACGACCGTCGTACGAACTCGTCAGCTGGATGACCCTCCTAGCCCGGTCATGCCGCTCCAGCCTGGCGCCCGCGCCCCTCCCCGAAGAGACACTCACCCGGTCACGGCGGGTGGCCAACGTGATGGTCACCGGCGAGGACGATGTCTTCCTGCCGTTGTCCCTGCTAGCTTCGCCCGCTGCCCGACACCTTGGAGCCACGGTGAAGACCGTGTCCGGTGCGGGGCACCTCGTGGTTGAAGAAGCCCCAGAGACGATCGCCACGCTGGCGGCAGCCTTGATGAGCGGGAACACGACCACCGAGCTGTGAGTACGTTCCTCGGCACGAGGACTGTGCGATCGTGCGGCACCACCGGGTGTCATCTGCCTTGAGTGAGTGGGTGGGTGCCGCAGCCATCCGCGAGCGAAGCGAAGGAGACAGCCGCCACCGCCCGTTCAGCCGCGCGGTCAGCGAGCTTCTCCGCCAACCGCACCCTGAACGCTGCGAACCGAGCCGTGGCCTCCGCCAACAGCGCGCAAGCCTCTGCCACCCACGCCCGCGCCTCCGCCGTCCAGGCGGGCCAGGACGCCAAGACGCGGCGAAGGCGGCGAGTCAGGCTCACGAGACCGCTGTGGCGAAACGGAAAGCCGAACGCGCGGCAGCGGCCAAGAAGGCGGCTGAGGAGGCACGGGCCGCCAGGGAAAGCGGCAACAACCCGGTCGGCTTGCGGCCCCAGAGGGGGTGGTGAAGTTGTACGTGTTCCGGGACAGGAAGCAGGTCGGCGTTGGCGTAGCAGCCGCTGGGGCAGCCGCGCCGACAGAAAGGTCGATGCGGCCATCCGGGCGGGTGGTGCACGCCCTTGCGGCGGGCCTCCTGGGCCAGCAGGCGTCCGGCTCGGCGGGCCAGCTCCGGGTCCCAGGTCGCGGCCAGCGCCGTCGGGCTCGGCAGGGCGATCGAAGGGTCGTCGGCGGTCCAGCGCACACCGCGCACACCGATCGGACCGTCGGACATCACCAGCGACCGCAGGCCGATCTCGGGGAGCGCCGGGAGCGTCCACATGTCCTGTCCGGACAGAAGCCGGGCCTTCGTGTCGAGGTCCAGCTTGCCGAGCGCGTCCTCAACAGCCGCGTCATAGGTGTTCATGTGTTCCTTCCGGGTTGCGCGGAATGCGGGAGATGGGGTGCGGCGGTGAAGAGACGGCCCGCTGTCGGCTGTGCGCATGGTGGATGCCGGTCGAGTCCGGTGAAAGGCGTCGGTCTCCGCTCATCCCGGCGTGGCGTTCCGCGCGGCGTCAGTTCACTTCCTTGACGCGGAGGATGGCGATCGCGCCCACCAGGGTGAACACCGTCGCGGCGACGAACAACGCGGTGTAGTTGCTCGGTGTGTTGCTGCCGATAACCAGGATGGGTGGGGCGATCACCGTGATCAACGAGTGCGGGAGGGTATTGGCGATGTTCAGTACGCCCATGTCGCGGGCCGCGGTCTTCGGGGAACGCAGTACTCCGACCGCGATCGCCGTGTCCACCGAGGAGTACACGCCGATGCCCAGCGAGGCCAGGCCGACACCGACCAGGAAGGTGGGATAGTCGGCGGCGAAGATGACGACGACCATGCTCACCGCGAACAGCGCCGCGCCGAGGAACACGAAGGGCTTACGACGGCCTACCCGGTCGGAGACCCAGCCGAAGAGAGTGGCGGAGACCATGACGCAGATCGCCTGGACCACGGTGGATCCCAGCACGAAGGTGCTCAGCCTCGCGGGCGGCATGTGCAGGTGGTCGGTGAGATAGAAGGCCTGGTAGGTGCTGAGGCAGAAGAAGCCGAGGAAGCAGAGGAATCGGCTCAGCCAGGCCCAGCTGTAGTCCGGGGCCGTGCGGGGGTTGACGTAGAAGGACGACAGGAATTCCCGTACCGACAGCGGTGGGCGGTCCGCCTTGGCGAGCCGGGTGTCGTTCAGGCGCAGGCCGAACCATCCCATGGCGACCAGTCCGACGATGCCGGGGATGACGAACATCCACGTCGGTCGCTGCCCGATGACGGAGGCCAGGCCGACGCCGATCATCATCGCGCCGTACATGGCGAAGGAGTGGAGGCCCGAGACCCTGCCCTGCTGTTCGCGAGGGATCCGCTCGGGCAGCAGGGCCGACAGCGCGGCGAGCGTGGCGTTCAGCGCGGCCTGCGCGGCCCACCAGGCCCCTGCCAGCACCGGCACACTGTCGGTGGTTCCCATGACCAGCATGCACAGCAGCCCCACCGCCGCGCCCCCGATCAGCCACGGGCGTCTCCTGCCGAGGCGGCTGGTGGTGCGGTCGGACAGCCGCCCGAAGAGGGGGTTGGCGAGCATCGCGACGAACGCTCCGACGCCCATGACCCAGGACAGGTTCTCCGTCTTGTGCACCGGGTCGATCTGCTGGAGACGCACCGCGATGGTGGCCATTCCGGGAGTCAGCAGCACCACGTACAGACCCACTTGGGCGGCGATGTAGCTCGCGATGAAGCCGGTGGAGGCTCTGGGCGGGGCGTCCGAGGGACCTGGGCTGGTCTCCGAGGACGGATGGTCGGTGGATACGGACATGGATACCTCCGTGCGGCGGGGCCCGCGGGTGGTGGGGACGGCAGGGCGGAGGGAGCGGGGAGGCGGGCGGGGGACCCATCGAGACTCAGAGGTGGGTCGGCTCCCGCTCCTTGAGGAAGGTCTTGAACAGTTCCGCGGTACGCGGGACGTCGGGTGCGTGCCAGGACACCGGAATGCCGCCGGTGGTGAACCTCAGGCGCTGCTCGAGGTCTTTGGCGAGGTGTTCGCGGCCGCTGTCGCGAAGGTGCTGGGCGTAGCGCTCTGGGTCGTTGTAGTAGGTGGGTCCGGTCTGCAGGGTGGTCTGCATCGGGTCGGGCAGGGCGCCCGGGACCCCGGCGTAGGTGTTCCACCACTCGGCCAGGTGGCTGCGCATCCTCGCGGCCAGCACCGGCTCGTCCGCCAGCAGGTCATGGGTGAGGTGGGGGTCGTCGGCGACGTTGAACAGCTGCTCCCATTCGGCGCGGAAGCTGCCGGGGTGGTAGGTGCGCATGTACAGGTGGTCCCGTGTGCGCACGGCGCGCTGGTAGGTGTGCGCGCCGTGGCCGAAGACCAGGTACTCGCGGGAGTCGATGGTCTCGCCGCGCAGCACGGGGGCGAAGGATGTGCCCTGCCAGCCGGAGGGGATCGGCAGATTGAGCATTTCGCAGAGGGTCGGTGCGTAGTCGATGTTGTAGAGCAGTGCGTCGTTGTGGCGCCTGTCGTCGGGCAGGTCGTCGGTCACACCGGGCCAGTGGATGATCATCGGCAGCCGGTGGGTGGGCTCGTTCGCCAGGCCGTGCTCGGCGTACGAGCCGTTTTCACCGAAGGACTCGCCGTGGTCGGCGCTGACAATGACGGCGGTGTCGTCGGCGATGCCGAGCTCCTCCAGCGTGCGCAGCAGCTCCCCGAAGTGGTGGTCCCAGTACATGACCCCGCCGTCGAAGCCGTTGATGAGGTGTTCGAAGTCGGCGCGGCTGCGGATGGCGTCGGGCATGTTCTCGGGTACGGGAGATGTCCGCGGTACGAAGGCGTAGTGCAGGTCGAGGGCGCTGCGCGGGCCGTAGACCTCGGCGTGCGCGGCGATGGTCTCCTCGTCGGGCCATTGAGGGGCCGGCCCGGAGGCGGCGGCGCGCTCGGTCCATTCATGCGGCTGGGTGTAGTTGGTGTGCGGGTCCCAGTAGGTGAGGTGGAGGTACCAGTTGTCCTCGTCGGCATGCCGGCGGATCCAGTCCAGGCCGACCCGGTTGATGGCATCGGCGGGCTCGTCGCTGAGGGTGGGGGTGGCCCGGACGCTTTCCCGGAAGTTGGCCAGGAACCAGTAGGCGCGGTGCCGCTCGGCGAACATCGAGACGGCGGCGGTGTAGTAGCCGTGCTCTTGCAGGCGCTGGCCGAGCATGGGCCGGGTGGGCTCATTGCCGTGTCCGGCCTCCAGGCGCATCCGGGCGGCCTCGCCGAAGTGGCCGATCACGCCGTTGGTGATGCCGAACTGGCCGCTGGTCAGAGCCGTCCGCGAGGGCAGGCACGGTGAGTCCGAGCAGTAGTAGCGATCCAGGACAACGCTCTTCTCCGCGAACCCGGCGAGGTGGGGTGTGATCTCACGGGAGTAGCCGTAGGGCTGGGTGTGATCGGCACGCAAGGTGTCGACATCGACGTAAATGATCCGCATGCCGGATCGAGCCTCCTGTCGAGGATTGGCTGGGTAGGGGTGGCGGGCAGCACGCGGAGTCCGGTGTGCGGGCGTGAGCCTGATCCGGCCGGGACCGGTGCGGGTCGCGCCATGCCCCGGGGTGAGGGACAGCCGTCCTTGTGCGCCGGACTCCAGTGGTGCGGAGCAACGGGGTGGAGGTGGCCTGTTTCCCGTCGACCTCGGGCAGCTATGTTCTTAGTTATCTACTCGGCCTAGACGCATGTCAAGGTTTCCGCCAGACTTCCGTCAGGTTTCACCTGGCGCGTCATCGCCGTAAAGACAGCACAGCCCCCTCTTCTACCTGCGATTTCATAAACAAGGAGCCCCCATGAGCCCCTGCTGCGGTCCCGCGCGCGACGAGCGCTCACCCACACCTGGACCACTTCTTGAAAGGGGCGCCTATGGACGCAGCACCTATCCCGAGGCCCTCTTGCCGCTGCCCGGAGGAATGTTCGAGATGGGCGACGCCTTCGGCGAAGGCTACGAGGCCGATGGCGAGAGCCCGGTGCACGAGGTGGAGCTGTCACCGTTCGCGGTGGCCGCGACGCCGGTGACCAACGCAATGTTCGCGGCATTCGTGCAAGCGACCGGTTACCGCACGGGCGCGGAGCGCTACGGTTCCTCGGCGGTCTTCCACCTCGCGGTACGCGGCCGCCCCGAAGATATCCTGGGGACGGTACCGGGCGCCGGCTGGTGGCTGGTGGTCAGAGGCGCCGACTGGGCGCACCCGGACGGACCGGGCTCGTCGTGGCGTGAGCGGCATGACCACCCGGTGGTCCACGTGTCCTGGCACGACGCGCAGGCGTATTGCGCATGGGCGGGTGTGCGGCTGCCGACCGAGGCGGAGTGGGAGTACGCGGCACGCGGCGGACTCGCCGGGAAGCGTTTTCCCTGGGGGGACGAACTGGAACCCGAGGCAGTGCCGCGCTGCAATATCTTCCGGGGGGGCTTCCCGGTTCGCAGCTCGTTGCGGGACGGTTATCTCACCACGGCTCCGGTACGTTCCTTCCCGCCCAACGACTACGGGCTGTATCAGACCTCGGGCAATGTATGGGAGTGGTGCGGGGACTGGTACTCCCCCGAGACGTACCGGAAGCGCCCGCGGCGTGACCCCCGCGGTCCGTCGCTGGGCAGGGACCGCGTCACCCGTGGCGGCTCCTACCTGTGCCACCACTCGTACTGCAACCGCTACCGGGTGGCGGCCCGCACGGGGAACACACCGGGGTCCGCCACCGCCAACTGCGGCTTCAGGGTGGCCGCAGATCTCGCAGCGACGCCGGGCGGCCAAAGATGACAGGCGGCAACGCGCGCGAGGCGCGAGCCGTCCGCCCCGCGGCGGGTGCGCGGGACCGACACCACTGCCACGGCGTACGTCCCGCCCCGCGAGGACGGACACGCGCCCAGCACACCCGAACGGGTCCGCCCGGAGCGACTCAGGGCAGGGTGCGGCCTGCTTCCAGACGGCTCAGCGTCAGTTGGAGCCACGCGATGTACGAGGACGTGGTGGCGAAGCCGAGTTCGCGGACCATGGTGTGAAGGCCCAGCGCCCAGTCCAGGTCCAGCTCAGGCATCTCCGGCGCGTACTGGTCGGCGCGGGGCTGCTCCGGCGTTGCGGCGTCGTGCTTGAGGCGGTATTCGAGTTCGGTGCGGACCACCGAGATCGCGATCTCACGGTCGAGTTGTCCCCCGAAAACGAAGCGCAGCCTGAAATCGGGGTCCATCGGACGCGAGGACGGCTCGTAGGGCGACCGGGCCCATTCCAGCAGGGCCTCACGCCCCGACTCGGTCAGCCGGTACACCTTGGCGTCCGGAGCTCTCTCACGCGGGTCGACGTCGAAGGCCACCCAGCCACGCTCCACCAGCTTCACGAGCCGACGGTAGATCTGCGGCAACTTGACCCCATAGCCGATGTACCGGCCCGGCCCCTCCATCCACTTGCGCAGGTCGTATCCGGACAGGCGGCGAAGCGTGAGCATTCCGAGAATGACGTAGTCGAGCAGCACTGCACCGCCTATATTCCTCTGTACATAGACCAGTGAGCTTTGCACGCAAGCACGAGGGTGTCAAGGTCTGGCCGATGAGGCCGGCGGGCCCCGTGTACAGAGGCGCCAGACACTGAATCTCAGATCAGCACCGCTCGACGTTGAAGCCGCTGTCATGTAAGGCAGCAGTCCACCGGTCCCGATCAAACCACGTGACGTGGATCAGGGGACGCCCTGCACGTCACCCAAGTGGATTCACCGTCTGCGTCGGTGGCGGGCTCTCCACGCGAAGGCCAGGCCGTCCAGCAGGATGTCCTCCAATTTCCCGCCCCACACCCCTTGCAGCAGGAGCGGGGTGCTCTCCAGCCGTTCGCAGATCACCAGGCTTTCGGGCTGGCCGACCAGCGCGTACCGGCCGTGTTCGGCGGGGCCGCTCCCTGGCCCGTATGCGCGCAGATCTTCTTCAGGCGCTCGTGATGCCGGTCGGCGAACGCCTCCAGGCGCTGCGCGTAGTCGGCCCGTTCCCCGTCGCGTACGGAGCTGAGGGCCACGGCCAGGAGCTTGTGCCGTTCGGAGACTCATCGTTACTGGTCGGGGGTTGCCAGGCGACTCGCAAGCTGCTCGCGGCACCAGCGGTGCTGCTGCGCCGGGACACGGCCAATGACGCGGACCTGCTGGTGCTGCGGCAAGAGAACGTGGTGCTGCGAAGGCAGCTCACGAGGCCGGTGCGCTACGAGCATGCGGATCGGCTGTGGTTCGCAGCGCCGTCCTCGCTGGTCCCCCGGCGCGGGTGGGCGCAGGTGTTCCCGGTGACGCCCGCGACGCTGCTGGCGTGGCACCGCAGGCTGATCGTCTGAAAGTGGGACTACAGCAAGCGGCGGCACAGGCCCGGGAGGCCTTCGACGGCGGGTGCGGTGAAGGCTCTGGTGCCCGCGAGCACGGTACACGTCGGCTGCACATCGCGGGAGTGACCGCCCATCCCACCGGGCCCTGGACGGTGCAGCAGGCGAGAAACCTCACCGTCGAGTTGGGTGTTCGGGTGGAATCGCTGCGCTTCCTGCTTCGCAACCGGGACGCGAAGTACACCGAGTCCTTCGACGCGGTCTTCAAAGCCGACGACATCCAGGTCATGAGGACCGCGCCGCGGGCCCCACGGATGAACGCGCACTGCGAACGTGTCATCGGCACCCTGCGCCGCGAGGCCCTCGGCCACCTCTTGATCTGGAACGAAGCTCACGCTCGGCTCCTCGATACCTACGCCCAGCATGACAACGGTCATCGCCCCCATCAGGCTTGCGGGCAGCTCCCACCCCTCGCCCAGGAGCACCCGACGCCCATAGTCGGCCCGTCCGCTCACCGGGCTCTGCGCACCCGAATACTCGGCGGCGTGCTCAACGAGTACAGATACGCCACCTGACCAGGAACGACGAGTTCCCGAACGGCACGTGCGATCCCCATGCTGCACGAGCGGGTCGTCCATGGGGACGCGGCCGACGTCGTGGGCTCCGCCAAGGACCCGCGCGAGCGTGCGCTGGTCACCGTCGATACGTACGTCAATCATGTCCCTCCGAGGGGCGGCCCCAACACGGTTCGTCGTGGGGAAGCTGGAGCACCTTCGACCGGGCACCGCCCGTGGGTGATGCGGCCACATCCCGACGACGCCTCCTCAGCACGGTGGTACTGGGCAAGGGCCCCAGCCCGGAAGGTACGGCCTGCGTTTGCGCGAGGGACACTCATCAGGCTCAGCACGCACCGAGCCCATGCTGGCGGCCCTGGAGCACGTGTCGCACGGTACGGGCGCCGACAGCGTCGAGCACCGGGGCCACCGTCTCCCGTCCGCCCACCGCCCCCGCGGCGTACCCGTGATGCGCCTTGCTGGGCGCGGGCGGCTGTCGGAGCTGATCGGCGAGACCGTACGCATCGACGGGGCGGACGGTCGCTGATCACGGCGATGTGCATGGGGGCGGACAGCATCGAAAAGGCCGACTGGCTGCGGCACACGGCCCCGCAACTGCATGCCGTGCACCGCAGGTTCGGGGCGCGTACCCAGTTGCTGCCCGAGGCCGGGCAGGTCGCCTCCATCGATGCCGACTCCACCCACAGGCGGTGATAGGCCCCGCCAAGCAGGGCACCCAGGTCGACCGGTTCAAGGGCACCCGCACCCTGTACCTGCTGCTGGCCAAGATCTGCACCCCGACCGCCCGGCCGGTGATCGCCGCCGTCAGATTACGACAGGGCAAGGCGGCCGACTCCCGCGGGGCCGAACGGTTCGCGCCCGAGACCCTGGCCGGCCGCCGAAGCCGAAGCCGAAGAACACCGTGCTGGTGATCGTCGGTGTGGTCTCGGCAGCGGTGTTCCGGTCACGCCCGCAGAGGACCAGTGGTAAAGTGGTCAAACCATAAGTGATTGATCGAGGAGCTGACATGAGTGTCACGGACGACCCCTGGGTGCCACTGCGGCAGGGGTCGATCGCAGACCTGATTGCCGAACGGATTCTGGCGGCGATCAAGTCCGAGAAGCTCCGGCCCGGAGATCGACTGCCTCCCGAGCGTGAGCTGGCAGCGCGACTTGGGACGAGTCGTCCCTCCTTGCGTGAGGCACTGCGGTCGTTGCGGGCGAGCGGGCATGTCGACATCCGGCACGGCAGTGGTGTGTACGTCACGGTTCCGCCTGAGCACCACGCCCTGCGGGATGCGATCGCATCAGAGGAACTCACTCTCATCGAGCTGTTCGACATGCGCGAGCTGCTTGAGGTCCCGGCCACCGGCTGGGCGGCACGCAACCAAGATCGCGAGCGGGTGGCCAAGGTCACGGAGGCGTTCCACGCTCTCGATCGCTGCTCGCGGGCCGCGGAGGTGGACTGGGAGGAGCTGCGCCAGCTGGACTCGGCCTTTCACCTGCGCATCACCGAGGCGGCCGGGAACCGCTTTCTGACCCAGACCGCGAGTCTGCTGCAGGATCTTCTGGCCCGCGGCATGCAGACGACCCTCCGGCTGCCGGGGCGGCTGGAACGCTCGCGCCGGGACCACGAGCGTATCCACGACGCGATACTCGCCGCGGACCCCGTCGCGGCCCGGAAAGCGGCGAAGGCGCACATCCGAGGCGCGCGGCGGGCCGCTCTCCGGCACCTCCACGACGGACAGGCCTCGGAGGGCCCCGACTCGTCAGGGGATGACCGCTAGCGACGTGGGCAGACCACTGGTCCCCGGGTCCAACCGCAGCAACCGTCCGGCCAGGGGCTGGTCTCGTCGTTCTTCCACCGACAGCGGGTCAACGGCACTCGTGATGAACAGCTCGGCCAGCCCCTGCGCGCCGAAGGCCACACTCGTCGGGTGCGAGACCGGAAGCGGTACGACACGGTCCAGCCGCCCATTCGGCGTGAAACGACGCAACTCACCGCCCCCGATCATTGCCACCCACACGCATCCCTCGGCATCGACGGTCAGCCCGTCCGGCCTGCCGGGCAAGCCGGACACGTCAGCCAGGGTTCGTCGGTTGTGCGGGACGCCGTCGTCGAGGTCGTAGTCGAAGCGGTCGATGCGAAGCCTCGGGGTGTCCACGTAGTACAGAGCCCGGCCGTCCGGGCTCCAGCCCAGTCCGTTGGACACCGTCACCCCGGTCACCACGGGCCGCAGCACGCCGTCGCCGTCGAGGCGGTACAGCGCCGCGGTACCCGGCGTCTTGTCGGCGTGCAGGGTGCCGATCAGCAGTCGCCCCCGCGGGTCGGCCATCCCGTCGTTGAATCGCATCCGCGGCCGCGACGGCACGCCGGCGACCTCCCGGACGACTGCTGCGCCGGAGACCTCGACCAGTGTGCTGTCCCGGGCGACGAGCATCGTCCCGGTCGGTGTCGGGAACACCGCGGCGACCTCCCCACCCAACTCGATCCGGCGGGTGGAGGTGTCCGCGGGTGTCGTGCGCAGGACGGCGCCGCCGGTGATGTCCACCCAGAGCACCGCGTTTGCGGTCGGATCCCACACCGGGCCTTCGCCGAAGCGCGCGCATGTGTCTCCGACGGGTTCGATGGCGGGGCTCATCAGGAGGCCCCTACGGCGCGAAGAAACTCCCCGGTCCGGTCGCGCAGCTCGCCCGGGTCGTGGCTTCCGTCGACGGCGGCGCCGAGCAGGTGTGACCCGACGGCGATGCATGCCGCTCCTGTCGCGACCACTTCGGCGGCCAGCGCGGGCGTCACCCCACCGCTCGCCATCACTGTGAGGTCCGGCATCGGTCCGCGCAGCTGGTGGATGTAGTCGGCGCCGACCGCGTTGATGGGAAAGACCTTCACGACGTCCGCGCCCGCGCTCCGGGCCGCCATGATTTCGGTGGGAGTGAGTGCCCCGGGGACGGAAAGCAGGCCCTCAGCCCGCGTGCGGGCGACGACCTGCGGATCGAAGTGCGGCGACACGATGAAACCCGCCCCGGCTGCCGCCGCGGCGGCGGCCTCGTCCGCTGTGGTGACCGTGCCGGCGCCCACGACGGCATCATCGCTGAGCTCGCGGGAGAGCCGCTCGATGGCTTCCATCGGCCGGTCCCCGGTCATGGTGACTTCGAACGAGCGCACGCCGGCCGTGTACAAGGCGGCGCTGAGCCGGCACGCCTGAACCGGGCCGAGCCCACGGTAGACAACGGTCAGGGGTGGAAGAGTCTCGGGCACATCGGCGACGGCCGAGTTCTGGTTCTCGCTCACAGGAGGCTCCCGGTGGTCACGTCGCGATCGCCGAGGGGGTCGTGGCGCCGGCTCAGCCGACGGCCGCCCTCGACGGGAATGACGGTGCCGGTGATGAACGACGCCGCGTCCGATGCCAGGAAGGCGACAGCTTCCGCTACCTCGGCCGGCGTCCCGGGCCGTCCGAGGAGCGTCGGCGGCGCACCGTCCTCACCCCATGTGCATCCGTCCAGGGTGTCCAGGGTGGAATGTGTGTTGACGACTCCCGGCGCGACCGCGTTGACCCGCACCCCCCATGGAGCGAGTTCCACGGCGAGGGCACGTGTGGCCGCCCGTACAGCGCCCTTGCTGGCGACATACGGGCCGTAACCCGGCACCGGCAAGTGCTCCTGCAGACTGCAGAAGTTCACGATCGCGCCACTGGTCCGGTTCGCGGTGTGCAGGCCGCGGGCCATCGCCGCGCTGAGGACTCCGGCGGCTACGACGTTGACCTGCATCACCCGCGCCCAGTCGGCCACCGAGGCGTTGAGGAAGCCGCCCCTCGGCGGGTAGGCGGCAGCACAGTTGACCAGTACGTCGGTCCCCGGCGCGGCGCCCGCACGAGCGGCGAGCGCCCCGAGCTGGGCCTCGTCCGCGAGATCGACGACCATCCCATCGAGCCGCGCCGCGACGGTCTCCTCGCAGCCCTCGCCGAGCCGCTCGACGGCGTCGTCACGGTCGACCCCGAACACGGTCGCGCCGCGGCGGGCCAGATCCTGTGCCACCACTCGGCCGATACCGGCGGCGGCGCCGGTCACCAGCGCCCGTCGCCCGATGAACTCTTCCAAAATGTCCTCCGTCATGAGGTCCGGTTCCGATGTCGTCACAGGTGCCGCCGGGGGATCGCATGGCCCCGCCTGCCGCGCAGAAAGTCGAAGTCCGCACCGGTGTCGGCCTGTCCGACGTGTCGGCGGTAGAGCCATGTCCAGCCAGCGCCCGCCGCGTCCTCGTTCCGGTGCAGCTCGCCGGACGGCGAGGTCTGCTCTGTGGCGCGCCTGTGCAGTTCTTCCTCGTCGACGAGCATGTCGAGTTTTCGGCGCGGCACGTCGAGGTGCACGCGGTCGCCGGTTCGCAGGAGGGCCAAGGGGCCGCCTGCGGCGGACTCGGGCGCCACGTGCAGCACGATGGTTCCGTAGGACGTGCCGCTCATCCGGCCGTCGGTGATCCGGACCATGTCCCGAACCCCGATATCGAGCAGCTTCTTGGGGATCGGCAGGTTGCCGATCTCCGGCATGCCCGGGTATCCGCGCGGTCCGGCGCCGCGCACGACGAGGATGGTGCCGGCGTCGACGTGCAGGTCAGGGTCGTCGCAGCAAGCGTAGTACTCCTCGACGGTGTCGAACACGAGCGCGGTCCCGGTGTGGTCGAGCAGGTCGGGCGAGGCTGCTGACAGCTTGATCACCGCGCCGTCGGGGGCGAGGTTGCCGCGCAGCACGGCTGTGGCGTGCCCCGGTGGCTGAACCGGGTCCGCACAGTCGGCGATCACATCGCGGTTCCAGTTCTGTGCGTCCTTGCAGTTCTCCGCCAGGGTGCGACCTGTGATGGTGGGGACCTCGCCATGCAGCCGGTCGCCCAGTTCCGCGACCACGGCCGGTACTCCCCCGGCGTAGCAGAACTCCTCCATCAGGAACGTGCCCGAGGGCAGCAGGTTGACCAGCAGCGGGATGTTCCGCGCTTGCCTGTCGAACTCCTCGAGCGGGAAGTCGACCTCCGCCCGACCGGCAAGAGCGCTCAGATGCACCACGGCGTTGGTCGACCCGCCGATCGCGGCGTTCAGCCGAGCCGCGTTCTCGAAGGACCGGCGATCGAGAACCGCCGAGGGCCGCAGCTCCTCCTCCACCATGGACACGATCCGGTTTCCGGACCGCTCGGCGAGGGCATACCGGTCGGCGTCGACCGCCGGTACGGCGGCACTGCCGGGCAGCGACAGCCCCATCACCTCCACCAGGCAGGCCATGGTCGAGGCCGTCCCCATCGTCGTGCAGTGCCCGCTGCTGCGGGAGAGGCAGGCTTCGGCACGGCTGAACTCCTCCTTGCTCATCCGGCCCGCCCGCACTTCCTCGCTGAAGCGCCAGACGTGTGTGCCCGATCCCGCGTCGCAGCCACGGAACTTGCCGTTGAGCATCGGGCCGCCGGTCAGCATGATCGTCGGGAGGTCGACGCTGAGGGCGCCCATCAGCTGGGCCGGGACGGTCTTGTCGCACCCGGCCAGCAGGACAACACCGTCGAGCGGGTGGGCGCGGAGGCTCTCCTCGACGTCCATGGCCATCAGGTTGCGGTAGAGCATCGCGGAGGGGCGCATCAGCGTCTCGCCGAGCGAGATCGTGGGGAACTCCAGCGGGAACCCGCCGGCGAGCAGCACCCCCCGCTTGACGGCCTCTGCCAGATCGCGAAGGTGACCGTTGCACGGGGTGAGCTCGGACCAGCTGTTGCAGATGCCGATCACCGGGCGCCCGTCGAACATGGCCGGCGACCGGCCGGAGTTGAAGAGCTTGGACCGATGAACGAAGCCCATCTTGCCCTCGGCGCCGAACCAGGACGCGCTGCGCCGTGCGGGCAGTGCCTCGCCGCTGGCGTTCTGAGATGTCATCGCCTGTCCTCCTTACGGGGGGCGTGCCGGACGAGGCCGATCTTCGCGGCGGGGTTGTCGGTGCTGGCCTCGTCGCCGTCCACGGTCACCGAGAAGGGATGCGACCGAAAGTCGAGGAGTGTCGCCGAGTGCGGGGTATCGCCGTAGGCGTGCAGCATCCACGGGCTGTCGAGGAGCTCGTCGGTGTGGCGCAGGTGCTCGCTCAGCTCCAACCGTGGCAGCAACGCGCCGTCGCGGACGAGTACCGGGATGCGATCGAGCGGAACGGTCTCCTCCTGCATCCCTGGTCCTTGGTACCGGGCGTTGCTGAGCAGGTCGGTCCAGCCGCCCTCGGGCACGTAGAACCGACGCCGCACCGGCTCGCCGGTGTCGTTGAAAACCGGCATGACGAGCAGGTCGGACCCGAGCAGAAAGGCGTCGTCACGAGCGGCGGCGAGCTCGTCGTCCGGGAATTCCATGGCGAGCGGACGCATCATCGGCCACCCCTGGCGGGCCGAGGCGTGTGCGGTCTGCCACAGGTAGGGCAGAAGCGAGTAGCGCAGCCGGATCCAGTCCCGGGCGATCTCGAGGGTGCGTTCGCCGAACGCCCACGGCTCGCGCGGGCGCAGCCCGTGCGCCCGCATCAGCGGGGACAGCGCGCCGAACTGGGTCCAGCGCACGTACAGCTCCGGCGTCAATTCGGGGCCGAAGAAGCCACCGATGTCGTGGCCCCACAGCCCCGGCATGCTCATCGCGTGGGACAGGCCGCCGCGCAAGGTCGCGCGCATCCCGGACACTGTGGACTCGGCGTCGCCGCCCCATTGGGCGGGATAGCGGTGGGATCCCGCCCAGCCGGAGCGGCCCCACACCAGCGGCGCCCGGCCGGTGTGCTCGGCGACGGCGTCGCTCACGGTGCCGTTGTAGCGCAGTGGGTACAGGTTGTGAGCGTGCTCGGGCGGGGTGCCGTCGGTGAGCCGCGCGTCGTCCGGCATGCCCTCCCCGAAGTCGGTCTTGAATACCGCGACCCCGTCGTCGAGGAAGGGGCCGTGCATGTCCTGCCACCACTGCCGGGCCTCGGGTGAGGTGAAGTCCACCAGTGCCCGCGGGCGCCCGTCGGGGACCGGTGTGCCGGTGAGCGTGGCGATGTCGCCCGCAGCGTTGGTGACGAGGTACCCGCGCTCGGCCGCCTCGGCGTAGCGGGGCGAGGCCGGGTCGAGATAGGGCAGTTCCCACACCGACAGCCGGATGCCCAGCCGTTCCAGTGCGGCGACGAACTCCTTGCGATCGCCGAAGCGGTCGGTGTTCCAGATGAAGTCGCAGTTGAGCCGGTCCACGATGAGCCAGTCGGGGTCCAGGTGAAGGACGTCGCAGGGCACGTCGTGCCGGCGCAGGGTGCGGCCGACCTCCTCCATCTCGGCCGCGGAGTGGTAACGGCAGCGCCCGAGCCAGTACCCGAAGGCCCACACCGGCGGGATGGGACCGCGTCCGGTCAGCAGGGTGTAGGTGCTGAGCGCCGTCTTGGGCTCGGGGCCGGCGACGAGGTAGAGGTCGAGCTCGCCGCACTCCGCCTCGATGCCGAGCACGCCGTTGCGGGAGTGCCCCACATCGGCGGTCACCGTGGCACCGGTGTTGACCAGGGCGAGGTATCCGGCCGTGGAGTACCAGACCGGTGCGGGTTTGTAGGCCAGGCCGGTTCCCGTGCCGAGGGCGTCCTCCACGCGCAGGCGCAGCCGCTGCCCGTTCTTCACCAGTCGGCCGAATTGTTCGCCGAATCCGAGGATGTCCTCGTCGGGTCCGAGTTCCAGGTTGAGCGCGGCCGTCTCCCCCACGGTGACGGCCGGGGCGATGGGCAGCCCGGCCACTTGGCGTAGTCGGCCCGCTGTGGTCAGCAAGGTGGCGTCGGTTGCCGTGTCCTCGACCGTCAAGGAGAACGGGCGCCTGCCCAGCGTGACGCGCAGCCGGCCGCCGGTTGCGACGATCTGGTGTTCGTTCTGCTCCACGGTCGTGCTGACCTCGGCGTAGCGCGGCGTGACCAGGATGCCGTGTTCGGTCCCCTCGGGGGCGGATCGCCGGGCGTTCGCCGGTGTGATCGACACGCGGACCGCCTCCGGTCCGGCCCATCGCACCTCGACCGTGACATCGGCCGTCCGCAGCGGAGGCATCGGGAGATCGGGGAGGTTCGGCATGGTCGTCTCGATGCCCTGCTCCTGCAGCGACTCACCGGTGAGGTAGCCGAACCCGGTGTCGCCGAGGCGGCACAGCACCGCCCGCACCCGCGCGGTCAGACCGCCGCCGTCGGACTCGCGGTGTGCCGCCACCTCCTCGATCTCACGGAGCATGTACTGCTCTGTCAACGCTGACACCTCTTCCTCTCGCACGACCCGAACCCTTGACGGGCTCTCCGGCGTCACCTTAACTTCCGGCAAGAGGTCTTACCAATAGTGGGAAGGAAGAAAGTCATGACAGGCAGCGCCGCCGTCGTGCTACGGAAGCCGGACGATGTGCTCCACCTGATCGACTCCGGGCAGATCCGGCCACGGCATCCCGCCCTGGTCAAGATCGTCGCTCTCGGCAGCATCTTCGTCGACGGGTGGGACCTGAGCAGCTTCGGTCTCGGGACCGTGCAGATCACCTCGGAGTTTCAGCTCACGAACTCCGGGGTGCACCTTCACTCACTGCCCTTCATCGCCACCGCCATCCTGTTCGGCGCCATGGTCGGTGGCCTGCTCGGCGGCTATCTCACCGACCGGATCGGCCGCACGAAGATGCTGCTGATCACGTTGTTCCTGCTGGTCGGCGCCACGGTCCTCTGCGCGACGGCGCCGAACCCGGAGCTGTTTTTCCTGTGGCGGTTCCTGATGGGCGTCGGGGTCGGTCTCGACGTCCCGGTAGCGCTCGCCTTTGTCGCCGAGTACAGCGCCATCTCCAACAAGGGCCGCAACGTCACGATGGCCCAGGTGATGTCCACCGGCGCGGCGGCGGTGGCCTTTTTCGCGATCATCCCATTCCACTTCATGGGCATCGGTGACCACCTGTGGCGGTGGGCCATCGGCCTCGGCGCCATCCCCGCGCTGATCGTGCTGATCCTGCGGTTCATCTACAGCGGTGAAAGTCCGATGTGGGCGGCGAAGTACGAAGGACTCGACTCGGCCGCCGCCATCCTCCGGAAAAACTACGGCCTCAATGTCACCGTCAAGGCGGTCGGCGGCCCTGGACGACCGGCTCAGCGGCCATCGCGCGCGGGAAGCCTGCTCGCCCTGTTCCGGGCGCCATACACGGCACGCACCCTGTTGGTCAGCATTCTCGTCGTCTGCCAGGCCACTCAGTACTACGCGATCTCGCTGTACACCCCAAAGATTCTCAACGAACTGTTCCCGGACAACATCGTGCTGGTACTGGTGGTGTCCGGGGTGGTCAATCTGGTGGGCGCCATCGGTGCGCTCGGCTGTGTCGCCGCCACCCAACGCCTCGGCCTGCGCCGCCTGGGCCTCATCGGCTTCTCTACCACCGCAGCCTGTCTGATGATCATCAGCGGCGCGTTCACTCTCCTCGCCGCGCCCGCTGCTGCGATCCTCATCGCGGCCTTCGCTGCGGCGCACAACTTCGGCGCAGGCTATGTCGGGACCGCGATGGGGACACTGTCCTACCCGACCGCCATCCGGGGCATCGGTGGCGGCTACACCCAGGCAATCACCCGGGTCGGCGGCATCATCGGCGCCTTCGCGTTCCCCGTGCTCCTTGCCGCACAAGGCATGCGGTTCACGATCGGGGCCATCGTGCTCGCGCCACTGGTGGCGATCATGGCCCTGTTCGCCATCCGCTGGGACCCGGTCGGCAAGGATGTCGAGGAGCATGCCGAAGCGGCCCCAGCGACCGACGGCTACACCGCACCCTCCCACCGCCCGGCGGACGGAGAACGCGTGCCCGAGTCCTCACCGGACGCGGTGTGAACCGTTACCCACCCCGCTGGACGACAGACAGTTTCTACCCGACACCAGGAGACAACACCATGCCGACACAGCCCACCGTCCTGATCAACGGCCGATGGGAATCCCGCGATCTCGAGCTCGACATCCACAACCCGGCCGACGGCAGCGTCGTCGGCCGCATCGACTGGACCAGCCCGCAGGGCGCCGCCGCCGATGCCGTTCGGGCGGCCGACGCGGCCGCGGCCGCCTTCCCCGGCTGGGCCACCACCGGTGTCCGGAGCCGAGCACATCTCCTCACCACAGCCGCCGATCTCATGGAGGAGCGCGCCGAGGCCATCGCGGTGCTCCTCGCCCAGGAGGCCGGCAAACGATTTCCAGAGGCTCGTGCGGAGATCGCGGCCTCAGTTGAGTACTTCCGGTGGTTCGCCGAACAGGCCCGGCGGCCTCAGGGACCGGTCCTGCAGGAGGAGGCCGCGATCCGGCGCCACCTCGTGCGGCGCAAGCCGGCCGGAGTCGTCGCGAGCCTCACACCGTGGAACTTCCCCTGCTCGATCCAGGCCCGCAAGCTCGCCCCGGCGCTCGCCGCGGGGTGCACGGTCGTCGCCCGCGTGTCGGAAAAGGCACCCCTCGCGGCCACCGAGATGATCCGCTGCCTGACGGACGCCGGACTTCCCGCCGGCGTCGTCAACCTGGTGCACGGTCCAGCGGCGGAAGCCACCGAGGCGCTGCTCGCCCACCCGGCGGTCCGGATCGTCTCCTTCACCGGCTCCACGCAGGTGGGGCGCACGGTCATGGGCCTGGCAGCGCGCCGGATCGTGCGGCCACTGCTGGAGCTCGGTGGCAACGCCCCCTACCTCGTCCTCGACGACGCCGATGTCGACGCCGCCGTCGACGGAGCGATGCTGGCCCGATTCCGCAACACAGGCCAGTCCTGCATCGCCGCGAACCGGCTCCTGGTCCATACGGCGGTCCATGACGAGTTCGTCGAGAAGCTCGCCGCGAAAATAGCGACCATGACCGTGGGCGACGGGCTCGCCGACCCGTGCCCCGACCTGGGGCCGGTCATCGACGACCACCGGGTCAAAGCCGTCCGCGACCTGATCGAGGACGCCGTAGCGGCCGGCGCGCAACTGCACGGCAACACCAAGTCTCTACCGGAGACTGGCAGCTACCTCGCACCCTGTGTGCTCACCGACGTGCCACCGAGCTGTGCTCTGGCTACCGAGGAGGTGTTCGGACCCGCCGCTGGCATCTTCCGGTTCGAGACGACCGACGAGGCGGTCGACCTCGCCAACGCGACCGAGATGGGGCTCGCGGGCTACGTCTGGTCCGGCGATCTCGGCCGGGCCTGGCGCACCGGCGAACGGCTGAGCGTCGGCATCCTGGGAGTCAACGAGGCGCTGCCCAGTGTCGCCTTCGCCCCCATGGGCGGGACGAAGCAATCCGGGCTCGGCCGGGAAGGCGCAGCCATTGGGCTCGAGGAATTCACGGACGTCCAGTACGCAGCGCTGAGCCTGTGAGCATCACGACATCGTTCCTGCTCGCCGTACCCGTACTGGTCGGCGCCCTCACCCAGAGGGCTACGGGTCTCGGATTCGGCCTGGTCGGCGGCCCGCTCCTGGTCGCCGCCGCAGGTCCGGTGGTCGGGGTGAGCATGGCCAACGCGCTATCGCTGCTGCTGTGCTCGGTCGTCCTGGCCCGGACATGGCGCGACACCGACTGGCGCGCTGTGTCAGCCCTCGCGCTACCGGCATTGGCGGTCATTCCCGTCGGTGCCTTCATCGTGCGGGTGGCGCCGACCGGGCCGCTGCTCATCCTGGTCGGATCGATGGCGATCGTCGCGGTCGGCCTGGTTGCCCTCATCGGCGAGCGCCGACTGCTGCGGGGCATCCCGGGCGCGCTCGTGGCCGGCGCCTTGTCGGGATTCATGAACGTCACCGCCGGGGTCGGCGGCCCGATGGTCTCGGCCTACGCGTTGTCCGAGCGGTGGAGCCGACGGGTGCTGATTCCCAGCGCCCAGGCCTACCTGCTCCTGGTCAACATCGTCTCGCTGGCCTCGAAAGGCATCCCACCCATCTCATGGCTCGGCTGGACATGCAGCCTCAGCGCACTCGTGGCAGGCGCAACCGCAGGCGAGTGGCTTGACAGCCGGATCCCCCCCGCAACCGGACGACGACTGATCATCATCGTGGCGCTCGTCGGCGGGACCGCCGCCGTGGTCCGCGGCGCACTGACGACCGCGTGACAGATATGCCCTGTAACAGCCGTTTGCAAGGTCAAAAGAGCGTACGTCCAACAGTCCGGACGTCATCGAAGCTCAGAAGGGATGTGAATGATGTCATCGGACAGCAAGCTCAGCTTGGCTCTGTCGGGGATCTCGGAGTTTCCCGGTGCGTCAGCGTGGTCAACGGGCATGCTCGGGGCTGTTCCGCAGGCCAATGCAGTTGTTGGGGTGTCCGTTGTCCCTCCGTTCCCGTTCGGGTGAGCAAGTCCCGTCTCTGACCGCGCAGATCGCGCGGGCGAGCAAGCGCACCGACTCCACCCACGTCCTGGCCGCGGTACGCGACCTGCCCGGCTCGCAGGCGGAGGCCCTGCGGCAGATCGTCGTGCAGAACTACTACCGCGACGCTACGGGCCGCCTGCGCTGGCGCACCACCGACGACGGCGGCCTGCCACCCTCCTCCTCGGCGATCGTCTCCCCCTACGACACCACAGCGCGCTACGTCCGCCATGGGCACATCATCTGCTGGAAGGGATTCGCCGCGCATATTACCGAGACGTGCGCCTCCGGCGGCGTCGACGTGATTACGGATGTTGCCACCACCTCGGCCGCCACCAACGACCCTCAAACCTTGCCCGGCATCCACACCCGCCTGGCGCGTCGCGGGCTGCGGCCCGCCGAGCACCCGGTCGACGGCGGCTACACCTCCCTGGTGCACCTGGAACGAGCCGAGCGCGAACACCAGGTGCCGCTGCCGGGCAACCACACCCGCCATCACCGCAGGAACGAAGGCTTCGACCGGGACGACTTCCACATCGACTTCGACCGCCGACAGGTCACCTGCCCCCGGGCCAGGTCAGCAAGGGCTGGCACGGCCCCTACCCGACTTCCCCCTCTACCACCGCCCCGCTGATCGTGGCACGGTTCACCAAGCCTCAGTGGCCTGCCGCCGACTGAGGAAAGGCCCATACCACGACCACCGACTGCCTTCCGGACCTTCCTGGACCAGCAAGGGATCCCCTGCGGGGTTCCACAACACGGCCACCTGTGATGACCTGCGTTTCTACGCCGCTCGCCCGTATTCGTTGATGAGGCCGCCGAGACGCTGTCGGCGCTTGATCCGCTCGTGAGAAGGATCGGCGACGGGGTGGTCGGGCCGTGGCGCGTGGAGTTGTTGTCCGCGGTGGGGTCGTCGTCCGTTGTAGTGCTGGATGTACTCGTTCAGCACGGTGCGTAGGTGGCGTCGGCCGAAGATGAGGATCCGGTCGGTGACCTCTGAACGGACGGTGCGTACGAATCTCTCCGCGTACGCATTCGCTTGGGGGCACCGCGGAGGGATCTTTACGACTTTGATGCCCTCGCTGGCGAGGACCATGTCGAACGACCTGCTGAACTGGCTGGCCCGGTCGCGTATGAGGAAGTCGAACTCGGATGCGCGGTGGCCAAGGTCCATCAGGAGACCGCGGGCCTGTTGCGTGGTCCAGGGGCCGTCCGGATGGCCGGTCACTCCGAGGACGTGCACGTACCGGGTGCCGACTTCCATCGCAAAGAGCACATACAGCCGCCGCAGGGTGACGGCGCAGTCCACGTGGAAGAAGTCGACGGCGAGTGTGGCCTGGGCCTGGGTGCGGAGGAAGTGCCGCCACGTTGTGTCGGACTGCCGTTCAGGTGCCGGGGGTATCTTCCGGCGTTTGAGGACTCTGCGGATGGTGGAGGCGCCCACGCGGTGGCCGAGCTTGAGCAGCTCGCCCTGGATGCGCTGGTATCCCCACGAGGTGTTCTCCCGGGCGAGTTGTTCGATGAGCCTGGCGATCGCCTGGTCGATCGGCGGGCGGCCGGTTCGGTTCGGGTACGTCCACTTCTTCGTCACCAGTCGGCGGTGCCACCGCATAATCGTGTCGGGTGTGACCAGACGGTGCCGTCGCAGTCGCCGCGGCAGCTGTCGGATCAGCGCGGCGAGGTACGCGCGGTCGGCCCAGGTAAAGCGCGGCTTGGGGTTCGTGCGGCGCAGCACCACTACCTCGTGCCGCAGAACGAGCAGCTCGATGTCCTTGGATGTGGAGGAACGGCAGAGGAGCACGCACCAGCCGAGCAGCCGGGTGAAGATCAAATAGAGCAGACGAAGCGGCACAATCCGAGTCCTTCCCAGCGAGTGCTACTCCACTCATTACCGCTGGTCATCGCGCCGGGCCGAGTTCTGGAACCCCGCACGCGAACACACACGACGAACACGAAGAACGGCGCTCACTTCGGCAAGGCCGCCATTACTCACCCGCACCACCGCGTCCGCGGTCGGCCGCAGTCCCGGTCGCGCCGCAGGTACCAAGCCCCGGAACCTCGGTCACCGAAACTGGGGTTCCGTTCCGGACAAGGAGTTTCACCATGAAGATCGGCATTCTCGGCACCGGGAACATCGGCAAGACGTTGACCAGGCGGTTGAGCGCGGCCGGGCACGAGGTGAAGGCGGCCAATTCGCGCGGCCCGGAGACGATCGAGGCGGACGTGCTGGCCTCGGGCGGACGCGCGGTGACCGCGGCGGAAGCCGTAGTGGACGTCGACGCCGTGATCCTCTCCATCCCCTTCGACCGCATTCCGCAGGT
>NZ_JBIBJI010000036.1:0-51734 GCF_042958345.1 Streptomyces sp. NPDC007983
GGCGTCTTCGACGTGTGACGCCGACGATCCCACGTTCGCGCATCACCCGCTCCACCCGCTTGCGGTTGACCGCACGGCCCAGGCGCCGCAGCTCGAAAAGTCATCGTCGCAGGTGGGAGTGGTACGGCCAGTCCGCTGGGATCATGTCCTCCGTGATCGTGTCCTTGCTGTACAACGTGACCCGGAAACTGCTGACCGTTCCATCGGTGCTCCTCCGTCGCGGGACAGCGAAGGACGCGGAACTTCTGGTGCTGCGGCACGAGAACGCGGTCCTGCGCCGCCAGCTGGCCGGACCGGTCCGCTACGAGCCCGCCGACCGGTTCTGGTTCGCCGCCCTGTCCGCGCTGATACCCCGACGCCACTGGCGCGAGATCTTCCCTGTCGCCCCCGGCACTCTGCTGGCCTGGCTTACCGCAGGTTCATCGCCGCGAAGTGGGACTACACCGCGCGCCGACGCACCGGACGCCCACCCACCCGGACAGAGATCAAGAAGCTCGTCCTACGACTGGCCAGGGAGAACCCAAGGTGGGGACACCGGCGGATCCAGGAGGAGTTGACCCGACTCGGGCATCGGATCGCCGCCTCGACGGTCTGAGAGATCCTCCATGCCGCGGGCGTCGATCCGGCGCCACGTCGCTCAGGTCCCACCTGGCGCGAGTTCCTGACCGCGCAAGCCGAAGGCATCATCGCGGCAGACTTCTTTCACATCGACACCGCCCTCGGCAGGCGGTCGTACGCGCTCGTGTTCCTCGAGCACGGCACCCGGCGGCTGCACATCACTGGGGTCACCGCCCGCCCGACATGGAACTGGGCGGTGCAACAGGCGAGGAATCTCACCGCCGACCTGGGCGGACGCGCAGGGTCCCTGCGCTTTCTGCTGCGCGACCGCGATGGCAAGTACGGCGAGGCGTTCGACGCCGTCTTCCAGGCCGAGGAGATCGAGATCCTCAAAAGTGCGCCACAGGCTCCCCGTATGAACGCGCACTGCGAACGCATCATCGGCAGCATCCGACGCGAAGCCCTCGACCACGTCCTCATCATGAACGAGGCCCACGCCCGCCACGTCCTCGCGGCCTACGAGCGGCACTACAACCAGCACCGCCCCCACCAAGCCCGGAACCAGCTCCCACCCGACGCTCACGAACAACCCGCCGCAGCGCATGACCTCCACACTCCCAAAGTCGAGCGCACCCGGATCCTCGGCGGCCTCATCAACGAGTACAGATACGCGGCATGACGTGCAGCGATGACTTTTCGAGCGGCACAGGTTGCCGCAGGTGTCATGCGGAGCTGCCGTCGGCGGCCGGTGTGGTGTCCCATTGTGTGCGCAGGCCGGAGACGAAGGTGGTGAAGTCGGCGACCATGTCCGTGCCGCCGGTGTCGAGCAGCCATTGCTGCTGCAAGCCGTCGAGGGTGGCGATTGTGAGGCGCACGAGGACGGCGACGGGTGCGTCGGGGTGGATCTCGCCGCGGTGCTGGCCGTCGCGGATGGCGTCGGTGAGCCAGTTCCGGGTGCTGGTGTAGTGGTCGAGCAGCCACGCGTGGGCGGGATGGCCGGGTTCGGTGGCCTCGGCGGAGAGCCGCACGAACAGCCCGACGAGTTCGGGTCGGGTGGAGTTGCGCGCCACGAGACCGGTCAGGGCGTCGAAGGCGGCCCAGCCGAGTGGCGGGCGGTCGTCGGTACCGGCGAGGAACCGCCCGTCCTCGGCTTCGCGGTGTTCGAGCACCGCCGCGAGCAACGCCGCCTTGTTGGGGAAGTGATGCAGGAGACCGGACTGGGACAGATCCGCCTTCTCGGCCACCAGAGCGATGCTGGTGCCCCGGTAACCGGCGGTGGAGAACAGCTCGATGGCGGCCCGGACCGCCTTCGCACGGGATTCGGCGCCTGCCGCCTCCACCCTGGACCTCGCACGGGGGGTGCGGTAGCGGGGTGGGAAGGACATGGGGCGTGCTCCTTATGGGTGAGGCGGTCCGGGCTCGGGTCAGCGCGACGAGTGCAGGGCCAGCGTAATGCGCGTGTCGCCGAGACCTCGCGCGACCAGTACCTGGCTGCCCGGCAGCGCCCGCCAGACCTGTGCGTCGGTGTCCCAGCGGCGCTGGGCACGAGGGTCACAGGGGACCTCGATGGTTGCCGTCTCATCCGGGCGTACGTGCACGCCCGCCCAGCCGATGAGCCGGACCGGCTCGGCGGGGTCGGCCGGCCGCAGATAGAGCTGAACGACTTCGCGGGAGGCATGGGTTCCGATGTTGGTGACCTGGGCCCGCACACTGCGGACCATGCCGTCGTGGACGGTCGCGTCGGCGTGCTCGTAGCGCCAGGCCCCGTAGCCCAGACCGTGGCCGAACCAGAACAGCGGTTGCGGGCATTCGGGTGTGGCCCACCCGCGGTAGCCGAACGCGGCGCCCTCGGTGTAGGCGAGCGCGCCGTCGGTCGGGGTGGTGTCCCAGGCCGGACCGTCGCCGTCATGGGCGGGGAAGGTGGTGACCAGCCGGCCGGCGGGTTCGACCTCGCCGAGCAGCGCGGCGGCGACCGCGTCGCCCGCTTCCTGACCGGGCAGCCCGGCCCACAGCACCGCGTCGACCCGGTCGAGCCAGGGCATGAGCACGGGGGTGGCCGCGTTGATCACGACGACGGTGCGCTTCGCCGCCGCGGCGACCGCGGCCACCAGGGCGTCCTGCTCTCCCGGCAGCGCGAGGGTCGTCTTGTCGAGCCCTTCGGTTTCCTGTTCGTCGGTCAGGCCGACCACCACGACTGCCACATCGGCGTGGGCGGCGGCGCGGGCCGCCGCGCCGATCGCCGTGGCCGGCGGGGGCGAGGCGGGGCGGGCGATCAGGCCGCATCGGCTGTGTTCCACCAGCCGGGGGCGGGTGGCCGTGAGGATCACGCCGGGTTCGAGGTCGAGCTTCGTGGTCCACGCCGGTGGATTGAGCACGCCCGCGGAGAACGCGGCGGCGCCGTCCTGGCTGATGGTGTACCGCCGCGAACCGGCCCGGACGGCCCATTCGCCCAGCCCGGTCACGCCGATCTGCATACGAGCCGGGGCGTCCAGCGCGATCCGGGCCGTCAGTTCGATGGTGTCGGCGCTGTCGAGCCAGCTGCCGCGTCCGGTGACGAGTTCGGTCACCTCGGTGTGGCGGGAGTCCAGCACCGCACCGGTGGCGTCCCGAGCGGTGACCCGCATGCCGGGCAGCCCGGTTTCCGGGTCGCGCAGCAGGTCCGGCACGGGCACCGGGCGGTGCCGGACCTCCACCCCGTCGGACAGGGTCACCCGGTCCTGGCCGAGCGCGGTGATCAGCCCTTCGGCGATGGACACCACATGGGGTGGCCGCAGCTTCGCCGAGCCGCCGCCCTGCACGATGGTTTCGACGGCATGCCGTCCGATCACCGCCACGCTCCCGGTGTCGGCCGCGAGAGGCAGCGCGCCCTCGCGGTTGACGAGTACGGTCATGCCGCCCGCGGCGAGACGCCGCAACTGGTCACGGCGGGCGGGGCTGTCCGGCGCCGGCAGCTCACGGCTCCGGTCGGCGGAGGATGCGGGGAACCGGCCGACCCTGGAGGCCAGTCGAAGAAGTCGCCGCAGGTGCTCGTCGACGGCGCTCTCCCCGACCACACCGGCGCGCACGGCCGTCACCAGGCGGTGTCCCCACGGTCCGTCGGGTCCGGGCATCACCAGGTCCAGCCCCCCGCCGGCGCTGGCCACGGTGGAGCGGGTGGCGTACCAGTCGGACATCACCACGCCGTCGAAGCCCCACTCGCCCTTGAGCACCCCGTCGATGAGTTCGGTGTGCTCAGTGGCGGGCGTCCCGTTGACCCCGTTGTAGGCGGCCATGACCGACCACGCGCGGGCATCGGTCACCACCATCTCGAAGGGCAGCAAATACACTTCGCGCAGCGTCCGCTCGTCGATGACCGAGTCGACGGTGGTGCGTTCGGTCTCGGACTCGTTGGCGAGGAAGTGCTTGGGCGTCGCGGCGACCCCGTGCTGCTGGAGCCCGCGGACGAAACCGCTCGCCAGCGCCCCGGTCAGCAGGGGGTCCTCGCTGTACGTCTCGAACAGCCGCCCGCCCAGCGGGGTGCGGTGCAGGTTGATCGTCGGGCCGAGCACCACGTGCGCGTCGTGCGCGGCGGCCTCCTCCGCCAGGAGGGCTCCGACCTGCTCCGCCACTGTCACATCCCAGTGCTGGGCCAGCAGGGTGGCGTTGGGCAGCAGACAGGACCTGCGGCCACCGGTGAACTCCGGGCCCCGTACACCGGTGGGGCCGTCCGACAGCCTCACCTCGTCCAGCCCGATCTCGGGCTCGGCGTGCAGCGCGAACATCGCCGCCCCGGTGAGCAGGCACACCTTCCGGTCGAGGTCGAGCGTCTCGATCGCCTTCTCGATACGGCCCGTCGGGTCGTCGGGTGCGTCAGCGGTCATGATGTCCTTTTCGATTCGACGGAGTTCGGGGGTCAACGGACCTTCTTCACCGGGAGGATGGCCAGTGCTCCCACCAGGCAGATCGCGGCCGCGGTGGTCAGCAGCACCGTGTAGTTGTGGCTGCCTCCGACGCTGATCAGCACCGCGCCCAGGCCCGGCGCGATCGACTGCGGGCCGACGTTGGCGATGTTGAACACCCCGAGGTCCTTCGCCGCGTCGTCGGGGTCGGGCAGCACGTCGATCACCAGTGCCAGATCCACCCCCATGTAGATGCCGTAGCCCAGCCCGCACACCACCTCGGCGAGGTAGAACATCTCGAGGGAGTTGGCGCCGATCAACATGGCCAGGCCGATCCCGAAGATCAGCGTCGCGGAGAACACGAACGCCTTCCGGCGCCGCAGCCGGTCGGAGAGCCACCCGGTGGTCTGCGCGGCGATGACCAGGGCGATCGTGTAGACCAGCACGCCGGTGGCCATCACTCCCGTCGCCCGCGCGACCGACAGCGTGAACTCGTGCTGGAGGTAGAGCAGCCGGAACGTGGTGAACAGATACGAGGCCAGGACGAGCAGGAACCGCGACACCCAGACGAAGGCGAAGTCGGGGTACCGGCGGGGGTTCACCCAGAACGTCTTCAGCACGGTGCGCAGCCCGCCCTCGCGCGGCGGCCGGTGCGGCAGCGGACGATCCGGCAGGACGACGGCGAACAGCAACATCAGTCCCAGTCCCACCAGGCCGGGAACGAGGAACAGCACCAGCACGTGCCCGCTGAAGAACTTGCCCGCGTAGGCGGCGCCGAGGATCGCGAGGTTCTGCATCACCCCGAGCAGCCCGGCCACCTTGCCCCGCTGGAACATCGGCACCTGATCCGCGACGGTCGCCACGTGGGCGGCCAGCGCCGCGTTCGCCGACACCTGTCCGACGAACCACGCCACCACGACCACGGTCAGGCTCTGCGCCGTCGCGATGATCAACAGGCATATGGCCAGGCCCAGCACGCCCGCCACCAGCCATGGCCGACGGCGCCCGAACCGGCCGGTCGTACGGTCGCTGATCCGCCCGAAGACCGGGTTCGCCACGAACGCCGCCACCGCGCCCACCGTGGACGCCAGCCCCAGCGCCCCGACCTCGTGCCCCGGTGCCACGGCCTGCACTTTGACCGCCAGTCCGACGAACACGGGGGCCGCCAGCGCCAGGAACAACCCCAGCTGCGCCAAGGCCATCGTGGTCACCAGCCATCTGCCGACCGGCCGCGTCGGCGCACCCGTCACCGATGACACATCCGCCCCGGACTCCGATCCCACCACCGTCATCTCAGCCTCCTCGCCGCGACGCGGAGACGCTCCGGCACCTCCGTCGACGTATTGGCCGGTATCACACCACGTTGACCGACCGAGTGCACGGTCTGTATGTCAAAAAGTTATATTCATGCCCCAGACCTTCTACGCGTAACAGCACAATAACGGCGCTGAGCGCAACATCCACCGGTGCCCAGTCATGCTGAGGCAGCATGTGCCGTTCAGAAATCTGTCGCGGCAGGTCAGGCCGCGTGTCTGTACTCGTTGATCAGGCCGCCGAGGACGCGAGTCTGGAGTAGTCGTGGCGGAGTGCTCGAGTCGGTCAATGGTGCGGTCCGGCTGTCGGTAAGGGGCGGACGTTGCTCTCGGGCCTGATGGGGGCGATGGCCGTTGTAGTGCCGGGCGTAGACGTCGAGGACGTGGCGAGCGTGGGTCTCGTTCCAGATCAGCACGTGATCGAGGAGTTCACGCCGCAGTGTCCCGATGACTCTCTCGCAGTGCGCGTTCATCCGCGGGGACCGCGGGGCGGTCCTGACCGTTTCGATGCCCTCAGCTTCGAAGACCGCGTCGAAGGATTCGGTGTATTTGCTGTCCCGGTCGCGGATCACAAAGCGCAGCGACTCGAGGCGCACGTCTACCTCAAGAGCGAGGTTGCGGGCCTGTTGGGCCGTCCACTGCGCAGTCGGATGAGCGGTGACGCCGGCGATGTGGAGGCGGCGCGTGCCGTGCTCGAGGAAGACCAGCGCGTAGACCCGGCGAAGGCTTGCCAGGTCGATGTGCAGGAAGTCGCAGGCAACGATGGCCTCGGACTGGGATGTCAGGAACTCGCGCCATGTCGGCCCGCTGCGGCGGGGAGCCGGGTCGACACCGGCTGCCGTCAAGATCTTCCAGACTGTGGAGGCTCCGATCTTGTGGCCCAGCCGGGCGAGTTCCCCTTGGATCCTGCGGCAGCCCCAGCGCGGGTTCTCGCGTGCCAGCCGTAGCACCAGCTCCTTCACGGCTTCCGCTGTCGCCGGCCGGCCCGGCCTGGTCCGGCACTCGCTGTAGTCCCACCTGCGTGCAACGAGACGCCGATGCCAGCGGAGCAACGTCCCTGGCGTAACAGGGAACACTTGCGCCCAGCGACGCCGGGGTATCAGCGAGGACAATGCCGCGAACCACAACCGTTCCGCCCACTGATACCGCACCGGACTCGCAAGTTGCCTGCGCAGCACCGCGTTCTCGTGCCGGAGCACGAGCAATTCAGCATCTCTGGACGTCCGCCGACGCAGCAACACCGCAGGAACCGAGAGCAGCTTCCGTGTGACCTGATACACCAGTGACACGATCACCTGGACATGGTCCCAGCACGCCCGCAGACCCCGCCAGACCACCTACGACCTGCAACGACGCATTCCTGAACGGCACAGGCTGCCCAGGTGATCAGGCGAGTCACCACCGGGTCACTGGACTGCCTGCCGCAGCACGGTGATCTGGTCGCCGTAGCAGCAGACCAGATGCCCGGTCTCGGCGAAGGTCAGGGCGTGGCATGCGTCTGGCGTGGGGACGGCGTCGAGGGTGCGATAGGTGTTCAGGTCCCACAGACGCACGGTCTCGTCGGAGGAGCAGGTGGCCGCGACGGGTCGGCCGTCAAGGGTGGTGGTTGCGACCGCGGTCACAATGCGTGGTGATGCCGTTCGAAGCGGAGGTGCCGCCAGAGGATGTGAATCGGCCAAGTGGCCGGTCAGCGGAGTGCCAGCGCGCAGCGAGGACAGGTCCCACACGGAGAGCCTGCCGCTGCTGTTGCCCGTGACGACGACGGGAGACGAGCCGCGCGCGACGAAGGCCATCGTCCTGACGCCGTGGGCACTGCTCATCCAATGGAAAGGACGCCTTGGGGCCCGCTCCCCGGTGGGCAGTACGGGTGGTTCTCCTGTAGTCAGGTCCCACACCCGGATGTCGCCACGCCTCGAGCCCACGATCCCGACCGGCCGACCGTGCAGTACGCCGCATGCCACCGCGGTGAGCGGGGTGCGGAGACCGAGGTCCTCGGGTCCCACATGAACGATCACGGGTGGGCCGAGCAGCTCACCGCGGTTGAGGTCCCACGCTCGTGCCGTGCCGTCCGCCGCCGCGCTGACAATGACCGGTCGATCGTTCAGGCTCATGCACGCCACCGCCGTGACCCGGTCCTCGTGTCCCCGGGCCGGTGGTAGGGCAGCCTGTCCGGTTGCTGCGTCCCAGACCCCGACCGTCAGGTCCGTCGAGCCCGTGACGACGACCGGCCGTCCGGCTAGCTCCGTGCAGACTAGGCTTGTTACGGCACCCGTATGACCGGTCCGAAGCGGTGCGAGCGGCTGTCCCGTGGCTACGTCCCACCGTCTCAGGACCGGGCTGTCGTGAGCGGTGACCGAGACCTGGCGGCCGTTCAGCTCCGTGCACGCCACAGCGGTCGCGATGGCATCGTGGCCTCCGTTCCCGACGCGTTTGCCGGCCGTGGTCAGCTCCCAAGTGCGAATGCTCCGGTCGTCGGAACCCGTCACCGCCACTAGACCGCTGTTCACCGTCGCGCAGGCTGCGGCCGTCACCTCACGCGTGTGCCCGTACATTGTCTTGCCCAACTGCTCGCGGGTGCTGAGGTCCCAGACCTTCACAGTGCGGTCGTCAGAGCCGGTGACAGCGACGAGATGTCCGTCCAGAACGGCACAGGCGAGGGCGTTCACCGATGCGGCGTGCCCGGTTTGGAGTTCGCCATACATGCGCCGGTCGGTGAGATCCCAAGCCTGTACCGTCCGGTCCCCTGAACAGGTCACGACCGTCGGACGGCCGCTTTGCTCGGTACACGTCAAGATGTTGATCTGTGAATGGTGGGTGATCGCGGCCTGGTGGGTGTGCTTGTCGAGGCCCAGCCTCCACACATGCAGGGTGCGGCGGCCTGCGGCAGTCACGGCTGCCGGATGGCCGTCGATCACCGTGCACGCGACCCCTCTCACCGAACCAGCGTGGTCATCCAGCGGATCGCCAATCTGTCTGCCCGTGGCCAGGTCCCAGACGCGCGCGGTGCCGTCGGCCGAACTGCTCACAGCCATCGCCCTGCCCCCGAGTTCCGTGCACGACACAGCGGTCACAGGGGCTTCGTGGCCGGTCAGGGGATCGCCGATGGGCCGGCCGGTGGCCAGGTCCCACAGCCGTAGCGTGCAGTCTCCGGATCCTGTGACCAGAACCGGCCGTCCCGCCAGATCCGTGCAGTACATCGCCATCACGGCACCGAGATGGCCGGTGTGCAGGTCGTCGATCCGCCGGCCGGTCACCAGATTCCACAGGCGCACGGTCGTGTCGCCGTAGCCCACTGCGACGACATCCTGTCCGTTCACCTTGCCGCAGGCCACGGAGCGCACCCGCCCCGTCTTGTGGGCGAGGATGGCCCGCAGGCCGGCCGACAAGGTGCCTCCGGAGCTCCACACCGGCTTCCAGGCGTGCTCATCGATCCCCGAGTTCAGCGTCGCGAGCAGAGCCGGGTCATCGTGATGGGCGGCATCCAAGGCGAGGATGCGGCGGCGCTCGCTCGAGTCCTCGTGGCGGTGCGCGCCGAAGGACGTTCGGTAAATCTCCGCCGCCCGGTAGGCGGGCCCGGACCGCACCTCGCGCAGGTGGGACATCAGCTCGTCGGGGTCGGCGTGCACGAGGAATTCGGCCTCTGTGACGACCTCGTCGAGCACCTCGCCCCGTACGGCGTGGGCGGGCAAATACCGCCGGGTGTAGGGGTGGGCGCGGCTCCAGTCACGTTCGCCGTCGAGGGCGCGGGGAACGCGCGAGATGAGGGCGTGTGTAACGCGGGCGTGCGCCTCGGTGGCGTCCACGTCCGCCCTGAGGTGTTCGGCCAGGGCCTCGTGGTAAAGGCGGTAGGCGGAGCGGCCGGATTCCGTGGCCTCGACCACGTATGCGCCGGCCGCGTGCCGCAGCCACATGATGTCGTCGTCCGTGTACACCCGCCCCGACAGCGCGCTTGCGAGTGACGCCCACAGGTCTTCCCAGGGCAGGCCCTGGCCCTCCGTGAACGCGAGCGGTCTCAGCAGGTCGACAGCGCGGTCCGCGTCGGAGCCGAGCCGTTCGGCCATGTCGTGCCGCATGGCCTCGCTGGGAAGCCGGGGCAGGGCAGCGCGCCAGGCCGGGTCGTCGGGGTCGGGCAGCACGGGCGTGGCAGCCAGGGTGCCCGCAGAGATCCGGGCGACGAGGAACGACGGACCCGCAGCGGCGGCGACACGCCGGGCGACGGACATGCGCAGCTCCTGCGGACAGTTCAGGTAGGGCGAGCCGGGGTGCGCTTGAAGGAGGTTGAGGACCGTGTATCGCAGCAGGGCGTCCGGGTCCGCGTACCGGTCGGCGTCCAGGTCGATCTGGTCTTCGCGGCGTAGGCCGAGCGTCGGCAGCAGGTGGGGGCGGGTGCCGAGCAGGAATCTGACGGGGACGCCGGTTTGCCGGATCAGCGGGAGTAACACCCGGCCGCACAGGGTGTCGGGGGTCATGGCCTCGTCCAGTGCATCGATCAAGACCGTGAACGTGCGGCCAGCGGCTTCACGGCGTAGTCCTTCGGCGAGCTCACCGACCGTGGTGGCCGGTACTCGGGCGGCCTCGGCCAGGCCCTGGAGCACTTGCTCGTCAGTCAGATGTTGGGCGTAGACGCTGACGTCGAGATCACCCGGGGCGGGCAGGTCGGCTGTTGCGGTTCCGATAGTGTCCAGCGGGATGATGCGGCGATGCTCCTCGTCGGTCAGGGCCGCGACCAGCCCGAGCACTGCGGTCTTGCCCGAGCCGGGGCCGGCGGTGACGGCCAGAACCGGTGACGTTTCGGCGCCGCCGACCCGAAGCCATGAGGTGATCTCGGCCAGCGCCCGGTGCCGGCCGGAGAACCACCAGCCCGCCCGGTCGGGGGTGGCCCCCATGGCGCGCACCAGGAACCGGGTGCGCAGCTCGGTCTCCCGCCGTTCGCGCTGTTCCTCCCACTGGATCGCCTGCTGGAGGGCGAGGTCCACCTCGGTGAGCCGGGCGTCGTGGCGGGGGTTGGGAAAGAAGGGAGGCGCCTCGCCGCTCATGCGGGCCAGGTTCGCGTTGATGTGCTGGTGCGGTGGTAAGGACGGATCATCGTTCATCCGCCCGACGAGGGCGTCAATGTCGAGGGTCGTCGGGCCGTGCCCTGCCGTAGCGAGGCTGTCCACGGCGTGTGCAAGGACGCGCGGGAAGGCTCCAGTCTCTGCCTGTTGGTGCGGGTAGGCGGATGTGAGGACGGCCAGTCCGGTCCCGAACTCATGGCGCCAGCCGTTGCCAGCACGGGTCAGGGTGGCGGCGACAAATTCGTTGCCCCCCTGGCCGGAGTAGCAAGTGTCGAGCATCAGCAGGAGCCGACGGATGGACGTGCCGCGCAGCATTTTGCGGGCCAGGGTCGCGGTGAGGAGGGCGTCGTCGATGTCCTCGGGATCGGTGTCGGACATCAGCAGGACGTGTTCGCCGGTATCGTCGAGGATCTCGCCGTGCCCGGCGATGTACACCGCCAGTATGTCGTCCGGTCGACGCTCCGAGGATCTGCAGAAGTCCCTCAGGTGCCGGGTCAGTTGATCGGATGTCGGGTCGAGGCCGAGGTCGGTGACGTGCTGGTAGCCGAGGCGGCCAGCGAACAGCTCTACGATGTCGTCCCGCGCCCCCACGAGGTTGGGACGGTCCCAGCCGAGGTGGCTCCCCGCCTGGTATCTCGTCACCGCCGTCGCGATGAGGAACCGGCGGGGCTCGCCACTACCGGCCGGCCAGTCACCGGACACCGAGCCCGCCAGCTATCGCCGACCCGACCCGGGTATCAGTCAGATAGGCCGTCGCATCGTGGGCACTCGCGCCGTTGTGCACGGCCACTCCTTCGACCTTAGGCCCGAACCAGGGGCGCAGGTCCTTGACGAGGGCGACGACATCACCGTGGTCAGCAACGTTCGTCCAGGCCAGGTCGTCCCCACCGGGCCAGGCTCCGAGTGGGGTCGGGGCGGGGCTCAGCCGGTCGAAGATCATGCGCACCCCGAGCGGTGAACCCAGTGTCACAAGCGCGCGGACGCTATGGCCCGGAGCGGAGCACAGGGCCTCGTAGGCCACTACCGAGCCGAGTGAGTGGGCGACGACGACCTGGGTGTCGTCCCCGATCTCCGAGAGGACGCGCTTGCGGGCAGCGGCCCGCACCTCGATGTCCAGCAGGTAGCGGCTGGTCTGTTTCAGGGCGCCGACGAGGGCGCGCAGCGCCAGGCCGGAGAAGAACCGTGACCGGGACAGCGCGCGCAGGGCAGCTTGCACCGAGCGCGGGGTCCGGGCGAGCGTGTCGGCGCCGGGCGGCACGACCGTGGAGTCCACCTCGGCCGCCGCCTTCCACCAGGCGAACAGCAGTTCAGTCTCGAATCCATCGGACACATCGGCGGCGGTGTACCGCGGCTCCCCGACCGCCAGCGGCTGTCCCGGAAGCCGGAACAGGTCCCCGTAGAAGGCCATGGAGATGCCACTGTGTGGGAGTTGGGTTGCGCCAGCCCGACGTAGTCCGTCAAGAAGGGCCGGGCGCCAGGTCACGAGCAGGCTCTCCTCGCCCCCCGTTTGCTGGCCCACCCCGTGCACACACACCACACGTGCCATGTCGTCCCCGTCCGTGCCCGTTCGGCACACGCAATCTTACGGTCGTTGAGGTCAGCCCCGGGTCGGAGTCCTGTCGGCGGAGCTCGTTGAGGTCCCGTCTGCGGGATTTAGGGCTCGACATAGGACAAGGTACCCCCGGGCCCGTTAACTCCTGCATAAACAATTACCAGTTGCCGGTACATCGCGCGCGGGGGATGCTGCCGGTGAAGTTCCCCCAGTGGAGACGATCACTGGCGGGCATGCGGGAGGGGAGACAGTGTGAACGTTGAGCACCCTCGGCCCCCGAGCGAGCCGCCATCGCGCTGCACCACACGATCAAGGCGACCCGGGACCGCTATCCGGCGACGCCTTGCGTATGGGCCGCAGACCTCCATACCGGCGCGTAGCCGGAGTGAAGTAGACGTCCCTGTCCCGGCCGCCGGGTCATTACTCCAGCCACAGGCTCAGGGCACAGTGCACGAGCTCCTTCACCACACCCGACACCACTCAACTGTCGGCGGTCCTCAGCTTGTCGTTTATCTGACGAGGTCGAAACGTGCCTCGAACTGGGTCGCTCACCTGGGCATTCGCCGGACATGCGGGTGGCCTCGGCTTGATCATGTGCTCCGACCAAGGACACACCTGACCAGACCGAGGCCGTGGAGACGATTGTGCTGCAGCAGGGGAACCGGCAGGAGGCGTTTGCGAGGCTGTCACGCTTCCATGGCGACTTCTACGACTGCTTGAACGGGCGCCGGGATGCTCTGTTCGAGCTTACTGACGCGTTGTTGTGTACGGACGGCCCGGTCAAAACCTGGTCGACCTCGCCCTGGCGCCGGAACACCGCCGTGGCCACGGCGCCTTGTACGGCGGCTTGAACAGGGGCCACGTGGACATCGGCCGGCTGCGGCGGACGCTTGCCGGACTGCCGCTGCCCAAGGCCGACGACGGCCGCTTGGTCCTGGCGGTCGACGTGTCGCCGTGGCTGCGGCCGGACGCCGCGACCTGCCCGGACCGTTCCTTCTGCCACATCTATGGCCGGGGCGAGGCAAAGCACCAGATGATCCCGGGCTGGCCGTACTCGATCGTGGCCGCGCTGGAGACCGGCCGCACCTCCTGGACCGCTGTACTTGACAGGCGGCAACGTGCGTCGGCTCGTCGTCCCGGAGGAGGCGACGAGCCGACGTGCGTGGCCGGGACGGCTGTTTCAGCAGTCGGCGGACGTCGGCCCGTCCCCGTTCGCGAACCGTTTAAAAGCGGCCTGTGTCTCCGGCCCGGGGGTGCCGTCGATCGGGCCGGTGTACCCGCGGCGAGCCGCCAGCAGGCGTTGCAGAGCGGCCACGGTGTCGTTGCGGAGGGATCCGTCGATCGCGCCGGTGTAGTCCCACCCGTTCTTCAGGCAGCGCTGGAAGGCCATCCAACTGTCAGTGCCTAGAAGCCCGTTGACCGGACCGTTGTAGCGCCAGTACCGCTTCAGCCACTGCTGGACGTTCCCGGCTTCTGAGGTGCCGAGGCCCAGGTTGGCGCCAGCGGCGGTGACAGTGCCTGAGCGGACTGCCGGAGTCGGCGTCGGCGCCTGCGCCGCGAAGCTCGGGTCGGCGCGACCGCAGACGATCCCGAGGACGGCCACCGCGCCGGCGACCGTCGTTGTCATGACGTGTGTGCGCATGGGGTCTCCGTAAGTTGTTAGGCGGCCCGGGAGGGCCGGATGTGGCTGATGGTGATTTGCCAGTTGTGGCTGCCATGGAGCGGCCGTCCGGCTCTCCGGGGCGCCCTGGCTGCTGATTGAGATGCGCGCGCTTCACGCGGTCGCTGTTTACGGAGATGACAGCCGGGGTGTTCCTCGGGCCGACGGCATCCTGTGGGATGCGAGGAGGGACGAGTGAGCAAGCGCCAGGCCCAGGTCTGGGCCGGGATCGACGCGGGTAAGGGGCACCACTGGGCCGCGGTGTTCGACGAGACCGGCACCACCTGTGGTCGAAGAAGATCGACAACGATGAATCGGCGGTCCTGGCCGCGCTCAGCGAGATCCTGGATTTGGTGGACGAGGTCCACTGGGCGGTGGACATCTCCGGCACGTGCTCCGCGCTGCTGCTGGCCCTGCTGGCGGCTCACGGCCAGCGGGCTGTCTACGTGCCGGGCCGCATGGTCAACCGCATGGCCGGTGCCCACCGGGGTGAGGCGAAGACCGATGCCCGCGACGCTTACGTCATCGCCGAGACCGCCTTGCCCGGCGAGGATGTCGCCGCGCAGATCGTCGCCGACCTGGCCATACAGGTCCTGGCCCTGAACGACCGCTTGAAGCGGATCGACCGGCAGATCCGCGACACCTTCCGCAGCCACCCGCAGGCGGAGATCATCGAGTCCTTGCCCGGCATGGGCCCGATACTGGGAGCGGAGTTCGTGGTCGCCGCCGGTGACCTGTCCGCCTACCTGCATGCCGGCCACCTGGCCTCGGCGGCCGGGCTGGTGTCTGTCCCACGCGACTCCGGCCGCCGGAGCGGCAACCTGCACCGGCCCAAGCGCTACAGCCGCCGCCTGCGACGGGTGTTCTACATGTCCGCCCAGACCAGCATCATTCGCGACGGGCCGAACCGGGACTTCTGCCTGAAGCGCGGCGAGGGCTGCAAACACGTCCAGGGCGTGGTCGCCCTCGCCCGCCGACGGGCCAGTGTCCTGTGGGCGCTCCTGCGCGACAATCGGGTCTTCACCTCCGCCCGGCCGGTCGCGCAGGCGGCTTGACTTCGTCATAGAGACTCTTTCGCAGAAGTCAGAGAAGGCGGAAGTGGTCGTGCCTAGGCCGACCGCGCGGACATGCGCCCGGCGCAGATGGTCTGTTCTCAGGCGTTACGACCGGTCAGGGCGTCGAGTCCGGCCGGTGCCCGGTCGGTCAGCCGGCCAGGGCCGCCGGTTCGTTCAGGGTGATCAGGTCGAGGCACTCCCCCACATCGGTGCCGGCCTGCACGAGCTCGCGGTCATGAGCCGACATGAATCCCTCAGCTACGAGGTGGTCGAGGAGGGCGATCAACGGATCGAAGAAACCGTGCGTGTTGACCAGCACGATCGGTTTGTCGTGGAAGCCGAGCTGATTCCAGGTGGCTACCTCCATCAACTCGTCCAGGGTGCCGTAGCCGCCGGGCAGGACGGCGAACGCCTCGGAGAGCCGGTACATCAGCGCTTTGCGATCGTGCATGCCGCGCACCACGAATATCTCTCCGCGGGCCTTGTCGGGCCGCTCCCGCTCGTGCAGGTCGTGCGGGATCACTCCGGTGACGGGAGCTCCGGCGTCGATGGCGCCGTCGGCGACCGCGCCCATCACGCCGACGCCCCCGGCGCCGTAGACCAGCCCCAGTCCGCGGGCCCCGAGGGCGGCACCGAAGTCGTACGCGAGCTCGGCGTGGCGTGGGCCGCTGCCGGGACGTGCCCCGCAGAACACGCCGATGGATCGAGGGGTTCGAACGGTTTCGGACATGGACCTCTCCACTGTTCCGGCGGGCGGGCCCGCAGCCGGGCCGCTGTCGGGGGGCGATCCTTCCAGCGCCTTCTATATGCCTCCCATAGCCCTTGTGACCTGCGGATTTGATGAATCTCGCGGCTGTATAGAGGGCGTGTTCACGCCGTATAGGTGGGGTATAGAGCGCACCCGAATATTCCTTCGAGTACGGCTCCGACTCCTGTCGGGCCATCCGGCTCCGGGTTTCAACGGAGCCGTCCGACCCCAGCCGCCGAGGGAGCGCCATGACCGCCACCACCACCCATCGCGTCGTACTCAACGATGAGGAGCAGTACTCGATCTGGTGGGCCGACCGGGAGCTGCCCGCGGGCTGGCGCCCCGAGGGCTTCGAGGGCACCCACGAGGGCTGCCTGGAACACATTGCCGAGGTGTGGACCGACATGCGTCCGCTGAGCCTGCGCCGCCGGATGGAGCAGCGGAGCGCCGGCTGACCAGACCCGAGTACCACAGGCCCAGGCCATAGAGGAGCAGCGTTGAGTTCCCTTCTCCACCACCGTGTTGCGCTGTGTGCGGCCCGGTCGCCGCACGCCGTCGCCGTGATCGACGGTCAGCGGCAGCTGACGTACACAGAACTGGAAGAACGTGCCGGCCGGTTGGCCGGCCACCTGCGCGCCAAGGGCATCGGCCCGGAGCGGCTCGTGGGCGTCCTTCTGCCCCGGGGACTCGACCTGGTGGTAGCGCTCCTCGGGATCTGGAAGGCGGGAGCCGCCTACGTCCCGTTGGACACCACCCACCCCGAGGAGCGGATCCGCCGGCTGCTGTCCGACACCGGAGCCTCCCTCGTGGTCACCCACGAGGCGGGCACCAGGACGCTGGAGGGCACCGGTGCCGGTCCGGTCCTGGTCGACGGACCTCTCGGCGGCGCGTACGTCGACGTCGAGGTGGACGGCGCCAACACCGCCTACGTCCTCTACACCTCGGGCTCCACCGGGGAGCCCAAGGGCGTGGTCGTCACGCACGCGAGCATCGCCAACCACATCGACTGGAAGATCCGGCTGCACGGTCTCGGCACCGGGGACCGGGTTCTGCAGCGCACCCCGGTCAGCTTCGACGCCGCGGTCTGGGAGTTCTTCGCGCCGCTCGCCTCCGGCGCGACGCTCGTCATGGCGCCCCCCGGCGCCGAGCGCGACCCGAAAGTCATCGTCAGGGCGACCACCGAGCACCGGGTGACCGTTCTGCAGCTCGTCCCCTCCGTGCTGCGCCTGCTCGTCGAGGAGCCGGGCTGGGAATCGTGCGACTCACTGCGGCTGTTGCTGTGCGGCGGCGAACCGCTGCACGCTGAGCTGCTCGACCGGGTTAAGGCGGAAGTGTGGAATGCCTACGGCCCCACCGAGTGCACCGTCGAGGCGTCCGCCGGGCGTCACGACCCGGCACGCGGCGCCGGGCAAGTGCCGATCGGCCGGCCCGTCGACAACGTGCGGCTCCTGGTCCTGGACCCGTCCGGGGACCCGACGCCGCTCGGGGTGCCGGGCGAGCTGTACATCGGCGGGCGGGGTGTCGCCCGCGGCTACCTGGGCCGCCCGGCACAGACGGCCGAGCGCTTCGTGCCCGACCCGTACGGCGAGCCGGGCTCTCGGCTGTACCGCACCGGTGACCGGGTGCGCTGGCGCGAGGACGGTGAACTGGAGTACTTGGGCCGCCTCGACCAGCAGGTGAAGGTCGACGGCGTGCGCATCGAACCGGGCGAGATCGAGGCCGCGCTGGCCGCGCACCCCGAGGTGTCCGGCGCCGTCGTCTCCACCGTCCGGGGCACCGACGGCACGGCGCGGCTCGCCGTCCACGTGCGCGGAACACCCGGCCCCGCCGAACTGCGCGCGTATCTGCGCGACCGCCTGCCTCCACCGTTCGTCCCGTCCGTCTTCGTGCCGGTCGACGTCTTCCCGCTGCTGGCCAACGGGAAGGTCGACCGGTCGGCGCTGCCGGTGCCCGTGTTCGAGATCGAGGCCGCCCACGTCGCCCCACGCACCGACGCGGAGCGCACCGTGGCGCGCGTATGGGCCGAACTGCTCGGGCTCGAACGCGTCGGCGCCGAGGACGACTTCTTTCAGCTCGGCGGCTACTCGCTGCTCCTCGTCCGGCTCGCCGAGCGGCTGCGCACCGAGTCCGGCAGCACCGCGGACATCACCGTCCAGGACCTGTACGGGGCATTCACCGTGCGGTCCCAGGCGAGGCTGTTGGAGGCGGCCGGGACAGGGCTGCCGCCGGTCGTGCCCGCCGAGCGCGGGGACGCGTTGCCGCTTTCGTTCGGTCAGGAGCGGCTGTGGTTCCTGGACCGGCTGACGCCGGGCAGCACCGAGTTCACCGTTCCGCTGTTCATACGGCTCGGCGAACGGGCCGATCTCGATGCCGTACGCGAGGCCTTGCGGGCGCTCGCCGCCCGCCACGAGATCCTGCGCACCCGCTACCCGATGATCGGCCACCATCCGCGACAGGTCGTGGGCGAGGCCGTCGTCGAGCTGCGCGAGGCCGCGACCACGGACCTGGCCGCCGAGGCCGCGGCGGAACTCGGCCGGGGCTTCGACCTCACGGACGGCCCGGTCTGGCGCGCGCTACTGGTCCGATCGGCGGGCGCTGGCGACACCGTGTTGCTGACGCTACATCACATCGCTTGTGACGGCTGGTCGGCCGTCACCCTGGAGCGGGACTTCCGGGCCCTGTACGCGGGCGAGGAACCCACCGTCCCGGTGCTGCAGTACGCGGACCACGCCGTCTGGCAGCGGACCCATCTCGGCGACGACCTGCTGGCCTCGAGTCTGGCCGCCTGGCGTACTGCGCTCGAAGGTGTCGAGCCGCTGCAGCTGCCCACCGACCGGCCGCGCCCGGCCCTGCGGGACGGCCGCGGCGCCGTGGTCACCTTCACCGTGCCCGGCGACGTCGCCCGGGCGGTGCTCGCCGCGGGGCAGGAGCGGGGCGCGACGCCCTTCATGACGCTGGCGACGGCGTTCGCCGCACTGCTCGCCCGCCACTCGGGGCAATGGGACGTCGCGATCGGCACACCCGTGGCCGGACGGGTGCGGCCGGAGACCGCGGAGGTCGTCGGGTTCTTCCTCAACTCCCTGGTCCTGCGGCCCGGTTGCGGACCCGAGGACTCCTTCGCCGATGCGGTGGCGCGGGTGCGTGAGGTAAGTCTGTTCGCGTTCGCCCACCAGGACGTGCCCTTCGAGCGGATCGTCCAGGAGCTGGAGCGTGAGCGCGACCTGTCACGCACCCCGCTGTACCAGGTCGCCATCGACCTGCACGACGAGCAACTCACGGGCGGCCTCGCCCAGGACGCCGACAGCGAGGTGATGCGGGAGGCGTGGCAGGTGGCCAAGACCGACCTGACCCTCTTCCTGAAACGGGCCGCGGACGGCTCCTACCGGGGCGGCTTCGAGTATGCGACCGCGCTGTTCGACGCGTCGACCGTGGAGCGTCTCGCCGATCATTTCGTCCGCATCCTGGCGCAGGCCGGAGCCGACCCCGAGCGGCGCTTGGCCGACCTCGAACTGCTCTCGGACGCCGAGCACGCACAGCTGGCGCAGTGGCACGTGAACGAGGCCGACTGGCCCGCCTCGCACACGCTGGAGCTGTTTGAGGAGCAGGCCGCGGCGACCCCGGACGCGATCGCCGTGCGCTGCGGACCGCAGCGGCTCACGTACCGCGAACTGGACGAGCGGGCCGCGTGTTTCGCCGGTCGGCTCGCCCGGCAGGGTGTAGGTCCCGGAGACACGGTGGGCGTGCTGCTCGGGCGGGGATCAGATGTCCTCGGGGCGTCCCTCGGCACCTGGAAGGCGGGGGCGGCCTACGTGCCCATCGACCCCGAGTTCCCCGCCGACCGGATCGCCTACATGCTGCAGGACTCGCTGGCCGCCGCGGTGATCTCGGAGGACGCGCTCGCCTCGGCACTGGACGGTCTGTGGCAGGGGCCGCTGGTGCTGGCCGGCGCGGTCGAGGACGAGGACGCCGAGGCGCCCGCCGTGGGATCCGACCCCGAGGCCACCGCCTATGTGATCTACACGTCCGGTTCCACCGGCCGTCCCAAGGGCGTGCAGGTGCCGCACCGGGGCCTCGCGGGTCATCTGCGCTGGGCCGTCCGCGACCTGGCTGTGCACGGATCGACGGGCGCGCCCGTCTTCTCCTCGACCGCCTTCGACCTCGTCGTACCGAACCTGTACGCACCGTTGCTGTGCGGACAGCCGGTGCACATGCTGCCGCGTGACCTGCCCGTCGCCGACCTGGGCCGGGCCCTCGCGGAGAGCGGCCCCTTTAGCTTCATCAAGCTCACGCCCGGCCACCTGGAGCTGCTCACCCATCAGCTGAGCACTGAGCAGGCCGCCTCCCTGGCCGGCGTCCTGGTCGTGGCGGGCGAAGAGCTGCCGGTCCGGCTGGCGGAGCACTGGCGCGGTGTGCTGGGCGACGGCCGGCTCATCAACGAGTACGGGCCCACCGAGGCGTCTGTCGGGTCCACCATCTACCCGGTCACCGGCGGGCAGCGGGGTGAGATCGTCCCGATCGGCGGCCCGCTGCCGGGCGTCACCACGTACGTGCTGGACGCGGAACTGCGCCGGCTGCCCATCGGGGTGATCGGTGAGCTGTACGTCGCCGGTGCCGGGCTCGCTCACGGCTATGTGGCCCAGCCGGCCCTGACCGCCGAGAAGTTCGTGCCGGATCCCTACGGCGAGCCGGGGTCCCGGCTCTACCGTACGGGCGACCTGGCACGCATCCTGCCCAGCGGCGCGATCGACTTCGTGGGGCGCGTCGACGGACAGATCAAGATCCGCGGCTACCGCATGGAGACCGGCGAGATCGCCGCCGTCCTGGCCACCCACCCGGGCGTGCGGGAAGCCGTCGTCGTCGCCGACGGGACGGCATCCGGCGACAAGCGCCTGGTGGCCTACTGCGTGTCGGCCGACGGTGAGCTGCCGGCCGGGTCCGCCCTGTCCGCGCACTGCGGCGAGCGGCTGCCGGAGTACATGGTGCCGCTGGTCTACATGGCCATCGCCGCGGTGCCGCTCAACCGCAACGGAAAGGTCGACCGGGGCGCGCTGCCCGCCCCCGACCTGGCTTCCGTCGTCACGGAGCAGGGCCACCGGGCCCCGCGCAACCCGGTGGAGACCCGGATCAACGAGATCTGGACGGCCCTGCTGGGCGTCGACGCCGGTATTCACGCCAACTTCTTCCAGGTGGGCGGCAATTCGCTCCTGGCGGTCCGGCTCATCTCCCGCATCCAGGACGAGTTCGACGTGGACCTTCCCGTCCGCGCGGTCTTCCAGGGTCCGACCGTCGCCGAACAGGGCGCGGCCGTCGAGGAACAGATCAGAGCCGAGATCGCCGCACTGTCCGACGCCGAACTGGCGGGGGACGCACAGCAGATGGAGAGGTACGAGTCATGACCACCGGCGAGATGAACCCCGTTGCCGGAACCGACGCCGCCGCCTTGCGGGAGCGGCTGCTCCAGCAGCGCCTGGCGGGCGGCGGCCGCTCCCGGCGCAACGGGATACCGCGCGCCGACCGCGACAAGCCGCTCTCCCTCTCGTACGGGCAGCGCAGGCTGTGGCTGCTCGACCGGCTCGACCCCGACACCACCGAGTACCTCGTGCCGCTCGCGCTCCGCCTGCGGGGTGTGCTGGACGAGGAGGCGTGGCGGGCCGCCTGGGCGGAGGTCCTGGAACGGCACGAGGTGCTGCGCACGCGGTACGGGACCGTCGGCGGTGAGCCCGTGCAGATCATCGACCCCTCCGGCCCGGGCGACTACGCGCTCGTCGACTTCACCGACGTGCCCGAGGTGGAACGCGAGGCCCGTGCCCACGAGTTCGCCGTCCAGGAGACCCTGCGGCCCTTCACCCTGGCCGAGCAGTGGCCGGTCCGGCTCAGGCTCGTGCGGCTCTCGGCCGACGATCACGTCCTGGTCGTGGCCTGCCACCACATCGCGCTCGACGGCTGGTCCATCGACGTGCTGCTGCGCGAGCTGCGCAGCCTCTATCAGGCGCGCGTCGAGCACCGCTCCTCCCCGCTGCCGCCGTTGGCCGTCCAGTACGCGGACTACGCGGCCTGGGAGCGCGGCACCCTCACCGAGCGCGACAGCTACCAGAAGGCGCTGGCGCACTGGAAGCGGAAACTCGCCGGGGCCGCCCCACTGGAGCTGCCCACCGACAGGCCGCGGCCGGCGCGCCGGGACTGGAACGGCGAGATGGTGCCGTTCCGGGTCGACGCCCGCCTCGCGGGGAAGCTCCGCGAGATAGGGCGCGAGCAGGACGCCACGCTCTACACGGTGCTGCTCGCCGCCTTCAACGTGCTCCTGCACCGTTACACCGGGGAGCGCGACATCAGCGTCGGCTCGCCTGTCGCGGGCCGTGGCCGGCCCGAGGTCGCGAACCTGGTCGGCTTCTTCGTGAACACACTGGTGCTGCGCAGCACATGGGAGGGCGACCCGGACTTCCGCGAGTTGCTCCGCTCGGTGAGCGAGACGGTGTCCGATGCCCTGGTCCACCAGGAGGTGCCGTTCGAGCACCTGGTCAGGGAGCTGGCGCCGGAGCGCGATCTGTCGCGCAGCCCGCTGTTCCAGGTCATGCTGGGGCTGCGCAGCAGCGGTTCCTTCGAGGCCACGCTGCCCGGGCTGACGATGAGCGAGTTCCCGATCGGTGTCAAGTCGTCCCGGTTCGAGCTGACGCTGCTGATGACGGAGCGCCCCGACGGCTCGCTCGACGGTGAGTTCCTCTTCCCCACCGCCTTGTTCGGCGCCCCGACCATCGAGCGGTTCGGCCGTCACTTCGGCCGTCTGCTGCGCTCGGTGGCCGACATCCCGGACGCGCCCCTGTCGGCCCTGGAGGTCCTCGACGCGGCCGAGGTCGCTGCCCTCACCCCGGCGGGCGGGGTCGTCAGGGGTGACGTCTTCGACCACGGCGTCGACCGCACCGTGCACGAGTTGTTCGAGGCGCAGGCCGCGCGGACCCCGGACGCCGTCGCTGTCGTCGCAGGCGGCGCCGAGCTGACGTACGCGCAGCTCGACGCTCGCGCCAATCGCATCGCCCACCGGCTGCGTGCCCTGGGCGCGGGTCCGGAGACCCTGGTCGGCGTCTGCATGGAGCGCGGCGAGCACCTGGTGCCCGCTCTCCTCGGTGTCCTCAAGTCCGGCGCCGGCTACCTGCCCCTCGACCCGGCGGCTCCCGCCGATCGGCTCGCCTTCATCCTCTCGGACGCCTCGGCGCGCATCGTTCTCATCGAGGGTGTCCACGAGGAAAAGATCGCCGTGGCCCACGAGGGCGCGGTCGTCGTCCTGGACCGGGAGGACCTGTCGGCCCTGCCCGAGACCCGCCCCGAGCCCCTGGCGACGCCCGACAACCTGATCTACTCCATCTACACGTCCGGCTCCACCGGCCGCCCCAAGGGCGTCATGCTCAGCCACGCCAACGTGGCCCGGTTGCTCGCCTCGGCCGAGCGGCACTACGGCTTCCGCGACACCGATGTGTGGCCGCTTTTCCACTCGTACGCCTTCGACGTGTCCGTGTGGGAGCTGTGGGGCGCGCTGCTGTACGGGGGCAAGCTCGTCGTCGTTCCCTTCGACACGGCCCGTTCCCCCGAGGACTTCCTCGACCTGCTCGTCGAACACCGGGTCACGGTCCTCAACCAGACACCGACCGCGTTCCGTTCGCTGGTGTCCGCCGCGGCCGAGAACGACCCGCGGCTGGACGATCTGGCGCTGCGTGCTGTCGTGTTCGCGGGCGAGAAACTGGAGGTTCGCGAACTCGAGCCCTGGGTCGGAAAGTTGGGGCTCGAGGCGCCGGCGCTGTTCAACATGTACGGCATCACCGAGACGACGGTTCACTCGACCTTCTACCGCCTCGCCGCGGGCGACCTCGACCCGCAGTCGGGCAACCCGATCGGTGAACCGCTCGCCGACCTGCGGATCTATCTGCTGGACGAGGACGGCAACCTGGCTCCCACCGGAGTGCCCGGTGAGATCCACGTCGCGGGCCCCGGTGTGGCGCGAGGCTACCTCGGCCGTCCGGACCTGACCGCCCAGCGCTTCGTGCCGGACCCGTTCGGCCCGGCCGGCTCGCGCATGTACCGTTCGGGCGACGTCGCGCGCCGCCTGGCCGACGGCAGCCTCGAGTTCGTCGGGCGCATCGACCATCAGGTCAAGATCCGTGGCTACCGCGTCGAGCTCGGTGAGATCGAGAGCCAGTTGGTGGCCTGCGAGGGCGTTCAGGACGGCGTCGTCGTGGTCCGCGAGGACAGCCCGGGTGACAAGCGTCTCGTCGCCTATGTCATCCCGGCCGACGGCCACGCCGCCGAACCGGCACTCCTGCGGGAGCTGCTGGGCCGTACCCTGCCGCCGTACATGGTCCCGGCGGCATTCGTCGCCCTGGAACGGCTGCCGCTGACCGTCAACGGCAAGCTCGACAAGCGGGCGCTGCCCGCCCCGGGCGGCGAGGCTCTCGCCGGCGGGGCCCGCTTCATCGCCCCCCGCACGCCCGACGAGGAGCGGGTCGCGGCGGTCTGGCGCGAGGTCATGGGCCTCGAGCGGCTCGGTGTCGAGGACGGCTTCTTCGACCTCGGCGGCGACTCGGTGCGCGCGGTGGCCCTGACGGGCGCTCTGCGCGCGGCCGGGTTCGACGTTGCGGTCCGGGACATCTTCGAATACCGGACCGTCGCCGAGCTGTGCGCCCATCTGTCGGGCCAGCCCGCCCTCGTCGGTCAGGAACCCCCCGTGGAGCCGTTCGCGCTGATCTCCGAGCGCGACCGGGCGCGACTGCCGCAGGGCGTCATCGACGCCTACCCGATGTCCGGGGTCCAGCTCGGCATGGTGGTCGAGATGCTCGCCGACAACGGTGAGCGCAACTACCACAACGTCACCACCATGAAGATCACCGACGACGCCGCGTTCTCGGCGGACGCCTTCCACCGGGCAGCGCAGATCGTCGCCGAGCGCCACGAGAACCTGCGCACGTCCTTCGAACTGTCCGCGTACTCCCAGCCGATCCAGCTGGTGCATGCCCATGCCCAGGTCCCCTGCGCCGTGTACGACCTGCGGCAGCTGCCCGAGCAGGAGCAGGACCCGGCGATCCGACAGTGGATGGCCGAGGAGCGCGAGCGGATGTTCGACCTCGCCAAGCCGTCGCTGCTGCGTCTGACCGCACACCTGACCGACGACCACACCTGGTGGTTATCGATCACCGAGTGCCACCCGGTCCTGGAGGGCTGGAGCTACCACCAGCTGCTGATGGAGGTGCTCCGCCTCTTCCGCACGATCCGCACGGGCGAGGAGCCCGAGCCGGTGGAACAACCCGCCGTACGGTACGCCGACTTCATCGCCGCGGAGCAGAAGGCGCTGGCCTCCCAGGAGGACAAGGAGTACTGGCGGAGCATCGTCTCCGGGCATCCGCCGCTGCGGCTCCCGACGGGCTGGCACGGCGACCTCGACGCGCCGCGCGAGACCTATCGCACCGGTGTGCCGTTCCACGACGTCCTCGACGAGGTCAAGGCGTTCGCGGCACAGGCCAGGGTCTCCCTCAAGAGTGTGCTGCACTCGGTGCACCTCAAGGTGATGAGCATGATCACCGAGGAGGAGAGCTTCTTCTCGGGCCTCGTCGCCGACACCCGCCCCGAGTCCGAAGGCGCCGACCGCGTCCACGGCATGTACCTCAACACCGTACCGTTCCCCTACGACCGGTCGGCTAGGACCTGGACCGAACTGGTGCAGCAGGTGTTCGCGCAGGAGATCGAGATCTGGCCGCACCGCCGGTACCCGATCCCCGCCATCCAGCGGGCCGCGGGCGGTGAGCGCCTCATCGACGTCTACTTCAACTTCATCGACTTCCATGTCGTCGACACCGAACTGGTCGACTACATCAAGACGATCGACATCAGCCCCAACGAGTTCTCGCTGCGCGTCACCACCCAGGCGAAGCACTTCTCGGTCACCGTCAACACCCATGTGATCAGCAAGGAGAACGCGGACCGGCTCGCTCGCCTGTACCGCACCGTTCTGGAGCTGATGCTCGCCGACCCCGACGGCGACGCCTCCCAGGTGCCCCTGCTCGATACCGATCGGGTGCTGCTGGACGGGCTCAACGACACCGTGACGGCCGAGCAGATTGACTGCTGTGCCCATGAGTTGGTGTGCATCCAGGCGCGGCTGCGCCCCGAGGCAACAGCCGTCTCCGGCGAGGGGGCCTCACTGACGTACAGGGAGCTGGACGAGAACTCGGACCGGGTCGCCGAACACCTGCGTTCGCTCGGCGCGGGCCCCAAGTCCGTCGTCGGCGTGCTGCTCAACCGCACCCCGGACCTCCTCCCAGTACTCCTCGGTGTCTGGAAGGCGGGCGCCGCCTACCTGCCGCTCGACCCGGCACTTCCGGACGAGCGGATCCGCTACATGCTCGCCGACGCGGGGGCGCTCACCGTCGTCACCGAGCCCGCGCATGCGGGCCGGGTGGGCGACCGCGTGCTGCTCGCGGACGTGCTCACCGGGGAAGGACTCACGCCCGAGCCGGGCGACATCGGACGACCGGCGTACGTCATCTACACCTCGGGATCGACGGGCCGCCCCAAGGGCGTGGCCGTCACCCACGCGGCGCTGACCAACCTGCTGGCAGCGATGGACGCGCTCGTCGGCGCGGAGACGTGGCTGGCGTCGACGTCGCTGTCCTTCGACATTTCGGGCCTGGAGCTGTTCCTGCCGCTGACCACTGGCGCGCGGGTGGTGCTCGCCTCGGACGGGCAGGCCAAGGACGGCGAGGCGCTGCTGGCACTGATCCGCGACGAGCAGGTCAGCCATGTGCAGGCCACCCCGTCGGGGTGGAAGATGCTCCTCGCGGCCGGGTTCGACGAGCCCGCGGTGACCGCGCTGGCCGGCGGCGAAGCACTGCCGGCGCCGCTCGCCCGGGAACTGCGTTCCTCGGTGCGGCGGCTGGTCAACGTGTACGGACCGACCGAGACGACGATCTGGTCGCTGGCCTGGGAGGTCCCGCAGGACGTCACCGAGGTCGTGATCGGCCGCCCCATCGCCAACACCAGCGTGCAGGTGCTCGACGCCCGGGGCTGGCGCGTACCGGTCGGGGTCGTCGGAGAACTGGCCATCGGCGGCGCCGGTGTGGCCCGCGGCTACCTGGGACGCCCCGGCCTGACCGCCGAGCGCTTCGTCCCGTGCGCGGACACAGGTGAGCGGGTCTACCGCACCGGCGACCTCGTGCGGGTCCGCCCGGACGGCGACCTGGAGTTCCTGGGCCGCACCGACCACCAAGTCAAGGTGCGCGGCCACCGTATCGAACTCGGTGAGATCGAGGCGCAGTTGGCCGCCCAGGAGCAGGTACGGGACGCCGCCGTGATCGTGTACGGTGACGGTGACGGCGACCGGACCCTCGTCGCCTACGTCGTCGGCACGGCCGAAGGTCTCGCGCAGCGCCTCGCCCTGTCCCTGCCCGCGTATATGGTCCCCGCAGTATTCGTGGAGCTGGAGGCGCTGCCGCTGAACACCGCGGGCAAGGTGAACCGGCCAGCTCTGCCCGCGCCGACCGCTCGCCCCGCCGAGGCCGGCTATGTCGCACCGCGTTCGGCCGAGGAGCAGCGGATCGCCGCGATCTGGGCGCAGAGCCTTGACGTGGAGCGGGTCGGCGTCGAGGACGGATTCTTCGTCCTCGGCGGCGACTCGATCAAGGCGATCGGCCTGGTCGGCTCACTGCGCGCGGCCGGATTCCCCGTGACCGTGCGCGACGTGTTCGCGCACGGCACGGTCGCCGGGCTGAGCGCCCATCTCACGGGCCGTCACGCGCAGCCCGAGCAGATCGCGCCCGCCGTGCCGTTCTCGCTGCTGACGGAGGAGGACAGGGCGCTGCTCCCGGTAGGCGTCGCCGACGCCTACCCGCTCTCCCAGATCCAGCTCGGCATGGTCATCGAGATGCTCACGGGCCATGACGATCGGCTCTACCAGAACGTGGAGGCCGTCCGGATCCGCGACGGCGTGCCGTTCTCGGCGGACGCGCTGCGCGCGGCCGCACGCAGCATGGCCGAGCGCCACGAGATCGTGCGCACCTCGCTGGACCTGACGACCTGCTCCGTGCCGGTCCAACTGGTCCACCACAGCGCCGAGATCCCCCTCGTGGTCCACGACCTGCGGGACCGGGCGGAGGCCGACGTGCGGGCGGCGGTCGCGGAATCCGTGGCACGTGAGCGTGAGACGCCGATTGACATCGGCGCCGCCCCGCTGCTGCGGCTGACCGTTCACGTCGCGGACGACGAGAGCTGGTGGCTGACGGTCGCCGAGTGCCACGCCATCCTGGACGGCTGGAGCCACCACGGGCTGTTCACCGAGCTGCTCGGCACGTACGCCGGACTGCGCGACGGCCAGGAGCCCCTGCCGTACGAGCGTCCCGGCGTACGCTACGCCGACTTCGTCGCCGCCGAGCAGAAGTCGCTCGCGGGCGACGAGGACCGGCTGTACTGGAAGAACGTCACGGCGGGGCGGCCGAAGCTCACCCTGCCCCCGGGCTGGGGCGATCCCACGGAGCGGGCCACGCCCTTCCGCGTCGAGGTGCCCTACCGTGACCTCGAGGATGGCCTGCGGACGCTGGCCGCCCACTCGCGTACGTCCTTCAAGAGCGTGCTGCACGCCGCGCACCTGAAGGTGATGAGCCAACTCAGCGAGGAGGAGTGCTTCTTCACCGGTTTGGCGTGTGACGCGCGGCCGGAGGCGCTGGGAGCCGACCGCGTCTACGGCATGTACCTCAACACGGTGCCGTTCGCGTTCGACCGCACCTCCCGCACCTGGAGTGACCTCGCGCGGCAGGTCTTCGCCCGTGAGATCGACCTGTGGCCGCACCGCTGCCACCCGCTGCCCGCCATCCAGCGGTCCCTCGGCGCCGATCACCTGGTGGACGTCCACTTCACGTATCTGAACTTCGAGGCGTTCGAGACGGACCTGGTGGACACCGCCGAGGCCATCGCGGAGGGCGGAACGGAGTTCGAGCTCGCGGTCACCACGGCCGGCGGCAGCTTCACGCTCGCGACCACCACGCGCGCGCTGAGCCGCGTGAACGCCGAGCGGATCGCACGGATGTACCGCGCGGTTCTGGAGGCCATGGCCGCCGACCCGGAGGGCGACGCCACCGCCGCACACCTGCCGGCCGCCGAGCACGAGATGCTGTCGGCGCACGCACACGGGGACGTGGTGGCCCACCCGGCGACCGCCGTCGTCGAGGCGATCGAGGAACAGGTCCGCACGACTCCGGACGCGGTCGCGGTCATCGCGCCCGACAGCGGGACGCGCCTCACCTACCGGGAGCTGGACGAGCGGGCCAACCGGCTCGCGCACCACCTGAGGGATCTGGGCGTGGGCCCGGACGTCGCCGTCGGCGTGCTGCTGGAGCGCGGTCCCGCGCTGCTGGTGGCGTTCCTCGCGGTGTGGAAGGCCGGTGCCGCGTACGTACCGCTGGACCCGGCGCTGCCCGCGGAGCGGATCGGCTACATGCTGGCCGACTCCCGCGCCCTGGCCGTGATCGCGGAGAGCGAGGCGCCCGGGCACGAGGGGCACACCGTACTGCTCGACCGGGACGCGGCGACGATCGCGGCCCGCCCGGCCACCGCACCGGAGCGAGTCCTGGACCCGGACCTGATCGCGTACGTCATCTACACCTCCGGCTCCACGGGCCGTCCCAAGGGCGTCCAGGTCAGCCAGGCCGGCCTGGCCAACTACCTGTGGTGGGCGGTCGAGCAGTACGCCGGGCAGGGCACCGGTGGCGCTCCGCTGCTGTCCTCTGCGGCCTTCGACATGGTCGTGCCCGTCCTGTGGGTGCCGCTGATGACGGGGCAGCCCGTCACGGTCTTCCCGGCGGACTTCCCCGTCGAGGACCTGGGCCTGCTGCTCCTGGAGAACGGCCCGTTCAGCTTCGTGAAGGCGGCGCCCGCGCTCCTGGACGTCCTCTCCCAGCAGCTCGGCCCGCGCCAGGCCGCCGAGATCGCCGGGGTGACGATCGTCGGTGGCGAGGCCTTCTCCACCGGCCTCGCGACACGCTGGCGGCGGCTGAGCCGCGGCGGCCGCCCGGTGACGCTCGTCAACGAGTACGGGCCCACCGAGGCGACCGTCGGCAACGCGGTGCACGTCGTCGACGGCGGCGAGAGCGGTGAGCAACTGCCCATCGGCCGGCCGATCCCGAACACCACGCTCCATGTCCTGGACCCGTTCATGCAGCCGGTGCCGGCCGGGGTCACCGGCGAGCTGTACATCGGCGGCGACGGGCTGGCCCGCGGCTACCTGGGCCGACCGGACCTCACCGCCGACCGGTTCGTACCTGACCCGTACGGCCCCGAGGGCTTCCGGCTCTACCGCACCGGCGACCTCGCCCGGGTGCTGCCCGACGGCGGCGTCGACTTCCTGGGCCGCACCGACGACCAGGTCAAGGTGCGCGGCTACCGCATCGAGCCCGGTGAGATCGAGTCGGCGCTGACCGCGCATCCGCGCGTCGAGCAGGCCGTCGTCGTCGCCCGCTCTGCGGACAACGGCAAGGAGCTGATCGGCTACGTCGTGACCGGTGGCGGACAGCCGCCTGCCCCGGCCGAGCTGCGCGAGTACCTCGCCGAGCGGCTGCCCTCTTACATGCTGCCGACGGCGACCGTCACGCTGGATCGCATCCCGCTGACCGCCAACGGCAAGGTCGACCGGAACCAGCTGCCCGATCCCTCGTGGGGCGCGCCGGATCAGGAGTACGTCACGGCGCGCTCGGCGACCGAGGAGCGCATCGCGGCCGTGTGGCAGACGGTGCTCGGTCTGGAGCGGGTCGGCGTCGAGGACGGCTTCTTCGACCTCGGCGGTGACTCGATCAAGGCCGTCTCGCTGGTAGGCGCGTTGCGCCGGGACGGCTTCGACGTCGCCGTGCGCGACGTGTTCGCGAACCGCACGGTGGCCGGGCTCGCGGCGTTCCTGGAGGAACGGACCGGCATACCTCAGCCCGAGAGGTTCACCGAGCCGTTCGCGCTCCTCACGCGCGAGGACCGTTCCCTGCTGCCGGCCGGGCTCGCTGACGCCTATCCGCTCTCCCAGATCCAGCTCGGCATGCTCATCGAGATGCTCTCGGGCGACGGCGAGGAGCGCAACTACCACAACGTCAGCTCCTTCCGGATCAGGGGCGGCAGGCCGTTCACCGCCGACGCGCTGCGGGAGGCGGCACGGATCGTCACCGCCCGGCACGACGTGCTGCGCACGTCGATCGAGCTCGACGCGTACTCGGTGCCGCTCCAGCTCGTCCACGACAACGCGGACCCGGCCGTTGCCGTGCACGATCTGCGCGGCCTCTCCGAGTCCGAACGGAGCACGGCACTGAGGGAGTTCGTGGCGAACGAGCGCCGGTCGCTGTTCGATCTGGCCGAGGCGCCGCTGCTGCGGCTGGCCGTCCACATCGGCGGCGACGACAACTGGTGGCTGACCGTCACGCACTGCCACGCCATCCTGGAGGGCTGGAGCCACCACTCCTTGCTCACCGAGCTGATCGGGGTGTACGAGAGGCTCCGCGACGGTCGCGAGGTCCTGCCGTACGAGCGTCCTGCCGTGCGCTACGCCGACTTCGTGGCCGCGGAGATTGCCTCGCTGGGCCGCGACGAGGACCGGGAGTTCTGGCAGCGGACTGCCGGGGGCCTGGCCAAGCTCACCCTGCCCGCGGGCTGGGGCGACGAGCGCGGCAACAGCCCCCTCCAGGTGAAGGTCCCCTTCCGGGACCTGGAGGACCCGCTGCGCGCGCTGGCCTCCTCCTCGCGCACCTCGTTCAAGAGCGTGCTGCACGCGGCGCACCTCAAGGCGATGAGCCAGCTCACGGACGAGGACACCTTCTTCGCCGGCCTGGTGTGCGACGCACGCCCCGAGTCCGAGGGTGCCGCGGGGGTGTACGGCATGTTTCTGAACTCGGTGCCGTTCGTCTTCGACCGGTCGGCCCGTACCTGGGCAGAGCTGGTCCAGCAGGTCTTCGCCCGTGAGATCGACCTGTGGCCGCACCGCCGTCTCCCGCTGCCCGCCATCCAGCGGGCCCTGGGCGGCTCCCAGCTGATCGACGTCCTGTTCAACTACCTGGACTTCCACGAACTCGAGTCCGACCTCGTCGACATGGCGGAGATCATCGGCGAGTCCACCAACGAGGCCGCACTCACCGTCACCACCGCGGCCGGGCACATCACCCTGTCGACCGGCACGAGCGCGCTCAGCCGTGAGAACGCCGAGCGGATCGCGCAGATGTACCGCGCGGTCCTCGAGGCCATGGCCGCGGACCCCGAGGGCGACGCGCGCGCCACGTACCTGCCCGACGGCGAGCTGGGCGCGCAGCTGGTGGAGTGGAACAGCCGTACCGCCCAGCGCCCGGCGGGCGCCGTGCACGAGGTGATCGAGGAGCAGGCCCGCCGTACGCCGGACGCCCTCGCGGTGGTCGCCGACGGCGGCGGGGTCCGGCTCTCCTTCCGGGACCTGGACGAGTGGGCCAACCGCATCGCGCACCATCTGCGGGAGTTGGGCGTCGGGTCCGAGTCCACGGTCGGCCTGCTACTCGACCGCGGCCCGGAGCTGATCGCCGGTTTCCTGGGCATCTGGAAGGCCGGCGGCGCCTACGTACCGCTGGATCCGGCGCTGCCGACGGACCGGATCGGCTACATGCTGGCGGACTCGCACGCCGATGTCGTGATCACAGAGCGCAAGCACGCGGTGATCACCGAGGAGTTCACCGGCCGCACGCTGGTCGGCGCTGGGGCCGGACACCCCTCCACGCCGGTGCCGGCCGAGGGCCCGGCGGACCCCGAGTCGCTCGCGTACATCATCTACACGTCGGGGTCGACCGGCCGTCCGAAGGGGGTGCAGATCCCGCACCGGGGCCTGGCCACCTATCTGTGGTGGGCCGTCGAGGGCTACGGCTCCCACGGCAGTGGCGGCGCGCCCCTGTTCTCGTCGATCGCCTTCGACATGGTCGTGCCGAACATCTACGCACCGCTGATGAAGGGCGAGCCGGTCACCGTGCTGCCCGAGGGCTTCCCCATGGAGGACCTGGGACGGCTGCTGACGCAGGCGGGCCCGTTCTCCTTCATCAAGATGACGCCCGGTCATCTCGACCTGATTACCCACCAGCTGAGCGCCGAGCAGGCACGGTCGATCGCCGCGCTCCTCGCGGTCGGCGCCGACTCCTTCCCAGGTCGGATCGCCGACCGCTGGTACGACCTGGTCGGCGAGGGCCGAGGCCCGCTGCTGCTCAACGAGTACGGGCCGACGGAGATATCGGTCGCCAACAGCACGTACGACATCGACGGGCCGCGGGCGGGCGAGGTGGTTCCGGTCGGGCTGCCGGTCCCCAACACCACGATGTACGTCCTCGACCAGTTCATGCGGCCGCTGCCCGTCGGGGTCAACGGCGAGGTCTACATCGGCGGCGACGGGCTCGCCCGCGGCTATGCCGGACTTCCGGCCCGTACGGCGGCGTCCTTCGTGCCCGACCCGTTCGGCCAACCGGGTTCCCGGCTCTACCGGACCGGAGACGTCGCCCGGGTGCTGCCCGACGGCAACGTCGACTTCCTGGGGCGGGCCGACGACCAGGTCAAGATCCGCGGGTACCGCATCGAACCGGGCGAGATCCAGTCCGTGCTCGCCGCCCACGAGGGCATTCGCGACGTGATCGTCGGCGTCCACCGGGACAGCCTCGTCGCCTACTGCGTGCCCACGGACGCGGAGCTGCCGGCCACGGCCGAACTGGCCGCGCACTGCGCGCGGCGGCTTCCCGCCTACATGGTCCCGTCGGTGTTCGTCGTACTGGAGAAGCTGCCCCTCAACCAGAACGGCAAGGTGGACCGCAAGGCTCTCGTGGTACCCGAGGCGATGCGTCCCGCCGACCACAGCGTCGCCGCCCGCACGGACACCGAGCGGGCCCTGGCCGAGATCTGGGCCCACGCCCTGGGCCTTCCCGAGGTCGGCGTGGAGCACGACTTCCTCGAACTGGGCGGCCACTCCCTGCTGATGCTGCGCATCGTCGCCATGGCGAAGAAGCGGGGTTTCCACCTGACGCTCCGGGACATCCTGGAGTGCCCCACCGTGGCCGCGCTCGCCGCCCGCATCGACGCCACTCCGGCGGCGCCCGCCAAGCGCTCACTGGTGTGGCTGACGGACGCCACCACGGGCGACGCCCTGGTGGTGCCCCACACCGAGGGCGGCACCACCCACTGGTTCGTTCCTCTGGCGCGAGAGCTCGCGGGAGAACACCCTCTGATCTTGTTCGAATGCACGGAGACGGGCTCTGTCCCGGAGTTGGCGGCACGTTATGTAACGGAGCTGCTCGCCGTACGATCGAAAGGTCCGCACACCCTGCTGGGCTGGTCCTCCGGGGCCACTCTCGCCTGGGAGATGGCCCGGCAGCTCTGTGCGCGCGGCGCGGCCGTGCCACGGCTGCTGCTGATCGACCCTCTCGCCGATCTGGAGCCGACTCATGGCGCGTCCCGGGTGCGCACCGACCGGGCCGACGACGAGTCCCTCGCGGAGCTGGCGGGACACCTGGAGACCTGGCGGGCGCTGACGCGGGTCACCGGTGAGTACCGCTACACACCCACCGTCTCGCCGGTCCACCTGGTGGTCACCGCCGAGTGCGCGGCCGGAACCCACTCGGTCTCCCTCGGCCATCCCTACGAGAAGTACCTGTCGCGCTGGACCGAACTGGCCGGTGACGGGCTGGAGGTGACCCTGGTCCCGGGCGATCACGAGGAGATCCTCGCCGTGCCCGGCGTGGCTCGGATCGCCCAGCTGGCCCGGGACGTGATGAAGGGATGAGTGCTCCCGCCGCCACGCAGGAGCCGGCGCGCCGACCGCAGCCGCCAGCGCTGCGTGGCAACCGCGACTTCAAACTGCTGTGGGCCGGGGCCGGTTTCTCCTTCATCGGTTCCCGGATCAGCATCATCGCCTACCCGATGCTCGTCCTCGCGTACTCGGGATCGGCGTCCGATGCGGGCCTGGTCGGCTTCTGTGCCAACCTGCCGTACGTCCTCCAGCTCGTCGCCGGAGGCCTGGTGGATCGCCTGGACCGCCGTCGGCTGATGATCGCGTGCGACATCGGCCGGCTGGCGGCGACCGGCTCGCTGGTGGCCGCGCTCGCCTTCGGTCACTTCTGGCTGGCGCAGGTGGCGGCGGTGGCGTTCACCGAGTCCAGCCTGACGATCCTGTACCGGATCTCGGAGCGGGCGGCCGTGCGCCATGTCGTACGGGCCACGGACCTGCCCGCGGCGCTGTCCGGGAACGAGGCCCGCGAGCGGGCGGCTGGCCTGCTCGGTCAGCCGGTCGGCAGCCTGCTGTTCGCGCTGCTGCGCTGGGCGCCGCTCGTGTGCACGCTGGCCGCCAACGCCGTTTCACTGGTCATGCTGCTGCTGATCAGGGCGAGGATGCAGGGCGACCGGGCGGCCACGAGGTCCGGGGGGTTCGTCAAGGAGCTGTGGGCGGGCATCGCCTGGGCCTGGCGGCAGCCGTTCGTGCGGGTCCTCGCCGGGCTTATCGCCGGCACCAACATGCTGTTCGCCGGGCTGAGCCTGGCCCTGCAGTACATCGTTCGGCACGGTGGCGGCTCGGACGGCGAGGTCGGCTTCACCATCGGCCTGATCTTCACCCTGTCGGGCGTCGGTGGCACGCTGGGCGCACTCACCGCTAAGTGGTGGATGAAACGGGCGTCGTTGTCCGCAGTCGTCATCGGCTGCAATGTGGCCTGGGCCGTGTTGATGCCTCAAGTCGCCTACGCGCGCGGTCCAGTGACGCTCGGTGCGCTCTTCGCGGGCATGGGTTACGCGGGGGCGCTGTGGAACGTGGCGGCGGCCGTGTACCAGATGAAGGTGACACCTGAGGAGATGCAGGGCCGCGTGCTGAGTGTCGCCACGCTCGTCGCCTACGGCACGGTGCCGTTCGGCTCGCTCGCCGGAGGCTTCCTGCTCGATCACTTCGGCCCGCGCACGACCGTGCTGGGCCTTGGCGGGGCGATGTGTCTGCTGGCCCTGACGGCGGCGGCGAGTCCCTCCGTGCGCCGGTTGCAGACGGCCTGAGCAGCGCTTTCCGTCCGGCCGCCCAAGACCCCGTACGGCCCAAAGGCCGTAGGGGGTCTTGCTGTTGACGGCCGCCTCTAGCACGTGTCAGAATCTTCTTACACGTGCTAGAGGGTGTGTTCATGAGTCACGAGACAATGACAGGTGACCAGCTTCTGAGGATTCTCTCGGCGCTTGCGAATCCGCACCGTCTGCGGATCGTGGGGGCGCTGGCGGGCGGACGGAACTACGTCAGCCAACTCGCGCGCGACATGGACATGAGCAGGACGCTCCTGCACATGCATCTGCAGCGTCTGGAAGCCGCAGGGCTGATCATCGGAGTGATGGAGGTGTCGGACTCCGGTAAGGCGATGAAGTACTTCGAAGTCACGCCGTTCGGGTTCGAACTGGGCCCGGCCACCATCGCGGCCACCGTTCCGACACTGACCCAAGACAATGCGAAGGCTGGGAAATAGATCATGTACGCGACGAGTTATGTGGCGAGCTCCTGGTCGAGTTCGGGCAACAAGACGCTGTGGACCGTGATCGCCGTCGTGCTCGTCGTGGCAGCCTACGCCGTGGTGAAGATCTACCAGGCCCGCGCGGCCGCCAGCAAGGACGGCTATCGCGAACTCCTGGAGCGGATCAGCGAGCGTCAAGGCGAACTGGTGTCCGAGATCAGTGACATGAAGGCCCGTCTGGCCTCGATGGAGAAAATGATGCGCGAAGTCGAATAGACCACGAGCATCGCGGAGAAAAGCCGGACCAGGGCGGCCACCCACAGGTCCGGAACCGGCTCCGCAACCAAGTCCTGATGTGCGCAAGGGGGTTAGTCGGCTCCCGGGGCGTGTGGCGGTCACACGGTGACCAGCCGGCGCGCGGCTCCGGTCGGCTGCTCCCTCCTCCCACGAAAGAGATCCCGGTGCCCCTGTCCCGTCGCGAGCGCCTGCTCGCGTTATCAACGCCTTGCGGCCGCAGGTCCAAGTGGTTGGTCCTCGCCGCCTGGCTGATCGTCACTGTCATCGCCGTCCCGCTGGCCGGCAAGCTGGCCGGAGCCCAGAAGAACGAGTTCACCCAGGCGCTCCCCGCGCGTGCCCAGTCCACCTCCGTCGCCGAATCGGCCCACCGCTTCCAGGGCGGTGACGACCTCTCGGGCGTCGTCGTCTACGCCCGCGACATCAGGCTCACGCCCGCCGACGTCGCCAGGGTCAATGGCGACCGGGCCCGCATCGCCGAGCTCACCGGCCACAGCGTCCCCGCCCCGGTCCCCGCCAAGGACGGCAAGGCCCTCAGCCTCCCGGTGGTCCTCGACGGCGACGCCAAGCCCAAGCTCATCAAGGAGGTCCGCACCCAGGCGGAGGAACACCTCCCGGACGGTCTGCAGGCCCGGCTGACCGGCGCCGCCGGCGACAAGCTCGACTCCACGGACGCCTTCGGGGGCGTCGAAACGACCCTGCTCTACGTGGCTGCGGGAGTCGTCGCCCTGCTGCTCCTGCTCATCTATCGCAGCCCCGTCCTGTGGATCCTGCCGCTCATCGTCGCCGGGGTGACGGCCGAACTCGCCAAAGCCGTCGTCTACCTGCTCGCCGCCCATGCGGGCATGGTCGTCAACAGCCAGGGCGCCGCGATCCTCCTCGTCCTCGTGTTCGGCGCGGGCACCGACTACGCGCTGCTGCTGCTCTCCCGCTACCGCGAGGAACTGCGCCGCCATGAGGACCGCCACGACGCCATGCGGGCCGCTCTGCGCAGGTCGTCCACCACCGTCCTCGCCTCCGCCGCGACCGTCTGTCTGGCGCTGCTCTGCCTGCTCGTTGCGGAACTCAAGTCGAACCGGTCTCTCGGTCCGGTCGCCGCCGTCGGTATCGCCTGTGCCCTGTTCGCCACTCTGACGTTGCTGCCCGCGCTGCTGGTTATCTTCGGGCGCTGGGTCTTCTGGCCGCTCGTCCCGCGCCACAACGCCCCCGTCGCCACGAAACCCACCGTCTGGGCACGCATCGCCTCCGGTGTCACCGCACGCCCCCGCGTCTCCTGGGTCGCCGCCCTCCTGGTGCTCGGCGTCCTCGCCATGGGCGGCATGGGCGTCAAGACCGGGCTGGACTTCAAGCACGTCTACCGCAACCGGACCGGCTCGGTGGCGGGCCAGGAACTGCTCGCCCAGCACTACCCCGGCGGGGCCGCCCGTCCCGCCCGCGTCATCGTGGACGCCGAGGACGCGGCGCGGGCGGCCGCGGTCCTCAAGGTCGAGGGCACGGCTCAGGCGATGCCTCCGAAGCTGTCCACCGACGGCAAGCTCGCCTCGCTGTCCGTCGTCCTCTCCGACGCCTCCAACAGCCCCGAGGCCCAGCAGACCGTCGACCGCATGCGCAAGGCCGTGTCGGCCCAACTGCCCCACGCTCACGTGCTGGTCGGCGGCACCACCGCCGCCACGCTCGACGTGGCACGCGCCCAGGACCACGACCGCAAGGTCGTCATCCCGCTCGCACTCGTGGTCGTCGCGCTCGTCCTGTTGCTGCTGCTGCGCTCACTGGTCGCGCCTCTGATCCTGGTCGGCGCGGTCGTCGCCTCGTACTTCGCGACGCTCGGCGCCAGCTGGCTGCTCTTCGAGCACGGGCTCGGGTTCCCGGCCGTGGACACCTCGCTCGTGCTGTACGGGTTCGTCTTCCTGGTGGCCCTCGGCATCGACTACACGATCTTCCTGGTCGACCGGATGCGCGAGGAGGCCGCACACGGCACCGCGCGCGAGGGCATTCGCAGAGCCTTCACCGCCACGGGAGGCGTGGTGGTCAGCGCTGGCGCCGTGCTCGCCGCCACCTTCGCCGTCCTCGCCGTCCTGCCGCTCGTGGCGATGGCCGAGATCGGCGTCATGGTCGGCCTGGGCGTCCTGCTGGAGGTCCTGATGGTGATCACGGTCCTCGTACCCGGGCTCGCCACCGACATCGGTCGCCGGTTCTGGTGGCCGAACAAGCTGGCCCGCCGCGGCGACGACTCCGTCGGCGCGGACATAGAGAAAAAAGATAGCGCCGTCGCGCAGGCTCCTGCGGGGGGCCCGGCCCGAGTATGAGGAGCAACACCATGACCACCACCGCCCGCCGCTACGTGCTGTTGCCCGCCGCCGTCGCCGCCGGACTGCTCGCCACCGGCTGCTCCGACTTGAACGACGGCGACATGAAGACCACCACCGCCGATGCCATGGTCAAGTCGGCCGTCACCAGCGTCGTGGTCAAGGACGCCCGCCGCGGCTCGATCGACGTCAAGACCGGCTCCGGTCCCGGCGTCACCATCCACCGCACGGTCCACTACCGTGACGACGCCGCGCCCAAGCCCACTCAGCACGTCTCCGGGCGGGTGCTCACCTTCAGCAACGGTTGCGACAACTGCTACATCGACTACGAGCTGCAGGTTCCGGCATCCGCCAAGGTCGAACTGAGCAACAGCAGCGGCCAGGTGACCGTGCGCGGAGTCGCCGCCGCCGACATCAGCACCAGCTCCGGCACCGTCACCGCCGAGCAGATCGCCGGACCTGTGAAGGTCGAGACGTCCTCGGGTTCCATCACGGCTTCCGCGCTCAGCGGCGCGAGCGCCGACGTGCGCACCGACTCCGGCACCACCCGGCTGACCTTCGCCAAAGCTCCGACCTCGGTCAACACGGACACGGGCTCCGGCAGCACGACGCTCAAGGTGCCCGGCGGCCCCTACAAGGTCGATGTGACGACCACCTCCGGCAAGCGCGTCACGAACATCCCCACCGACCCGGCCGCCAAGTCCACGCTGACCTCGAAGGCGACCTCGGGAGACGTGGAGATCTCCGCCGCGTAGCAGCCGGCCCCCGAACCGCCGCCCCGTACCTGGTGCTTCCCCCGTCACCGGTGCGGGGCGGCCTCATGTCCGCACCCTCCCGTAGGAACAGCATGGGCGGCGTATAGAAGCCACTCCCAGGATGGTGGAGCAGTCCCGATCCACCCCCCGGCCCGAAAAGAGTGGAGGCCGCCGAGCGGCCACTCGGCGGCCCACGGAGGTGTACCACCACGCCGCGAGGCGTGACCTGATGTGCGTACGCGCCTCCTCGAGCTCAGGGGATCATCTCGCGCGGCCTCATGGCAAGCGCGGAGCACGCCCCGCAGAGAGAGGACGACCAGCCATGCCCGCCGACTTCGTCGACACCGTCATGGGCCATTCCCGGACGAACCCGGAGCATGAGGCACTGGTGCACGTACGGCACCACGCGACCGGCACCACGGAGGAAGTCCTCACCTACGCGGAGCTCGACACCGCTGCGCGCACCATCGCGATACGCTTGGCCGAGCACTGCGCGCACGGAGACCGTGCGCTCCTGCTCCATCCGACCGGCACCGCCTTCGCGGCCGCGTTGCTCGGCTGCATGTACGCGGGTGTGGTGCCGGTCCCGGCCCCGCTGCCCGAGGGCACACGCGGGCGCCAGAGCCGCACCACCGGCATCGCCCTGGACACCGGCGCCAAAGTCGTCCTCACCGACGCGGCCGACCTGGCCGACGTCACCGCCTGGCGCGACCGCGACGGGCTGACCGTGGTGTCCGTACTCGCCTCGGACACCCTGACCGCCGAGCCGGACGAACTGGCCGCCTGGCGCCGCCCGGAGGGCGAGGCCCTCGCCTTCCTGCAGTACACGTCGGGGTCGACCAGTGACCCCAAAGGCGTGATGGTCACCCATCGGGCGCTGACGGCAAACCTGACGCTCATCCGGGACCAGTTGCGTTTCAACCGTTCCACGCGCACCTTCTGCTGGCTGCCGATGTACCACGACATGGGCCTGATCGGGCTGTTCCTGGAACCTCTCTTCCTGGGCAGCACCGCCTATGTGATGCCCCCGATGGACTTTCTCAAGCGGCCCCAGCTGTGGCTCCAGACCATGTCCAGGTACGGCATCGAGATCAGTTCGGCACCCAACTTCGGGTACGAACTGGCCGTCCGTCGCCTCACCGACGAGCACATCGCCACACTGGACCTGTCCCGCTGGACCCACGCGTGCAACGGTGCCGAACCCATCAGCGCCAAGACTCTTGCCCGCTTCACCGAGCGCTTCGGCCCGGCCGGCTTCCGCGCCGAGGCGCTACTGCCCTGCTACGGCATGGCCGAAACCACCTTGTTCGTCGCGGGCACGCCCGCCGACCGTGTCCCCGTCATCACCCCCGTCGCCCCTGTCGCCCTGGAGAAGCAGCTCTTCGAACCGGACGCCGATGGCGTGCCGCTGGTCAGCAGCGGCCGCGTCGACGGCTTCGACGTCCGCATCGTCGACGCCGAGAGCCACCAGGTGCTGCCCGACGGACACATCGGCGAGATCTGGTTGCGCGGAGAGAGCGTGGCGGCCGGTTACTGGAACAACGAGGCGGCCACCGAGCGGGTCTTCCGTGCCCGGACCGCCGAGGGCGAGGAGGAGTTTCTCCGCACCGGCGACCTGGGTGTGCTCGACCAGGGCGAGCTCTACGTCACCGGCCGGATCAAGGAGATGGTGATCCTCAACGGCCGCAACGTCTACCCCCATGACATCGAGCGTGAAGTCGCCGCCGGGCACGTGGCGTTCGCCGGACTGGCTGGCTGCGTCTTCGCGGTGCCCGCGCCCGACGAGGAGCTCGTCATCGTCCAGGAGGTGCGCGCAGCCCAGGAGAAGGACCTGCCGGCGCTGGCGGCGCTGGTGCGCGGCCTGGTCGGCGAGTACCTCAAGACCCGGGCCGCCAACGTGGTGCTCGTACGCCCCGGCAAGGTCCGTAAGACCACGAGCGGGAAGATCCAGCGGTCGCTGATGCGCAAGCTCTTCATGGACGGCGAGCTGGAGAACAGGTACGAGGAGCTGGACACCGCGGTGCGCGACCGCTACCGGGCGGGGGCACAGGCATGACGGGCCCGAACGGTCCGTCCGCCACGGTGCGGCCGTACGATCCCGTGGCTCTCGCCGCCGCGTTCGACCGGGCACTAGGGGACCCCGCCGACGAATCCCGCGCCTTCTCCGCCACCCGCGTCCTCGCACTGGACCGGGACGAGGCCTTCCCGGAGGAGATCACCGCCGAGCTGAACGAACTGGGACTGGCCGCCCACTACGTGCCCGAGGAGTACGGCGGCACCCTGCGCAGCTACGAGGATCTCCTCCAGATCGTGCGCCGGGTCGCCGCGCGCGACCTCACCACGGCGATCGGGCACGCCGCTTCGTACCTCGGGTCGGTCTGCACCTGGGTGGCGGGCACTGCCGAACAGGCCCGGCTCACCGCCAAGGAGGTCATGGCCGGGACGGTCCACTCCTTCGGGCTGACCGAGCGTGACCATGGCAGCGATGTCCTGTCGGGCGAGCTGACGGCCGCCGCCACACCGGGCCGCTACCGGCTCGACGGCGAGAAGTGGCTGATCAACAACGCGACACGAGGCAGCCGCCTGTGCATCCTGGCGCGCACGGACGCGGCCGGTGGCAGCCGCGGGTTCAGCCTGTTCACGGTCGACAAGCGAGAGCTGCCCGAGGACACCTACCGGACGCTGCCCGCCGTGCGGACCCACGGCATCCGGGGCACCGACATCAGCGGCATCGAGTTCCGCGGGGCCGTCGTCCCGGCCGGGACCATGATCGGAGCGCCCGGCCAAGGTGCCGAGATCGTCCTGAAGAGCCTGCAGCTGACCCGTACGCTCTGCGCAGCGCTCTCATTGGGCTCCGCGGACCACGCACTACGGCTGGCCGTGCGACACGGTGCGGGTGACCGCTTGGTGCTGGCCGAGGCGTACGCGGACCAGCTCACCGTGGAGGCCGTGTCCGTGGTGGCGGCGCGGTCGCTGCACACACTGCCCGGCGAACTGGGCGTGGTGTCGGCGGTGGTGAAGCACTTCGTGCCCACGACCGTGGACGCGGTGATCGAGCGGCTGGGCGCCGTGCTGGGGCCGGAGGCGTACACGGCAGACGGACCGTTCCAGAAGGTCGCCCGCGACCACCGGATCGTCGGCATCTTCGACGGGAACACGGTGGTGAACCTGCTGGCGCTGGTGAACCAGTTCCCGATGTTGGTGCGCGGCGCGCGCCGGGCCACCCACGACGAAGCGGGCCTGATGGCGGCGACGGCACCGGGCGTCCTGCCCCCCGTCTTCGACCGCGAGCGGCTGAGCCTGATCTCGCTGGGCGGCTGCAGCATCACACAGGCGCCGCTGACCGACGAGGTGCCGTACGCGGACGAACTGCGTGCCATCTCGGACGAGTTGCACGCCGAGATGGCGGCAGTACGCCCGTCGGCCCGGGACACCCGCCCAGAGACCTTCGACCTGGCGGAGCGCTACACGCTGCTGTTCGCGGCGATGGCCTGCGCGCACCTGTGGACGCGGCACTACGACGAACGGGTGGATGCGCGGTGGGGGAAGGTCTGCCTGGCCCGCCTCCTGACCCGACTGGGCCACCCCGTCCCGTCCCTGCGCCCCGAGGAACTGCCCTTGCCCGACCGGGAGGAACTGCGATGACCGCCGCCCCCGCACTCGACGACCTTCTCGGCCTCGATGCGGTACTCGACGCGGACGAGCGCGGTAAACTCCTCACGGACGCCGACGACGAGCTGCGCAGCCGGCTCGGCGAAGCAGCCGACGACCGGGACCGGCTCGTCTCCCTCGGCCGCGCCGTGTGCCGGCGCGACAGCGCCCTCGCCGCCCGCCTCGGTCTCCCGGGCCTGGCGGCGACGTACGACCTCAGCCTGCCCGCCGGCATCGGCCCCCTCGCCATCGCCGTCGACGAGGGCGTGCGGCTGGAGGGCGGAGTCCTGAACGGCCCCACCCACGTCCTGGGCCGGGGCCGGCACGCCGTGATCGCCGTCCGCTCGGACACCGGCACCCGTCGCGCCGTCGTCGACCTCGGCACCGCGCCGGCCGTGGGAACCCGTGAGCTGGCCGGACTGCGGGGCACCCCCCTGACCACGTACCTCTTCCGGAAGACTTCCCTGCCCGAGACGGCCGTTCATCCGCCGGCCCATTCCCTGCTCCCCGCCATGGCCGTCGGTGCCCTCGACACCCAGCTCCGGCTCGCACTGCGCTTCGCCCGCGAACGGCACCTGTACGGCAGGCCGGTGGCGGACATCCCGCACGCCAGGAACCTCCTGGTCACAGTCTTCCGGGACCTGCAGCTCTGCGACCGTCTGTCCCGTCTGTCCGGCACCGACACCCGCGTCAAGAGGATCGTGCGGGAGGCCGGTCATCGGCTGACCGTGCTGCTCGGCGCCCGCTCGTACCTGCGCGAGGGCCCGTACGGCACCTTCCAGAAACAGCTGAGGGACCTGCCCACCCTGCTGGACCTCGGCACCTTCCCGGAGCCCCCCGCCCCCGACCGGGCCCCCGAGCACCACCCCGTGGACGACGACACGCGCGAGGCCCTCTTCACCGAGCTTCTCGCCCGTGACGACGCGGCCCTCTCGTTCGACCTGGCCCGCACACCCCTACTACTCCGCGCATGAGCATGATCAGGAGCACCCGCATGCCCGACATCGCCCCCGCCACCCTCACCGAGATCCGCGACTGGCTCACCGAACGCATCGCCTTCTATCTGGAAGTGCCTGCCGAAGGCGTCGACCCGTCCGTCAAGTTCGTCGAGATGGGCCTGGACTCCGTCTACGCGCTGACCATGTGCGGCGACATCGAGGACCGCTTCGAAATCGCGGTCGAACCGACCATCGCCTGGGACCACCCCACCGTGGACGCGCTCGCCGCCCACCTCAACGACGAGCTGAACCGGCGATGACGGCCACGAAGCCGCTGTCGGTCGGTCAGGAAGCGCTCTGGTTCCTGCACCGGATGGCCCCGGACAGCTCGGCGTACAACGTCGCTGCCGCTGTCCGCATACGCACCGCGCTGGACATCGGTATCCTGCGCAAGGCGCTGGCCGCCACCGCCGAGCGGCACGACATGCTGCGCTCCACCTTCGTCGAGGAGCCCGCGGGCCCGCGCCGCGCGGTGGGCACGGCCGACATGCCGTCGCTCACCGTGCACGACGTGGGCGTCGTGGCGGACGACGAACTGCGGGCCGTCGTACGCTCCTTGAGCACCGTTCCCTTGGACCTGACCCGCGCGGCCTTCCGGGCCGAGCTGGTACAGCGTGCCGACGACGACGCCGTGCTCCTGTTGACAGCCCATCACATAGCGACGGACGCGTACTCACAGGGCATCGTCCTGCGGGACCTGCTCGACGCGTACGGTGCCGGCGGCTCCATGACCGCCGAGCCGCTCCAGCTGACCTGGGACGACCATGTGGCTGCCGAGGCCGCCCTGCTCGATTCGCCTCGGCGGGACGAACTGGAGGCGTACTGGCGGAACGTGTGCACCAGAGTCCCGCGGGTTCTGGAACTGCCGACGGACCGGCCGCGACCGGCCCGGCAGACTTTCGAGGGGGACACCCACGAATTGCGGCTGCCCGAAGAGTTCGTCGCGCGGCTGCGCGCGGCCGCCTTCGGCGCGGGCGTCACCCCGTTCGTGCTTCTCATGGCCGCCTTCCAGAGCACCCTGCATCGCTGGACCGGCCAGGACGACTTCCTGGTCGGCTGGCCCACCACGACCCGATCGGGCCGCCGTACCCGCGATCTCGTCGGCTATTTCGTCAACTCCCTGGCTCTGCGAGTGCACTTCGAACCGTCGACGACCTTCGCCGACCTGTTCCGCGCCCTGGACGAGCAGATCAAGAACGGCGTGTCCCATGTGGCCTATCCCTTCGCGCTGCTGCCGAAGGCCATCGGCCTACCGCACGACCCCAGTCGTCCGCCGATCACCCAGGTCGCGGCGACCATGGTGACGACGAACCGCCTCGACCCCTTCGCCGACCTGCTTGCCGCGGGTGAGGCCGCCGGGCGCGAATTGGTCGCCGGCGGACTTCGCGTGTCCGCGTTCGACCTGCCGCAGCAGGAGGGGCAGTGCGACCTGTCCATCGAATTCCTGCAGAGCACCGCGTCGTTGCGGATCTCCTTCCGCTATCACACCCAGCTCTTCGAGCGGTCCGCGATCGAACGGTTCGCCCGCCACTTCCAGAAGTACGCCGAAGCCGCCGTCGACAACGTCGACGCCCGTGTCGCGGCCGTCTCCACGGTGACCACCGACGACTGGGCCCAACTCCTCGCGCTGGGCTCCGGCGCGACGTCCGCACTCGGCTCCCAAGGCGGTGTCAGCTGATGCCCAGACCCACTTTCCCCACGCCCGCCCCGTCCACGGTCCGCGTCTCCAAGGAGCGGTTCCTCGAAGACCTGACGGCCCTCGCCTCCATCGGTGGCCGTCCGGACGGCGGGGTCGACCGGGTGGCGGGGTCCGCCGCCGACGCCGAGGGCCGCGCCTGGTTCGCCCAGCGCATCGCCGACGCCGGGCTCGTCCCTCGCGTCGACGCCCTGGGCAACGTCTTCGGTACGGTGCCGGGCGCCGTCGCCCCCTACCTGCTCACCGGCTCGCACACCGATACCGTCCCGGCGGGCGGGCACCTGGACGGCGCGTACGGCGTCGTCGCCGCCCTCGAGGCGCTGCGTGCCCTGTATCAGGCGGGCCACCCGGCGGCCCGGTCGCTGCAGATCGTCGGCTTCTTCGACGAGGAGGGCGCCCGGCCCGACTCGGCGGGCGGGCTGACCGGTTCCACGGCGTTCTGCTCGGGCGACGGCATCGACGACATCGCCGCCTTCCTGGAGCTGCACATCGAGCAGGGGCCCCGCATGGAGGAAGCGGGCACCGACCTCGCCGTCGTCGAGGGCATTGTGGGCGTGCAGCGCTTCTCGGTCACTTTCCTCGGCGAGACGAACCACGCGGGCACCACCCCCATGGCGGGCCGCGCCGACGCGGGCCGGGCCGCGATGAAGCTGGCGACGCGGGTACAGCCCATGGTCCGCGGCGTCGACCGGGACATGGTGATGAACATCGGTTTCGTCGAGTTCGTACCGGGGGCCCCCAACGTCATTCCCGGCGAAGCCCGGTTGGTCGTCGAGTGGCGCTCCGCGTCGCACCGCGCGCTGGCCGAGGCCACCCAGGAGCTGGAAGCCCTGGCTTGCTGGACCGCAGTCGACGAGAACTGCACCGTCTCGGTGGAGCGCATCTCCGCCAAGCCGATCACCGAATTCGATCAGGAACTGTGCGCGGTCCTCGAGCGTGCCTGCCGGTCTACCGGCGGGCGCATGGACCGGTTGTTCAGCTATGCGGGGCACGACGCGAGTGTGCTGGCCGAGCATGTTCCGACGGCCATGCTGTTCGTGCCCAGCACCGGCGGGGTCAGCCATTCCCCCAAGGAGGACACCCCCGATACACAACTGCTGCGCGGCTGTCAGGCGCTGCTTCACTCGGTGATCGAGTACACGAAACAGGGGGACCAGCACATCGACGCCCCTTGACCAGCAGGAGGACCTGGAGCGCTGGTTCCTTCCCACGGCGGGCGTCCCCGCCGTGGGGCTGCCCCTGCTGTGTCTGCCCCACGCTGCCGCGGGGACCACCGCATACCGCACCTGGCCCGCCGCGCTCATACCGCACGCCCGCGTCATCCCGGTCCCGCTCCCTGGCCGTGAGATCCGGTTCGGCGAGCGACCCGTACGTCACCTGCCCCCCTCATAGCGGAGCTGGCCGACGCGGCCGTGCGGCTCTCCGCGATACGAGCCGGATATACCTGTTCGGCCACAGCATGGCTGCTTTGCTCGCATTCGAGCTGGCCCACGAGCTCACCGCGCGCGGCCGACCGCCGGTCCGTCTGCTCGTCTCCGGGTACCGGGCTCCTCAGCTTTCCGGCAGGCGGAGGGGCATCCATCTGCGCGCCGATGCAGGCCTGTTGGCGCACCTGCGTCAGGTGGTAGGTACGCAGGAGGAAATCCTCGCCCACCCGACCTGCTGGCCGTGCTCTTGCCGGCCATCCGGGCGGACTACGAGAGGTGTGAGACCTACCGCTACGTCTCCCGGCCCTCGCTGCCCGTTCCGTTCACCGCTTTCGGAGGAGGGAGTGACCCCGGCGTACCGGAGCCGACCTGAGGGCATGGGTGGGTGTGTGCGTGGGGCCGTTCCGCGCTTAGGTGTTCGACGGCGGCCACTTCTACCTGCGGGAGCGTCGGGACGAACTCCTTTCCGCGCTGGTCGCGGAGCTCACCGCATAGCCTCCCGACAGTGACGGGGCCCGGTCGGTTCGACCGCCGGGCCCCGTCACTGTCGGGAAGCTATGCGGTGAGCCGGTCCTGGCCGGCGTTCCCCATCAGCGTGTGGACAAGGCCCGTTGTGTATTGATACCGAGCCTGGCATGTGCTAACTTTGTTTGGCATGAGCAAGGGTGGCGATTCGCAGCCGGATCTCACCGGGGACGACCTGGTGCGGGTCATGGCGGCGCTCTCGAACCCGCATCGCCTGCGGGTCGTGGCTGCCCTCGCTCAGCAGCGCAACTATGTGAGTCGCCTCGCGCGGGAGCTGGGCATCAGCAGAGCGTTGCTGCAGATCCATCTGCGCAAGTTGGAAGCGGCCGGCTTGGTCTCCTCCGAGCTCGAACTGTCCGAGGACGGCAAGGCCATGAAGTTCTACGAGACGACACCGTTCGCCTTTCACCTCACGCCTCAGAGCATCGCGACCGCAGCCGAGACACTGCACATCGAAGGCGCCTCGGACGGTGGGGGCCACCAGGGGACATAGCGGAACAGAGAGACCACGCGTCCTCACTCCCAGGACGAAGCTCGTACTCACGCATCTCCGCGAAGGGAGAGCAGTCCATGCTGCTCAGGAGCATCGCCGCCGACGAAGGTTTCACCAGGGCCGGCTTACGGGGGTTGACCCTCCCGCTCAGCGGCTGGTCCCTGCGCGTCCGCCGCAGCAGCAAACGGCTGCCCACCGTGGCAGTTCACGACAGTGACGGAGACTGCGTCGATGCCATGGCGCCTTCGCTCCTCGCACCCACACTGCTGCGCGACGCGTGGACAGGCGAGCGCCAGGGCAGTGCGGGTGCCGATAAAACATCCGCGCAGCTCAGGCGGCGTGCTGGTACTGGTGGAGCGTTCCGCCGAGCCGGTCTCGTCTGTGGACTTCCAGGTGGGTGAGCTGGGCTTGTTGGGTGATGGGTGTGGGTAGCGGGCGGCATGGGGCGGCGTTTTTCAGTGCCCGGTGCGGGCGGTGTTCGTTGTAGTAGGCCTGGTACTCGCGTAGTGCGTGGAGGAGGTGGCGCTGGTTCCAGATCAGGGTCCGGTCCAGGAGTTCGGTGCGGCAGGTCTGTATCCAGCGCTCGATGAGGGAGTTCATCCGTGGTATCCGAATGCCTGTGGTGACGACCTTGAGACCGGCATCGGTCATCAGGGCGTCGAAGGTGGTTGTGAACTTCGAGTCGCGGTCTCGGATGAGGAACTTCGCCTTGCTGCCTGCGTCTTCGAAGTCCATGAGGAGGTTGCGTCCGAGCTGCACGATCCACTCCGCGGCGGGGTGTGCGGTGGCGCCGAGGATCCGGATGTGTCTGGTGGTGTGCTCGATGACGGCGAAGACGTACAGGCGTGCTCCGGTCAGCGTGCGGACTTCGAAGAGATCGCAGGAGAGAAGGGCCTCGGCCTGGCTGCGGAGGAAGTCGGCCCAGGTCGTGCTCTGCCGTTCGGGTGCGGGTGGGATGCCGTGCTCGCGGAGTATCTCCCAGACCGTTGAGGCGGCGACCTTGATCCCCAGTGCTGCGAGTTCGCCGTGGATCCGGCGATATCCCCACGAGGCATTTTCCCTGGCCAGACGCAGGACGAGGGCGCGGATCGAGCGGATGGTGCGGGGGCGTCCGCGCCGCTTGGGCATGCAGGTCGCGGCATGTCGCCGCCTGAGCAGTTCCCGATGCCGGCGCAAGACCGTTTCGGGGCGGACCAGCAGTAGAAGGTGCCGCAGTCTGTCTTTGGGCAGGTGGTGGAGCAGTCCGGCGAGGACAGCGCGATCGCTGTCGGTCAAGGCAGGCTTGCCGACCTGGCGCTGCAGGACAAGCAATTGGTGCCGAAGCACGAGGATCTCGATGTCCTTGTCTCTGTCGCTCATCGGCAGGAGACGTAGGAACGCCAGGGTGTTGGTCGCGGTGAGGTAGGCCAGGCGCAGCAGCACGACAGATCATGATGCCGCCGGGGCCCTGTGCAGGTGAAGACGCCGGGTGAGCGTCGGCCAAAGTCGAAGATTTCTGAACAAGCTCTCACCTGCGTGGACGATTTACCGGCACCCGCAATGTCGGCCTCCTGCGAGGTCCGGGCTCCGCGCTCAGGCCGTCCATTTGACCGGACGCTGCCTCCGCTTTACTCTCGAATGCGTACGGAGGCAGCATCCGTTTTGATGTGGCCGCAGGATTACGGCGGGCAGGAGGGCGCATGAGCGCCGGCGAACAGCGGGGACGTAAGCCCCGCGCGGACGTTCAGCGCAACCGCGCTGCCCTCCTGGAGACCGCGCAGCGTCACTTCCTTCAGCACGGGGTCGGCACCTCCCTGGAGGCGGTGGCCAAGGAGGCGGGTGTCGGGCCCGGCACCCTGTACCGGCACTTCCCCACCCGGGAGGCGCTGCTGGCGGCCGTGCTGCAGACGCGCTCCGAGGAGCTGGTGGCCCGCCAGGCGGACATCGATCAGCTCGGCGACCCGGCCGAGGCGCTGGAGCAGTGGCTGCGGGCGATGGAGGAGTACTTCAGCGCCTTCAGCGGGCTGCCGGACCCGCTCATGGCCGCGGCCCGCGCGCAGAAGCCGGACAACCCGCTCACCATCCCCTGCCACACCCTCATCTCCGCCACCGATCAGTACGTGCGGGCCGCGCAGCTCGCGGGGCACGTACGCGACTCGGTGCGGGGCAACGACCTGTTCCTCGCGGCCTGCTCCGTCGCCTGGATCAAGGGCACCGGCACCGACGAGGAGTCGCTCGACCGGCTCCGCACGCTCATCGCGAGCGGCTACCGCCAGCAGGACACCCAGGCGTAAACCGCCAGCCACCACCACCACACGGCCACCACGCCGGACATCGCATCGCGCTGCCCTCAGGGGCAGCACAACCTTCCAAGGGATAAATCATGAAAATTACGGTCATCGGCGCTGGCGCCATCGGCGGGAACCTCGCTGCCAAGCTCAGCACGGCCGGTCACGACGTCCAGGTGGCCGACGCCCGCGGCCCCGAGGCCGTCCGGGCGGAGGTGCTGGAGTCCGGGGCCCGCGCGGCGGAGCTCGCCGACGCCGTCCAGGGCCGGGACGTCATCGTCCTGGCCATCCCCTTCGGGGTGGCGGGCAAGCTGGCGGATCTGTTCGCCTCGGTCCCCGCCGAGACGGTGGTCATCGACACCGCGAACTACTACCCCGGCATGCTCAGCGAGCCGATCGAGGCGGTGGACAACGGCCAGGTGGAGAGCGTGTACACCGCCGAGCTGCTCGGCCGCCCCGTGGTCAAGGCGTGGAACGCCGCGCTGGCCGAGACCCAGCGGACCAAGGGCGTCCCGGCCGGAACCCCGGGCCGCCTGGCCATCCCCGTCGCCGGCGACTCCGAGGAGGCGCGGAAGGTGGCCATGAGCCTGGTGGACGACACCGGCTTCGACCCCTACGACGCCGGCACGCTGGCCGACTCCTGGCGCCAGCAGCCGAACAGCCCCGCCTACTGCACCGAGTTGCCCCTCGACGAGCTGCCGGCGGCCCTGGCCGCGGCCGACCGCGTCAAGGACGCGGCCATCCGCGACAGCCTGCCGGAACGCCTGGCCGCCCTCGGTGCCAATCCCACCGTCGACGACGTCGTCGAGATGAACCGCGCCGCCCACCGCTGAGACACCAGACGCCGCTCTCGTCCACGCAACGACACGAGAGCCGCAACGCCGGCACGTCGCGAACACACACGACGAACACGAAGAACGGCGCTCACTTCGGCGAGGCCGCCATTACTCACCCGCACCACCGCGTCCGCGGTCGGCCGCAGTCCCGGTCGCGCCGCAGGTACCAAGCCCCGGAACCTCGGTCACCGAAA
>NZ_JBIBJI010000037.1:0-49765 GCF_042958345.1 Streptomyces sp. NPDC007983
CCACATCACCTCCGGTAGGGGGGCGTCGAGGTGGTGGGTGAAGTGCTGGCACACCTCGTCCAGGGCGCGGGCGAACACGGGATGGGTGTCATACAGCTCCCGTCCCATGCCGGGGCGCTGACTGCCCTGACCGGAGAAGACGAACGCGACCTTGCCGGGCTCCGTGTCGCTGCGTCCAATCACTGTCCGGTCATCCGTCTGGCCGCGTGACAGTGCTTCCAGTGACTCCACCAGTGCGGTGTGGTCGTGGGCAACCACGGCGGCACGCACCTCGAAGGCGGTGCGATGGGTGGCGATGCCCGCCGCAACGGTGGGAAGCGGCAGTTCGGGCCGCTCGGTCAAGAAGCCCCTTATGCGTGCGGCCTGTTCGCACAGTGCAGCCTCACTCCGCGCCGACACGAGCACCGGGACCGGAACGGAACCGGCGGCATCGGGTCCCTCCTGCTGTGAGGGTGCGGCAGGGACGGCCGGCGCCTGCTCCAGAATCACGTGCGCGTTGGTGCCGCTGATACCGAAAGACGACACCCCGGCCCGGCGCGGTCGGTCGTCCGGCGTTTCCCACGGGCGCTCCCGCACCAGCAGCTCCGCGTTGCCCGCCGACCAGTCGACGTGCGGGGTGGGTTCGTCGACGTGGAGCGTCCGGGGCAGTGTGCCGTGGCGCATTGCCATGACCATCTTTATGATCCCGCCGACGCCGGCGGCGGCCTGGGTGTGGCCGATGTTCGACTTCAACGAGCCCAGATACAGGGGCCATTCACGGTTCTGCCCGTACGTGGCGAGCAGTGCCTCGGCCTCGATCGGGTCACCCAGGGTAGTGCCCGTACCGTGCGCCTCCATGGCGTCCACGTCCGCGGCGACGAGACCCGCATCGGCAAGGGCCTGCCGGATGACGCGTTCCTGAGAGGGGCCGTTGGGGGCCGTGAGGCCGTTGCTGGCACCGTCCTGGTTGATCGCGGAGCCCCGCACCACCGCGAGGATCTCGTGACCGTTGCGGCGGGCGTCCGAACGCCGTTCGAGTAGCAGTAGGCCCGCGCCCTCAGACCAGACCGTCCCGTCGGCACCCGCGGAGAACGCCTTGCAGCGGCCACCGGATGCCAGTCCGCGCTGCTGACTGAACTCCACGAACATGCCCGGCGTCGACATCACCGTGACGCCACCTGCGAGCGCGAGCGAGCAGTCGCCCTGCCGCAGCGCCTGCGCGGCCAGATGCAGGGCGACCAGAGAGGAGGAGCAGGCCGTGTCAACTGTGACGGCCGGTCCCTCCAGGCCGAAGGCGTACGCGAGGCGGCCCGACGCGACGCTGGCGGTGCTGCCGGTGAGCAGGTAGCCGTCAGTGCCCTCGGCAGGCTCGTGCAGGCGCGGACCGTAGTCCTGCGCCGTGCCGCCGACGAACACCGCGGTCCGGCTGCCCCGCAGCGCGTCGGGGCGGATGCCCATTCGTTCGAACGCCTCCCAGGCGATCTCCAGGAGCAGTCGCTGCTGCGGGTCCATCGCCACGGCCTCGCGCGGGCTGATGCCGAAGAACTCCGGGTCGAAACGGTCGACGTCGTGGAGGAAGCCGCCCTCGCGCAGGTAGGTGCGGCCCGGCGTGCCCGGTTCCGGGTCGTACAGGGTGTCCAGGTCCCACCCCCGGTTGGCGGGGAAGGGAGTGATCGCGTCACCGGCCGTCGAGACGAGCTGCCACAGGTCCTCCGGTGACACCACGTCCCCGGGGTAGCGGCAGGCCATGCTGACGATCACGATCGGGTCGTCGTCCGGGGATCCGTTCGCTCCGCGCCGCGTCGACGACGGACTTTCGGAGCGCTGCGCGCCGAGTAGCCGCTTGAACAGGTACCGTACCAGTGCCGAGGGTGACGGGTGGTTGTAGAGCAGGCCCGAGGCCAGCCGCAGACCCGTAGCGGACGCGAGCCGGTCGCGCAGTTCCACCGCGCCGAGCGAGTCGAAGCCCAGCTCCTTGAAGGAGAGCCCGGGGTCGACAGCGTCTGCGGACACATGGCTGAGGACGATCGCGACATGGGTGCGGACGAGTTCGAGCAGCGACCGCTCGGCCTCTGCCGTGGACAGCCCGGAAAGCCGCTCGGCGAGCTCCCCGCCCGGCTCCTCGGAGGGTGGTCCGACACCGTCGTCCGGCCCTTGGCCCCCCGAGGTCGGCTTCTCCGAGTCGGCCCCCGGCCCGTGGGCGGACGGCCCAGTCTCCTGCGCCGTACCGGAGCACCCTGCTCCCGAGGGTTCACCGCGCGCCGGTTCCTCCTCGCCCTGCTCGCCGGTCGACCCGTCCGGCTCCTCGATCCAGTACCGTTCCCGCTGGAAGGCGTACGTCGGGAGATCCACACGCCGCGCTCGCCTGCGGTCGAACACCGCCGCCCAGTCCGCTTCCACGTGGTGCGTGAATGCGTGGGTCAGCGCCTCGACGAGGGATTGCGCCTCGCCGCGGTCCTTCCGCAGCACTGGAATCACCGCCGGGACAAGCCCGGAAGCGCCGGTACCGCCGTCGCTGTCGCCGAGCCCGGCCAGGGTCTCGCGCGCCATCGCCGTCAGGACGGGCACCGGGCCGATCTCCAGGAACGCCGTGGCACCCATCTGCTTCAACGCGGCGACACCGTCGGCGAAGCGTACAGCCCGCCGGACGTGACGCACCCAGTAGTCCGCTGAGCGCAATTCGTCACCTGCGGCGAGACGGCCGGTGATATTCGAGACCACGGGTATCCGCGGCTCGTGGTACGTGAGCCCGGCCGCGACCGTGCGGAAGTCCTCCAGCATCGGCTCCATCAGGGGAGAGTGAAAAGCGTGGCTCACCTTCACATCCCGCGTCCTGCGACCAGCGTCGGCGGCCCGCCGAGCGATGTCGGCCACGGCGTCCTCATCACCTGCGACGACCGTCGCCTGCGGCCCGTTGACAGCAGCCACATCCACCCGCTCCCCGGTCGCGTCGACCAGCGCGAGCCAGGCACGCACCTCATCCTCGGCGGCTTCCACCGCCACCATGGAGCCACCGTCCGGCAGCGCCTCCATCATGGTGGCGCGGGCCGCGACAAGCGCTGCAGCGTCGGAGAGCGAAAGCACGCCCGCCACATGGGCAGCGGTGATCTCACCGACCGAGTGGCCCGCCAGGTAGTCGGGGCGCACCCCCCAGTCTTCGAGGTGCCGGAACAGCGCGGTCTCGATAGCGAAGAGAGCGGGCTGGGTGAAGCCTGTGCGGTCCAGGAGGCGGGCCACCGGAGAGTCCTCGGTGGCGAACACGACATCGCGCAGCGGCCGGTCGAGCAGCCCGTCGAAGTAGGACGCCACCTCATCGAAGACCTCGGCGAAGAGCGGATGGGCGGCGTACAGCTCCCGGCCCATGGCAGGCCGTTGACTGCCCTGCCCGGAGAACAGGAACGCGGTCGCCCCCGCGCGCACCACGCCGGTACGGTCGGCGAGGCCGGGGGCGCTGTCGCCGCGCGCGAGCGCTTCAAGGCCGCGCACCAGCCCCTCAGCGGCACCAGGGGCGCCAGGGTCCGCGATGGTGAGCGCGGCGCGATGCTCGAACCGTTCCCTCGCCGTGGCCAGGGAGTACGCGACATCGGTGAGCGACGCACCGGGCGTCGACGCCAGGTGTTCTCGCAGCCGGGCCGCCTGTGCGCGTAGCGCTGCCGCACTCCGGCCGGACAACAGCACCGGTACTGGCCCGGCGGCGTGGCCGACGCTGCGCGAACTTTCCGCATCACGCGTGGAGATGGCGGGCGGCTCTGCCAGGACGACGTGGCAGTTGGTGCCGCCAATGCCGAAGGAGCTCACCCCGGCGACCAGGGGCCGCTCCGGGTGCGGCCAGTCCCCCAGCTCCCGCTGCACCTCGAGGTTCAGCTCGCCCATCGGGATGGCCGGGTTGGGGGTCTCGTAGTTGAGGCTCGGGGGGAGGGCGCGGTGCGCGATGGACAAGGCCGCCTTCAGGAAGCCGACGATGCCCGCGGCGCCCTCCAGGTGGCCCACGTTCGTCTTCGCCGACCCGACACGCAGCGTTCCTTCTGCCCGGCGGGCCGTGCCCAGGGCCTCGCCCAGCGCACGGGCCTCGATGGGGTCGCCTACCTTCGTTCCGGTGCCGTGCAGCTCCACGTACTGCACGTCCCGGGGGTGGGTTCCGGCCTGGCGGTGCGCGAGCCGGATCACATCGCGCTGCGCCTCTGCTCCGGGCACGGTCAGGCCGTCCGTGGCGCCGTCGTTGTTGACCGCGCTGCCCCGGATCACACAGTGCACCCGGTCCCCGTCGGCGACAGCAGCGGCGAGCGGCTTGAGCACGGCGACCGCGCCGCCCTCACCGCGCACATAACCATTCGCACGGGCATCGAAGGTGTAGCTGCGGCCGTCGGGCGACAGCCCGCCGAAGGAACCCAGGTCCGCGGCGGTCTCCCGGGCGAAGTTCAGGTTCACACCGCCCGCGAGCGCGAGGTGCGATTCGCCCTTGCGCAGGCTCTCGAAGGCCAGGTGCACGGCGACCAGCGACGAGGACTGGGCGCTGTCCACCGTCAGGCTTGGACCATGGAGTCCTAAGACGTACGACAGACGGTTCGCGATGACACCACGGCTCAGGCCCGTGACGGTGTGTCGCCCCGGCTGCGCGCCGCTGCGGTGGGTGAGCGCCGTATAGTCGGCGGCGATCGCTCCGATGAACACGCCCGTGCCGGTGCCGCGCAGGTTCGCCGGGATCAGGGCTGCGTCCTCAAGCGCCTCCCACCCCAGCTCGAGCGCCAGTCGCTGCTGTGGATCCATGGCCGCGGCCTCCCGGGGGGAGATGCCGAAGAAGGCCGCGTCGAAGCGATCGATCTCTTTGAGGAAGCCACCGCGCCCGACGCTCGTGCCGCCGGATACCGATGCGGCGGACCACCGGTCGACGGGTGTGTCGACGATGGCATCCCGGCCGTCGCGCAGCAGCTCCCAGAACGCCGCCAGGTGGGGCGCGCCAGGAAGCCTGCAGGACATGCCGACGACGGCGATTGCGTCGTCCCCGGCGGAAACGTGACCGTTGACCATTGCCTGTGCGGCCCTCTCTGTGTCGTCCGGTGTTGCTCAGGGGAGGAAGTAGGAGCGTCCGACGGCCGCCGTCTTAGTCGTGGTCGGACGTGAACCGGCCGTACCCGCTGCGGAAGAACACCAGAGGGTCGCCCGTGCGAGGTCCGCCCAGCGCCCGTACCCGGGCCACCACGATCACGTGGTCACCCGCCGGATGCTCCTGCTCGACGGAACACTCGAGCCAGCCGAGTGAGCCCGCGACCACCGGTGCGCCGCCGGGCGCCGGGAACCAGTCGAGTCCGACTGCCTTGTCCTCGCCCTTGGCGGCAAACCGCTCGCTGACGTGCTGCTGGTGTGCGCCGAGGATGTTCACGCACAACCGGTCGGCGATCCGCAGTCGGGGCCAGCTGGTGCTGGTGCGCGCCACGCAGAAGGACAGGAGCGGTGGGGCCAGCGACACCGACGCGAAGGAGTTCGCTGCGATGCCTGTCGGCCGGCCGCGACGTTTATCGAGCGCGGTGACGGCGACCACGCCCGTGGCGAACGTGCCGAACACGGCGCGCAGCCGCTCCGCTCCATGCCCGGCCTGTTCGCCGTCCGCCAGCGCTGTCGGCCCCACGCCGTTCTGTTCCATGACTCCGTCGCCTTCTCTCGTGCCCTCGTGGCGTTCGCGTTCCCTCTTTGCACCCTCGGTCCCTGCGAAGCCGGGCGCGGTGAGCGTCGTCGTGTGCGGCCGAGCCACGGCGTGGCTGTGCCCTCAGGGGGCAGCACGCCCGAGGCGGCGTCGTAGCCGCTGCCCGGCCAGCGCCCAGCTCAGCCCGAGCCGCTGCCGGTTCACCACACCACGGGCCCGTAGCAGCGCGAGGAGCATCCACAGCTGAGTCTCGGCGAAGTGGCGGGGTGAGCCGTGTACGTCCTCGTGTTCGACCACACGGATGCGGCGCACATGTCGTTTGAGGCGCAGCACGTCGCTGCGCGGGATGATCTCGTCCAGCCTGCTGGCCACACAGCTCACCGGGATGTCCAGGGCGGCAAGCTCCCGGTCGGTGAGTGCCCAGCCGCCGATGTGGCCGAACACCTCGTCCGGCTTGGTGCCGGTCAAGTGAGCGAGCGTGTCCACGGTGACCTTGGGGACGGTGCGCTGCCAGCGTGCGTCGGTGAAGAAGTCGTGCACCGGCGTCCCGGCTCCGACGACCGCCTTGATCCGGCTGTCTTCAAGAGCGGCCCTGAGCGCCAGGTGGCCGCTGAAGCTCAGGGCGAGCGCGTACGTGTGCTCCGTGTCCGCGCGTCCAGCCACCGCGTCCAGGATCGTCGACAGCATGCGGTGGCTCGAGCGATCGTAGCGCAGGGTGTTCTCGCCGACACCGGGCATCTCGACGACGACCCCGGCCATGCCGAAGGCGGGCAGCTGGGCGAGGACGCCGGCCCACTGCTCCTTGACACTGACGATGCCGCCGCACACCACGAGCAGCGGCAGACGCACCGTCGTGGACAGGCCACTGGTCCACGCCCGCACCTTGCCCTCCGGTAGCGTCACCTCCAGCGGCTCGACACCGGGCACGGACGTGCGCCACTGGTCGAACATGGCGACGCAGCGCTCGTGCGCGTCCTGACGGGTGGGGCCGTCCACATACGGGAAGCGGGCCATGTTGTAGAGCTGGCACGCTTCCATCAACTCACCTTGAAATTCCGAGCGTTCCGCTGCCTGCACCCACTCCTGCACCCAAGAGCCGTCGCCGTCGCCGTCGTCGTGGATGCGGCCGAGCAGGGACTGCACGTGGTCCGGCGGCATGTGCTGTGAGCGGGCGTGCGCGATGACGTACTGCTTGAGTTCGTTGATGTCGTTCATTCGTGGCCCTCGTAACTTTCCAGGGCCGACTTCAGCTCGGTCAGGACGTCTGCGGCCTCTGAGCCGTCGATGACCCGGTGATCGAATGCGAGGCTGAGTCGCATGACGGGCGCGATGTCTACCTCCCGGCCGCGGACGACGGGCCGGTCGACGACCCTGCCCACACCGACCGTGACCGTGGTGCCGCCCACCGAGTGGAAGCCGTCCACGTCACGGTGGCCAAGCGAGGTCACCGCGTAGGTGCCTGTCAGAGTGGGCCGCGCGGCCAGGGACCGGGCCGACTTGCGGAATGCCGCGTACGCCAGCGGCCAGGGTCTTTGGTGCAGACGGCGGATCGCGGCGAACTCCGGCATGTGGTCCGGATCGCCGTCCCGAAACCGGTCCAGGTGGGTCTGCACCTGCTGAAGATCCAACTCCTCCACCCGGGGCACAACCGTGGCGAGCACTACTCGATGACCCGCGCGCTGCTTGTCAAGGGTGACTTTGCCGTTGGTGAACGGGTAGTGGGCCACCTTGGGCCACAGTCGTCCACGCACCGCCGCGTTCGCCTCCGGGTGCTTGGCGAGTACCTGTCCCGCGGCCAGGACCACATAGCTCACCAGCGAGTAGCGGCGCCCCGCGGCACGGGCCGCGGTGCGGTGCGCCTGCACCGCCGTCATGTCGACTTCGGTGTCCAAGTACACCGGTGAGAAGGCTCGGATCTCCCGCAGGAAGAGCAGCGTGTGGCGCCGTTCGCGGGGCAGTCGCGTGCTCACCGGCTGACCGCCAGTGTGTAGATCCGCTCCAGGGAGCGGGCCTCGAGGACATCCGGCAGTGACAGGCTCGTGCCGGTCTCACGCTCCAGGAGCGTGCACAAGGACAACAGGTGCAGCGAGTCCCAGCCGGCCACCTCGTCGAGGTCCAGGCCCAATTCGTGGGCGGCGATGGCCAGGCCCAGTTCGTCCTGGATGAGGGTGAGGAAGTCGTCGATGGTCTTCACGCGATGTCCCCCAGTTCGTCCGTCAGGTGGATGTGTTCCGGGACCGGAAGGATGTCGGCGAGGTCGTGCCGGAAATTCACGATGTCGCCGTCGCCCTCGACGACCGCGAAGCCACCACGTGGGTAGAAGTCCTTGACCTTCGTGTTCTTCGCCGTCGGCCGGTAGGTGGCGGTCACGGCCTGAGCGCCGGTCATCTTGGCGTGCCCGAGGACCGCCGACAGGCAGGCGGTCTCTACGCCACGGGAGAACACACGGCAGCTCAGCAGAAAGTTGTCGATGTGCAGTACGTCCCCTTCGCGGCGCGTCAGGACCGCACCGACCAGGCCGCTGTCGCCGAAACGGTCGGAAACGTGCACGGCGAGGACCTGTCCGTCTGGGTCTTCCGCCCAGGCTCGCACCTCGGCGGGCTGTAGCCGCCGCGTGGTGAGGTTGAACTGATTGGTGCGCAGAGTGATCTGGGATACCCGGTCGACATCGACGAGGGCCGTCAGGCGCACCCTTACCTTCAGCTCGCGCAGATAGTCGTCGAGGGAGCTGAAGGTGTCCAGGAAATCCTTGCGAACCAGCTCGTCGCGATAGCGTGTGGCACGCTTCTCGTCCTCGCCAGTCATCTCCCGCACCGTGAACCAGCCGTCGCACAGCAGCCGTTCCACATGGAGCGCGGGGTCACGGTCCAGGCCGACCACCGCCACGTCCGGCAGCTCCCGGCGGACCAGACCGCACTCGAAGGGGCTGTCGTCGACGAACACCAAGCTGTCCACGCCCAGGTTGAGGTCCTGGGCGAGCCGCACGATGTTTTCGTGCTTGGGTAGCCAGTTGGCGATGATCCGGACGAAGTCGTCCTCGCGCAGTGTCATGCGCGGGTGCTCCCGCAGCACGGTGCGGACCGACTCAGCCTCGTTTTTGCTGACGGCCGCCACCAGGACCCCTTGCGAGCCGATCTGCTTCACGACGCTCTGGAACGCCCGGAACGCCTCTCCTCGGTAACTGTCGGCGACCTCGATGCCCTCCGCGCCATCGTCGCCGAGCACTCCGCCCCACACAGTCTCGTCGAGATCGACGACCAGGCACTTCTTCGCCCGCCCCGACACCCCGCGTGCCAAGTGGGCGACCTCACGTGCGTACGCGGCGAGCAGCGCCGGGGACAGGTGCGCCTTGGTGTAGACGCTCAGCCGGTCGTCGGTGGCAGGCACACCCGCTGTCACCAGCGGGTCCAGGTCGACGGTGAGGACGGAGCCGAACTCCTCACCCAGGGTGAGCAGGCGGGCGTTGAAGCGGCGCCAGACTGCGCCCAGGGCGGAACGCGAGCGATGGTCGACGAGTTGCCCGGTGAGCCGCGCGGTCAGCGGCAGCGTATTGAAGACGAGGATACCGCGCCCGGCAGTGTCGAAGGTGGCGGCGAGTGACCGGACCAGAGCCAGCTTCTCGTCCAGGACCCGCTCCACATCGGAGACCCGCCAGGGCGCCGTCAGGTCATCCAGGACCACGTTCGGATCCAGGACGCACAGCACGACGTCTGCGCCCGACGCGTACAGGGCACTGTCCTTATCGCTCAGATCGAACACCCACGAATCGAAGTCCGACAGGCTCGAGGCGAGCAGGATGCCGTGCCGTGCCAGCTCCGCGGTGAGCGCGGGCACCACCGGCACGAGTGTGCCGTGCCCGGTCACCGTGACGCGCAGCAGCGGTGTGTCCGGATGGTGTCTGAGGACCTGCTCCGGGTCGAGACGGTTGAGCAGTCGCCCGGCCTGTGCCAGGTCATCCGAGCTCGTCAACTCCGTGACCAGACCGCGTACATCGGAGTAGCGAGCGGCCAGCTCGTCGGAGCGGTGCAGCTCCATCAAGGCGTCTTTGGGAGAGGTGGTGACAGCCATCGGTCAGACCCCTTCCAGGGCGAAACCCGCCTTGATCCACTTGCTGGATTCGATCGAGATACCGACGGCGCGCTCGCCTGGACCGAGGTGGCCAAGGGCCCGTTCCAGCTGGAAGAAGACCACGCCATTGCCGATGTTGCCGGTCTCCGCCACGCAGCTGACCTCGTGTCCCTTCAACCCCAGACGCTCGTAGATCTTGGCTGTCATCCGGCCGGACAACTGCGGCGGCAGCACATGGCCGATGTCATCGCCGTGCCAGTCCAGTTCGTCGAGGAGTTCATGCAGCACCTCCTCAGCCATGACGGGCACACACTCCTCGATCGCCTTGTAGTCTTCGGCGGCGGGCGGGCCCTCGCGCCCGCGGTCCACGGGCCCGTACCACTCCAATGTCGCTCCGGGTGGGCGGCCCAGACCTACCAGGCGGGTGAAGACCGTGCGCAGCGCGGCCGCGCCGGGTGCCGTCTCCCGGCTGAGCACGGCGGCTCCGGCGCCGTCGCCGAAGAGCACAAAGTTCACCAGCTCGTTGGGCGGCACCTTCCGCAGATCCACGTGGACGTCGTAGAACGGTGCGACGACGTCACCGCCCAGAACCAGAGCGGTGGTGTACTGGCCGCTGCTCAGGAACTGCCGTGCCACGTCGAGCGCCTGCACGGCACCGGAACACCCCGACTGCAACTGATAGCTCGGCACATGGTCGATTCCGAGGCGGTCGGCGATCACGTTCACCGTCGCGGGCATCAGGCTGTCCGGGGTACTCGTAGCCATCACCAAGATGTCGACGTCCTCGGCGCGCATCGCGGCACGGTCCAGGGCCCGCTGCGCGGCGGCCGCTCCGAGTGCGGCCAGCGTGTGCGTCACCTCTCCGGTGGAGAGGTCGACGGCCAGGTGGCGGCTGCGGGTCCCGATGAAGGTGTCGACCCACTGCTCCCACAGCGCGTCCATCGAGAAGTGCCGGGCGAGCGTGGCGTTGTCCACGGCCGGTCCGGGCAGCACGCTTCCTGCCGACAGGAGGTGCACATCGGAGGTGTCCATCGTCAGCTCCTATCTGTCATCACGGAGGTCGAAAGCCGTCCCGTTCAGCCGCACAGCTGCCAGCGGGCATCCGCGGGCGCCCCGTCCACGCCGGTGTTGCGCCACTCGCGCCAGCCGGTCTTGCCCTGGTACACGCCGTCGAGGCCCTGCGCGCGGTACCCCACCCACTTGGTGTTCTTCACGTCGTTGAAGTCGACCCAGCCCTCGGCGTGGATGACGCCGTCGACGAGGAAGAGGTCCTCGGTGTAGTACGTCCACACAGCGCCATCCGGGGCCCTGTGCCGGATCTCGTAACGGCCCATGACCGTACCGGCGTTGGCGCCCTTCGCGTCGGTGAACTTGTCGTGGTAGATGCCGACCTGGCCCACCTTCGGGTCGGCCACGTCGACGTTCTGGAGGTTCTCTGTCTGCGGTTCGGTCAGTACGCGGCGCTCGCACTGCTTCCCCGTCGCCGTGGTTTGCTTCCCGGCCGCAGCGGCCTGGGACGGCGCCGCGGGCCCGGGGGGAGCGGCAGATGCGGTGGCGCCGGTCACGGCGAGCAGCGCGGCGGCGGAGGCTATGACGGCGGCGCCGCGACGGGCGGACAGCAGGAGGGAGCGCCGAGAGGAGAGGGTACGCATGGAGGCCCTTTCGGAGTGGTGGAACGGCGTGCGAAAGGAACGAGGCGGGACAGGGGAGGGGACCCTCATCGGCACAGGACGATGCGGACGTCCGACACCAGAGGGGTGGACGTCATGTGGATGGCGCGGATGCCGGACCAGCCGAGGATGTCGCCGGTCAGGCCGACACCGGGTACGGACACCCAGGCGCCCGCGAACTCGGCAGTGATGTCGTTGAGCCCCGTGAAGCGCAGTGTGCGGCCGAGCAGGCGCACCTCCTCGGTGCGCACGGCGATCATGTGGCTGTCATCCGGGCGCCGGTGGACAATGCCGAGCCGTCCGGCGACGGTGCCGATGAGAGCGCCGGACGCGTCGTAGATCTCGTCGTGGTAGTAGCGGACCTGACCCGGCTGTGGCGCTGGGGTGATCTCGCCATGGCCGCCGAGCACCCGTTCGGTGAGGTGGTCGAGGACGACCAGGCCGGTGTCGTCGGCCGACGGGGGTACGGCCGAGGCCGACCGCGGAGCAGTGGCGGCGATAGTGGCCAGAGCCCCGGGGCCGTCCAGCCCATCGAGGAACGTCAGCGCCATCGTCTCCAGCATGGCGTCCTTGGTATCGGTCATAGGGGACATGGGCTCTTCACTCCTGAGGTTGGCCGGTGTCGGCGCGGAAGGCGATGGGGAATGTGGCACGGACCGGTACGGGAGCGGAGCGACGGCAGAGTCACCACGTCACGGGCAGGGCGACCACGCCGTGCAGTCCGGCCGGGTGTTTGAGCTGGATCTCCTCCGGGGGGACTGCGAGCCGTAGCGTGGGGATGCGGGTGAATACGGTGGACAGGGCGATCTCCATCTCGGCGCGCGCCAGGTTCTGCCCCAGGCATTGGTGGATGCCGTAGCCGAAGGCCAGGTGGCGGCGGGCCGAGCGGTGCGGGTCGAAGGTGTCCGGATCGCTGAAGACCGCCGTGTCGCGGTTGCTGGCGGCAATTGCGACGATCACGCCGTCACCCGCGGCTACGGGCTGCCCGGCGATCTCCGTGTCCCGGGTCGCGAACCGAGGCACCCCGTCGGCGATCGACAGCAGACGCAGCAACTCCTCCACCACATTCGAGATGAGCGGCGGCGTGCGACCCAACTCGTTGCGTACAACCGGGCGTTCGAGCAGCGTCAGCACGCCGAGCGCGATGGCGTTCGCGGTGGTCTCGTGCCCGGCCACCAGTAGCAGGAGCGCCATCTCGGAAAGCTCGTCACGGGTCAGCTCGCCCGAGTCGAGGAAAATGGTGACCATCTCGTCAAGGAGCCCGTCGCCGCGCTCGCGCCGCTTGGCATCGATGAGGTCCGCCATGTACGAGCGGATGTTCGCGAACGCTTGTGTGCTCTCTTCCAGACTCGACTCACCATGCACGATCCGCCGCGACTGCTCCTCGAAGAAGCTGTGGTCGGCATACGGCACGCCCAAGATGTGGCAGATCGCCATCGACGGCACCGGCAATGCGAATGCGGGTACCAGATCGACGGTCGGCTCCTTGGCAAGGAGGTCGTCCAGTAGCCCGTCGACGATCCGCTGGATGCCCGGCCGGTACGAGGCCATGCGCTTGACCGTGAAGCTTGACGTCAGGGGACGCCGCTGCCTGGTGTGGTCCGGCGGGTCCATCCCGAGGAAGTTCCGGATCTTGCTGGCCGCCGCGAAGCGCGGGGCCGTCGCGGGAAACCTCGGATCATTTCGGACCGAGGAGAAGCCCTCGTTGTCAACCAGCACCTGCCGCGCCGCTTCGTAACCGGTGACGATCCACACCTGACGCCCGTCGTAGAGCGTGACCCTCGACACCGGGGCGCCGCCCGCGCGTAATGTGGCGTACCCCGAGGGCTCTGCGAAGGGGCAGCCGCGTGCGGTCGGGAACTCGGGAGCCTGGACGTCGTCGTGGTTGATGGGTGAAACCATGAGAAACCTGTCTCCTGGGTCGCTGGCACGGCATGGTCGCGGACCGGTTGGGGGCTGGAGGGGCGGGATGGTGTCCGCCGCCACCGGACGCATCCCGAATGACGGGCGCCGAGGCTGTCGCTAGTCCTCGCTGACGGACAGAGCTCGCCCTGGACACAGCTCCGCAGCTTCGAGAGCGAGAGCGACCTCTTCCTTGTCGAGCGGAGCGCGCAGGACCACGACCTCACCATGGTCGGTCTGGTCGAAGAGCTCAGGGGCGACCGACTGACACCGACCCGCACCGATACACCGCTCCACCTCGGCTGTCACGCACGTCATGCTGCCCTCCTGGCGAGTTGGCGAGTTGCAGCATCACCCACCGCACTGAGCCGACACTTAACAGATCCTTTGCGTCGTCTAAGCGGATTCCCAGGTGAAGACCTGACTCGACCACGGCCCACTGCTATGAGATCGGGCGCAGAATGACGGAAGAGTCTGCGAGGTCCATAACGACCAGCCTTGCGAGGCTCCACTAGTCATGGAGACTGATCAAGCGGCGTATGCTGTCGGCGTTTTCCTTCGGCGCGCGTACCGGCGCCTTGACGATCTCGATTCTTCGGCCTGGAATGCGCCGTCGAAATGATGCCCGCGACGTGCGGACACCGGGGTTCGAACTCCCCTGCTGACGCACGGAATCCGCGACCACTTCGTCGCGGCTGGGGGTCAAAGAGGCGCAGGTTAAATGAGATCGTGGAGTGGTGCAGGGTCTTCGACGCGATGGTCAGCTCGATGCCTGGGGTCAGCGCCAGATTCGCGTAGGTGGCGGACCGACGTCACCCAGGACAATTAGTGCCGTGCAAGCGGCGGCAGCGGTTCCCCATCCTCGAGGACGGGGTGGAACCGGTGGCGGAGACATACAGGCCGTTGCCGTATCGCATGGGTTCTTGTCGAATGTTGCCAAGCGGTGCATGCTGGAAGTGGGAGTGAAGCTGGCTTTTGGAGGCATTGTCGTGGGGGACCATTTGAGGACCACACGGTGTGCGCGACCTCGCACAACTCAGGCGTTGCCGCACGTATTTTGCCTGCGGAAAGCGCCATAATTCCGGGGAATTCAGCGTTCGCCTGGGGGTCAAGGGGTCGCAGGTTCAAATCCTGTCGTCCCGACCAGCGTTTTCGCAGGTCGGAGGCCGTTTTTCCAGAGATGGAGAGGCGGCCTTCTTCGTGTTGTGCGGCGTGGTGGTCGCATGGTGGTCGCACGCACGCCTTGGGGTGTGGAGGCGCTGGGTGAACTGGCGGCGGGGGCGGCGAAGTAGGGCAGTGTGAGGCGTGTCCGGGGCCTGTTCGGGTGGTCGCGGTGTGGTCGCAGCCAGGTCGGCCAGTGCGGAGGACGGTCGGCGGTGGGGTCGGATTGGGCGAGTGCGGTGTTGATGGCGTCTACGGCGTCGTGGGCGGCTTGCTGGGTGAGGTGGCTGTAGAGGTTCGCGGTGGTGGAGAGCGTGGAGTGCCGCAGGGTTTTGGAGACCACGGTGAGTGGGGTGCCCGCCGTGATGGAGAGGGTGGCGGCGAGGTGCCGCAGGTCGTGCAGGGTGATGCGGGGGACCCCTGCTTCCTTGGCGCGTCGGCGGAAGCGGTCCAGGACGGTCTGAGGCCGTAGCGGGCGGCCGTCGGGTCGGCAGAAGACCAGTCCGGTGAACGGATCGTAGGAGCGGTCAACCAATGCCGAGGGCGGGGCGTCGGCTGAGCGGCGTGTGAGCGCGGCTGCCACGCGCGGCGAGATGGCGACCCAGTTCTTACTGCTGCGGGTCTTGGGCGAGGTGATGACCAGGCGGGCGTTGTTGATGGCCGAGAGGGTGTAACGGACGTAGAGCACCCCTTCGTTGAGGTGGACATCGTGCCAGTGGAGGGCGAGCGCTTCCCCTTTGCGCATGCCAGTGCCGATCAGGAGTTCGCACAGATCCGCGATGAGCGGGTCGGCACTCTGGCCCGGCCGCCGCGAGCTCAACGAGGACGGGTTCGAGCGGGCGTTCTTCACGAATCATCTCGCACCGTTCCTGATGAACCACCTGCTGGAGGAGCGGCTGTGCAGGGTCGTCCAGGTCAGCGCGGGCCTCTACATCAGGGGCAAGATCGATCCCGACCGAACTCCGACCGGCGAGGACTTCCACACCATGAGGACCTACTGCGACACCAAGCTGGCCAACCTGCTGATGGTCCCGCTCTTCGCCGAGCGGTGGAAGGGTGCCGGGAAGACGATCGACGCCGTGCATCCCGGCGTCCTGCGGACCGGGCTCGGCGAGCACGGCCGGGTTACAGGGCTGGTCGTCAACGTCGCCAAGCGATTCTGGAAGTCCGCCGATGAGGCAGCCCCAGCCATTGTTGACCTCGTGACATCCAAGGGCACGGGCCGGTACTTCAACAAGGCGAAGGAGGAACCGTTGAGGGGGCCTGCTCGCGACACCGCCCTTGCACACAGGCTCTGGGACGACGCCGCGAAGGCCCTCGACGTCGCCTGACAGATCGGCGTCCAAGCCGGCCGTCTCCTGACGGCGAGGCCGAAGGCGTAGACCATCTTTGGCCTCGTCGTCGGCCGCGTCCTTGTTCAGGCTGCGGCCGTGGGGATCGGTGTGGTGGGTTTCTGCGCTGTCGCGGGCCGGGTGAATACGCGGCCGTCTTTGATGTGGCGGTGTGGCCGGTTGGCCGGGGTGTCGCCGAAGGGCGAGTTGGGTGACCCAGTCGGCGGTGGGATGTGCGGTCGCGCCGAGGGGTCGCACGCGGCGGGTGGCGTGCTCGATCACCGCGAGGACGTACAGCCTGGCCCTGTCAGGGTCTTGGTCTCGAAGAAGTCGGCGGCGAGGATGGCCTGGGCCTGGGAGCGAACGAACGTCGCCCACGTTGTGTGGTCCCGTTCGGCTGCGGGGCCGATGCCGTGCTCCTTGAGGATGTTCCACGGGTTTGTCGGTCTGTCGCTGCAGCACGGCGAGTTGGTGGCGCAGCGCCAGAATCTCTGCCTCCTTGTCGCGGTCACTCTTCGGTGGGAGCCGTATCAGGGTGAGCATGCTCGTCAAGGTCAGGTAGAGCAGTCGCAGCAGCACTCCACAATGCTGGTGTGGGGGAGGCCAGGTCGGCAACGGGGGGCGTGGTTCCTCTACGGTTATGGTTGACCGGCGGACCCACCGCAGTGCTCGCCCGTCGTGACCAGCACGGATGAGGTTTCTGGCACGTACACCGGCAGTGCGTTCAGGAAGCGGCCGGCCAAGGCGCAGGTCAGCTGCAACCGCCGGTCCCACCCCAGTAATGCGTTCTATTGCTGACCCATGCAGGCGTCAGCAAACCGCCGGTGGGGTCAGGCCGCGTGGCCGATGGTGATGTGGAGGGGCTGGCCCAGGGCGGTGGCTACGCGTAGCAGGGTGCGGGTGGAGGGGAGAGTGAGGCTGGTTTCCAGGCGGGCGATGGCGGGCTGGGTCATGCCGGCGCGGCGTGCGAGTTCGGTCTGGGACCAGCCCAGTTCGGTGCGGCATTGGTGGACGGTGCGGCCGATTTCGATGGCCAGCCCGGTTTCGTCGTAGATCTGCTGGGCCTGGGGGGTGAGCCCGGTCTCCTCGTCGGCCAGTTCCTTGGCGCGGCGGGTCTTCCATGCGGAGTGGTTCATAGTTCCTCCTCCTTCACGTTGCGGTCGTAGATCTCGTGGTTCTGGGCAGGACGGTGTTTGGCTTCGCAGTGTTGCTGGGCGGTGTGGGCGCGGTCGACCTCTGCTGTTTCGCGCATGCGGGTTTTGTGGAACACGGTCAGCATCACGATGCGCCGGGCGGGGGCGAGCCAGTACGTGATGCGTTGTTCCCGGCGGTGCAGGGAGAACCGTAGTTCGCGTAGCTTGCCGCCCAGGTGGCGGGTCTGGGGTTCGCCGAGTGTCTCGGCGTGGTTGGCGAGGAGGTCGGCCAGCTTCATTACGCGCAGATAGTCGGCGGGTGGGAGCGTGTCCAGCCATTGCTGGACTTCTGCTTCAAGCTCGATGTCATACCGCTCACCCATACCAAAAATCATATACCGATGCCGTGAGTAGATCCACCGGCCGACTCGACATCGGTCTCTGCGGGAATGGAGTGGGTGAGCGAGGTGAGGACCGGACGCCGATATCGGTCGCGTGTCGGCCCTGCGACGCGCTGATCTGTTGGAACTGCCGCAGGCGGCGGATCACGTTCATTCGGGTACTCCCTCGCGGATGGGGGCATACCGCTTCGTGCTGGGGCGTACTGGCAGTTACGGCGCGATACGGATCGTCGCGGAGAGTTGCCACGCCCTGGGGGTCAAGGGGTCGCAGGTTCAAATCCTGTCGTCCCGACGGTGTTATTGCAGGTCGGAGGCCGTTTCCGCCGGAAGGCGGGGGCGGCCTTTTCGGTTGGTGGTCGTTGGGTGGTCGTAGATCGGGTACGGGCACGCTTCTGGCGCTGATGATGTTTCATGCCGCTTGTGTGTACTGGTCGCTGTGAGGCTGGCTTCGTGGGGCGGGCGGGCTGGTGGTCGTTGTGTGGTCGTAGCGCTTTTCCTCGCGGTCGAGCTGCTTGGCGATGGCGTCGACGGCTTGGCGGGCCGCGGGTTTGGTGAGGTGGCCGTAGATGTTGGCTGTGGTGGAGATCGTGGAGTGGCGCAGGGTCTTCGACACGATGGTCAGCTCGACGCCGTGGGTCAGCGCCAGCGTTGCCGCGAGGTGGCGCAGGTCGTGGACGCTGGTGCGCGGAACGCCTGCCTGGCGGGCGAGGTAGTGGAAGTGGTTCAGGACGTACTCCGGGTGCAGGGGACGTCCGTCTTCGCGGTGGAAGACGAATCCGCTGCCCGGGTCGCTGGGCGCGTAGTAGTGAGTTTTGCGGCGGGTGAGGGTGGCGTGGATGCGGGGTGACAGGGCGACCCAGTCGCTGCTCTTGCGGGTCTTCGGGCGGGTCAGGGCGAGCTTGTTGTTGTCGATCGCCGAGAGTGTCCAGCGGACGTAGACGGTGCGTGCGTGGAGGTGTACGTCGTCCCAGTGCAGGCCGAGGGCTTCGCCTTTGCGGAGGCCGGTGCCGATGAGGAATTCGATCAGGTCGGCGAAGTCCGGATCGTTCGCATGGCAGTGGCGCAGGAAGCGGATGGCCTGGGCTGGGGTCCAGATGGTGCGCTCCTCGGAGGAGGGGCGGGGGATCACGGTGGGCCGGACGACGTTGGTGGGGAGTCGGTGCTGGCGGACGGCGTCGCCGATCGCGCTGGAGAGGGTGGCGAGGATGTGCCACACGGTGGGGCGTCCGCGGCCGGCGGCGAGCTGGGCCAGTACGAAGTGGTGGATGTGCTCGTAGGCGAGCTCGTCCAGGCGGATCGGACCGAGGGCCGGGATCAGGTCGTGGTGGACATAGTCGCGGTAGCGGACCCATGTGGTGGGCTTGAGTCGCAGCCGCTTGGCCGCGAGCCACTGGATCAGGTAGTCGGCGACGGTCTGGTTCGGGTCGGCGCTGACGCCGATCCGGCGGCCGGCACGGTAGCGGTGCAGGGCGGTACGGGCGTCGTCCTCGGTGGGGAAGCCGCCGCGCCGCACGGTGCGGTTGTGCCCACCGGGCTCGGTGGCAGGAAGATCGATGGCGAAGGTCCACGTCCCGTGGGCGGGATCGGAGATCAGCTGGGGGCAGTGAGTGCCGAGCTGGCGGCGCTGCTCGTCGCGGCAGCCGCAGCGGCGGTAGACGCGCCCCACGGTGTCGTGGGCGCGCATGGCGATCACCTTCTACGGCGACGTGGCATTGTTGCGGCGTTTTCATTGTGAATCGCGGCTAAGGAGAAATGAAAATTCCTTACGACCACAATCCGACCACAATGGTCCTGATTCGTTGCCTGACCAGCGGCGATCCCTTTACTTTCCCGACAAGTGCGGGGATCTTTCGGCGCGCAGTGAGGGTGCAAAATAGTGTGCCAAGCGCTGCTCAGGCAGAGCCGAAGATTACTGATCAAGCCCCACCTGCATAGATGATGTATCGGCACCCGCAACGTCACTCCAGGTCAGGCCCGATAAAGCCATTCTGGAGCGCTACCGAGGGAAAACCGGTGGCCGATGCGACGCCCAGGGGCGTTCCGTTTCCAGTTGCGCCGTGACACAGACCAGCAGGTCTTCCCGTCCGTAGGCCGCCGCAAGCTGGACGCCGATGGGCTTGCCGGTTCCGGTCAGAGCCGCCGGTACCGCGATCGCGGGCTGACCGGTGGTGTTGAACGGCGCGGTGAAGGTGAGCACGTCCACTGACTTCCGGAGGCCGCCGGGTTCCTGCGATGGCTACCCCACGGGCCCCGGCGGTGTGGCGAACACCGGGCTCAGCAGAAGGTCGAACTCCTGCCACCAGTCGGCCATATGGGCCCGGAGCCTGTGCTGCCAGACCAGCGCGTCGGCGAGCTCCAGTCCCGTGATCTCCTGTCCGCGCCGTACCCAGAACCGGGTGACGGGTCGAGATGGTCGGGGCCGGGCCTCTCGCCAAGTTCCCTCGTCAGTGCTTCGACGCTCTGCGCGGCGGTGACGCTCAGGGCGTCGAAGAACGCCGTGAGGCAGCGGGGATCCAGCATGGGAGCGGGATGAGCCTCCTCGATCTCGTGGCCGAGCCGATCGAGATCGCGGCCAGGCCGCCCGGCGGAAGGGGCGCGGGGCCACCCCGGTCTCCGGGCGCGCCACCGCTGACCGCGTCGAGCACCGCCGCCGTGTCGCGCACCGCCCGGGTGACAACGGCCGGGACGCTGTGCCCCCATCTGTCCGGCCTGGCCGGTCCCGCACTGATCCGCCCCAAGCTGGGCTTCAAGCCGACCAGGTGGCAGAACGCGGCCGGCATCCGGATCGAGCCGCCGCCGTCCCCGCCCTGCGCCACGGGCACCATGCCCGCGGCGACCGAAGCCGACGCGCCACCCGACGAACCACCCGGGGTGACATCGGTACGCCACGGGTTCCGCGTCACACCATGGACCAGGCTCTCGCTGACCGAGACCAGGCCGAACTCCGGCGCCGAGGTCTGGCCGACGACGATGAAGCCCGCCTCCTTGAGCCGTCGGTTGACAACGGCGTCCTCCCGCGCGATCCGACCGTGTCTGGCCACCCACGCGCACCCGAAGTTGGCCGGATCGCCTTCGCTGTCGCTGAGGGACTTCATCGTGGCCAGCGTGGTCATCCAGTTCTCTCCTGATCGGTCTGTGGGGACAGCGGAACGACTGACGAGGGAGGCGCCATGCTCCTCACCGAGCCGTGCTTGGCGGGGGGAGTGGTGTGGGCGGCGACCGGCCACCGGCAGCGGAGGTCACTTCAGGCCGATGTGCGCGCCGGTCCCAGCGGCAGATCGAACCCGTAGAAGATGCCCAGGACCGCCAGCCACACCAGCAGGAACGGCATGGCGAAGACCGACAGGCGGGCGATGAGCGTGCCGAGGCGGGCCTCGGGTTCGTACTGGCGGAGCATGGCGAGGATGACGAAGAGGTACGGGTTCATCGGCGTGAGGATGCCGGTGGCGGAGTCCCCGATGCGAAAGGCCGCCTGGCTGAGCGCGGGGCTCATCCCGAGCAGCATGAACGCGGGCACGAAGATGGGGCCGGCCAGGGACCACAGGGCGGAACCGGAGACGATGAAGAGATTGAGACAGGCGGTCAGCAGGATGAACGCCACGATGACCCAGAAGCCTGTGAGGTGGACGGAGTTGAGGAACGCCGCGGACTTCACGGCGAGCAGGATGCCGACGTTGGACCAGTTGAAGAGTGCGATGACCTGAGCCGCCACGAACATCATGACGAGGTAGCCGGACATGGTCTTCAACGAGTCGGAGACGGCCGTGATCAGCTCCTCGGCGCCGGTGACGGTCTTGGCTGCTCGGGCATAGGTGATGCCGGCCAGGAGGAAGGCGCCGAACACCAGCGGGACCATTCCGGTGAGGACCGGGGAGGGCATCAGGGCTCCGCCCTCGCCGCGCAGCGGGGCTCCGGAGGGCAGTCACAGGGCGAGCACGCCCGCCAGGTAGACGGCGACGACGAGCGCGGTGTACCGCAGGCCCCGGCGCTGGGCGAGGGTGAGGGTCAGGTCCTCCGGCTCGGGCTCGCCCTCGGTTACCTGGTAGGGCCCGAGGCGCGGCTCGATCACGCGGCTGATGAGGAAACCGCCGAGCAGGCCGAGCACGATGCTGCTGGACGCGGTGAAGAAGCCGCTTTTTTTCAAGATCTCGATCGTCTTCTGCTGCTCGGTGTTCTGCCTGCGCAGCCGCTTCAGCTCCTCGCGCTCCGCGCTCGTCAGTTCGCCCGACGTGCCCCCGCCTTGGTCGACCCGGTCACGCTTCACCCAGCCACGCAGACTCTCCGGGCTCACGCCCAGATCCCGCGCGACCTCCGTGATCGTCTTGTCGGAGGAGCGGGCCAACGCGATCGCGTCCCGCTTGAACTCCTCCGAATACCGCTTCGAGTACTGACTACCCACCTGGCACTACTTCCTCTGGAACCTCACGTCCCAGTCTCCAGGTGTCCAGTCACAAGTGGAAGCTTCACCATACGCCGCACCCACTTCGCCGACCTCGACCTCACCCCCGACCCCGCAGGACAACACGCACACGCCGTCAGTGAATCGGGCGACAGAGTCGCGCAGGGTGACGCGACGTGCGGTGGTGCGGCTTCGGGTCAGGCCGCTGCCGCCGGGTAGAGAAGGCAGTCCTCGGGGTGGATCAGCAGGTTGATCTCCTGACCTGTGTGCCGGACCGGGCTCTCGGCGTGGAGGTCGAGGTCGCCGACGGACAGCTGGTACTCGAAGCGGGCGCCGGTGTAGAAGCACTGCTTGATCGTCGCGCGCAGGACGTTGACGCCGTCATCGGCGCCGTCCGCGCGCTCGGTGAGCGTGATGCGTTCGGAGCGCAGGCCGATGGTCGCGTCCAGGCCCGCCCTCGCACCGTCCGGCCGTAGCACCTTCAAGTGCTGGCCCGTCGAGCCGAGTTCGACCCGGATGGTCCGGCCCTCTGCGGGCGCCTCGTCGATACGGCCGTCGAGGAGGTTGCAGCGGCCGATGAAGCCGGCGACCTCCGGAGTGGCCGGGGTCTCGTAGATCTCGGTGGGGGTGCCGACCTGCTGGAGGCGGCCGTGCATGAACACGGCGATGCGATCCGACAGAGACATGGCCTCGATCTGGTCGTGGGTGACGTAGACCGTGGTGATGCCGATGTCGCGCTGGAGTTCCTTGAGCCACAGGCGGGCCTGGTCGCGCATCTTCGCGTCGAGGTTCGACAGCGGCTCGTCGAGGAGCAGGACGCCCGGCGAGTAGACGATGCCGCGGGCGAGCGCGACACGCTGCTGCTGGCCGCCGGAGAGCTGGTGCGGATAGCGGTCGCGCAGGTGCAGCATGTCGACCTTGGTGAGGACGTCGTCGATGCGGCGGCGCTGCTCGTCCTTGGGGACCTTGCGGAGCTTCAGCGGCAGGGCGAGGTTGCCGGCGATCGTCATGTGCGGCCACAGCGCGTACGACTGGAAGACCAGGCCCAGGTTGCGTGCCTCGGGCGGGACGGCGGTACGCCCGTGCCCCTTCTCGTCTCCGTCGAAGAAGACCTCGTCGCCTACGCGGATGGTGCCGGAGTCGGGGTTGTCCAGGCCCGCGACGCAGGACAGGGTCGTGGACTTGCCGCAGCCCGACGGGCCGAGGAGGGTGAAGAACTCGCCGTCCGCGACGGTGAAGTCGATGCCTTCCAGAACGGTCGTGCCGTTGAAGGACTTGGTGATGTTCTCGACGGCCAGCTCAGGCATGGGTCTTCTCCTTCATGGACTTCACGGACTGCACGGCCTTCTTGTCCTGCGTGGATTTCCTGTCGCGCAGCAGGAGGCCGGCGAGACCCGCGACGAGGGCGGTGACGGCGATCTGCAGGGTGGCGAGCGCGGCGACGGAGCCGGTCTCGCCCTGGGTCCACAGGTCGATGGCGGTGGTGCCGATGACCTGGGACTCGGCCCCGGCGAGGAACATGGCGGGGGCGTACTCGCGGATCATCTGGGTCCAGATGAGGAGGAACGAGGCGAGCATCGCCGGGACCAGCAGACGGACCAGGATACGGGAGACGGTGCGCCACCAGTCGGCGCCCGCGACCCGCGCGGCGTTGTCGAGTTCGGAGCCCAGCTGCATCGTCGCCGGGGAGATGGCCCCGTATGCCGAGGGCAGGGCGCGCACGCCGAACGCGATGATCAGGGCGAGGAGTGTGCCGCGTACGGCGTCGCCGCCCGGCATCCAGGCGAACGCCCAGAAGAAGCCGATGCCGATGATCAGGCCCGGCACGGCGTGCGGTGACTGGGCGGTGGTCTCCAGGAGGCGGGCGTAGCGGAAGCCGGAGCGGCGGGCCACCAGGACCACGACGGTGCCGAACAGGGTGACCGCGACCGCGCCGATGAACGCGATGGTGATGCTGTTGGTGATCGACTCCGTGTACGGCGCGTAGGCGAAGATCAGCCGGAAGTTGTCCAGGGTGAACAGGTCGAACGGGTTCACCAGCGGCGTGAGGAGCGAGGTGAACGCCCGCATGACCAGCGCGATCATTGGCAGCAGCGCGCCGAAGACGACGTAGATCCCGACGAAGGCGAAGCCGAGCCACTTCCAGCCGCCGATGTCCAGGAGCCCCGACCGGTTGGCCTTGCCGCGTACGGAGACGAACCGCTGCGCCTGCTTGAGCAGCCGGGCCTGCACCACGACCAGGCCGATCGTGGTCAGCAGCATGAAGGTGGAGGCCGCGCCGAGCAGGCCGTAGTCAGGGCTGACCGAGTCGATGCCCTGCTCGTAGAGGAAGCTGGAGAAGAGCGTGATCTCGGCGGGCTGGCCGAGGATGAGCGGGATGGAGAGGGTCTCGACCGCGGTGCCGAAGATCAGCAGGCCCGCGTAGAGCATGGGAGGGCGCAGCATCGGTACGACGACCGAGCGCAGGATGCGCAGCGGTCCCGCACCGACGGTGCGGGCCGCGTTCTCCAGTGAAGTGTCGGACGCGGCAAGAGCGTTGGCGCAGAACAGATAGGCGACCGGGACCTGGGCGACGGCCTCGACGAACGCCATGCCGGGCAGCGAGTACAGGTTCCACGGCACCCAGCCGAGCGACTCGCGGAGGGTGGTGGTGAGGAATCCGGCAGGGCCGTAGACGACGATCCAGCCGAAGGCGAGGACGAGCGGCGAGATGTAGATCGGCCAGCGCAGCACCTGCCCGAACAGGCGGGCCGCCGGGAAGCGGGTGCGCTGCAGGAGGATCGCCATCGGCACGGCGATGGCGAGGGCGAACACCGTGGTGAGGACGGCGAAGTACAGGGTGTCGAGGATGATCGAGCCGAAACCCGCCTCAGTGAACAGGTGCGCGTAGTTCGAGAACGTGAAGGCGCCGCCCGCCGCGTACAGCGGCTGGTTGCGTATGGACTGGTAGAGGATCGGGACGACCGGTGCGAGCACCAGCGCCGTGGTGACGAGGAACGTCAGCCAGTGGATGGTGACTTCACGTCCGGCACCGAACAGGCGCCGGTACTGCGGCGTGCCCAGCGTGTCGGCGCGCTGTGCGCTGCCGCGGGACGGGCTCGGCGCCTCGGGGGTGTGGATGGCCATGGCGACTCCAAGCGAACATGCCGATAAAGAAGGGGAGTTGGGGTGGGGGGGAGGCGGCTGTCAGCCCGCCGCCTTCTCCCAGCGCGCGAGATACGCCGCCTGCTTCTCTTCCGGCACTCGCTCGTAGCGGTAGACGTGGACGTTGTCGGCGCCGAGCTTGCGCCGCATGTCCTGGAGGCTGTCCATGGCGTCCTGCCGCACCCCTGACCGGTACGGCACGAGTCCGCCGTCGGCGACGGCCTCCTGGCCCTTCGCCGAGAGCACGAAGTCGAGGAAGAGGCGCGCGGCGTTCGGATGGGGCGCCGTCTTTACGATCGATACACCGCGCGGCATGACGATGGTCCCCTCCTCGGAGTAGCTCCAGCCGAGCAGGCCGCCGCTGCTCTCGGCGGCCGGGATGACGACGCCGCCGCTGAGGTTGATCGAGAAGTCGTACTCGCCCGAGACGACCTTCTCGACGAGCGCACCTGAGGAGTGGTCGGAGCGGGTGAAGGGCAGCAGCCGCCGGAAGGTGTCCCAGCCGTCGGGGACCATGCTGGTGTAGCCCTGGTTGCTGGCGTAGCCGTAGGCGTTCGACGGATCGTACACGCCGATCCGGCCGCGGAAACGGGATGGTTTCGCCTCGACGATATCGGCCAGCGACTTGAGCCCCGTGGGGTATTGAGACGAGTCGATGGTCTTGCGGTTGTAGAGGACGGCGACCGGGTCGGTCGACATGATCCACACACCGGGGAGTATCTCGCCCCAGGAGGGCAGGTGGTCCTTCTCCGGCGAGCGGTAGTCGGAGGCGATGTTCCGGGTGGCGTAGTCGCCCCACAGTGGGCCGCCGTTGTTGACCAGCAGGTCGACGGGGGAGGTGCCACTGGCGGACTCGCTGTAGTAGCGCTCGTAGACCGCCGAGCCGCCCAGGTTGGTGGCGCGGACGTCGGAGATCCACGGATAGCGGCCCATGAACGCGTCGAAGACCGGCTGCCAGTTGGTCTGCGAGGTGTTCGAGTAGATGAGGAGCTTCTTCTCGTGCCGTGAGGCGTCGACCAACGTGTCGTACGTGGGCGGGTAGTGGGCGGGGACCGAAGGGGCGGCGGCGTTCGCCTCGTCACCGGAGCAGCCGGAGAGCGTGCCGGCGCCGGTGGCGAAGAGGCCCGCGGCTGCGGCGCCGCGCACGATGTGACGGCGGGTCGGCCGGGGTTCTGGGGGGATGGGAGACATGGAGGGCTCTTCTCGGGTATGGCGTGACGGCGCTGTCGGCAGCTTCGAGAGACGTAGCGGAACGGGGGACTCAGGACGCCGCGACCGCACGGCGCACCACATAGGGCAGGAGTCCGCCGTGGCGGAGATAGGCCAGCTCCTGGCGGGAGTTGAGGCGCAGACGCAGGGTGGCCGTCGTACGCGAGCCGTCGGGGCGGGCGAGGTGCAGCGTGATGCGGTTCGTGCCGACGTGGAGGTCATCGAGGCCGGTGAAGGCGAGGTCTTCCTCTCCGGTGAGGGCGTACGCCGACGCGTCCTCGCCCTCGTCGAACTCCAGCGGCAGTACGCCCATCCCGATCAGGTTGCTGCGGTGGATCCGCTCGTACGACTCGGCGACGACCGCCCGCACTCCGAGCAGCGCCTGCGCCTTGGCGGCCCAGTCGCGGCTGGAGCCCGCGCCGTAGTTGCGGCCCGCGACGACCACCAGGTCGTAGCCCGCCGCGCGATAGGTGGGCGCGGCCTCGTGGACGGGGAGGACGGCGGTGCGGCCGGCGGTGTACGCGTGCCCGCCCCTTTCGGATCCGTCCAGGAGCTGGTTGACGACGGCCGCATTGGTGAAGGCGCCGCGCAGCATGACCTCGTGGTTGCTGCGGCGCGTGGAGTACTGGTTCAAGTCCCGCCGCTCGACGCCGAGGTCAGTCAGCCAGCGCCCGGCGGCGCTGTGCAGCGGGATGGCGCCGGCCGGGGAGATGTGGTCGGTGGTGACGTCGTCGCCGAGCAGTATCAGCACCTTGGCCCGGTCGATGCGCGGCCCGTCCGGGGTCGTGGCGGGCAGCTCGTTGAGGTGCGGCGGGCGCCGGATGTACGTCGACTCCGGGTGCCAGGTGAAGCGGGTGCCGCCGGGGGCCTGGATGTCGCGCCAGGCCGGGGTGCCCTCGCGCAGGCGCGCGGCGTTCGCGCGGAACATCTCGGGGCGCACGGACGTGGCGACGCGGGCGGCGACATCCTCGTCCGTGGGCCACAGGTCCTTGAGGAAGACGGGAGCGCCGTCGGCATCGGTGCCGAGCGGGTCGCGTTCGAAGTCGTGCAGGATCGAACCGGCCAGGGCGTAGGCGACGACCCAGGGCGGCGAAGCGAGATAGGACTGGCTGATGCGCGGGTTGACGCGGCCCGCGAAGTTGCGATTGCCGGACAGGACGGCCACGGGTTCGACGGCGCCGTCCTGTGCGAGATGCTCCAACTCCTCCTGCAGCGGGCCAGAGTTGCCGATGCAGGTCATGCAGCCGAAGCCGACGATGTGGAAGCCGGTCCGCTCCAGAGCGGTGAGCAGCCCGCCCTCGCGCAGATAGTCCTCGACGACCCGGGATCCGGGCGACAGGGACGTCTTCACCCAGGGCTTCGTGTCGAGCCCGGCCGCCACGGCCCGCTCGGCGAGCAGCGCGGCCTGCACGATCAGCGCCGGGTTGGCGGTGTTGGTGCAGCTGGTGATCGCGGCGATGGCGACCGGCCCTTCGGGAAGCCGCTCCCCACCTACCTCGTGCCGTAGGGGGGTTGAGTGCGAGGAGGGCCGGAAGGAGTCCGGTACGCGGGACAGCGGCAGCCGCTGGTGCGGCAGGTCGGGTCCGGCGAGGCTCGGCTCCACCGTGGGCAGGTCGAGGTCGATGACGTCGTCGTAGCGCGGCTCGGGGCTGTCGGCGCTGCGCTTGAGCCCCTGCGCGGCGAGGTAGGCGTCGACGAGCCGTACGTGCTCCTCGTTCCGCCCCGTCAGCCGCAGATAGCCGGCGGTCTCGTCGTCGTACGGAAAGAAGACGCAGGTGGCGCCGTACTCCGGGGCCATGTTGGAGACCGCCGCCCGCTCCGCCCAGCCGAGCGCGTCCAGGCCCGGGCCGCAGAACTCGACGAACTGGTCCACCACGCCCTTGGCGCGCAGGAGTTCGGTCAGGGTCAGGGCGAGGTCGGTGGCGCCGACCCCGGGACGCAGCCGTCCGGTCAGGCGCACGCCCACCACGCGCGGGAACGGAATGGTGACCGGCTCGCCCAGCATCGCGGCCTGCCCCTCCAGGCCGCCGACGCCCCAGCCGACCACGCCCAAGGCGTTGATCATCGGGGTGTGGCTGTCGGTGGCGACGAGCACGTCCGGGTGCAGCCACGGGAGGCCGTCGTCCTGCGGGTCTTCTTCCTGCCAGACGACGCGGGCGATGGTCTCCATGTTGACCTGGTGGATGATGCCGGTGCCGGGCGGGACGACCCTGAAGCCCCGCAGGCTGCGCTCGGCCCACTTCACGAACTCGTAGCGCTCGCTGTTGCGGCGGAAGTCGATGAGCAGGTTGCGCTCGACGGCGTCCGGACGGCCGTACTCCTCGACGATGACCGAGTGGTCGACGGTCAGATCCACGGGGATGGCGGGCTGAAGCCGCTCGGGGTCCCCGCCCAGCTCGGCGACGCTGTCGCGCAGCGCGGCGAAGTCGGCGAGCGCGGGCAGGCACGTGGTGTCGTGCAGCATGACCCGGTTCGGGCGCACCGGCACCTCGCAGTCGCCGCTCCCGCTCAGGGCGCGGGCGAGCACCTCGTCGAGCGCGGCGGGCGAGAGGCGGGCGACGTTCTCCACGAGGACCCGTACCGCGTAGGGCAGTTCGTCGAGCCGAGTACCCGGCAGGAGCTGGTTCAGGGGGAGGTAGCGGTACACGTGGCCGTCGACGGTGAGGACGGCGGCGCGGGTGTGGGCATATGCGCGGGTGGGGGTGGGGTCTGGGGTCATGATCCCTGCTGTCGTTCCGGAACGGGCGGAGTCCGTGGCTGCCGCGAAGGCGACAGCGGCGGCTGCCGGGCGGCCAGTATTGTCTCAAGGCGCGCATTGGTACAACCGTTGGAACGGAAGAACTTCCGGCGACCTCGCCGAGGGAGTCCCCGGAGTCCCCGGGGAGGCCCTGAGGTGTGTGAGCGGACCAGGAGGAGTCGGGCGGTCAGCCGCCGGTCTTGATGATCCTCACCTTGTCCAGGTGGCGGCGCAGGAACTCGGCCGCTTCCTCGAGCCGGCCGCTCTCGACCATGTCCAGCATCCTCAGATGCTCGCGGGCCTGGCCGGCGAGGCGGGATCGGTCCACCTGGTGCCGGTACTCGATGAGGCGGCGCAGCCGGTGCTGGCGACGCGCGGCGTCGAGGAGGAACTGGTTGCCCGAGAAGCCCACGAGCATCTCGTGGAACGAGGCGTTGACGTGGAACAGCTCGGCGCGGGGCAGCAGCAGGATGTCGCCGCGCAGCAGTGCCTCCTGCTGCTTGCGGTGCTGGGCCGCCGCTTCCGGATCGACCGTGAAGCCAGGCTCGAGCAGGGCGTTAGGCTCGATGATCATGCGGAAGCGGTAGCTCTGGTCGTGCGCCTCGACGGTCGAGAGCACCTGCTGGAACTCCCAGCCGCGCCCGCCCGGCCTGCGCCGCACCAGATCCTCGGAGTCCATGCGGGACAGGACCCGGTCGGCCTGGCGGGGGGTGAGGCCGTAGGTGCGGCCGATGTCGGCCGACGTGAACGGACCGGTGAACCGGCCGCCCACGTAATCGTCGGCGATCCGGAAGTACGCGTCCTGCTCGATGTCCGCACCCTCACCCAGGTCGGTCCGCGTCAGCGTGGCCGCGCCGCGGTCCAGGAAGAAGCCCCGATTGGGCTCGCGCCGCAGAATGCCGACCTCCGCGAGGAAAAGCATGGCCTTGCGGGCGGGGGTACGGGAGACGTCCAGCTCGTCGGCCGCCCACTGCTCGGTGACATGAGCCCCCTCCTCGAGGCCGCTGCGGCGCAGCAGGTCCACGAGGCGAGTGGCGATGGAGGTGGTCAGGTTCGGCCGCGACATCAACCTCTGCGCTCTTCGGGTGGGGACGTGGGACGCCTCATTTTAAGGGGCGCGGAAGGATTGTATCGAGCTTCGATTTGATGCAAAATCTCGACGCGCCCCGCCAGGTCGGGGGCACATCAACGCGACGCCAGCGAGAGGTACCCCATGCAGACGACGGCGCCCGTCCCCACCGCCGACCTCGCCGACCAGTACGGCGACCAACTTCGGGTGTGCGACGTGCAGTTCACCTCGTACGGGGCACTGCGCTCCTTCGCCGGCCCCGTGCGCACCGTCTCCTGTCGCGACGACAACGCCCTGCTGCACGAGCTCCTGCGCACCCCCGGCGAGGGCTGCGTCGTGGTCATCGATGGCGGGGCTTCCCTGCGCGCCACCCTGTTCGGCGACCGCATGGCCGCCCGCGCCCTGAGTAACGGGTGGGCGGGCGTCGTGGTGCACGGGGCTGTGCGCGACACCGCCGCCCTGGCCGGAATGGAACTCGGGGTCCAGGCGCTCGGTACCAATCCGCGCAGGAGCGCGAAGGCGGGGGCCGGTACGGTGGATGTGCCGGTGACGTTCGGCGGCGTGACGTTCACCCCCGGCGACATCTTGCACGCCGACGGCGACGGTACGGTCCTCCTTCCGCGCGCCTGACAGGCTTATGGCCGTCGCGGCCTATGACGACCGTTATAGATCTCGCGTAGGATCGCGCTATAGCGATCGTCATAGGAGGCAGTCATGACCGTCATTACCGTGAACTCCCCGAAGGGGCGTCTGAGTGTGGAACAGCGCCGCACACTGGCCGAGACGCTGACCGATGCGGTGCTCGTGCCCGAGGTCGGTCAGTTCGCACCGGCCGCCCGGGGCGGGTTCCAGGTGCACTTCACGGAGCGCGAGCCGGACGCGATGGCCATCGGCGGCCGGCTCCTCGCGGACGGCCGGCCCCGGGCCCGACGCCATGGTGATCGACGTGACGGTCATGGACGGGGACTGGCGCCGGGAGGTCCGGGCCGCGGTCATCGAGCGCGTCCTGGCCGCGCTGGCCGACGCCTGCGGACTGCCGGAGCCGTCGCCGGCCTGGTGGGTCACCTTCCGCGTCGTCGACGAGGGCAGCTGGGGCACCGGTGGCGGGGTCCTCTCGATCCTCTCCTTGCTGGAGAGTGGCGTGTTCACCGAGGAGAAGGCCAAGGCGATCCGCGCGGCGCTCGGCGCCTGAGCCGGGTCGGATCGACCGGCCGGCGGCGGGTCAGGCCGACCGGCCGACAGCGCCGTTGATCACCGCTTCCAGCTGCTGTGCCACCTGATCCAGCGCCCGTGTGCTGCGCTGGGCGCGGCACATGGCGATCGCGCCCTCGACGGCCGCCACGACGAGGGCCGCGAGCCCCGGGGCCTGCTCGGTGTCGGCGCCGTGCGCGCGCAGCGACTGTGTGAGCAGTCGCTCCCAGTCCTCGAACGCCTCGGCGGCGGCGGTGAGTGCCGGCGGGATTCCGTCGAGCGGCTCCTCGACGGAGACGGCAAGCACGGGGCAGCCGGCGCGGAAGTCGCTCTCGACGACGATGCCGCGCCATACGTCGAGGAAGGCGCGCAGCCCGGCGGCCGGGCCCGCGTCCAGCGAGTCGCGCAGGATGCGGGACACCGCGGCCCCCGCGTACTGCACCGCCTCGGTGGCCAACTGCCCTTTGCCCTCGGGGAAGTAGTGGTAGGTCGAGCCGAGCGGCGCCTTGGCGTGCTTGGCCAGTTCGCGGATGCTCGTGGCATTCAGGCCACGCCTGCTGATCATGTCGGCCGCACCGGCCACGATGCGCTCGCGCGACGGCGCGCTGGACCTGGCCAAGACCGTGCCCCTCTCTCTGGCTATGACGCTCGTCATAGTCTAGCGTGAGCTCCGGTTATAACGACTGTCATAGACCGTGTGCGCACCGCTGTGCCGCACAGCCGAAGGGAGACTCCGTCATGCCGATGATCCGCCTCACCGTCCCGCCCGGTTCGCTGACCGGGGAGGGCCGCAAAACCGTCCAGCGCGACCTGGCCGCCGTCCTGCTGCACTGGGAGGGCGCGCCCGACACGGCGTTCTTCCGCGCCCAGGCGTGGAGTTACCTCGTTGAGCTGCCGGAAGGCGCGCAGACCACTGCCGGGGACGAGATGCCCCGCTTCCTCGTGGAAGTGACGGTCCCCCAGGGCGCGCTGTCAGAGCGGCGCAAGGCCGGACTGGTACAGGACGCCACCAGGACCGTGCTCGACGCCGCCGGCCTCGGCACGGACGACGCCCTGCGCGTATGGGTGCTCGTGCACGAGCAGCCCGACGGCACCTGGAGCGCGGGCGGCTCCGTCATCCGATACGCCGATCTCGTGGCCCTGGCGAAGGGGCAGAAGACCGATGCGTGAACTGATCTACGTCGCCCGGAACTCGGTCGAATGGCGCGAGGCGCCCGACCCCCAAGTCCGCTCCGGCCAAGAGGCGATCGTCGCCCCGGTGGCCGCGACCTCCTGCGACGTCGACACCGCGATCCTGGCCGGACACGGTTTCATCGACCCGCCGTTCGCCCTCGGCCACGAGTGCGTGGCCCGGGTCGTCGAGACCGGCGGCGCTGTCACGACCGTGACGCCGGGCGACCTGGTGGTCGTCCCCTGGTCGATCAACTGCGGCACCTGCGACCAGTGCCGCGCCGGGCTGACCGCGCACTGCTCGTCCGTACCGCACATGGCCATGTACGGCGCGCCGATCGGCGGCAGTTGGGGCGGCCTCTTCTCCGACCTGGCCCGCGTCCCGTGGGCAGACGCCATGCTCGTCCCCCTGCCTGCCGACCTTGACCCGATCGCCATGGCCTCGGCGAGCGACAACTGGTCGCTGTCCTGGCGCCTCGTCGCCCCGCACCTGAAGAACAAGCCCGGTGCCCGGGTCCTGGTCGTCGCCCGCGGAAGCATCGGCCTGTACGTGTGCGACATCGCCCGCGCGCTTGGCGCCTCCGACGTCCTCTACGTCGACCCGAACCCCGAACACCGCAAGCTCGCCGAGAGTTTCGGGGCCCGCACCGCCGAGGCGATCGAACCGGTCCGGCACGGCTTCGAGCTGGCCGTCGAGGCCACCGGGCGCGTCAACCAGCTCGCCCTCGCCGTCAAGTCCCTCGCCCCGGAAGGTATGCGAGTCGGCGGGTAACCACTTCCGCCCCGGCGAACTGCCCCTGCTCGACATGTACCTCACCGGCGTCACCCTGCGCATCGCCCGCGACAACGTCCGCAGCCACATCCCCGACGCCCTCGCCCTCGCCCGCTCCGGCGACGTCGACCCCGCACGGGTCGTCTCCCACGTCATCGACTGGGAACAACTCCCCGACGCCCTGCCCGAGAAGCACCTCAAGCCCGTCTTCGTACGCCACGACGCCTGACCGCATCACGACCGCCGACCGCCCCGACCGAGAAGACCGATGAACACACCTGTGACCCGAACCCGGGCGCTGAACTCCGACTCCGTACGGCCGAAAGACGAACAACTGGACCACCAGCGGGCGGCGATCACCGTACTCGGCGACGAACTACGGGCTCTGGTGGACGCCACCGTGCGTACCGCGGCCTCCGTGGAAACCCTGGAGAGGGTGGCGGACGGCGTCCGCGGCCTGACGCGGCAACTGACCGGCCGACGACGCGGACCTGCGGACATCCCAGCCGTGGACGAGTTTCCCGGCGGGGTCAGGATGTACAGCCCCGTGACCGGCACCGGCAGCCCGCTGGCCCCGCCCATGCGGGTGGCGACGAACGGCGATGGCGTCGTCGGCCACTGCACGCTCGGCATCGCTCACGAAGGACCGCCCGGCTACGGGCACGGCGGCATGAGCGCCAAGCTCCTTGACGAACTCATGGGCTGGGCCTGTGCCGCGGCCGGGACACCCGGTATGACTATCGCCCTGCGGCTGCGCTACCACCGGCCCGTCCCGCTGGAGACGCCCCTGCGTGTCGTCGCACACGTCACCGGCACCGAGAACCGCAAGATCCTTGTGGCCGGTTCGATCAGCACCGAACGTGCCCCCTCCACCGCGCTGGTCACCGCGGCCGGCACCTTCGTCGCACCCGACCCCGACCGCACCCGCGCCCTGTTCCCGAACATGTCCCCGTAGCCCGCATGTGGTCCCCACAGCAGTGCGGGTGCGCGGACAACACCCGACTGGAGGCCAGGAGTGACGTCCTGATGTGTACGACCTCGGTCCTGGACCAGGACGGCACGCCTCCCCACGGATGGGCAACCTTCGAAGTTGGCGACAACTTGCCTGCAATTAGGGAGTGTTGCGAAAGTGCTAGTCTTAACCGATTGCGGACGGCTGTGACCAGCACATTTTCGCGTGATTGCCCAGGTGGATAACCACCATCTCGCAGAGAGAAGTGCGCACACGACTACTGACGGGGCGTTTCAACCGTCAGGGCGTCAAGCTGGGTGGCGACCCTCTGGAGCAGTTCCATCAACACTCTGTGCTCCTCGGACGAGAGGCACTCCATCATCCGAACCCTCAGGACTCCGGCCTGCTCGGAAACCCGCTGGTGCGCCCGTCGGCCCTCGCCGGTCAATGCCACCGCGCCTTCGTCAGCCGTGTGTGCCCAGCCGCGCTCGATGAACCGGTCGACGTACGGGCGCATGGTTGGCTCGTCGGCGGACAGGAACGCGGCCATTGCCTCGTCGAGTTCGGCGATGGTGATTGAGTCGTACGAGATGGTGTTCAGTACCTGCCACCCTCGCCGGTTCAGGCCATCCGTGGCGAACAGCCGGCCCAGGCTCTCCTCGATCGCCCCGTCGATGTGCTTCAACCAGTAGCCGAGCGGGCGCTGCTCGTGTACGTTGCGCAGCTGAGTCAAGTCAGTCATGACAATCCCCGATGCATGTCTTTTGACAACTATTGTAATCTAGCATGCATGCCGAAGAGGGAACAGGACGAGGCGATCGCCGACGTCGAACGGGCCATGGTGGCGATCCGCCGCAGCCAGACCCGCCGATCGCTGGGGCGGCTCGGGCCACCCGACGGCGACAAGCCGATCGACCCCACACTGTTCAACGTGTTGGACGTCATCGAGGACCGCGACAAGCCGTGCTCCGTCTCGGACGTCGCCACCGCGCTGGGCGTTGATCAACCGAGGGCGAGCCGACTGGTGCTCCGCACCGTCGAGGAAGGGTGGCTGGACCGCAGGACCGACCCTTCCGACGCCCGCCGCACGCTGCTCGCCCTGACCGTCTCCGGTCGGGAACGGCTCGACCGCACACACCAGTTCCGGCAGGAGATCTTCGCGCGGGTGATGGCGGATTGGTCGGACGCCGACCGGTCCGAGTTCGCCCGACTCATCACCGCGTTCGTGACCTCGTTCGCCCAGGTGGTCCCCGAGGCCGAATGAGCCTCTCGGTGCGTGGCGGTCACAGCCAGTCGTTGATGGCGGCAACCAGCACGGTCGCCTCGAACCGCACCGCGAGCTTGTCATAGCGAGTAGCCACGGCCCGGTGGCGTTTAAGGCGATTGATCCCGCACTCCACCGCGTGGCGTTCCTTGTAGTCAGCCTTGTCGAACATGGGTGGGCGCCCGCCACGCGAGCCGAGGTTCTTGCGGTTGCGGACCTGGTCGGCCTTCTCCGGGATGGTGCAACGGATGCCGCGCCGACGCAGGTAGGCGCGGTTCGCACGGGAGCCGTACGCCCTATCCGCGCGGACCTTGTCCGGCCGGGTCCGTGGCCGGCCGGGGCCGACCCGGGGCACCTGGATGCCATCCAGGACCGGTTGGAACTGCGGGCTGTCGTGCCGCTGGCCGGCAGTGACAAGCAGGGACAGGGGCTTCTGTCCCTGCTCGACCGCAAGGTGCAGCTTGGTGGTCAGCCCGCCACGCGAGCGCCCGAGGCCGTGGTCGTCGGGCTCGCTGTCGACGCTTCCAGGGGGTTCCTTTTGGAGATCCCCCTTTTACGCGCCCCGGCGGCGTGCTGGTGGGCACGGGCGATGGTGGAGTCCACGCTCACATCCCACGTGATCAGGCCCTTTGCGTCGGCCTCGACCTGTAGGTGTTCGAAGATTCGTTTCCAGCTCCCGTCACGCTGCCACCGCCGGAAGAGGTCGTACGCCCGGTCCCACGGCCCGTATCGCTCCGGGATATCCCTCCATGGCGCACCGGTCCTCACCCGCCACCGTATGCCATCGATCCGCTGCCGATGGGCCCAGGTCCGCGGACGGCCCGGCTTCTTGCCCACTGGCAGCAGCGGTTCCAGTCGCTCCCACTGGCGGTTCGTCAGATCACTTCGCCCCACGGCCGGAGATCATCTGCGACCTTGATCCACTTTCGCAACACTCCCTAGTAGGGCTCCGTTAGGTGTGTTTGCCGGTTGTGTTCGTCCGAAGCACGGTGGATGGATGGAGAGGCGGCAAGTGGGGGGTCTTCGGGCGGAGTTAGCGGCGTGCGTGGCGGATGTGTTCGCATCGGTGCCGCGGCGGGACCAGCGGGCGAAGGGTGACTGCTACCTGCGGGGACTGATGCTGGACGGTCGCCGTAAGTCGATCCAGCCGATGGCGGAGCGGCTGCCGGACGGCAACGAGCAGAATCTGCAGCAGTTCGTGAACCAGTCACCGTGGAACCCGATACCGGTGCAGCGTCGCATCGCCGAGCGCATGGTGCCACTGATCAGTGGACGCCTTTGTGATCGACGATGTGTCCTTCCCCAAGGATGGTGGATGGTCGGATGTTGGTCGGGGTCGGGCATCAGTACTGCGGCGGCGCTTTGGGCAAGCAGGCGAACTGTCAGGTTTCGGTGAGCGTGCACGCGGTCAGCGATAACGCCTCCGTCCCGTTGCGGTGGCGGCTGTTCCTGCCCGAGGAGTGGGACCAGGACACCCAGCGGCACGTGTCACCGGAGTGCCGGACGAGGTCAGGCACCGGGAGAAGTGGCGGCTGGCGCTGGATGCCCTGGACGAAATGGCCGAGTGGGGCCAGGAGGACCGCACCGTGGTGGCGGACGCCGGATACGGCCAGATGCACGCTTTCCGGGCGGGGCTGAGCGCCCGTGGTCTGGACTACGTAACCGCCGTGCGAGGGGGTATCAGCGCGCACACCGCCCACGCGACGCCCAGTCGTCCGGAGCGGGCCGGGCGCATCGGCGCACCTCATCTGCCCCGCTACCATGACCCGGCCCGCTCCGTGAAGGAGCTGGGCATGGCAGCGGGACGGCGTTCGCTGCGGCGGTGCACCTGGCGGCAGGACAGTCGTGGCCCGATGACCAGCCGTTTCATTGACCATGGTGCTGGACCAGCCGGCCGTGGCCGACCGCGCGGCGCGCCACCTGGTGGACCGCGGACACGGTCAACTGGCCTGTCTGGTCCCCGGTGGTGAGTTGGCGGGCATCGCCCAGAAGCGATTCGACGCCGTACGAGCGGTCGCCGACGCGGCGGGGGTGCCCGTGGAGCGCGTCGACTGCCAACCGGCCGTGGACAGCGTGCGGGCCGTCACGGACCACTGGCGCGATCCCGGAAACCGGCCGAGCGCCGTGTACGCCTACAACGACGAGTTCGCGCTCTCCCTCATCCAGGTGCTTCGGGACGCCGGGCTGGATGTGCCAGGCGACATCTCCGTGATCGGATCCGGTAACCACCCCCTGGGGGCGACGCTCAGACCACGGCTCACCTCGACGTTCCACGACATGTCGGAGTTGGGTACGACGGTGGCGTCAACGGTCCGGCGGCTACTGGACGGCCAAGAGGCGCAAGCAGCGCAGGGCCCGGCCGTGCGGCCGAGGCTCACCATTCGGGAGTCCGCCTGAACCGGAGCCGACCCACCCTGCGGATCCTCTTGCCCATCGTGGCCAGGTGATGGCCAGGGACTCGATCCTTCAGGTCCCGGGTGGAGTGTTCCAAGCGACGCGGAAGCCGGTGTTCCCGCTGGAGCTGTCGGGGCTGTTGCTGGTGCGGGCGGCTACTCGGTAGCGGTTGCAGTAGGAGTCGTGGCACAGGTACGAGCCGCCCCGCAGGACCCGCGCGGTGCCATGGCGCGGCCCGGCGGGGTTGGTACAGGGGCCCTCTGCCGGGAAAGGGGTGGTGGCCCACCAGTCGGCGCACCATTCCCATACGTTGCCGGCGACGTTGTGCAGGCCGTAGCCGTTGGGCCGGTAGGCGGTGACGGGCGCGGTGGCGAGGTAGCCGTCCTCGGCGGTGTTGTGGGAGGGGAAGCGGCCCTGCCAGATATTGCAGTGGTGTTCGCCGTCGGGAGTGAGTTCATCGCCCCAGGGGAAGCGTTTGCCCTCCAGGCCGCCGCGGGCGGCGTACTCCCATTCCGCCTCGGTCGGCAGCCGTGATCCCTCCCATTGGCAGAACGCGTTCGCGTCCGTCCACGAGACGTGCACGACGGGATGGTCCGAGCGGCCGGACACGTCGCTGCCGGGTCCTTCCGGCGCCGCCCAGTACGCCCCCTGGACTCCGCACCACCACGGGGTGCTCTTCGGGCGCGGGGAGGTGCGGAGCAGTTCGCCGGGCAGGAAGGTGGCGAAGACGTAGGACCAGCCGAACCGTTCGGCCTCGGTGCGGTACCCGGTCGCTTCGATGAACGTGGCGAAGCGCTCGTTGGTCACGCAGTGGGCGTCGATGGCGAAGGGGGCCACGGTGACTTCGCGTACCGGCCCTTCGCCGTCGCCGGGGTTGGCGTCGGGGTCCTCGCTGCCCATGAGGAAGGTTCCGCCGGGGAGCCGTATGGCGGAGGCGCGGTCGCCGTGGCCGTTCCCTTCGAAGGCGACAGGGGCCGGGACGGCGGCCGGGTCGCCGGGCCGGCCGGGCGGGCAGCAGTGCGGGGACATGCGCGGCATTGCTCCGTTCGGGGGGTGGATGCCGAGGTTACGCCAAGCGAATGCGTGGCCGATGTCAGTGAGCGAGCAGTGCCACCTGCGCGGTGACCAGGAGACCGGCGACCGTGGCGCAGGACGCCACGGCCCGCAGCCGGTGCCGGCCGGTTCCGGATGACCTGGTGGTCAGGGCCGCCGTCGCCACGAGGCAGGCGCCCGCCGCGGTGACCAGCGGGGCATCATGTGTCAGTCCGAAGCGCAGCGTCAGTGCCGCGGCCACCAGTGCTGAGAGCGCCGTGCGGCGGCGCGCGAGTGCGGTCCGCTCCGCTTGGAGACCGGGGTCGCGCGGGCCTGCGGAGGGCGGGGGCGTTCCGGAGCGGTGCCAGGTGGTCACCGTACTCTCCAGACCAGCAGCAGCACGGCGATGCCCGCCAGGGACGCGCCCCAGGCCAGCGCGGTCAGCAGCCGGGTCATCGGCAGCGGGCGGTTGTGGCGCATCGCGCGCTGGACCCGCAGCCAGCGACCGTAGGACGAAGCGCACAGCGCTGTTCCGGTCACGGCCAGCAGCGCCCCGAGTGCCGCGCCCGCTTCGCTGTGTGCCAGTGGCTGGACGAACTGGGCGACGGCGACGGCGCCCGCTAGCAGGGCCAGACCCGTTCTGATCCAGGCGAGGAACGTGCGCTCGTTGGCCAGGGAGAAACGGTAATCCGGCTCCTCGCCCTCCTCGTACCAGGGTATGGCGGCGCCGGAGCGCGACCCGCTCGGTCGGATGTCCTTCATGCTCGCTCCCACTGTGTGCTCGCGGTCCGGCCAGGCAGGCGGGGCTGCCGTGGCTCTGGGGGTGCTGCTGGTTCCGGCCTGTCCACACTCTTGCGGAGGCATTCAACATGTGTCATGGTCTCCCCACCTTAGCCATTCCACTTGTGGCATGCACTATCTGCCGGGCAGGGACAGCCCGCGGAGAGCCGCCGTGAGGAGCGAGCAATGAAGCTCGAAAGCATTCTGCTGGGTGTGCTCGCCCGGCATCCCAGTACCGGGTACGACCTGAAGAAATATCTGGACACCCATGGGCGCTTTCTGCGGTCCAACACCCAGATGAGCCAGGTCTACCGGTCCCTGGGGAAAATGGAATCCAGTGGGTGGGTGATGCACACCGTTCAGCAGCGAGCCGGTGCCACCGACGCCAAGACGTACCGGATCACCGACGAGGGAATGACCGTCTTCCTCGACTGGCTCACCGGCCCGTACAGCCCCCCGACGCGTTTCGAGGATCCCGATTTCGGTGCGCGGCTCGCCTTTGCCGGATTCATGACACGCGAGCAGCTCTTGCGTCTCATCGACACCGAGCTCACTGCGCGTCGCGAGCAAGTGGCCCGCTACCGCTACCGTGACCGCCGCGAAGCCGTCGAGACGTCCGCTCCGTTCGACGAGGACCTGGCGACGCTCGTGGGCGAGTGGGCCCACGAGTCCGGGACGCGGGCGATAGACGCATATCTGGAACGCCTGGAGACGCTGAGGCGGGTGCTGCTCGACGCTCCGGAGGGCGCCAGGGCCCCGGATCTCCTCGTGCTTCTCCGCGACGCCCGCTGAACGTCCGCGACACCCGCTGAACGAAGGAAACACCTCCCGTGCGTGCCATCATCCTCATGTTCGACAGCCTGAACCGGCACATGCTCGCTCCGTACGCGGATACGATCGTGGACGCGCCGAATTTCGCGCGGCTGGCTTCCCGGGCGGTGACGTTCGACAACTTTTACGCCGGATCGATGCCGTGTATGCCGGCCCGCCGGGAACTCCACACCGGGCGTTACAATTTCCTGCACCGTTCGTGGGGGCCTCTGGAGCCTTTCGACGATTCGATGCCGCAAATGCTGCGGGACGCGGGAATCCACACCCACCTGGTCTCGGACCATCCGCACTACTGGGAGGACGGCGGGGCGACGTACCATACCCGCTACACCACGTGGGAATTCTTCCGCGGCCAGGAAGGCGATCCGTGGAAGGGCGTCGTCGACGGGCTCCGCGAGGGCGAAGGCCCGCACATGCACCGCCAGGACGCGATCAACCGCACCTATATGCCCACCGAGGCGGAACACTCCCAGACCCGTACCGTCGACGCAGGCGTGCACTTCCTGCACACCAACGCGGACGCGGACCGCTGGCTGCTGCAGCTGGAGCTCTTCGACCCGCACGAGCCCTTCTTCGTGCACGAGCCGTACACCTCCCGCTACCCGGACGACCACGCCGGCCCCGAGTTCGACTGGCCCGGCTACCAGAAGGTCACCGAGCCCACGGACCAGGTCGAGCACGCACGACGCCGGTACGCCGCTCTCGTGTCGATGTGCGACCACTCCCTCGGCCGGGTGCTCGACGTCATGGACGAGCACGACATGTGGGACGACACCCTGCTGATCGTCAACACCGACCACGGCTTCCTGCTCGGCGAGCACGGCTGGTGGGCGAAGTCGGTCATGCCGTGGTTCAACGAACTCGTGCATCTGCCGATGTTCATGTGGGACCCGCGCACCCGGGGCGCGGACACCCGCCGAGGCGCGCTCGCGCAGACGATCGACATCGCCCCCACCCTGCTGCGCTACTTCGGGCGCACGACCCCGCCCGACATGCAGGGGCGTGACCTCGCGGCCGTTCTCGACGACGACCGGCGCCTGCGCGAGGGCGCGCTGTTCGGCATCCACGGCGGCCATGTGAACGTGACGGACGGCCGCTACGTGTACATGCGCGCCGCGGCGACCCCGGAGAACGGCCCGCTGGAGGAGTACACGCTCATGCCGACGCACATGCGTGCGCGCTTCGCCGTGGAGGAACTCACCGACTGGGAGCCGGCCGACCCATTCCCCTTCACCAAGGGGCTGCGCACCCTGCGAATCCCCACCACCGGCGGGTGGATGAACCCCTGGCGCCACGGAACCCTGCTCTTCGACCTCGAACACGACCCGGAACAGCAGCACCCCCTCGACGACCCGGAGGCCGAGCTGCGGATGCTGCGCCTGCTGGCCGACCTCCTCCATGCCGGTGACGCCCCCCGCAGCCAGTTCGAACGGCTCGGCATCCCCTACGACAGCGAGATCACCGAACGGCACCTGCTCGTCCGGGAGCAGGCGGAACGCGCGGAAGCACTCGCGGAGCCGATGCCGACGCCGGAAGAGCTGCCGAACGGCCCTCTCCTCCAGCGGCCGGTCCTCGAACTGCTGAGGGACCCCGCCGTCAGGACGGTGGTCGAGGACCACCTCCCCGCCCTCACGCACACCGAACTCATCGCCTTCCCCGCACAGTCGAGCCTGCTCGACCTGGCGCGGCTCGCGGTCATCCCCACCAGCACGCTGCGGTCCCTCGCGGACTGTCTTCAGGACCTGTAGCCACTTTCCCCATGGCTGCCTGAGAACACCGAACAGGAACACCCCATGGCAACGGAACAGTCCGCGGCACCGACCGCCGCACCCCACACCGCCACCGCCTCCCGCGTCCCCCACCGCTGGCGCAACCTGCTGACCCTCACCGGTGTCATCTCCGTGGACAACACGGAGAACAACGCGACCACCACCCTCTTCCCCTCCATATCCACCGCGCTCGGCCTGACCAGCGGCAATCTGGGCACGCTCGCCGCGCTCGGCAAGGTCGCCTCCGTGCCGACCGGTCCTTTCTGGGTGTGGCTGGCGGGACGGATGGGCCGCCGCGCCACCCTCGTGCTCACCACCGTCCTCGGCGGCCTGTTCGGAGTCCTCGCGGGCTTCGCGCACAACTTCGGCTTCCTGCTGCTGTTCAACACCCTCATGGCCGCTTGTCTGATCGGCGCCTCCCCGATCGCCAACGCCGTCATCGCCGACTCCTTCACCGACCGCGAGCGGGGAAAGGCGGTCGGCATCCTCTATGGCGCCGCCAACACGTTCGGGCAAATCATCGGCCCCGTCATCGCTCTCTTCACGGGCTTCAGCGACGGCTGGCGCTACGGGATGTGGGCGATCGGCGGGGTCTGCATTCTCGCCGGGCTCATCGTCGCGGTCGCCTTCAAGGACCCCGGCGTCGGGGCGGCCGAGGAACAGCTCGCGGACCTGAGCGAGACGGCGCGGGTGAAGAAGACCGTCACGGTGAAGTCCGTGCTGTCCCTGTTCCGCATCCCGACCTACTCGGTGATGATGCTCTCGCGGCTCCTCTCCGGTCACCTGCTCATCGTCATCTTCGGGATCCAGTTCCTGGTCGCCGAACGCGGCTTCAGCAACGCCGTCGCGGCCGTGGTGGGCATTCCGTTCGGCGCCGGATATCTCGCCGGGACCGTCGGCGGCGGCTACCTCCTGGCGTTCGTCGACCGGCGGTGGCCCCAGCGGGGCCGCGTGTCCTACCTCCAGCTCGCACAGGTCCTCTTCGCCGTCGTGGCCTTCTTCGGCACCCAGTTCCACTACTCCGGCGGGATCGGGATCTACTGCGTCTTCTGGGCCCTCATGGGCTTCGGCCAGGGGGTGAACCCCCCGGTGAACCGGCCGCTGGTGTCCGCGGTCGTCCTCCCCGAACTCCGTGGCCAGGCGTTCGCCATCTGGCTGTCCGTCTTCGAGACCATGGCCTGGGCCGTCTTCGCCCTCGCCGCCGGCCAGCTCGCCGAGAGCTTCGGCATACAGGAGGTCTTCCTCTGGATCATGGTGGTCCTCATGCTCCTCAACGCCGCGGTGCTCGGCGTACTCCACACCACCTACCCACGGGACGCGCGGCGCGTTACGCACACCCTTGAGGAGCGCCGCAGGCTCGCCCGCGACACCGCCTGATCCGCGCGGCCGCGCGACCCCGGCGACGTACGTCTACCGCACACACCACGCGGTGAAGATCCCGCTTCCCCGCACCCACCGAGAAAGGCAGCACCGTGTCCGCCAACCCCGCCGCCCCCGATGCGCGCGAACTGCTGGGGCGCCTGACGCTCGCCGAGAAGGTCAAGCTGCTGACCGGGCGTGACTTCTGGTCGACGTGGCCCCTGGAAAAGATCGGACTGCGGAGCATCCTCATGTCCGACGGTCCCTCCGGGGTACGCGGGCCGGTCTGGGACGAACGCGAGCCCTCCCTGAACCTGCCCAGCGCGACCGCCCTGTCGGCCTCCTGGGACGACGCCCTCGCCTACCGCTACGGCGCGGTCATCGCCCAGGAAGCCCGTCACAAGGGCGTCGACGTGGTGCTCGGCCCCACCATCAACCTCCACCGCTCCCCACTGGGCGGGCGGCACTTCGAGGCGTTCAGCGAAGACCCGCTGCTGACCGGCCGCCTCGCCGCCGCCTACGTGCGAGGCATCCAGGACAACGGCGTGGCCGCGACACCGAAGCACTACATCGCCAACGACTACGAGACCGACCGCTTCACCGCCTCCACGGAGGTCTCCGAGCGCACACTGCGCGAGGTGTACCTGCTGCCGTTCGAGAAGGCCGTGACCGAGGCACGGGCCTGGGCCGTGATGAGCGCCTACAACGCCGTCAACGGAGTCACCGCGACCGAGAACGACCTTCTGGAAACCCCGCTGAACTCGGAGTGGGGCTTCGACGGCGTCGTGGTCAGCGACTGGACGGCCGTGCGCTCGACGAACGCCGCCAGCGCCGCCCAGGATCTGGAGATGCCCGGACCCCGCGGAGCCTGGGGCGACGCCCTGCTCGCCGCCGTCGAGTCCGGCGCCGTCGACGAGGCGGATATCGACCGCAAGGTCCTGCGCATCCTCGCCCTCGCCGCGCGCGTCGGCGCCCTGGAGGGCACCAAGGCAGTAGAGCCGGCGACGGCTGACTCCGACACCCCGTTCGCCCGCGAGGCGGCGGCGGAGGGAATGGTACTGGTGCGCAACACCGGTGGTGTGCTGCCGCTCGACCCCGGTGCGGTGACCCGGATCGCCGTCATCGGGCACAACGCGGACCGCGCCCGCACCCAGGGCGGCGGCAGCGCCACCGTCGTGCCGGAGAAGGTCGCCAGCCCCCTCGACGGCATTCTCGCCGCTTTCCCCGAGGCCGACGTCGAATACGCGCTCGGCGCCGTCGCTCAGGAAGGCGTCGCCGAACTGCCGCTGGACACTCTCACCAACCCCGCCACCGGTGAGCCGGGGGTGCGCGTACGCTTCCTGAACGAAGGGCGCGAACTCTTCACCGAGGACCGCCGCGCCACCCGCCTCGTCTGGTTCGGCGGAGACGCCCCGGTCGACCGCTCCGACACCCTGGAGATCACCACCCGCTACACCTCCCCCCGCACCGAGACGCTGCGCCTCGGCGTCGCCGCCCCAGGAGTCTCACGCATCTGGGCCGACGGGAAGCTCGTCCTGGACGCCGATGCCCAGCTCGCCGACGAACAACTCGGCGCCGCGTTCCTGCACCCGCCGACCACGTCCGCGGCCGTCCAGGTGACCACGGGCCAAGCGGTGGACATCCGCGTCAAATACCAGATCCCCAAGGACACCGGCCTCGCCGGAGCCCTCGCGTACACACTCGGAGCGGAGGCGGACGACTCCGACCCCGACGGGCTGATCGAGCGCGCTGCCGCCGCGGCGGCGTGGGCCGACGTGGCGGTGGTCGTCGTCGGCACGAACAGTGAGGTCGAGTCGGAGGGCTTCGACCGGACCTCACTCGCCCTACCCGGCCGCCAGGACGCACTCGTATCCGCCGTCGCCCGCGCCAACCCCCGCACAGTGGTGGCCGTCAACTCCGGCTCACCGGTCGAAATGCCCTGGCGCGACGACGTCGCCGCCGTCCTGCTGACCTGGTTCGGCGGCCAGGAATACGGCAACGCGCTCGCCGACGTGCTCACCGGATCCCGCGAGCCCGGCGGCCGACTGCCCACCACCTGGCCGGCCCGGCAGAGCGATGTGCCCGTGCTCGACGTCACGCCGGTGAACGGCACCGTGCGGTACGACGAAGGCGTCCACGTGGGCTACCGGGCCTGGCTGCGATCCGGCACCGCCCCCGCCTATCCGTTCGGATACGGACTCGGCTACACCACCTGGGGCGTGGACCGGGCCACCGCCACCGCGGAAGTCGACCCCGGCGGTGCCGTAGAGGTCCGCGCCGAGGTCACCAACACCGGCGGCCGCGCGGGCAAACACGTCGTCCAGGTCTACGCCTCCCGCGCGCGCACGTCCGTCGACCGCCCGGCGCGGTGGCTGGTGGGCCACGCGGTGGTCCGCCTCGCCTCGGGCGCCACGGAAACCGTGAACGTCACCGTCCCGGCCCGCGCCTTCGCGCACTGGGACGAGGGCGCGTGGGCTTATGAAATAGGGGAGTTCACCCTGCACGTGGGCTCAAGCGTCGACGACCTGCCCGCCTCGGTGCCGGTGCGCCTGCGCTGACCGCCGGTCGCAGCGGGGCCTGCGGCTGGCCGGGTACCGGGCCCGGCCCGCCGCGGACGACTCGGCGGCAGCGGACACATCCGCGCGGTGGAACGCGTGCTCGGCGTCACATCGCCGCGGCGCTTGCGGGGTCAAGGTCGACGTAACGAGTACGTCGGTCTCCGCCGAGGGACGCGGACTACGACGAGTACTGGGTCGACCCGGCCAACGCCCGGTTCGCGGACTGCGACCCGTCCAAGGCCGAGATCAAGTGCAAGATGAACTGACCGGCCGCTGCGCCGTGAAGGTGCTGATGGCCCGGCCTGTGTAGTACGGCAAGCGGGGCACGCCTACCCGGTGGACATCGGGTAGGCGTGCCCCGCTTCCCTCTCGTCTACGCCAATGGAGGACACGATGAGTGACATTCTGCCCGCTTGGACCGCCATCGCAGACTGGCTGGCGGTGCACGCACCCGCCTCGCACGCCACCTTACGGCCGGGCGCTGCCGTGGCAGACGTGCGATCCGCGGAGGACCAGTTGGGGATGGGCCTGCCCGCCGACCTGGCGACGCTGCTGATGGTGTGCGACGGAACGGTCGATGCCTCAGCCCTTGACCGCGACCCCGACGAATACGATCCAGGGCTGTTTCTCGCCCAGCACCATCTGCTGCCGCTTGAGGAGATCGCGCACGTCCGGGGGAGCGGAGGGACCACCGATCAGTTCTGGGGTTCCTGGGTGCCTTTCGCCGTCACCGACTACTCCCTGCCTCCGTGGGGCGGCCTGGCAATCGACGCCGAGGGCCGACTCGCTACCTTCAGTCAGGACGCTGGTGAGCCGCCGTCGGAACCGCTCACTTCCCCCGGGCACGGATCCCTCAGCGAGTTCTTGGACACCGTGGCTGAAGCCCTCGCCCAGGGCACCGGCCTGTTGATGGCCGAGGCCACCCCCGGGATTCACCGGGGCGCGCTCGTGTGGGGGCCGTTGCCGGGTGACGGCGCTCCATGGACGCCGGCGCACCCGGAGTAGCGCCCCGAGGCCACCCCTGGACTGGGCCGACCGCGCAATCTGGCTGGAATATCCGTCGCTGCACCTCAGGCGGCGTACGGCTACTCGTGCCACGGCCATGTGGCAGACCGGGGTGCGCCCGCACATTCCTCTCCCGGGTGGGCTTTTGTCCAATGTTGCCAAGCGGTGCATGATGGAAGTGAATGCGAAGCTGGCTTATGGAGGCGTAGTCGTGGGGACCATTTGGGGACCACACGGTGTGCGCGACCCCGCACAACTCAGGCGTTACCACACGTATTTCGCCTGCGGAAAGCGCCGTAATTCCGGGGAATTCGGCGTGCTGGGGTCAAGGGGTCGCAGGTTCAAATCCTGTCGTCCCGACCGTGTTATTGCAGGTCGGAGGCCGTTTCCGCCGGAAGGCGGGGGCGGCCTTTTCGGTTGGTGGTCGTTGGGTGGTCGTAGCGCTTTTCCTCGCGGTCGAGCTGCTTGGCGATGGCATCGACGGCTTGGCGGGCCGCGGGTTTGGTGAGGTGGCCGTAGATGTTGGCCGTGGTGGAGATCGTGGAGTGGCGCAGGGTCTTCGACACGATGGTCAGCTCGACACCGTGGGTCAGCGCCAGCGTTGCGGCGAGGTGGCGCAGGTCGTGGACGCTGGTGCGCGGAACGCCTGCCTGGCGGGCGAGGTAGTGGAAGTGGTTCAGGACATACTCCGGGTGCAGCGGGCGTCCGTCTTCGCGGTGGAAGACGAATCTGAAGTTTCCCCGTGGTCCTGGACACTCTTCTTCTACGCTGCGAGTGCTTGGTCGTTCTGGAGAGCCGCTGGCGTGTCTCGCGGGGCGTGATGTACCCGAAGGCAGCGTGTTTCCGCAGGCGGCGCCGGTTGTAGAAGGTCTCGATGACCCCGTTGCCCAATTGGGTGAAGCCGACGTGATCGTGGGGCGCGTGCCAGCCGGAGCCACGAGTGTGGTGAGCGGTGGCATACGGGCGTGAACAGGACGTCCGGCCGTGGAACGGGGGTGGGACGATGTCCATGCAAGCGGACTCGGGGGCGGATGTCCCCGCCGGAACGCGCGAGGTGGCCCAAGCGGCGTTCCCCAAGGGCTGCTTGGTCATGCGGATCCGGGATGCCCTCGGCCCGCTGTTCTCGGACGAGGAATTCCGGGAAGCCTTCGGAGTCCGGGGGCGTCCCGGTATCTCCCCTGGCCGGCTGGCTCTGGTCAGTATCCTGCAGTTCGCCGAGAACCTCACCGACCGCCAGGCCGCGCACGCGGTGCGGGCCAGGATCGATGTGAAGTACCTGCTCGGCCTGGAGCTGACCGATCCCGGCTTCGACCACACCGTATTGACCGGCTTCCGGGACAGGCTCCTGGCACACGGCCTGGAGGGCAGGATCTTGGACCTGCTCCTGGAACGGCTGGCCGACATGGGGCTGGTTGCCGCCGGCGGGCGGCAGCGCACCGACTCCACACATGTCCTGGCCGCGGTCCGTACCCTCAACCGCCTGGAGTTTGTCGGGGAGAGGTTGCGGGCCGCACTGGAGGCCCTCGCCGCGGCGGCGCCCGACTGGATGCGCGCGTGGATGGCCCCTGACTGGCAGGACCGCTACGGGACACGGGTCGACGCCTACCGGCTGCCAACCGACGAGCAGGAACGCCGTGAGCTCGCCCAGCAGATCGCAACCGACGGATACCGCCTCCTCGAAGCGGCCTTCGCGCCGACGACACCGGCATGGCTGCGTCAGGTGCCTGCTGTCGGTGTTCTGCGCACGGTGTGGGTGCAGCAGTTCACCCGCACCGTCACCGAGGGCGCTGAGGAGGTGGCCTGGCGGGGGAAGGATGATCTCCCGCCGAGCAGAGTACTGATCGCCTCGCCTTACGATCCTGACGCCCGGTACGCGAAGAAACGCGGATCAGCCTGGGTCGGGTACAAGATCCACCTCAGCGAGAGCTGCGACGACGTCACGGAGGCGCGGCGCCCGCACTTGATCACCCATGTGGTCACGACGGACGCCACGGTCAACGACGCGATGGTCGTCGACGCGGTCCATGGCGGCCTCGCCGACCGGAAGCTTCTCCCCGCGGAGCATCTGCTGGATGCCGGCTACACCTCTGCCGAGCTGTTGGTGACCGCGCCGGTCGCTCTCGGTGTGAGCGTCGTCGGCCCGGTCCGGTCGAACAACACCCCGCAGTCGGTGAAGAAGGGCGGTTTCGGCAAGGCCGCCTTCACCATCAACTGGCAGGCCCGGCAGGCCACATGCCCGACCGGCGCCACGAGCCGGTACTGGACGCAGGGAGTGGACAGCACCGGCCGCGAAGCAATCCGGATCCGCTTCGCGACCACCACCTGCGCGCCCTGTCCCGTGCGCGACCAGTGCACCCGATCCATCCAGTACGGACGCCAGCTGACCGTCCGCCCCCAGGATCAGGACGCCATGCTGGAACGCGTACGCGCCGAGCAGGCCACGGACGAGTGGAAGGACCGCTACGCAGCCCGCGCAGGCGTGGAAGGCACCATCCACCAGGCCGTCACGACCACGGGAGCCCGCCGGACACGCTATGTGGGCCTGGCCAAAACACACCTAGCGCACGTTCTCACCGCAGCAGCAATCAACCTGATCCGTCTGGATGCCTGGTGGAACGACACCCCACTCGCACGCACCCGCACATCACGGCTGGCTGCTCTCGCCCTTGCCGCATGAGCGAATTGGGCAACGGGGTCTCTCGATGAAGGTGAAGACCTCGGCGCGGCGGTGGCCCGGTCGGGCCAGACCCGGGTGCCGATCTCCTCTTTGAGTACCGCCCAGAAGCTCTCGGCCGCCGCGTTGTCATAACAAGACCCGGTTCGGCCGGTGCTCTGCCGGAGCCC
>NZ_JBIBJI010000038.1:0-49384 GCF_042958345.1 Streptomyces sp. NPDC007983
CGGGAGGCACAAATGCCTCTGAAGGAATTTCTGACGAAATTCCACGCCGGAATTCGCCATGACGGCGAATTCTCTGTGGTTTATGCCGGGCCGCTGACGCGGCCCTTATTTGTCGAGTGAATTTTCTGACGAAAATTCAAGGTTGGAATTGGATTCGGAGTTCATGTTTTTGCCTGACGGCAAAAAGCTTTCAGTTTTGTTTTTGACGGCGGCTTAGGTATTAAAAAGACGTGAGGTTTATTGGAAGGTTTCTTTTTCGGCCTTGCGGCCGAATTAATGTCGTCGTTGGGATAGTTTTTGTTGTGATGTCATTCCTGGCGGAATGACGTTGCTTTGGTGTCTTGTGGGTTAGTGGGCGGGAGGCGCCTGCCGGCGCCCGTGGTGTCACGGGTTCTCTTCTCTGTCCGGGGCCTGGCGGCCCACCGGGGCGGGGTGTCCTGGGACTGGGTAACCGGCGCCTGTCGGCGCCGGGGTGATGTGTCTCAACTCCCGTAGTTATGAAGGTACTTGGGTTAGTTGTCTGACCCTTTGTCGGGGCTCGGAGCGGGCGAGTTCTACCTCGGTGTGGTGTGCGCGGCGGCAGGCTGGTGTGCCCTAACAGGCAGGGACAGGGGTCTTCATGGTGCTCTGAGCGAAGAGGGGTGCACGCCTGACGGCGTGGCAGTTGTGGAGAGCACATCCTGCATGCGGCCATGGACACCTGGCGGGGCTGCCCTGGCAGCTACGCTCCCAGCCGGGGGGCTCTGGGTGGTGTGCTCCAAAGTCGGGGGCACGTGCTGGTGTTGCTGCCTTCTCCATACTCCAATCGTGCTGCCACGTCCGGCCCGTGCCTGACAGCACGCTCTCGTGCACACGCCCCTGGGTACCGTTCTGGGTGACGAGGGTGCCCCTCTTGTAGTTCTCGTTTCCTGGGAGGAGCTCGCCGAGGTGCGGCGACTGCGGGACCAGGCTGACATCACCGAAGCCGACCACCGCAAGGCCGCCGATGGGCCGTTCGTGACGCACGAGGCATTCGTGGCCGAGCTGGGTGCCGAGGACGCGCAGGCAGCTGCTCCGTGATGTGCACGGTGGTGTGTCAGTCACAAGCCCACTGCCAAGCTCTCATGCGCAGTGGGCCACCGGCCGAGGCACACCGCCGTTCGAAGGCACGCCCCGGCGCAGGATGCCTGGCCACTTCGCAGGCACAGGTAGCTCCAGCCCGATGTCCTCTCGCCTGTTCTGAGCCCCGCCGGCGGCGTCCACCGGGAAGACGCCCGCTCGCGCTGTCGACCGCGGAGGCTCGAGGACACTGGGCTGCTGAGATCAACGCTGACGCCATCGGCCGTACGCCACGGTGGCAGCTAAGCAGTCCGGCTGCGATCCGGAATATGCCTACGGTGACCGCACAGTCTTCTTTCACATATGCCTGGTATTTCGGCAGCAGGCCCTGTAGCTTCCCCGCCGAGGAAAGCCCTGAGCCACGACTGCCTGGTCGGTGTTCCGGGTGCCAGTGCTGAGGGGGGACCGTGAATTGAGCACAGGAACAGTACGGCCACGTCATCTTTCTAGATCAGCTTCCTCGGAGACAGCAGACTGCGCTCGTCGAATCGCGGCTAGATATCGTGTGCTGGTGGCCGCGGCAGGTAGTTTTGAGGTGACTTGCAAATGGTGGATCTTGAGGGTTTCCCTCCGGGGCCGGTGGTTGGTCCCAGCGTATCTCTGAAGCCTGATGGTAGGGAGCCGGGCAGGGCAGGCCCTGAACGCACAGGCACATTCTTTTCACTTCCCATCTCAAGGGCTTAGCGAGGTTTCGGAAGAAACTGTTTGGGGCGGTGACTTTGTGGGTGACAGGTGGGTTGTCTTTGCGGGATACACCCGCTGGATGTTTTCCGTTTTATGGACGGTCGGGATACCAGGAGGATAGGCGCAGGAAAGGATGGAGCATGTGGTGGGCAGGGCGGAGGCTCAGGAGGCGGCGAGGGCAAGGGCGGTTGTGAGGCGCCAGGAGAAGCACGGCGCCAACGGCTGATCGAGCGTCTGGCGACGCTCGGCGTGGCCGCGTCGGCAGCGCAGGTGGAGCGGTGCCGTGCGGCGAGCCCGCTGCCCGGACACGAGCGGCAGCTGCTGGCGCGCGGCTCGGTGTCGGTGTCGGTGTCTCCGAGGAGATCGTTGCCATCACCGCGGCCCTGGGCCGGCATGCACGGCCGGGGCGGGAGCCGCGCTAGACGATGCTCGCCTGGTATGCCTGGCCTGCCGGGGAAAGCCGCGGTGCCGAAGCCTCCGTGATCGGCCGTACGGGAGTTCCAGGGCGCAGCGGCTGGCCGTGGGCGGCGAGGAGGTCCTGGATGCCTTCTGCGCAGGGCTGGGCAGGGGTTGGGGCATAGCCTGGTCGGGCCACCGCACCCCGCCAAGATCCGGCGTCTGCTCGAAGCCCCTGGCGCCGAGCTGGAGCGCAGTGAGGAACTCCGACGGCAGCGCGGGACAATGCGCCTGGCCGCGGCCGTCGGCATACGCGCCAGCGAGACCCTCGTCGACGCGGTCGCAAAGAAGGCGCGGCAGGGCCGAGGATGACGGCACCCTCGACCGCTGGATCCAGGCCGGAGCCGTTGGCCCTCTGACCCGTCTTCAGGCGGCCAGTGCCGAAAAGATGGCCGCCGCGCGCGCCGTGGCCCAGCTGCTCGCCGGGATCAGCACCCTGTACCTGATGCACGGGCCCGAGCATGCGGCCCTGGTCGCCGCGGTAGGCGCGCTGGTGCTGCCCCAGTAGCCGTCGGCACGGGTTCACTTACAGCAGACTGGCAGGAACGCGTACCCGCAAGAGCACGTGGTGCCCCGGGTCCTCGCCAGCGCGGCGGATATGAGTGAGCCGGTCCTCAGAATGCTTGCGTTACTACGCGACGACGTGCTCAGTCAGCAGTTGGCGAACCGTCTCGCCCCCAGGACATTCCCGCCGGGCCATGACGGTGGTCAGGGCAGATACGGCGCAGAGCACGAGGCGCACGTCGGTCTCTGCGTTACCGGACGCCTGGCTCCGCCCATTCCGCCTCCCCGAGAGCCTCCTCGATCTGCATGCCGCTGACGCTACCGCCGCAGGGCACGACACCCCGCGTCTCTGCTAGAAGACCGTGCAGCTGGCCCGGTTGGCACCGTACCTGTGGGCAGCAAGCAGCGGCAGGCCTGCCATCAGCGTGACGGCAGCGTGCAAGGCGGACTGCGGGCCCGGAAGGTCAAGGCCTGCCCGCCAGCCGTGGTCGGTGATGCCCCGGCAGAGAGGCCACATTCTGGGGCACCACGCGGTTCGGAGCCGGGCTCCTGCAAAAGCCCGGACGAACGGCTGCGGACCGGAACTTCTGACTCGGGCCAACATCGATTCCAAGACGTGGGGGCGCAGCGCTGCCTGGGATAGCAAGGGGAAACCAGCTCCCGGCTCTATAAAGCCAGGCGCGCGACCGGTTTGGAGGTCGTACGGCGCAGCGCTGGCTTCATTCACTTCAAGCAACAGCGTTTGTCCCTCGGTTTGGGCGGCGGTCTGCTGGGCCGCGCCGCCGCCGACGCGCTCCTCGGCGTTGTGAATATTGACGAGAAATGACGTCACGGCGAGTGGAGAGAGTCATCCTCGGTGCCACGAAAACGGACTGCGTTGCCCATGGCCCGAGGAAGCCGGGGCCCGCCGACTGCCGCTGTCCGCGACCCGCGCCGGTGGGGCAACCGGCCCGCCGGATCAGTCCGCACCGCGGTCGGCGACGGTGACCAGTGCGAGAACCCCGTCGACGTCGATGTCGTCGGCGTCCCCTTCGGCGAGCAGTGCGGCGTCCAGGCGGTCGAGGCGGACGGACTCCCGGCCGAGGGCGGCCGACCCGTGAAGGACCACTGCGAGCACGCAGGTTCCGGCTTCCGGCCGCACCGCGAAGCGGTCGCGCATGATCCGGACCCCCGCCATCGCATCGGCGCGCCGCACCATGACGTTGAAGTCGACGATCGGGCCACCGAGCAACTCGCACTCCGTTTCGGAGTCACCGCAGAAGACGAACGGCTCGTACGGTGCGGCCATCTCGTGCGTAGTGCCGTCGACCGTCAGGGTCATGCCGGGACCGTCGACGACGGTGATGATCCTGTCCACGCCCTCGAAGACGGAGAACGGTCCGCTCTGCGCGACATCGGCGATGCTGACGCGCCAGACGAAATCGCCGGTCCCCGCCCCCTCGGGGCGGGCGGCCACCTCGGAGGTGACGCCTCCGCCGTTCTTCCACGGCGAGGGTGTTCTGTCCTGCGCCCGCAGAACCTGCAGTGCCATGCGCTTTCCTTCCGGATCGGACGGCTGCGGAGCCCGTTCCCCCGGCTCGGCGGCCCGGACAAGAGGAGAGGACCCGCGGGCCGGGCGGCGAACCCCCGACCTTGAGGCCCTCGACACAGCACCGTACGCGACGACCTCCGACGCCTCGCAGAAGCCAGGACGCGGGGAGGCTAGCCAGCGCAAGCAAGTTGTCCGCCTCGAAGGACCAGTGAACCGTCCGATCGACGGCAGCGAACACCTTCCGCACCTGGGCAAGGGGCTCCCGCTCTTCCTACTCCCGCAGAATCCACCCGATCATTTCGAGATCCCTCTCCGACCCACAGGACTCCAGAACGCGGAGAGCTGAGCCTCGCTTCACGGCCGTGCCGGTGGGGGCGGCTCGAATTTTTCCCGAGCCGCAGAAAAACTCAGGAACCCCTCGGCGTTCATCACGAAGAAATTGATTGGATTTGGTTTCTGATCACGTAGTGATTCCCTTCTGTGTTTTTCTGGGGTGTGACCTCATGCGGCGGAGGTGGCACGGGCAGCAGACCAGCCGTCAGGGGCGTCCCGCTGCCCGTATGCGCTCCTGGCGAACCGGTGCCACGCTCCTCCGCCTCTGCGCCGGTCGGCGCTCGGGCCAACAGGTAATCGCTCAACTCCCTTGCGGCGCCTGGCTGTTCGCGGCCAGCGTACAGGCCGCGACGGCCTCAGTAAGGCATGGGACGGTGCAGGTCGGGCTTCCTGCGCTCCTTGCCTCTCCCGCCTACGGGGAAGGTGGGAGAGGCAAGGAGCGCGGCTTCGGCGAAGGTGACGGCTCGGTGGGCAGGTCCGGGAGTTCCCGCCGGGCGGCGCAGAGCCCCAGGCCATCACACGGCGGGGCAGGGCACCCAGGATTCAACCTGCTCTCCGTGCGGGGCCATTGCGGCGCGCGATGCGAGTAGCAGCTCGGCGCGCTGCGGCGGCGGTCTCGTCGCGGACGCGGAGCCGGCCTGCTACGCCTGACGCCGAGGCAGCACTTCCAGTTCCGAGGCCTCATGTGGGCGTTCGAGGGCGCGATGGAGCCGCGCTGTGTCCGCCCACGTATCGGCAGCAGTGTCGGACACAGCAGCTCAAGTGCTCGGCGCGGCACGGGAAGCGCATGCCCAGTTCCGATAGCGAGGTGGCGCAGGCGGAGTCAACGCCCCTGTGGGGCCCGGCCGCGGCGGGCTGCAGAGGTGCGGGGCGTGAGTGGTTCCCGGTCTGCCCGGCTCAGGCGTGTACGGGGCGCCCACCGCGAGCTGTTCCTGCCGGCAGCAAGGCGCTTTCGCGCGGCATCTGCGCGAACAGCTTCGACCGCACCTCTTGCAGCAACACCGGGTGCCCGCCCGGCGTGAACCACACTCAGGCTGCCAGGTCACCCGCCGCTGCCGGGGCCAACTGTCGGCGGGGTCTCACATCGATACATCCGAACAAGATTCGAACAGAAGCGCTTGAATTCAAGCGCTTCTGTTCGAATCTTGTTCGGGCTAACTGTCCGGGGCTTGGGCTGCCGACGTGGGGTCTTGGGGCTCTTCGCAGCTGCGCCGGTAGTAGGGGTGGTTGGTGTCGATCTGTCTTGCCAGCCGGAGGGGGGTGGGCTCGGTTTGCCGGCCGTCCCAGCTGACGCCCTGGTTGATGAGCACGACGCCCGCCTTTCCGATGAGGTCAGCATCGGCGTTCTCTGCGGTGGGGATCGTGGTGAGGCGCACGGCTGTGTGTGCGTAGCCGTTCTTCCCCTGCCGTTTGGCGGCTTCCGGGGCGAAGCGTGAGAAGTCGGAGCCGAATCGGCCGGGAGGTCCGGCGGCCCAGGGGCGGGGCACGGTGGTGAGGAGGAAGTCGGGGACGTAACCTGTGCCGTCGTCGGACACCAGCTGGTATGGGCTTTCGGTGGTTTTGGTCCGGCACCATTGGTCATTCTTGCTCCAAACATACGCGCCGGTTGGTCGTCCGATGCGTTCGAGGTCGGTGATGGTGCGGACGACGGCGAGTGGCCGTTGGGCTGGGGGGAATCCGTGACCGGGCAGCCAGGAGGCGGGGCGGGGCAGGTCTGCGGGGGGCTGTTGTCCGAGGTTCTCGTCCCGCAGGCCGGCCCAGATGTATTCGGTGGTGTCGCCGTCGACGTAGAGGACCATGGGGCCAGGCAGGGGGAGTTGGGTGCGTGCGGCGATGAGCGCGGCTTCGGTGATCTGCGCTGCGGCCGACGCCTGGTGGCTCTCGTCGCCGATGGTGGAGAGGCCCGAGACGTCGAATCCGAGGTGGACTGAGTGGACGGCCAGTCGCGTGTGTCGGTAGGGCTCCCACTGTGAGGTGACCGCCGAGTAGGCCCACACGGTCCACGGCTCGTTGGGGCCTGCGACGGGACGGATGGCCGTGAGTGTGATGGTCACGGGCGCGGGTTTGGTGTTTCGCCGACCGTACGGGCGGGGCTGGGCGTGCCGGCGGATGTGGATGCCGATGTGCCACCAGGGGTGCAGCGGCAGTTTGCCGAACGCGGTGCCGAGGCGGTGGTCGACAATTCCAAGGCCGCGGGCCATGTCACGGAGTGCGTACTCCGTTGAGCTGGTCAGCCCGCTCTCCCGTGCTTCGGTCGCCTTCTTGATGAAGTACGGCGAGCATGGTTCGCCGTTTTTCTTGAGCGTGGGCACGGGCGGCGGGGCTTGCTTGATGTACTGCGAGCTGATGCCGAGCCGGGCCAGTGCTTGTTTGGAGGGCCACTTGCCGTCCTCGGCCTCTGCCTTCTGTTTCTCCTGGGGTGTGGGGTACTTGCGGTGGGGGTCCCATTCCGTCTCGCAGAGGGCGGTGATGACCTGCTCTTCTCTTTGGAAGGGGGCGAGGAGTTCGGCGAGCTGTTGTTGCCGGTGCTCTGCGGTGGCCGGGCCGTGCGCGAGGGCGCCTGCCTTGTCCTGCAGGAAGAGCACGTCGACGCGGCCGGGGATGACGTCATGCTTCACGGTTCCGTCGAAGGCGACGAAGGTGTCGCCCAGGTGCCACTGGCGTGCGATCTCGCGCTGCACCCGTGAGCGGACTTCGTCGGTGTGGTAGAGCACCACCAGGAGCAGATGGCCGATGCTGGCGGCGTCCATGGCGGAGGGCAGGTGCTGGGGAAGGATCGGGCCGCTGGTGCGCACCCCGGTATTGGTCGTGGGGACCGACAGGCCCGGCACTTCGATGTACAGAGGGGAGGACTCCTGATAGGGCTCGCAGTGCTCCTCGATGTGCGCCTCGATCCGGCGGAACATCTCCATACCGTGTCCGCGGCCCAGACCGGGTGTGATGACGCTCTCGGGGGCCACGGCGCGCACCGCGCCCAGCTCGGCCGTGGCCGCGATGAGGTTCTCCTCCAGGGCCTCGGGGAAAGGCGGCACCCGGTGGATCAGACGTGGCAATCCGGCCAGTCGCCGGCTGGCGGCCACGGCGGGCACGTTGAGTCGGCGCTTCCAGGGCGGTCCGTCGGTGTAGGCGGTGACGGCGAGGGACTGATCGGGGTTGGAGAGCAGGACCGTAGCGACCTTGTACCAGCGGTCGGCCAGCAAGGTGGTGACGGCGTTGACGGTGATGGCATGGCGTGTGGAGTGCCCGGTAGCCGCGGTGCCGATCTTGATGCGGGGAAGGAGCCGGCGTACCCGCCCTTCCGTGTCCGGGGCGCTGGGCAGTTCGTGGCCGGTGGCGGCGAGGGTGCCATCGGTGCACAGCACGAAACGGGCCGGTTTCTCCGCGCCGAGTTGCCAGTTGATGGCGGCCAGGTCCTCGGCCAGGCGCCAGCGGGCCAGTTCTCCCGGCCACCATCGCGGGGAACGCCGTCCGGCCACGGAGCGGGGCAGGTCGGGATAGGGCAGGGCCGGCGCGGCGGCGATCGCATCGGCCAGCCGCTGGATGGCTGTGCGTCCCGGCTCGTCGGAGAGGACGGCCTCGCCCCAGTAGAGGAAGACGTCTCTGCGGTCCTCGCTGGACATCTCGGCGCCGGTGAGCAGCTGTGCCCGTCCGTCGCTGACGTCCCAGCGTGCCCACGTTCCCAGTACGGCGCGCAGGATGGCTTCCAGTGAGCGGTAGGGCGGCTGGACGTCCTGCTTGGTATCCCCCACCCGCTTCTTGTAGGCGCGGCACAGGCCGTCCCACAGTTCGAGGGCGACCGGGCCGGGTCGGTAGGCGAAGACGGTGCCCAGGACTTTCGGATGGGTGCGGTACTGCAGCAGACCCGCGCGTTTGCGGTGTTCGTCGCCGGCGGGACACACGGTCATGCGGCCGCTCCGAAGTGGTCGGGGTACCCCTTGCGCAGCCCGGTGAGCAGGTGGGGGGCTTGGGCGTATTGCAGGAACTCCTCGGCGGTGTAGCCGTAGGTGCGGCCGGTGCCGGCGAGTTCCTTGGGGGTGTAGCTCTCGTAGAGTTCGCGCACCAGGGTGGGCAGGTCGGTGCCCCAGGTGGTGTCGTGAAAGGCGCCGTCGATGAGGTGGAGTTCGACGTGGGTCTGTCCACGTCGGCCGCGTCCGGCGAGCTGGATGCACTGGCCGAGGACCGTTGCGATCAGCTCGCAGCGCAGGTCCTCGGGGAGCGCGGTGAAGCGCTTGGGGGCGGCGAGGATGGCCCACAGGCGTGTGCGGGCCGTTTTGCGGATGGCGGCCAGGCGGGCAGCGGGGGTGCTGTGGGGGCGCGGCGTGGAGCGCCAGGCGCAGGCGGCGACGCTGGCGGACAGGGCGGCGGGTTCGTCGACCGGCATCACCGGGCGGATGGCGAGACCGATCAGGGTGATGGCCGATTCGCGTTTGCCTGAGGGCGCGGTGGTGAGGATGTTCAGGCCTCGTTCGGTGCGTGGCAGCGGGGAGATGAGCACATCACCGCACCGGTCGGCGAGCTGGGAGAACTGGTCGCGGGTGACCAGGGTGACGGCGTCGGGTACCGAGGGCAGGTCGGGGTGGTGTTTGTCCGGGGTGGCCACGAAGATTTTCAGCTTCCGGCCGAGCGTGAGAGCGGCTTCGTACAGGGCGGCGGCGAAGAGGCGGGCCTGGCGGTAGGAGTTGACGGCGATCAGTGCGCGGGCCCGGTGGGCGGTGGCGGCGTCGCTCGCCAGGCGTTGGAGGTCCTTCACGAGGGCCGGTGCGTATCCGCGCGCGAGGGCGGATACATGCAGGTCGCGCTCGTGGTAGGGCGTGCTGCCCACGGCCAGTGGGAGGTGGTCGATGACGGGGGTGCTGCGGAAGATGCTCAGTCCGCCGGGCTGGTCGTCGGGCATGGCCCATTGCGGTTCGGCCAGCAGATGGGTGCGTGCGGCGCGCGGCAGGTATCCCGTGGCCGACATCCCCAGCACCACCCGGCGGTGGCCAGCTAGCGCCAGGGACACGATGTCGCCCAGGTAGGCGGTCTCGGTGTGGGGGTCACCGCGGAGGACTTCCATGAGCAGGCGCGGCTTGGCGGTGGGGTCGTCCAGGCCCTCGAACCGGAAGCCGCTGATCTGCTGTCCCAGCGGTCCGAAGGGCACGACGTTTCCGGTGTCGCGGTGGCCGACGGTGTCGGCGAGGGTGGAGGCGCCGTCGATGGCGTGCCCGGCGAGTTCGCCCGCTCGGTCGGCGAGATCGAACACGGTGTGGTTCAGCGCGCTCAACGGGCCGGCGGCCAGCGCCCGGGCCTGGCCCGTTTCGGTGCAGATTTCGCCGCTGCTGACGAGGTCGAGCAGTTGCTCGGCGAGCCACACGGCTCTGGTGAGTGATCCGCGCGAGTCCACCCGCAGGCGTGCGGGGGCGCGGTGCAGGTTGTCGCGGACCTTGCGCAGGGCGGTGTTGGGTTCGCTGACCGATGCCAGTATCAGGCTCTGTGAGGCTTCGAAGCCCTTGGACTGGTAGGCGTCGACCTCGTCGATGATCACCAGGTGTGTGCGGCGCAAGAGCAGCTCGCGCACGCTCATCTGCCGGCGCAGTTCGCCGTCGACCAGGACCGGGATCTTGACCATGCCGCGCTGGAAACAGGCATGCGTGGTGACGATGATCTGGGCGGAGCATGCGGCGCGGATGTGCGAGAACTTCTCGCACCGGTTCACGTACGGGCACAGTGCCGCCCCTTGTGGCCCGGTGGGGTCGGTGTGGTGCAGGGTCGTGCAGGGTTCCTGGCCGTCGGCGAACGCGTCGTGTCCGTCCAGATGGGCTTTGGCCGCGCAGCCGTAGCCGGCCTCGGCCAGCCGCTGCCTGAGCTCGTTCGGCATCTGCGACAGGGGTGTGTGCTCGTCCACGGACTTGTGGGCGGTCTGCAGGGTGAACTCGTGCCGGCTGCCTGGTGCGATCAGCGGGGTCACCGACACCTTGAGCTGCAGTGCTGCCAGCTCCCGGCGCAGCGTGGCCACCTCGCCGAAGACATCGGCATTGTCGCTGACCAGCAGAGCGACGGTGTGGCCGTCGCGGGCCAGCTGCTTGGCCTGGGCGCGGGCGAAGACGTTCTTGCCCACCCCGGTCGGTGCGCTCAGATGACGCATCAGTCCCGGGTCCATCAAGACCGCGGAGTGCGGCGGTTCTTTGCCCCGCCCCATCGTGCCGCGCAGCAGGATACCGACCTGGTGTTCGCGGAAGGCGGGGCCTGTCATGGCGTTGTCCGCCTCGCGGGTGAGCCATCCCAGCAGGTTCGGGTCGACGTGGATCGGCCCGGTGGCGTCCACGGTGGTCACCATGGGGGGCGCGTAGTCCACTGTGCCGGTCTCGAAGGCGAGCTGGACCGGTCCTCGGGGGCTGGCGGCCGCCCAGGTGCCGCCGGTGGCCACCTGGAGGCGCACTGTGCGCTGTTCGGGCACCAGCAGCCGGTCGGCCGACTCCAGTGGGTGCTGCCCGTGGCGCGGGTAGACCTCCACCATGCGCCCGTCCGCGCGGGCGCCGGGCGCGTAGCGTTGCACGACGGGGTCTTCCCACTGCTGGTCGAACCCCTTGCGTACCCGCCGCTGCAGCGAGGTCAGGTCGGTCTCACCGCGCGAGCGCTGGGCGACGAGCCGGCCGATGCGCTGCTGCTCTTCATAGGTCAGGCGGTCCCACTCCGGCCAGATGCGCGCTGCCTGCCCGGACAGCAGGACGTGGGCATCCTCGAGGCGGACTACCGTCCGGCCCTCGGCGTCCTTCGCCGGAAAGTAGTGCTCGGCTAGGGCGAGCGCGGCACTCACCACGCGGCTCATGCTCTGCTCACCTCGCCGATCAGGGATACGTCCGTCATTACCCGGGCGCCGTGCGGTCCCAGCACCTTGACGAGGAGCCCCGTGTATCCGCCCAGGTGCTCGGGGATGACCACGATCAGCCCGGCACAGCCCTCGGGGTCCCCCCGCATCCGTTCGGCGATCCCCTGCGGATCCGCCCACGTCTTGACATCGACACGCCAGGTGACGCCGTTCTTCGTGATGTGCAGGTCGTAGCTGTCGCCGTACGGCCACAGGCGCACGTCCGCGCCGGCCTTCTCGGCGCGCTCTTTCAACTCGATTTCCAGCAGGCCCGGCAGGACGATCCACTGCCACAGTCCGTAGGACAGCGCGACGTGTCCTTCCACCGGCTGCAGCTTCGGCATTGCGCGGATCTCTCCGCCTGCGGGGGCGAGCCGCCACTGTCCGTCCTGCAGCGACATCCTGAACCGGGCGCCACGCTCCACATGCCGGCTGTCCTCGCACCGCAGATCAGCAGCCTGGCGCCCCCGGGGAACGGCGCGCAGGGTCCACTGGCAGAACGGGCACCAGGCCCACCATCCGGCGAACTGCCGCATCGGCGAGATGGCCGTGTACACCCCGAGGTCGACCAGGTGCGCATGCCGGGCGAGGGCGCGCCGTGCCATCACGGGCCTGGTGACCAGGGCTTTGCGGCCCTCGGTGTAGGCGGCGAAGCCGGCCTGCTGGAGCGCCCGAAACACCGCATGCTGCACTGCCTCGGCTGTGATGCGCGAGAGCCGGGCGCCTGTCGGCAGCTTGCCCAGAGCCCGCAGCACGCTGTGCAGGTGGCGCAGGTCCGCGCCCATCCCGGGCACCTCCTGGGCCTGCTCCGAGGCCTCCATCGCCAACCGGGTCAAGACCGGTGTGGCTGTGCCGTCGTCCTCGAGTAGGCGCACGTCCCACAGCTTCGACCATGAGCCCGGCCCGGGCAGCAGCTCGCCGACCGGGGCCTTGCACAATCGTTCCAGGAAGTCGGAGAAGGATGCGCCTTTGCCGTGTACGCCCCACGCGCGCATGAAGCGTCCGTGACACTCCATCAGCAGTCGAGCCCGTGCGCGCGCCTCCCCTTGCGGCGTGCACCACGTTATGGCCGCGATGACACACGCCTCCAAGGCGATGCGTTGGTCCGGGTCCAGCTCGTCGACCTCGGCAGGCACGACATCGGTGGAAGCAAGCACAGAAGGAGGTCCTCGTCCTCAAAGGGGCCGTCAGGCTGGTCACATCTATCCCATTATGGAGAAGAAGATCACTGTTAGGCGGCTTCGCCACGTTCAGTGCGGGCGAGGACGTCAGCGGCCGACCGGCCGGGGAAGCCAGCGCTCCCGTCGGCAGAAGGGCAACGGCGATGCGGCGACGACTTGCACATCTGCTCCCAGCCTCAACCAATGTGGCGGCCGCCCCGGAGCCGGGGGGCCGCCACATCAACGAGTCGTCAGAGCTCTCAGGCGTGAGAACTTCGTGTGCCTCTTCCTATACAAGCTCTCCTGTCTGCAGGCATGCCGAAAGGCGCGTCACCATCAGCAACGCCGTCCATCAGTCATCTGACCGGGTTGCGCTAGGTACCTTTCGATCTCGTGCACCATGCGCGCCGTTTCTTCCGGCAGGCATAGTTTCTGGACCTGGGACGATGGGCCTGGTTCCTGTCGTGAGACTGGGAGGTCCGGTCCATGCTCGCGGATACTCACTGTCAGGAGAGCTGGCAATGATGACCGGTAGAAGTCACAGAAAACCGCGAGGCGTGGTTCTGCATAAGTCACGCAATCGGCTCCGTATGTCTCCGCGTCTAGGATTTCGAGGTAGTCTTGCGCATCCTCGTCACCCATACTCGCTGCTCTTTCCCACCAGAAACGTGCGTCTTCATCCCGGTCCAGGTATTCCCAGAGCTCCGCGATTCTCCTGGTTTCCTCAGCCGTTGTCGCTGATTTGGCCTCGTTCATCAGCAAAGACGCCAGTTCGCAGACCGCTTCGTTCCTGCTGGACCCGTATGGTGATCGGTGCTCACTTGTTCCTGTGGGCACTGCCGGATGCGGGCAGGGGGCGGGGGCCGGGGGCCAGCCCGAAAGCTGGCCCCCCTCCGCCTGTACCGAGTCTTCAGGTGTCCGGGCGCTCCTGGAAACGGCCTGCTCAGAGCGCTCGAGCAGCAACAGCATGGCGAAGAGCCGGATGGCACTGCGGTCGTCCGACTGGTCCCAGACGCTCATGCCGTTACCTCCTCCCTGAGCTCGATAATGGCCTTCTGTAGATTTTTGGTCGCTGCGTGAATGTATCGCTTCACCGACTCCTCCTTAAGTCCCAGGCGCTCCCCCGCGTATGCGGGGCTGAGGTCCTGCAAAATGCAAAGGACAATCACCTGGCGCTGCCGGTCGGGAAGTTTAGAGATCAGTTCATCAATACCCTCTTTGACTATTTCGTAAGCTGCGTCGGGAATTCCGAAGGCGGACGGCTGCTCTGGAAGCTCCTGATGAGGAGCAGTGATCAGGCGCCGGTTCTTGCGGAATTGGTCGATCACTGCGTTCTTGACCGCAGTGCGGCCGTAAGCGATGAGCGAGCCCTGCCGGGCTGACAGCTTCGTCCATGACTGGAACATCTTCAGATAGACGGCCTGCACAGCGTCCTCAGCGCTGTGCAGGTCGTCCGCCTCGGCCCGGGCCGCGCGGAAGAAGATCGCGCTGGTTTCGAGGACGAACGCCTCGAAGTCCATGCCGGGTTCGGCCTCGCTCACGCAGCCTCCCGGGAGGCGACGGCCCGCTGGCCCATCTCGGCATGCTTGTAGAACAGCCAGGACGGCTGCCCCTCCTCGAAGCATGCCGCCGCCCCGCCTTCAGGCAGCGAGGCGGCCATCGCGACCATCGTGGCGCGCTGCTCGCGCTCCGCCCGGGCCTCAAGGTGCGCCTTCAGATACATCTCGGCGATGCTCTTGGCGCGGCGCAGCGCGTAGAGCAGCAGGAACAGCACCGGGACTGAAGCCCCACCCGCCCCCACCCAGTCCAGCCAAGTCACAGACCGGCCTCCCATCATGACGACTCGTTGAATGAAGGCTTGCGCCTTCATCTCCTACACGGGCGAGAGGGCCCGAATCCGGATACCGATCGCCGACTTTTTTCACACCGCCCCCTCCCGCTCCTTGAAACAGGCCATGACCTGGAGCAACGCCGGTCACACGGCTCAGTGGACGGCGGGCACCAGCACTGGGCGAGGCGTCCGCCACCGATGTGGCGTCGAGCCTTGAGGAGCCGACCGGCACCATTTGGCGCGCCGGCGTCGCCCGCGGCCTGATTCAGGCCCGCACGCTCCTCTCCGCCCGGGAAACTGCCGAGCCGCCTGCTGATGTCTGATCTTTCGGGCAGAAGCGTCTCGCCCGGCCCGGGCGGCCACGAGGGGCCGCTTGCGCCGGCCGGGCGGTGGCCTCCCTTCTATGTCTGGTGGGTGAGGTGGAAGGTGAGGTCATCGTGGGTGAGGGTGAGGGTGAAATCGATCCCGCTCTCGAGGATGCTCAGGACATCGTTGTGGGCTTCGGCGGGGATCCGGGCAGCGTTCTCACCGTTGTCGGTGACCGTCAAGGTCGCCGATGTCCGTCAGGATCGCCCCGCCGCAGAGGCGCCGCGGTGGGCCGCAAGCCTCAAGCGTTAGGGCACGTAGGCGCAGCGCTGCCACAAGGCCCAGCGTGCCCGATCGTGGTACGCGCCGCCGACCACCGGCACAATCAAGATTCGCCCCTGGTTCTCCCACACCCGTTCCAGCACGCTGCCACCACAGCAACCGAACCCACACGAAAGCAGGCACACATGCGCAAGACACGCACCGCCCTCACCGTCCTCGCCCTCTCGGCCGCAGCGCTGACAGGCACGACCACCGGCGCCGCCGCCACCGACAACTACTCAACCAGCCGCGCAGCCGCGGCTCCGTGCACCGTGCCCGACGCGTTCTGCGCCACCAGCGGCAGCGGCGACCAGCTCGTCCTACACTGCGGCGAGTCCGCATTAGTGCCTTGGAGCGGCGCCGGATACTGGGACAACCGCCTTCCCGGAGGCGGCATAGTCAAGATGTTCGACTACCACGGCTCCGTGAACCATGTCGCGCCCGCCGACTCCGGTCCCACCGAGATCAACTGGAGTCTCGTCTGGGCGCTGCGTGCCTACTGCTGACACCTGCTCGACGCGCGGCGCGTGCGAGAGCACTGCGAAGTCAGCAGGAGCCGCGCAGAACCCTGCGACATGGGCCGGAGGCGGCGCCGAAGCCTTCGAAATGCAGGGCGCCGCCTCGCGGTGCGAGCCTGGCGGCTTCGACGGTGTACAGCGGCCCCACCAAGACGTCCCAGCCAGCCCTGGTTGGCGACTCCGTGATGGAACGTGGAGCCGACGGCGCCAGCTTCAAGCTCGGTGTGAGCTGGTCGCCCTAAGGGTTGTCCCGTGATCGCTGGTCACGCGTCGCCAAGACGCCCTCACGCTGGCTTAGGGCCACCGGGGTCGCCACTGGCCGTCGCTGCGCAGGTCCTGGATGCACCAGTCGAGCCGTGTTCCGCCCTCGACGTGCGTGTGCTTGCCGGGGATAAATCCCGCCCGCCGGGCGACTGCGGCAGATGCGGTGTTCCGCGGCTCTACTCGGATCACCGCCTCCTTCCCGCCCTCCGCTGCCGCATGTCGGGAGACCAACAGGACCGCTCGGGTGGCCAGGCCACACCCTCTCCAGGACGGGTAGAGGCCATAGGCGACATTCACCTGGCTGGGAGCCAAGCCCTCTGCTGCGAACCGCAGGTCGATCGTCCCCGGGAGCACCTCGTCAGCGCCTACCCTGATACCGAAAGCGCAGAGCGACCCGGCGGTCTCCCACTGTTCCCGGCAGTGCCGGATGTAGGCTTCGACGCCTTCCCGTGTGCCGGGACCGCCGCTGAGCCAACGAACCAGCGGCTCATCCTCCCCCGCGAGGTGCGCCTCCGCATCGTCCAAGCGCAGCGGGGACAGGGTGATGATCCCGTCGGACAGCTTCACTTCCTGCATCTGGCGATTCTTGGCGTCAGGGCTGGGTAGTGCCATCGAATTCCGCGGGGCATCACGCAACACCACTCCATCACAGGGGATGATCTCGGGGTGGCTGGTGCTCCTTGGGCGCAGGCCCGAGCTCCAGCGCTTGGTGGTTGGCGCCACCCTGAGAAACGCCGAAGCCGTACCGGATTTCTGCCGTGCCCGTTTCCGCGGCCCGCGCAGCGCTAGCATCGGGCCCCGTGATCGTATGGCTCAACGGCACCCACGGTGCAGGCAAGACAACGACCAGTGCACTCGTGCAGCCACTGATCCCGGATTCACGGGTGTTCGACGCCGAGAAGGTCGGCGAGACACTCATGGACATCACGCCAGGGCTGCCTGAGACGGATAACTTCCAGCACTGGCCGCCGTGGCGGCCACTCGTCGTCGAGACCGCCCGCCGCGTACTGGACTACACCGGGGGCACTCTGGTGATGCCCATGACAATCCTGGTTGAGCAGTACTGGCGCGAGATCAGCACGGGCCTCGCCCAACATGCCATCCCGGTACGGCACTTCGTCCTCCACGCTGACCAGGAGACCCTCCGCGGGCGCATCGAGGGGGACACGCTTCTTGGCCCCTCCCCATTCCGTCTCAAATACATCGAGCCCTACGCCGAAGCGGCCCGCACCTGGCTACACGACGAAGCCGAGGTCATCGACACCACACACCTCACGCCCGCCCAGGCCGCCCTGCAAATCGCAGAGGCCCTCAACAGCTGAGATCGACCCCGCCACGCGCAGGTAGCGACAAAGAACGACCTTCGGTGTCAAGCAGTGCGAACAGACTCAACCACAGGCCCAGGTCAGTCCAACCGCGGTGTCCTCTACCACGGGCGCAGGGATTCTTCGGCGTGGAAACGCATCGCCCGTTCGCCCCTGGCCCGGGCAGGATGCTCTCTGTGAACCATGTACTGTGCGGACTCGCCGCCAGCGCGGCCCTTCGGCCGTTGAGCGCGGAACTGTCCAGCGTGGTTCTGCGTACCGGGGCGTGGCTGACTCAGCGCGCTCGATGTCGCGATCGGCGTCGTCTACTGGCTGGCGCTCGTGCACGTCGCCGCCCGGCTACGCGCGGCGCTCGGCCGACCGGCCTGGCGCCGGTGCTGGGAGCGGACCGGCGGCTGGAGGGTCATCGCCCTCGGGATCGAGGTGGCCGCCACCGAGTGACGCCCGCTAGGACCGCGTCGCCCTCCCGCACTCGTCCCCGGAGGACTCGCCCCGCCCGACCGGCGCGCTGCGGTCGTACGGGTCGACCTCCGCGCCGGCCTCGTCCGCCCGACGGTCCGCGCCGAAGGGCGGGGTGAAGTAGCCCGTGGGAGCGCCGCAGCCACCGTTGGTCACGTCGTACTTGTACGAGACGATCGAGAACGTGCCCGGCTCGGTGATCACCTTGTCAGGGTCGTCCCAGCTCAGGACCAGCTCGCGCCGGACGATCGTGCGCACGATCTCGCCGTCGCCGCCCGCGCCCGCGCGGGTGACCGGGTAGACGAAGGTGACGTCGGCGGTCACCTGGAGCGCGCCGCGCTCGCCCTCCCGGTAGGTGAGCCGGCCCCGGGTCTTCACGACATCGCCGACCAGGTGGGTGCGGGAGGGCTGGAAGCGGCTGAAGAGGAGGAGGGGATCGTTCTCCTCACTCGGGGTACGGAAAGCGGTTCTCAGAAGGTCTTGGACGTCCTTCTGGTGCGGGTTGATCAGTGCGATCGCCTTCTCGGGGCGCTCGCCCCGCAGCACCCCGCGGTCCAGGCCGGACGCGACGAGGAAGTCCCGGCTGCGGGCGAGGGCCCGCTCGACCTCGGCGACGCTCATCCAGCCGACCGCCCCGGCCTTCGGCACGGTGATCCCCGCCGCTCCGCTCGCCCAGCCCGCCGCCGGCGAGCCGCGGAACGGCTCCTGCACGGTGGGGCGTTGGCCCGCCTCCGCCAGGGGCGCCTGGGTCGGGCGGGCGGTCTCGGCCGCCGACGGCGGGGAGCCGGCGCCGGCGAACAGGTCCACTATCCGCCCCGGCGCGAGCGCCACCACCAGCAGCACCAGCGAGGCCAGCAGCCCGGCCACGTACCAGCCCGTGCGCCGCTCGGGCCGCGCGGGCGAATAGCTGCGCCAGCCCTCCGGGCCGCGGCCCGGCTCCGCGCGCAGCCGCTTCGCCACGTCGCGGGCCCGCGCCGACGGCTCCTTGGGCGCGTCGGCGGCACCCGCCACCGACTCGCGCAGAAAACGCTCCCACTCCTCGTCCGACCTGGACGATCCGTCCGCATCCGTACCCGCACCCATCCCCAACCCCCTGGCAATCAGCAGACCGCGACCCACTCCCCTGGGACGCGTCCGCATAATGACACAGAGCGCTGACAGCGAGGCCGACTGGGCGGACGGTGTGGGCGCTGCCACCCGGACAGGCGCTTCTGCCGCTTGCGCACGATCTTCGGTTCGAAGGTGCTGTCCCGGTCGCGGGGCACAAATATCATCGTTTGCATTCGTTCGCATGTATGGGGGAAGACCTTGACAATTGGGGAATCGGCGACGGCGTCTCGACCTTGTTGAAGATGGGCTTGACCGTCTCGGCGACTCTGCCACCGCTGCGGGTCATGAGCGCGAGGACTGCATCCGGTCTCGGCGTGTATGCCTCTCAATCGGTTTGGCTTCCGCCGATACAGGAGGAGTTTCGCCACTGAAGGTACTGGGGTGTGCGGTTTGTGATAATGCCGTCGACGCCCCATGAAACAGAGGACTGCCAATCGCTCTGGTCATCAACCGTCCAGACGAATACCTCAATGCCTGCGGACTTCAGCTTGCCGATCTTCTCCACCTGGTCCGAGATTTCCTTGAATTTCACGGCGTAGGCGTCGAGGGAGTACTCGCGGGCCGTGGCCACGGGGTCGGCGTCGACGTTGGAACGGAGCAAGCCCACGCGCGTCCGGTAGGGCGAGACGGTCACATCTTTGACTATGTTTTCGTCAAAGGACTGCACAAGCGTGCGCGGTGCCATGCCGGTCTCGTGCACCATGCGGAGAGCAAAGTCGACTTCCTCGGAGGATTGTGGGCCCTTGATCTCCAGGAGAAGTTGCACGGACTGTACCTTGGGAGAGTTCAGTACTTGCTGGAGGGTGGGAACCCGTCCCCCTCCTTTTACCGTGAGGCGCGCTATTTCTGCGGCCGTCAGCTGGTCGACTCTCCCCGTGCCGTCGGTGGTTCTGTCTACGGTCGCGTCATGGAGGATGACCGGCTGCTTGTCCTTGGTGAACTGCACGTCGGTCTCCACCCAGTCCGCCCCGCCATCGACCGCGGCCTCCAGCGAGGCCATCGTGTTCTCCGGCGCCAACTCGGGTGCTCCGCGGTGGCCTATGGCATCCGGAACGAGACAGGGGCCGTCGGCGTCCTGTTCGGATATGCGGACGTCGTCGATGGTTCCGCTGAGGTGCTCATGCCACGCGTTGTTGTAGTAGAGACGGCCGAACTGCAGACCACCTCGTGCCCGCCAGGGGGTAGTGAAGGTCGCTTGGGGCTGCGGTTCGCTGTTGACGAAGAGCTGGATCGTCCTGGCTTCCCTGTTGTACACGCCCGTCAGCTGCGTCCAGGTTCCCGCCACCGCCGTTGTGTCGCTCATGGAGCGGATGATCTGGGTGCCGTCGGTGTCACTGGCATGGCGGTTGAAGACCCACTTGTCGTAGGTCTTGGAGTAGTAGAGCTGGAATCCGCTGGCGTGGTTTCCGGCCTGGGAGAGGAACGTGTAGTTCTCCTTCTTGTCGTCCAGCTTCACCCAAGCCGACACGGAGAACGACTTCGTCGTGTCCAGCATGGGGGCGGACGTGGCGGCGTAGCCGGAGGAGCCATCCAGGTGCAGCGCCGTGCCCACCTTCCCCGCGGCGCCGAGCTCGGCGCCACGGCCTGCCAGTCTGCCGACGGGGCCGGCGCCGAGACCACCGCTGATTCGCGGGCTGCCCGGCTTCTCGTCGAGCGGGAAGGCTGCCAGCTGCTGGAGGTGGTCCGGTATCTCACCGCTTTCCAGGGCCGCGGCATCGGTTGCCGACACAGGGGACTGCACGAGCCAGACGTCGTCGATGGCGCCGTGCGCGTTCTCGCCCCAGGCTCCCTTGTAGCGCAGTCGGCCAAGCTGCAGACCTGCCTCGGCTCGCCAGGGTGTCGTGAACTTCTCCGACTGCTGGAGCTGCCCGTTCACGAACAGGGACAACTCTTGGTCTTCCGCGCTGTAGGAACCTGTGAGGTGCGTCCATGTGCCGGCTTTGGCCGCGTCCTTGCTCATGGAGCGGATGAGTTGGGTGGTGTCGGTATCGTTGGTGTGGCGGTTGAAGACCCACTTGTCGTAGGTCTTGGAGTAGTAGAGCTGGAATCCGCTGGCGTGGTTTCCGGCCTGGGAGAGGAACGTGTAGTTCTCCTTCTTGTCGTCCAGCTTCACCCAAGCCGACACGGAGAACGACTTCGTCGTGTCCAGCATGGGGGCGGACGTGGCGGCGTAGCCGGAGGAGCCATCCAGGTGCAGCGCCGTGCCCACCTTCCCCGCGGCGCCGAGCTCGGCGCCCGCAGCCACTGAAGCAGTGAATTCTTGGGGTTGGCCTCCGCTTACCTGCCGGGATGTCACTTCCTCGTCTATCTGGAAGTGTGCCTTCTCGACCAGTTTCGGGCCGGTGGGAGGCAGCGGTTCTCGCCCGATGCCGGGAGAAGCGAAAGTGGCCGGGGCCCCGATGCCCAGCAGGGTGACTGCCAGAGCCGGAGTCAGCAGGGCGTAAGCGCGCTCGCGGCCGAGCCGCATCAGACGTCTCATGTCATACATCCGAGTTCGTTGAAGGCTGCACCGGTCGCTCGGGCGTGGTCTCCTCATGGGTGCGGAGACTCAACGCCAAGTCGTTGGTGACTGTGAAGAAGGGCTTGACGCGCGCCGTGCCGTACGCGTCAAGCGGCATGGAAACCGCCGGGAGAGAATCGGTCTTCTTGCGGTCGACGATGTCCCCGCCGATGCGGCCGAGGGGAATGGAGGAGGCGTGATCGTCAAGGTGGAGGCGCAAGTCCCAGAGGTCGTGCGGGCTGCTGTGCCTGGTCAGGGCTTGGGTGTAGGGCACCGTGAAGGAGAAAGCACCGGTGTCGTCGGGCGTGCTGGTGACCGGGACGGTGAAGTCGTAGGCGTCTCCTTGGCGGGAGACGGCTTTCACCCGGCTGTGGTGCAAGGACGTGGGTGGCGCGACGGTGAAGAGCCGGGCGGTGACGGTGGCGTGCTCGTCGCCGATGGTGATGCCGGATATCTCGGCGTGGGCTCGCCGCTGCCAGGTGCGCAGCGCCAGGAAGCCGTCGGCCGTCTCGTAGGGCAGCCAGGAGGTCACATAGGCGTCGTTGAGGTCAGGGCTTCGGCCGACGCGGCGCGTGCGTTCAGCCATGGCACACAGGAGGCGTGTTCTGGTCGGCGGGGCGTCGCGGCGTACGACGTAGCAGTCCCAGCGTCCCTCCGGCAGCAGATGACGGGCCGGGTCGAGGGTGATGCGGACGCCGTCCGGGCCCGAGGAGGGGGCCGTGTCGGGTACGGGGATTCGGAGTGTCCGGCCTTCGGGGTCGCGGCGCAGACGGGCCAGGAAGTCGAGCGGTCCGACCGGCAGGGTGGTCGGGTCCAGGCCGATGGTGATCGCGCCGTCGGAGGTGTTGCGCGCGTGGGCCGTGGGGCGCTCGGCGGGTGTCGCCGCGGACGGCGGGACGGGCGTGGGTGTCGGTGTGGGCCTCGCAACCGATGTGGTGGAGGCGGTAGTTCGTCGGTTGGACCACCAGGAGCGGAGGCGGGTGGCGGTGGTCGACCGGGGCCTGTGGGAGTCGGCGAGTTCCTGGAGCAGCGTCTCGTAGCGGTCGGCGACGGCGGACGGCGCGTAGGCGGCGGCCCGGTCGCGGGCGGCGGTGCCTAGGCGGGCGCGGCGCGGAGCGTCGGTGATGAGCTGGTCTAGGGCGGTGGCGTAGCCGTCCACCCCGGCGTCCAGGGGGACGAGGACGCCCGTGGTGTCGTCGATGATCTCGGCCGGGCCGTGTGGGCAGTCGGTGGAGATCACTGGGAGGCCGCAGTGCATGGCCTCGACGATGGTCATGCCGAACGACTCCATGTCCGAGGAGACGGCGGCCAGGGTGCCCTTCGCCCACTCGCTCTCGATCGGGGACACCGCCCCCATGAGGAACACCCGGTCGTATAGGCCGAGTTCGTCGATCTGCTGTCGCAGGTTCGGCCGCTCGGGCCCGCGCCCGTACAGCCGTAGAGTCCAGGAGGGGTGAAGGTTGGCGATCTTGGCGAACGCGTCGATCAGGCGGTCGTACCGCTTGACGCGGGCTAGGCGGCCTGCCGCGATGATGACGTTCGAGCTGTGGTCGGAGGGCTCGACTGCGGGCCTGGGCACACTGTTGGGGATGCACAGGATGCGGGCCGACGTCTTCGGCAGGACTCGGCGGTACTGTGCGGCGTCGGCCTCGGAGACGGTCACGAATGCGTCCAGTTGCGCGACCGCCTCGTTCTGGTGATCGCGCAACGTGGGGTCGTGAGCGTCCAGGCTCAGATGTTCTTGACCGATGCGCAAGAGCCGGTTCTGGCCATCGCGGGCGAGGTAGCCATTGAGGTCGGGCCGGGTGGCGATCACCACCTCGGCCTCGGTTTCGCGCAGCCATTCGCCAATGCGCTCGTCCTGGAGCGCCGAGTAGGGCAGGCGCGCAGAGTTCGCTGCGGCGCCGGTGTCCGGGAACATCGTGCACGGTTGGCGGGTCAGCGGGTGATCGCCTTCGTAGGTGGGGCGGTCCTGGCGCATGTCGATCAGCGCGGTCAGCCGCACCCGCTCGTCGAGAGCGAGTTCGGGCTCGTCGTTAACCCGGTGGACGCTCACGACCTCGACGTCATGCCGGGCTGCTAACGCGCGGGAGAGGTTGGCGGTGGCGCGGATCGTCCCGCCGATGCCGTAGGCGTTGTTGATCAGAAACGCGATCTTCACTGCTCGTTCCCCCCACGCCGCCCCTTGGTCGGGGCAGCGCTGTCCGCCTTGCGTGGAAGCATCAGGACCACACAAGGAAATATCTGGATCAGACGTTCTCTGCATGCCATACGCATGCAGAGGACGCGGAGCCACCGGCTTTGCGGGTATGCCGCGCGGCGTATAGGGCTTCGTGGCCGGTTAGGCGTGTCGCCCTGTGGCCTCGGAGCGCCGCGGGAGGCGCGCCGAGGCCGGACCTGCTGCCCGTCAGGGCGCGATCGGTGCGGTACCTGCCACTTGGAGCTAGCGGATGACGGTGCCGAAAGCGGCGCCTGCTGCGGGCAGACCACCCGTGCCGGGTTCGTAAGTGATCACCGGGCCGCTAGCACCGTCAGTGATGTTGGGCCATGGCACGGTGTGTACAGATCCGTACGGTGCGGGGCCGCTGGGCAGGCCCAGGTAAAGGTGCGTACCCGCGGAGTGGAGACTGGCGCCCAACTTCTGCTTGGCGCCGGAGGTCCCCGGTAGGCCAACCTTGCCTGGCTCAACCACGATGTCACTGTCCCCGGGAGCGGTAAGCAGGGAGAAGACCTCCACGGAGCCGGCGTCAGCGGTGGTGCCGATGTCTTCGCCGGGGATACCGACGGCCACCAGAGTGCTTTTGGTGGTGGACACCGCACCGGGAGCGGTGTTGACAGCGGAGACCTGTGCGCCGAATTTGTCACCGGCTTCGGGCACGCCGGTCACGTTCGCGGCGCCCTGCTGGATGTCGGCGAGCTGGGTCATGGCTCCATTGGCGGCGATGCGTACGGTGACAACCCGTCCGGCATCGGCGATACCGGAGATCTTCTTACCCGGAGAACCGATCGCCAGGATGCTGTCGGTGGGCAGTGTGGCGGCACCGGCCGTGCTCCGGTGTGAGGTCATCGAGATGGAGGCCGCGAATAGGTCACCTGCTTCTGCGGTGCCGTTGATCTCGGGCGCGGTACTGTCCTGGTCGATGCCGGCCAGGGGAGTCGGCTCCTTGTTGGCATTCAACCTGTGGCGGAAGACCGTGACAGCTCCGGAGCCAGTCTTCTCTCCGATGGCCTCGTTCGGGGCACCGATGGCCAGATGCTCGGGAGAGCCGGCCACGGCGCTGCCCCATCGGTCGCCCTTCTCGGCGATTCCGGGCACATCCTTGGTGTCCTGGTGCACGGAGACATTGGTCTTGCCGCACAGGTAAAAGGCGTTTCCGCTGTCGACGACACCGCCCGAGTCCTCGCCGGGCACGCCGATGAGCAGGTACGGCTCACCCAGGGTGGTGGTGCCCGCGGCCACGGCGTCCCCCATGCGGTCGCCCGCCTGGGAGGCTGAAGCGCGGACAGCGCCCTCACCCTTACCCTGCTCAAGGTCAAGGCCGCTGGGGGTGCCCTTCCCCAGGCCGTCGGCGGCACCATAGACGATCTGCACCAGGCCGGCGTCGGCCGTACTGCCGATGTCCTCGCCGGGCACGCCGACCACGAGGTCGGTGTAGCCGTCGAGGTTGTAGTCGACGGTGGCCAGGGCGTCGCCGAACTGGTCACCGCCTTCTGCCACCCCGCCGACGCCAGCGGCTAGTTGGGTGATCTCGGCAGTGCCCTTGTTGCCGCCGTAGACGACGCGTACCAGGCCGGCCGTGGCAGCTGTTCCGACGCTTGCCTGCGGGTCCGCGATGGCGATGTCACGCACTCCGTCGCCGTTGAAATCGGTGTCGGGCGCGCCCTGGATCGTGGAGTCGATCCAGGACCTCAGGTCGTCCGCTCGCACGCTCACTGCTCCGGTGTCGGTCTGTGCCGCGTCGGTGCCGAAGCAACCGCCCTGTAAGGAGCGGCTGTTGATGCCTACGAGCTGCGCCCTGCCGTTCGTTTCCCGGAACAGTGGGCCGCCGGTGTCTCCTTTGCAGATGGCCGCGCCGTCTTTGCCGGTGACCGGCAGGTCGCTGCCGGCGGGGGCACCGGTGGTGAAGGCTCCGGAGTGCATGGCGATGGGGGCCCACTCGTTGGTGGTGCGCCCGTATCCGGTGGCGATGAGCTGCTCGTCGGCTGTCGGGGCGCTGGTCGCCAGGGCGATCGGCGCGACGTTCGTCACCGGGGTGGCCAGGCGGGCAAGGATCACGTCACGGCCGCCGCGCGGGACGAGTTCGACCACCTCGCGTACCTGTCCGGCCGTGGTGGTCAGATCAGTGCGGCCGATGGTTGCGGTGGTCTTCCATGCCGGCTTTCCGGCCCGTACTTCCACGCTCTGTGCAGGGTTTTCGGCAAAACAGCTCGCGGCGGTGAGTAGCCACTGTTCATCGACGAGAGCGGCCGAGCAGGCGCGCTGGCCATCGCCGATGGCCAGGCGGGCGGTGAAGCCGTGGGCCTCGTTGTGGTCGGCAGGTCCGGTGAGCGCCTGCGCGGACGTCGGCAGGAGCGCAAGGGTCGGCAGAGCACAGGCTGCCAGAACGGCTAACGCGCGAAGTCTGCTCTTGAGATGGGCATGCATGACAGGTCCTCAAAAAATATGGCCACGGGGCAACTCAGGCACCACGGGTCGTAGGCGGGAGGAGCTACTGGGCGGTGACGATCTCGACGAGCATGTGATCGCGGCCTTCCGGGTCGTCGCTCTCGCCGACCGGGGTGTAGGTATTCTTCGGGATGTCGAAGTTTTTCTCCTGGCCGCCCACGGTCATTGTGACATCGGTGCTGTAGTCGTTGCCCTTGATGCCGTAGACCGCAGGGATCTCCAGGCTCAGGTATCCGCTGTTGCCAGTGACCCGGAAGCAGACCTTGGCCGTAGTGCGGGCATAGATCTCCAGCAGTCCGTCCTGGCTGCCGCACGTGGCCAGCACGATGTGTCCGTCGCCACGCTTGAGGAGAATGCCCTTCTCCAGCTGGATCTTGTCGGCCTGCGGGTAATTGAAGTCTTCTACCGCGTGCTCGGGTGATCCTGCGGTGACGGACACTGCCGCGTTGGTCGACTCGGCCGGGCCGGACACAGACCACGCCACGGCTGCGGTCGCAGCAACACACCCCGCCACAAGGGCGCGAGCGATTAATTTCATGGGTTTCCCCTATCTAGATCAAGTGTCACGAGGCTCGCCAAGCCGCCCGACAATAGGGAGCCGTATCTACATAGCTGCGCACGAAAAAAGACCTGTGCCATACACACCGGGCGGACTCGCCCCCTCGGGCGAATTAGCAACCAGGAAGTACAAACAAAGAAGAGCTCTCGCCGACGCTATCTGGAGACGTTCGGTGCGACGGCAACGGGGGCATGCTCCCGCCTCGCCACCAGTGCGTGACGCGACCATTTAATCCACACACTGTCCACATGTCCAACATCATATACGAGTCATTTATTCCTAAAAGCTGACATTCGGCCTAAATGGGTGCACCGGCATTTCCTCTCCCCGTGCGGATTCAGACACCGATTCAGCCAAGGTCCGTGGCACCCGCCTCTGCGTTGCCCGGCAGGAATGACAAAAGGTCACAGGCCCACAACGTCATGAGCCACGAGTTCAACTAACAAGCTTGCCTCCGTGCCGCCCATGCTTCACGAGCGGAAAGGTGGACACTTTTGAGACGATCTACGGAGCCCTCCGCTTTACTCTCTCGGGAATGCCATGTGAGGATCCCTTTGAGGCGGCGCGCAGGCGTCGCGGGAGAAGGCGCCCGCACAACGCGTTCAGATGAAAGTGCCACCGTGTACATCGCGGGGTGTCACGCTCCTGGCGAAGAAGCGGACACGTCGCGTTCGAGCAGAGCACGACCGCATCCCTGCGCAACCCGCTTCGCCAAGAGCAGTTTCATAGGCAGCTTCCGTCACCTCAACTGCCTTGAGCGGTAGTTGTTTCAGACACCGCAACTCCGCACGCCGTCGACCGCGCTCCCCAAGCAGCACCTGTCTCCTTCACGGGCACGAACAGGCCATCCGCAGGACCGCAGCAGCCTGCGAACGAATCAGCCGCACGGTGGGACCGCTGCGTCAGTGATCACCGACTCGCCACAGCGGCAGCCATGACGAGGACAACACTTATATGCAGACGACGTTTTGGAGCAGACGCCGCTTCCTTGGCGCCCTCGCCACCACCACCGCAGTGGCCGCTGTGCCCATGGCCTTCGCACCACCAGCCCGCGCGGCCAACAGCGAGGCACCTGATCCACTCACGCTGCCGGACACGGAGCGAGCGAAAGCGGTGAGGGCATGGATCACAGGCGGGAGAGCAACCCGGGCCGCCGCGGCCGATGCGCTGATCGGCAGCGACGCTAGCATCCAGACGTTCCTCACCGAGCAGTTACCGAAGACAACCGCCGAGGACAATCGCGTCGCCGTCCTGACCTACCTGGCCAACGCCGGGAAGGGGATGCGCCGGGACGCCACGGCCGCCCTTGATAGCGGCGACGCGGCCATCGCCGCCTTCGTCAAGGACGGTTTCAAGCCCGCCATCACCGAAGACCTCCGGGTGGCCACGTTCAGCGTCATCAGCAACGGCGGCAAGGGGGTACAGCAGGCAGGAGCTGCCGCCATAAACGCCGGAACGCAACAGGCCCTCGAAGACTTCCTCACCGAGAAGCAGTTCACCGCTGATTACGAGGACATGCGAGTGGAGGTCAGCAAGATGCTGATCTCCGCTGGCCGTGAACTCACCAAGTACGCTGATCGCGCGCTGAGCGGCACCGACGACGATGTGCTGTGGTTCCTCGAAACAGGGCAGCACATCGCGCGGGCCCGCGATCGAGAGTCGGCCACCATCGAGGAACTCGTCAAGGTGGTGGAGAGGGAAGGGAAGCTAGCGAAGGCCAAGACCGACCTGGCGGTCGAAGCATCCGAGCGGGCCCAGACAGCCGCCCAGAAGGCCAAAGAAGCAGCCCAGAAGGCCGCAGCGGAGGCCGAGGAGGCCGGGGAAGACGTCGCGAGATCCGGAGCAGCAGCGCGCAAGGCAGCCAAGGCCGCTCGAGGCGCGGCGGATGCCGCCCGGACGGCCATCAGGGCCTCCAATACTGCGGTGGGGGCATCCCGCCGCGCGGCCTGGGCGGCAACGGCTGCTTCCCAGGCAGCCGCCACCGCCGGCCTCGCTGCGTCCCGTGCCTACAACTCCGCGATCGCTGCGTCCAAGGACGCCTCCCGTGCCAACGTCGCGAAGGACGCCGCTGTCGCTGCACGTGGCGCAGCTGCCCGGGCGCGATCGGCTGCCAAGGCTGCCGACCAGGCAGCCAACGCCTCTGCACAGGCCGCCGGTGCCGGCGTCGCAGCCGCATCTGCAGCCCGCAACGCCGCGGCGGCGGCCAATGACTCCGCGCGGGCGGCGGCCTCTGCCGGCAAAGCCCAGAAGGAGGCGGGGGAGGCAAAGCGCCAGGCGGAGATCGCGTCCAAGGCTGCCAACCAGGCCACCAGCGCAGCTTCGGCGGCGAGCGCGCTGGCCACCACCGCGGCAGATGCCGCAGGCGAGGCACGCGATGACGCCAACTCGGCGGCCGACCATGCGGAGAAGGCGGCGGACGCGGCCGATGAGGCCGTGAAGTATGCAGGTCAGGCCATTGACTACGCGAACAAGTCCAGAGCCCATGCGGTAGAGGCCGTCAAGGCAGCCAACGTTGCCACTAAGGCTGTTGAGAAGGCCGTGAAGGTCGAACAGAAGGCGCGCGACGCTGAGCTGGCGAGCCTGGAGGAGGACCGCAAGCAGGGAATTGACGAGGCCAGGGAACTTGCTCGGATCGAGGCAGAAGAGCTCGCAGCCCTGCAGAACAAGCGTACGCAGGCGGAACAGACCAGCCAAGCTGTCAAGGATCTGATCAGCAAAGCCGAACAGGCCCTGGCTGTAGGCGACCTGCCTCTGGCCGGCACACTCGGCCGGAAGGCCGCCATCGGTCTTCTGGACTCCAGAGGGGCATGGACCCGGGAGGCTGCTCAGTTCGCTCTCTCGGGAACGGACGAGGATGTGTATGCCTGGGTAGACCTGGACCGGGAGCTCGCTGAGGCACAGGATAACCGGGAGACCATCCTCCACATCGCGCGGGTATCTGACCCTGCCGTGGCGGATGCGGCAGCCAAAGCCCTCGAGAGCAACAGTGTTCCAGCCGAAGGAGACTTCAATACCTCAGGCGTGATCAAGTCCCGGGAGACGGAGAACCGCGTCCAGATCTTCCGCATCCTTAACAGCAACCCGGGCAAGGCCGTCATCACGGCAGCGAACAACGCGCTCAAGGCCGACACCCCGGAGGCACTTCAAAAGTTCTTCGACCACGACCTCGCCGCGGCGGTGAGGGAAGACGACGCGGTGACCACGTCAACGATCATCGTCTCCGGAGGCCCATACGCCAGGGCATACGCGGATGTTGCGATGGCCGGGCCGACGTGGATGCGAAGGCGCTTCGTCAACATCATCCAGTACCAGGCCGCGCAGCTCGACTTCGACTCCGCCAGTCATGCCTCAGCAATCCGCGCGGCGATCTCAGCCGCCGCCAGGATCGCCCACCAGGCGCAGAAGGACGCAGCGCTGGCGTCGAAGGCTGCGGCGGACGCGCGGGATGCCGCGGCTGAGGCAGCGGAATGGGCAAGCAAGGCGATCGTGTCCGCCGACAAGGCTGAAGACTCTGCCAAGGAAGCCGACAGGAACGCGGACGCTGCGGACCAGTCGGCCGCCAACGCCCAAGCCTCCGCGAGCAAAGCCAAGTCAGCAGCAACTGTCGCCCAGGGCGCGGCACGCGCGGCGAACTACTCGGCAAACAGTGCCATCGACTCCGCCCGCAGCGCCCTCAATTCCTCGTATAGCGCTCAGGCGTCAGCAGCCAGTGCGCGCCAGTCCGCTGTTACAGCGGGGAAGGACGCCAAGACAGCGGCAGCCGCCGCCAGCGACGCCCGACGGATCGCTGTGGACAAGCGCCGTGCTGAACTAGCTGCAGCTGCACGTGAGGCGGCCAAGCAGGCCGACGAGAACAAGCAGAACAACCACAACCCAGCCGACTCCCCCACTCACGATCAGGTCAACCCGAAGGGAACTGGCGGAGGCAAGGAAGACTGGTGGGAGGATGCTGGAGGGTGGGCCGATGCGTTCAACTACGTCAGCGGCGCCTCCGGACTGCTGTCAGCCGGCTTCGGAACGCTCAGCCTCGTGTTCCCCGCCGGCGCCCCTGTCACGGCGCCGATCGCCTTCATCCTTGGAGGGTTTTCTCTGGCCACCGCCGGCATCAGTGCCGTCTTCGAAGGCATCGAGCACGGATTCGGCAGTGGTGAGTTCATCGAGGCGGCAGGCAGCGCAGCATTGAGCTTGGTGACCAGAGGGGGATCCAAGGGCATCGGGATCGTGAAGAGGATCCCCAAGGCTGTCGACAAGGTCACCGACTTCGCCGGGGACGTCGCCTCCCCGATCATCAAAGTCCTTTCGTAGCCGTAGCGCGTTGCGCTCACTCCGGACAAGACAGTGAGGGACGAGGCGCCCCTACAATCGGCCTGTTCACAACCGAGTTGATCAAGCCGCAACGGCCCTGGAAGCCGCTCGCATAGGTCGAGTTGGCCACCGCCGAGTAGGTCGACCCCACGACCAAGATCCACTTTCGGCAACAGACCCTAGGAGTTGTCGTCAAATGTCACGCCCACATCAGGAGCGATGCGAAGGTGACGGCTGCTTGGTAGGACTCGGCGGTCTTGTCGTAGCGGGTGGCGATCCCGCGCCACTGCTTGAGGCGGTTGAAGCACCGTTCGACGACGTTGCGCCGTTTGTAGAGCTGCTTGTCGAAGGCCGGTGGGCGTCCGCCATGGCTGCCGCGTCGGAGCCGGTTGCGTATCTGGTCGGACCGTTCCGGGATGGTGTGCCGGATGTTCCGTCGCCGCAGCCAGGTGCGTATGGCCTTGGAGCTGTAGCCCTTGTCGCCCAGCACGTGGGCGGGCCGCACCCGGGGCCGTCCGGGCCCGAGGCGGGGCACCCGGTTCGCCTCCATCACGGCCGTGAACTGGGTGCAGTCGTTGGTGTTCCCGCCGGTGATGGTGAAGGCGAGCGGTCGGCCCAGGGCGTCACAGGCCAAGTGGATCTTGCTGGCCAGACCGCCTCTGGACCGGCCGAGTCCCGGGGTGCGGAGCCCGCTTTTCGCGCTCCGGCCGCGTGCTGGTGGGCTCGGACGATCGTGGAGTCGACCGACACCAGCCACTCGATGTCCCCGGCTGCGTCGGCCTTGGCCTGGGCCGCCCGGAGCATCCGCTCGAAGGTGCCGTCCTTGGCCCAGCGGCGGAAGCGGGTGTGCAGCGTGGCCCACGAGCCGTACCGCTCGGGCACGTCCCGCCAGGCCGTGCCGGTCCGGAACTTCCACACGATCCCATTGAGGACCCTCCGGTCATCCAGCCGTCTGCGGCCCCGCTCGCACTGGGGCAGCAACGGCTCCACGAAGGCCCATTCGGCATCGGACAGTTCATGGCAACGTATCACCCGACCATGATCCATGACCCAAGATCATTTGACGACAGACTCTAGCCCGCTCACCAGGCAGCACGTCACACCCGAAAGGTATGTACGACAATGCGATTATCCTCCCTCTTTGCGCGATACCGACGCGCGGCCGCTCCGTTGCTGGTCGTCCTCGCCGTAGGCGCCTCCACCACCGGGATGGCGCCGGCACCGCAGGAGCCGGAGGCAACCCCCCGCCAGGTGGGCAGACTCGACCTGGCAAATCTGGCCGACGTTCCCACCCCCGCTAAGACCCGGCCCGTCACGGCGCCCCCCGGGGAGGACTGCGAGCCCACGCGCGCCGGCTCCCGCGAGCGCAGGGCGGGTGCCGTAGAAGCCTGCGTCACCACGAGCACCACGCCGGTGCCGCCCGCCGGGCGGCAGTCTCGCGCCGCCGCGCAGCCGACGGCCTCGACCGACGACGACTCGGCCAACTGCACGATCACGACCCCCGGGACATGGAACTACAGCCGCTTCGGCTACTGCGTGAGCGGCCTGACCGTGCGGTACACGCTCAAGGACGGCAATGGCAAGGAGATCGGCACCGGCACGCTGGACGTCGCGACCAGTGCCCTCCTGCCCGCCAAGCGCACGACGTGGAACGAGCACGTCACGGTGGCCATGACCGGTGCGACCGGGGCCGTCACATCCCTGACCGCGAAGTTCAGGTCCGAATGCTCGGCCGGCTGCAAGGCCACCAAGACCGCCCCGTGGTACGGAGGCGAACTGGTCAAGGGCCAGTCCGCCAGCGGCAGCGTGTCCTACTCCTCCACCCCAGCCGCTGGCACGAAGGTCGACTTCACGACGTCGTACAAGCTGTACGTGACCTCTCCCGGCGCCCAGATCACAGACCCGAACGCCTCCTGGAGCAACCCGGAGGAGATCCGCTGCGACGACGACGTCCGGGACACCACCAGTTCCACCAGCACGCCCGGCCCCGGCTGCGTCGTGCCCAGCGTCATGCCGGTCGTCAAGATGAGCGCGCTGCCGAACGCGTCGGGCTCGGGCGCCGCAGCGGCCGGCTACCTGTGGGCCCAGAGCAACCTCGCCGACGGCTGGGGACGCAAGAAGCCGCTGACCCGGGCGAAGAGCGGCATAGCCGACCGCACCAGTCGCACCTGCGGGGGTTCCAAACCTTTCCAGGCCATGACGGAGTTCGTTGCTACCGACAGCTGTGGCGAATTCCCCTTCGCGGCCACCCACGAAGGAGGAACCGACGGCGCTCGGTGCGCCGAGATCATCCCCAATTACAGCAGCGGAGGGTGGGACATCTACGAGCTGGGGGGCGGCACAGATTCCAGTAGACCCTGCGCACGCGTTCACGCCCCTCTTGCAGACAACCAGTCCGCCGAGACGCAGCTCTCCGAAGGCTTCGCGAACCAGCGAGTGGTGGAGGCCGAGCAGTTCAAGGTGGAGATCACCAGCTCGACCCCCGAGCCGCGGGCCGCCTGCCTGGAGAGCGCGCCGGCCGGGTCGCTCCCTTCCGGCGACGGGTGGATCAGGAACACCACCGAACCGGTCGCGCACCGCAACAAGACCACCAACCCGCCCGGCCCGGCCGGTACTCGGGCGGCCGTGGCTCAGGCTTGCCTGGGGAAGACCCTCGGCAAGGGCACCGAGGCCTCGGGGGACATCACCGGCTGGCAGGACGCCCAGGAGTTCGCCCGCCTCAACTCGCCCGGAACCGGGCTCGCCCGGTGTCACCTGATCGCCAACATCCTCGGCGGAAAGGGACGGACACGGGACGGCGGACAGGACAATCTCGTCCCCTGCTGGCAGGTGGGGATGAACACCGGCACGCCCAGCATGCGGACCTACGAGTTCGAGGCTCAAAAGGCGGTGAAGGATGACAACTTCGGGCCGAATGACGCGATCCTCTACCGGGTCACGCCCGATTACCGGGACGGCACCAGCACGATTCCCGAGGGGGTCACGATGAGCGCTACAGTCGAGCGGGCGGACGGAACGTCGCAGCCGCTGTTCCCCGACATCTACATCACGAACACCCAGGGCAATACTGGGCTGCTCAACCTTGGGAACTGATCCCAACTGATTCGCGCCATCGGGAGCCAGCATGAGTCGTACCACCCCGCCGCGGCCGTTCGACGTCACCACGCTCTTTCCTCAACTGGCCCCCATGGCACGCACGGCGACCCGGTTGCATCCCCGCTCCGGATCTCCGTCGCGGCACGACAGTTCGGTCGGCGGGCCGCTGCTGTGGCCCGCCGACGAGCCGTGGCCGCACTGCGACGGCCCGCACGTGTGGGACCAGGTGAACGCGGCCCTCTCACCGGAAGACGTGCGGTGGCAGCGGCACCTCCAGGCAGCCGTGGCGAGCCGACCGCGCAGCGTACCCCACGTGTCCCGGTACACGCCCGAGGAGCAGGTGATCAACGAGCGGATCAATGCCGGCCGCCCGTGGCCCGAGGGCCCGATCGCGATGCTGCCCGTGGCCCAGTTGTACGTGCGTGACATCCCCCTGCTGCGCCCGCCCGGACAGACCGAGGCCGATCTACTCCAGGTACTGTGGTGCCCCTTCGACCACCCATCCCACCCCAGGACCGCCCTGTTCTGGCGGTCCGCCGCCGTGGTCACCGACGTCCTCGACACGCCTCCCGAGCCGCCCGCGGTCCAGTTCCCTGGCTACGTGCCGGAACCGTGCCTGCTCGCGCCGGAGGAGGTCACCGAGTACCCCAACTTTCTGGAGTTGAGCAAGGAACTGCAGCAGCAGCTGGGTGATTGGAGCAGGTGGCAGGCAGCCGGAGCCGCGGTGGACAGCTCCTACGCCGTCGCCCCGGAAGAGTTCTACATGGACAAGCTGTCCATCGCTCCCGGCTGGAAGGTCGGTGGCTGGACCCGTTGGGGCCTCACCGATCCCATGCCCCGGATCTGCCCCGCATGCGGCACCGAGATGGACCCGCTGCTGACCATCGCCACAACCGAATGGAACGCCGCCACCGAAGACTGGGCCCCCGACGGAGACCAAGCCCGCGCCGCGCTTCCCCCCGGTACTCCCCCGGCAAATTACACCTTGATCGACCTCGCCCGAGGCTATGATCTGCAACTCCACGTCTGCCCGGCATCCCCAGATCATCCGCACGTCGAGCTGATCCAGTGAGCCCTTTCCACCCTCATTCAGAGAGCCGGCTTTAGGTCGGCCGCCACTACGGAACCGCCGTCCCACCGGAACGGTGGCCCCGTGCACTTGGAGCGTTGCCACAGCGACTGGGGCTTGGCCACAGCTCGCTTCGATACGGCTGGCAAGGCCGTTCCGCCCGGTATTATCCAAGTGAAGTGCGGCCTGGAGCCGGTCAACGGCTGACACCTCCTGGAAGAGCGTTGTCTCGTCTCTGAGCTGCGACAGGGCGAGGATTCGGAACGGCCCTCCCGGTCTCCCACGGAGGGCCGATTTCTGTCTGCCATTTTCGAACGGCTCGCACTGCCTGTCCCGGATCGGTAACGACGCCCCGTTGATGTCGCTGTACCCGTAGTGTGATCATCCTCGCCGGGACCATGGGGGGTGCCCGGCCTGATCACGAGGACGAACCTTGCTTCGTACCCGCATACTCGCTGCCGCTGTTGCCGCGGCGGCTTCCGTCAGCGTCGCTCTGCTGCCCACCCAGGCTCAGGCCGCCGGCTCGATCCACCTGTACAAGGTCTACTACGACTCGCCCGGCTCGGACACCCGCTCCAACACGAGCCTCAACGGCGAATACGTGCAGATCAAGAACAGCACCAGCAGCGCCGTGCAGCTCAAGGGCTACACGCTCCGCGACGCCACCGGCTACAAGTACACCTTCCCCTCGTACCGGATCAACGCGGGGAAGACGGTGAAGGTCCACACCGGCCGCGGCAGCCAGAGCGCGGGCCACGTCTACTGGGGCCGCGGGGCCTACGTGTGGAACAACGGCAAGGACACCGCCACGCTCCGGACGGCATCCGGCACGTTCAGGGACTCCTGCTCGTACAACTCGACCCGCTACGACTACAAGATGTGCTGAGCTGTGCGATGCAGCGTCCCGTCTCTTTCCGAGGCGGGGCGCCGCGCTGCCGGGGGCTCATCCTGCCGCAGTTCCTCGGCTCGCCTTCTCCCGCAGTTGCTTGACATTGCCAGCCAGCTTTTCGAGGGGTGTGCCTTCGGACTGCTCGTAGTGGGAGAGGGCGAGGCCGAGACCGAAGAAGGTGGGTGCCCATTCGCCGATGAAGATGCCCCCACCGGTCGGCGCGGTCGAGACTCTTGCCGGGTTCGGCCCGCAGGGATGCGGTCCAGGTGCATACGGACAGGCCGATGGAGGCGACAGCGGCGGTGTAGGCGTGCTCTCTGCGCAGGCCCATATCGTGCAGCTTCTTGATCATGACGGTACTCCTTCGGGAGCCCCCTCGGGACCGCCTCGTGTCCCCGTCCTCCGGCGAGTGACGCAGCCGATCGCGGCGCTCAGGACGCTGGCCGCTTCCGTGTCGCCTTCTTCGCCGGGGTCTTCTTTCCGCCGAGCTTCTTGCTCGCGGTCTTCTTGGCGTCAGCCTTCTTCTTGGGGCGCATCTGGTGCACCTCTGCTTCGCCGCGGCTCTCCTTGGCTGCCCGCACGCTGTCCTGGAGCGCGGACATGAAGTCGACGACGCGCCCCTTCGGCTCGGCTGGCGCCTCCATCTCGGGCGACATGCTTTGGACCCGCTGCGCGCGCTTTGGCCGTGTTCTGCTGCCGCTGGTGGACCAGGAGCCATGGCGGCAGGATCGACGTCACGAGAACCTGCGGACCTGGGGCATCGACACAGTCGAAGGCGAGCAGCTGATCGAGGTCTTCGCGGCTCTGGCTGCCCACGCCGTCGCGGCGGAAGCTTCCATGTCCGCCGCAGAGTTCGATGCTCTGCCCCTCAGCGCCGTGGCCGACGCGGCGACCGGCAAGCGCGACATCGACCTGCTCGCGGGGCCCCCGGAAACCTTCGCTGAAGCCGTGACGGACAGACCGTCGGCCTCTTCCGCCTGTACGCCTACAAGGGTGAGCAGTCCAGCCGCTGGCTCTTCCAGCTGAGCAGGGAACTGCGCCATACGCTGATCGTCCTCGCCGAACGCTCACCGGCGCCATCCCCCACGTGCGGGGACGTGTTCCGCCTAGCGGCCCAGGCCCTGCCGCAGTGCTCACGGAGGCCAGAGGAATTACCGAGGAGTGACAGACGCGGACGGCGTGCGCACACGAGGAGCAGCACCGATACCCCCTGAAACCGGCCCCCGCCCCGACGAGCCGGAGCTGTCGCCAGGCGACAGCCGCGAGCGCGCCCGCTCGGCTGCGGAGCGAACCGCCGCCGAGCCACCCAACCCCTCCGACGAGTGCCAGCTCCCGACACGGCCGCCGACGCGCCTCCAACTGGGCCCGGACCAGCCCCGGGCCAGCCGACCCTCCAGTAGTGAGCCCCCGTAAGCTGTGTCCGAACCCCCAACTGGCGGAGCCGCCGGTGCCCCCTCGGCGGTCAGGGACGAACAGGGCACGCGGTGCCGCAGGGTCGTGGGGGCGTACCGCGGGGGCGGATTATGTCGTCGAGGAGAACATCGACGAGGCGGGCGAGTGTGAGGCAGCCTTTGCCCGAGTAGCCGTAGCCGATGCCCCAGCCTTTCCGTTCGGGTGCCAACCACAAGGTCTGATCTTCGGTGCGGACCCAGCAGATCCCGGCGCTGAGGATGAGGGCCGCGAGCGGCGAGCGGGATGCCGACTTTTGGACACCGTTTCTCGTGCATGATCCGGCGCCGGTCCGCCCGCCGACCGCCACCTTCTGATCTTGTTCAGGAATCGGGTGGAGTGGGTCCCGGGGTGGCACTCGAAAGTGGATGGACAGCCCACCATCAAGATGCAAATATATGCCGCATGACGCATGATCATGCATTGAGTCGAGGTTCTGGCCCCGTGGCGTGGCCGATGGGCTTCCGTGCCTACACGGGGCACGGTGGACTCCGCGAGCACGGTGACGACATCTCCATCGTCGCGTCGGACCGGCCGGCCACCAGCACCGCGATGTTCACCCAGAGTCTCTTCGCGGGTCCGGCCGTAGTCCTCAGTCGTGCACATGCCGCGGGGCAGAACCTGCGTGCCGTGACGACGCTGCCGCAGAACGCGAACGTCGCCACCGGGCGTCAGGGCGAGGAGAACGCCGCCGAGGTCCTCCGCCGCGTCGCCGGGATTCTGGGCATCCCGGAGGACGAGGTACTCATCGGCTCCACCGGCATCATCGGACGCCCACTGCCGATGGGCACCATCCGTACGCACTTCGACGAGACCGCCAAGCGCGGCCTGGCGGCGTTCGTGGCCGGATCGCTGGATGTGGCACGCGCGATGATGACCACCGACACCCGCCCGAAGACCGCCGTACGGACCGTCGGGCAGGCCTGCATCGTGGGCGTCGCCAAGGGGGTTGGCATGCTGGAACCCAATATGGCGACGATGCTGGCCTACGTGTTCACCGACGCGGGTATGTCCCCGGCCGACCTGGACAGCGCATTGCGCGGGGCGGTAAATCGAACGTTCAACTGCCTGAGCGTCGACACCGACACCTCCACCTCTGACACTGTGGCGGTCATCGCAAACGGTGCTGCAGGACCAGTCGATCCGGCGCAGTTCTCCGCAGCCCTGGCAGACCTATGCCTGGATCTCACCCGGCAGTTGGCCAGTGACGGCGAAGGCGCCACCAAGCTCCTGCGCGTCACAGTCGGCCAGGCCGGCGACTACAGACGGGCCAAACGCATTGCCAAGAGCGTGGTGAACTCCCCTCTGGTCAAGACCGCGGTCCACGGCGCCGACCCCAACTGGGGTCGAGTACTGATGGCCGTCGGCAAGAACACCGACGACATGGACATCGCGCCGGGCAACGTCACCGTGAGATTCGGCGACATCGAGGTGTACCCCGAGGAGCCCGAGGCCGACACCCTGGACAAACTCGTCGGCATCATGCGCCAGGATGAGGTCGACATCGGCATCACGCTCGGCCTCGGGGAAGCCGAAGCCACGGTCTACGGCTGCGACCTGTCCGCCGGCTACATTCGCATCAACGCGGACTACACGACATGAGCGGGCTCGACCGCAGCAACGGATCCCATACCGTTCTCGTGGTTCCTCAGTGGCAAGGGTCGGCTGCACGCAATCCTCAACGGCTGGCTGAGGGGGCGCACCGGCTGAGCGTGCTGCTCCCCGCAGCGCGACGCACTGTCGTCGAAATCGACCCCCGTCCCGGACAGGACCAGGACGGCGTACGCAACCTCGATGTGCTGACACGCTCGCTGGAAGCAACCAGGGACGCGCTGGGACGTAGCGGCGATGACACGCTGCTCGCTGTGGGGGGCGACTGCGGTATCGAGCTCGCGCCTGTCGCTCGTGCCGTCGCTCGCCATGGCGACAGCCTGGCAGTCGTCTGGTTCGACGCCCACGCGGATCTCAATACCCCCGATACATCTCCCTCAGGGGGCTTCCACGGAATGGTGCTGCGCACCCTGCTCGGCCAGGGGCCGTCACAACTGTTGCCCGGACCGGAGGAGCGCCTTTCCACCCGGCAGATCGTGCTCGCGGGTGCTCGTGCCCTCGATCGCGCCGAGGTGGACTTCATCGAGTCCGAAGGAATCCGAGTCCTGTCCGTTCAGGCTCTTCGGGAACCGGTCCAACTGGTTTCTGCGGTGGCAGGTACAGGGGCCACGCACGTCTACATCCACCTGGACCTGGACGTGCTGGACCCCGAGCACTTCACCAGCTTGTCCTGCCCGGAACCCGGCGGTCTGCACCCCGACCAGCTGCAGGCCGCCCTACACGCACTGACCGAACGCTTCACCTTGGCAGGCATCGGAGTCACGGAACATGCCCCCGCCCCCGACTCAGCCAGCAGTGACCACGTCCTCCAAAGGATCCTCGACGGCATGGCTTTCCAGTAGCGACAGCCTGCGCCGGTTCAGTCACCGTCTTCCTGCCGCATCCGGGCCAACACCGTTGATCGGTGCCCGGGTGTCAGGCACGGTGGCCGCGGCGAGCTTCAGGCGGGCGCCCATGTCGAGGTTCGCCTCCCCGTACGGGCAGACGTGGGACCAGAACAGTGGGGTCAGGCCGCGCCGGTCGGCGGGTGTGAGGAGGTCTGCCCATTCGGGTTCGCCGAGTTGCGCGCCCGCTGGGGCCTGGTTCAGGCCGCCCTGAACCAGGCCCCAGCGCTTCGTGAAGGCCATCGTTCGTGGTGCCTTGCCAGGCGACGTAGCAGTCGGGCCGGAGAAGCAGTGCGGTGTCGAGTTCTGGAACGGTCACGGTGTCGACGTGTGACGCCCAAACGCCCGCATCGAACCTGCCGGTGGAGTCCAGGAGGAGCGGGCGGCCATCTCATCTTCGACGAGGTCATCGCGGGTATTTGGCAGACCACTGTTGACGTGCCCAGTGGAGTGGCTGTGACCTGCGGTGTCAGTTCAAGCTGCGGCGTGCGAGGGCGAGGAACTCTGCTTTGAACGGCTCCAAGCGCTCGGCCAGACTTGTTCTGTCACCCTCCTGCCAGACCGCCTGGTTCAAGGCGCGAGCGTAGGCGGTCGCCGGTGCATGAATGTCCGGGGCGCATAGCAGTTGGACGCCGTTCTCGGCTATGCGCAGGCCGTCCATCGCTGGCCTGGCCGTCCGGTACCACTCATCACCGACTTCCCATTGAGGCGGCCGTGCATGAGCCACACCCTCGGCCTCCAGGGCGAAGTGGATGAACTCCAGTACGGTCCTGATCTGCTCGGCACGTCGCTCCTCCGCGAGGGCCGCAGCTCGTCTTTGTTCCTCAGCATGGTCGGCCGCCCGCTGCGTCGTGCGTTGGGTCAGATACGTCAGCGCTCCTCCCACAGCCACACCGACCATCGAAACCACCGGCGTCCACAGATCTCCTGCCATGGCCCGACTACTACCAGCACCTGCCCACCGGCCGCAGTCGATCTTGCGACGCGGACGCGCTCGCGCCAGATGCCGAGCGTGTCCAAGAGCCAGTTTCGAAGAGACGTCTTAGCTCAGGGCAAGTTGACCAATGGTGTGGATGGAGTGGGAGCGGGGCGTGGCTGTGGTTTGTTGGCGGATGCGGTGTTCGAGTGCAGTGAAGCGGCGGCGTGTGTGGGTGTTGGCGAGGGCTCGGTAGACGGCGGAGGACTGGCCGATGAGCATGACGCCGCGGCGGGCGCGGGTGACGGCTGTGTAGAGCAGGTTGCGTTGGAGTAGTTGGCCAGCGGAGGTGCTTATCGGGATCACGACGTAGGGGTATTCGCTGCCTTGGGATCGGTGGACGGTCAGGGCATAGGCGTGGAGGAGTTCGTCGAGGTCGGTGAACAGGTAGGGAACGGGCTCGCCGTCGGTCAGTGTGACGGTGAGCTGGTGGGTTTGGGTGTCGATAGCGGTGATGGTGCCGGTGGATCCGTTGAAGACGCCGTTGGTCCCGCGGTGAGGCTGGTTGCGGATCTGCAGGACGCGGTCGCCGAGGCGGAAGATGTATCCCTGGTGGTGGTGCTGGGGCTTGTCTGGTGCGGGTGGGTTCAAGCGGGCCTGCAGGCGGGCGTTGAGGGCGAGTGTGCCGGTCGCGTGGCGTCGGGCGGGGCACAGGACTTGGATGTCCTCGGGTGCGGCGTTGAAGTGGTGCGGGATGTGGGTGGCGACGAGTTCTGTTACGTGCTCGGCGATGGTCTCGGAGTTTTCGAGGGGACGGCAGCCGAAGACGCGGTCGGCGGGCTGGGGTGGCAGGCCGCAGAGGATGCGGTGGGCGTTGTCGATGATGGCTGCGCTTTGGTCGTCCTGGCGGAAGATGTGGGTGAGCTGGGTGCGGGGGATGCTGGGGACGGCGAGGAGGTCGCGTAGGACGCGGCCGGGGCCGACGCTGGGGAGTTGGTCGGTGTCGCCGACCAGGAGTAGGTGGCAGCCGGTGCGGATGGCTGCGGTGAGGCGGGCGGCGAGTTGGATGTCGAGCATGGAGGCTTCGTCGATGACGATGAGGTCGACTGCGTCCAGCCTTGTCTGTTCGTCGGGCTGGTCGGACGGGTTGGGTGGGTGGTGGATCAGGCGGTGAACGGTCATGGCCGGATGTCCTGTGGTCTCTTCCATGCGCTTGGCGGCTTTGCCGGTGGGGGCGGCCAGCGCGATGGTGATGCCCGCTTGTTCGGCGACGGCGACGAGGGTGCGCAGGGTGTGGGTTTTGCCGCAGCCTGGTCCTCCGGTGAGGACCGACACCGGTGTAGTGAGCGTTGTCAGAACGGCCTGCTGCTGTTCCTCGGTCAGTCCCTTGGTGGTGGCATGGGCCAGGAGGTTGGGCCAGTCGGTGTGCTTGGCCAGGGTGGATGGTGCGTGGTGCAGGCGCAGGATGTCTTTGGCCAGTCCGGTCTCGGCGCGGTGCATGGAGGTGAGGCTGACGGCGGTGACGGTGTGGAAGATGTCGGCGTCTTCGAGGACGGGGGTGGGCAGGGTTTCGATGATGGCCTCGCCGTCGGCGCGGAGGGCGTCCAGTGCGTGGCGGAGGATCGGGTCTTCGAGGAAGTCGGCGGTGGCAGGGTCGTCGTCGGTGAGGATGTGGCGGGTGCGGGCGAGGAGGATGCGTTCGGGTAGGTGACAGTCGCCTCGGGTGCGGGCCTGGTTGAGGGTGTGGAGGAGGGCTGCTTGGAGGCGTTGGTCGCTGTGTTTGGGGATGCCAGCGGCGAGGGCGATGCGGTCGGCGGTCTCGAAGCCGATGCCGTGGATGTCGCGGCAGAGCTGGTAGGGAGTGTGGCGGACGACGTCGGTGGGGTTGTGGTCGGTGCCGGTGTAGGTCTGGTAGATCTTCACGGCCAGGTGGGCGGAGATGCCCAGGCCCTGGAGGAAGACCATGATTTCGGCGATGGCCTTCTGGGTCTGCCAGGCCTTGGTGATGCGTTCCAGGCGAGTGGAGCCGATGCCGTGGACTTCCAGGAGGCGCTGGGGTTCGGTGTCGATGATGTGAAGGGTCTGGTCGCCGAACTGGTCGACGATTGCGGTGGCCAGCGTCTCGCCGATGCCGTGGATCATTCCGGAGGCCAGGTAGAGACGGGTCGCGCGCCTGGTCGCCGGCCAGGTACGCTCGCAGATTTCGGCTTTGAACTGGCGGCCGAAGCGAGCGTGACGGGTCCAGGTGCCGGTCAAGCGAAGGCTCTCCCCCGGCTGGGTGCCGAACAGTGCTTTGCCGACTGCGGTGACGGTTTGGGGATCGTGTGTGTCATCGACAACGGTCAGGCGGAGCACGGTGTGGTGGTCGTAGGTGACGTGGACGAGGTGATCGACGATCCCGGCGAGGCGGGCGCGGGACGGCGGGGCGGACAGCACGGTCACAGGAGGCTTCTTCTCTTGAGGTGAGAGGGGCAGGACAGTGGCTCGTCCGGTGCGGACGCGGTGCAGGCGTCGTCGGGGTTGAGGACTGCGGTCCTGGTTGGTCCGGGTGGGTCCGCCACGGTGGCCAGGAGCTGAGTGAGAGCGGTGGCCAGGAAACAGTTCATGCCTGCGTCGCGAGGGTGTCTGCGCGGTGGCGGGGTGCCGGCCGGGTCAGGGCATGTGTTCGTGTCAGGTTGTTTCCGGGGGCGCGGGTGGGGGCGTAGTGGGTTCGGGCTGGTCGGGCCGGGCTTCGGGAGGGGGTGTGTGTTGGCTGGTGTAGTGGTTGAGGTTCAGCCACAGGCCTTTGTCGGGGTCGGCGGTAGGCACGAGCCAGACGGGCACGCCGAGGGTGAGGGCGCGGCGGCACATGTCCGTGGTGCTGCCGGGGCGGTCGGGGTGGAAGTTTTCGTGGAAGGCGATGACCAGGCGGGGGCCTTCGTCGTGGAGTATGCGCTGGTTGCGTTCGGCTTCGCTCCAGCATCGGGTGTGGTTGCGGCGTCCGGGGGCTGGGGCGAGGGGGTGGCAGCGGTGGCGCCAGGCGGGCAGGTCGTGGTCGGTGGCCCAGTGGTGGGCGGCGCTCGCGGCGCCGGTGCCGGCGCCTTCGATGACGACGAGGTCGTTTTCGTGGCGGTCGGCGGCGCGGTCGAGGAGGGTGGTGATGGTGTCGGGCCAGGGCCAGCGGCGGCTGCCGCAGATCAGCACGCGGGAAGCAGAGTCGGTCATCCGCGGTTCCGCCGGGTGGGGTGTGGTGGGGCAGGCAGATGGTGCCGGATGTGCTGGTGGTGGATGCGGGGGTTGAAGGGTTCCCAGGTGGTGCGGGCGATGTCGGCGGCGTCCGGAGCGGTGGCGTGGGCGGTGCAGCGTTGGGCGCGCCAGCGCAGTTGTTCGCTGTAGGGCAGGTGGGTCAGGTCGTAGAGGGCGAGCCACAGTTCGGGGAGTGGGAGGTGGCCGGGGTTGTGGTCGGGGTGGAGTGGGGCGAGGGTCCAGGTGCCGGGGAGGGCGTCGGGGTCGAGGATGGGGTGGGGGCAGCGGTGGCGGTTGCGGGTCTGGGCTACGCAGGGGATGCGTTCGAGTGGGCCGGGGGCGAGGTAGCGCAGGTACAGGAGCTGCACGACCGGTCGGGCATCCGGCGTCGGGGGGTTGGTGGGTGGAGGGTCGGGGCGTGGGGGTGGTGTGAAGCGGCCGGTGTCGTGCAGGCGCCGGGTGTTGAGGGCCAGGCTTCGGCGCAGGCTGTCCAGCAGGCTGTTGCCGGGCGGTGCGGGGGTGGCGGGGCACAGGGCGCGGTGGCGTACGCGGCACCAGGGTGAGCCGTCGCCGGCGGGGTGGGCGAGGCCGGAGTTGATGTGCCAGCGCTGGGATGGGGGTACGGCGGTGGTGGGGAGTTCGTGGGGGTGGAGCGGGATGGGGTTGTGGTCGCCTGTGCGGTCGTACCACTCGATGTGGTTGCCGCATGCGGGGCACCGGTCTTGCTGGGCGGTGCGCACGAGGCGGGTGGGGCTGTCCGGGGTGATGCGTAGGAAGCGTGGTGGGCGGCGGTGTTTCGGACTGCCGTCCCATGCCCGGTCTTCGGTTGCTGGGGGGTTCGTGGTGTGCATGGGCGGGAAGCTGGCAGGCGACACGCCGCAGGGGCGGCAGCAAAGCCGTTAGTGTCCCTCGCTTGGCCGCAAGGATCCGTACACACGTTCCCTTGATGGTCATCAGTTCGTGCGCCGTCATCAGTTCCGGTGGCGGCGCTTGCCTGGCCTGGCGGGCCCTGCCCAGGAGAACTGTGAGGTCAGGCAGTCGGCGGGGCGGGTGGCTCGTGCCCCTCACAGAGGGTGCCCAGGAGCTGGTCGATCGGGGAGCTCAGTGCGTGGGCGAGGGCGTGCCAGGTGGCGAGGCTGCCGATGGTGCGGCCCTGCTCGATCTCGATGAGGGTGCGGCGGGACAAGCCGCTGCGGGCGGCGAGTTCGTCGTAGCTCCATCCGCGCGCGGCCCGTAGCCGGGAGAGCTCGAGGCGAAGCTCGTCGAGGTTGGCGTCGGGCGGGAAGATCATCACCCGTCAATGGCAAGGTGCAGACCCCTGCCCTGCCAGTGTAGACCTCTGCCCTATTTGCGCAGCTGAATCCTCAGGGCAGACGTCTTCACTACCGTGTGCCGCTGCCAGTCCGCCCCACCCCAAACACGGGATGAGGAGCAGAGCCGGCAGCACGGAGCACGCACGGAGGATGACGACCGATGGGATCCAGCACGACCACGCGCCCGGGACGGCGCACCTGGACGGTAGAGGTCTGTCCGCATACGCGCGGGTGGTCTCTGCTGTGTCCGCACTGCGGCCCGGCGCCAGTCGACGCAAGACCTGCGCCGGTCCGCGCGACCGTGACGGCTCACTTGGCACAGCACGCGCGCCACGAGCCCCTCGAGCCTCATCTGCGGACCTGCCAGTGCGGCGAGCACGCCTGCCAGTGGCATCCCCGTCACCGGGGCTGCGACGGCAGCCTCGTTCTCCTCCTCGCGCGTGACCGCGGCAGCCGCCACTGGCGGCTGGCCGACACATGCCGCGCCTGCGCAGCGGCTACTGAGTACGCAGCCGTTGTCCCCGAACCCGAGCATCAGCCGGCCCCACTCCCCCACCGCTCCGAACTTGAGGCCTCCACAGCGGAATCCGCCGCTTCCCCGCCCGTTCGGGAGACTGGCACGTCCTCTTGCAGCGAAGTGGCCTTGTACGGACACGACTTTGGGGAAGACTGCCTGTTGTGGCCCGACCCCCTGGAGCACTGAGGCCGATGCCCCGGCCCCACATGACGCACCGACCGATAGTGCTGGCCCGGGGATGCCTCATCAGCCCTATCGGGGTGCCCACCCCCTCTCTGACCAGTGCGATGTCACAACTTTGCTGATCTCGACCACTGTTGCATGTCAGGTGGCCGCCGTCGGGCGCGGCCTTGGAGAGAGGAAAGGGGACAAGCGCAGTGGATCCGGTGTTGGTCGGGGCGGGGGCGTCCGTTCTCGTCAGCTTGGTGAGCGGTGTGGTGAAGGTCGCTCACGGCTGGATGGAGAAACAGGTGGAGCTGGCGCGTATCGCCGATGCGGGGCTGACCGAGCGGGTCCGCTCTGCCGCCTCCAGGGGGGCGATGCAGGAGTCGGGACAGGGCCGCCTGGTTTGGGCTGCTGCGCCGTCTTCCCTGATCGGGGGTGGCTGCGATGGAGGATGCCGTCGACGCTGAACTGACCGTGGCCGAACCGCTGGAGACGGCCGCGGCCGCTCTTCCCGGGCGGGAGCTGGCGGAGGAGTTGCATCATGGGCAGTTCCCGTCCCTGGTGCGCTTCCTGCTGCTTCAAGGAGCGTCGTGGCCGGAGGCTCAGGACGCTGCTCAGGACGCCTTCACCCAGATGTGTGCGCCTGGTCTGTCGATTGCCTATCCGAAGGCGTGGCTGCGCACGGTGGCGACGCGGTCTTGGCTGCGTCAGCAGGTCAAGCCCGAGGATGCGTGTGCGGAACCGCCCGAGCCATACGGGGTGGTGCGCTGGCACACTCCCGCCCATGCGGTGGAGATCGGTGAGGAGGAGCGCCGGGTCATCGCTTTGCTGCTGCAGTTGCCGGCTAAGCAGCGGGCTGCCATGGCCTGGCACCTGGACGGTTTCACCACCGAGGAGAGCGCGCGTGCGATGGGCACTACGCAGGCTGCGGTCCGTCAGAACCTCACCAGGGCACGAGCCGCGTTGAAGGCAGGTCTCGGTCTGTGCGGCGGCGACGGCGTTAAAGAGCCGGGAGGAGAACGATGAGGGACGACCAGTCCGTGCACGCGGTGAACGGGCATTCAAGCGACCCGCTCGATGCGCTGCTGGCTTCCGTGTATGGGCAAGTCGGCATCGCCGTACATGACCGGCTCATGGCGCAAGGGGGTGTGCCCGAGCTGCGGGACCCGGATCTGGCGTTGGATCGGCTGCTGGCTGCTGCCCACCGCACCGCCGGGCGCGCCATTACCGCTCGGCTGAGCCACTCAACACATGCCGGCCCTACGGAGAGGGGCGGCCAGGACGCCGTCCCGCCCGCCGATCGCGGCGCGCTGGCCAGCCGCCCCGCGCCGGTGCGGCTGAAGTACCGTCGTGATGCAATGCGGATCGCCCGTGCGTACTGGCCCAGGGATCTGGTGGATGCCCTGCGGACTACGCTGCGGCTTCTCGAGAGGCTGAGCGAGATGCTGGAGGCGTCGCAGCAGCCTGCCGCTAAGGCACGTGAGGTGGTCGAGCAGCTCGACGCACGGTTCGCGGAGGTGCTCTTGCTGCCTGCGCCTCGTCGGCGCCCTGCGGAGCTGATCGGGACTGACTACCTCACAGCGGTCGAGATCTGTCTCGCCCGCCCCGCGGAGCAGCTCTTCAACGATGTGGAACGGGCCCGGCAGGTGATGGGCGAAGAATTCGCTCCTCTGTTCACGACAATCGATGACGCTGCCGCCGGGTACCTTCTTGGAGCCGAAGCAGTCGCGCAGGACCTCTGCGACGACCTCGAGCAAGCCAGTACGCGGGCGATGGCCCTGTCCCGGGCCGTTGCCGAGGTGGAGAAGATCAGCAATGACTTCGTCGGAGCCGACCTGCGCCAGGCGAACCTGGATGGCGTGCTGCTGGAAGGCATCCGCTGGGACGCCGCCACCGTATGGCCTGAGGGTTGGGAGGCGCTGGTCCGACGGGCGTCGCTGCCGGTGGGCGGAGAACACGGAATCCTCGTCGTCGCGGCAGAACCAGACGACAGTGTCATCCCTGCCGAGGCCTGAGAGCGGATGATCACGCACTTCGTCGCCCGTGGTGGTGATCACAACACCTCGCGGTGCTCGGGGTCGGGGTGATCGCCACCGTCTGACGACCTGCTTGCCGGGTGACTCGGTTCGCGGTCGGATCGCCCGAGCCCTTGCTCTGCGACTGCAGTCGGCGCCCTCGCCAAACGCGGCTCGTTACGGCAAGAGCAGCAGGAGAAGGTAGAGCATCGCGAGGCCTCCCAGGAGCGCGGCGCCAATCTGCCACGTTCTCTGCCGGGAAGGCAGGACGAACACCTGAGGCGAGGTGTCTGTAGGGAAGACGTAGTAGACCCGGTGCGGGTGCTGAGGCACCACGGCGCGGGCCAACCGCAAGTATCGGAAGGTGGCCCGCCGCGCGATCTCGCCTTTGCGGGGTTCGAGGTGAGGTTGCACGAGATTCCGGAACCCGCTCGCCAGATCTGTGGGAAGTGTGTCTTTGTGTGTCAGGTCTGTTCGGCGCCAGGTGCCACTCTCGCGCGCCCCTTCCCAGGCCAGGTAGGGCACGCCTGCCTTGGGGTGCTTGATCTTCTCGATCAGGGGCTGCCTGCTGATGGTGCCCTCGATCCACGTCACGGTTCTGCCGGTGCCTTCGCACCTTTCGTGGGTCACGGTTCCGGTGCGATCGCAGTCGGGGCAGCCCCGTGTGCCTCTGCCTTCGCATGTCGAGCAGGTGGTGCGGCCCTGGCCGCTGCAGGTGGGGCAGGCGGCGTCCTCGGCTCCGCACTGCCGGCAGGTGACGCGTTCGTCCCCTGGCTTATGGTCACGGGGGTCTTGGTTGATTCTGCGGCCGGTGCCCTCGCAGTGGAGGCAGGAGCCGGAGTCTCGGCAGGCGGCGCAGGTCGTGAACGCCTCGCAGGGCAAGTCTCCTCGGCCCTGGCAGCGTGGGCAAAGGGTCTTCCCGTTGCCGCAGTCGCAGGATCTCTCGGTCACCGAGCCCCGCCGTACCAGTGTCAGCGACTGCGTCTTGGTGAGGTCCTTGGGCAGGGCGACGCGGTAGCGGGCGAGGGTGTCGTACTCCGGTCGGTCTGACAGATCTACGTGGCCGTAGCGCAGCTGCTTCTCCTCCGTTCGGGTCTCGATGGACCGCACGACCTCGCCCTCCAGCAGGGAATGCCAAGTGATCTGCACAGCATCGGGCGGTCCCAGCTTCGCGGCTTCACCGCGCTCTTCGACGCGTCGCCGTACCGCTTCCAGGACATCCTTCTCGTTCAGCACGCCACTCCCCCTGCCGTCGGGCCCGGCTTTCCTCTTTCCGCAGCAACGACTTAGCGCTGCGGGCAGAGCCCATATCGGGACAGTAGCGAACCAACGCATGGCTGTGGGGCGTCTTCAACAGCCCCTGAGAAGCCGTATCTCAACCGATCACGGAGCGTGCGGGTCGAACAGGTTTCCCGCCGGGGTGATCTTCCCGTTGTACGCGCATGAAGACAGGGCCTC
>NZ_JBIBJI010000039.1:0-49036 GCF_042958345.1 Streptomyces sp. NPDC007983
GTCCACATCGTCACGGTCGAGCGTCAGGTCCTCGGCGAAGTGCCGGTCGCCGGTGGCGTCGGGCACGTACTTCACACAGACAACGATCCTCAAGCCCACACCGACTCTCCTTACGGTTCTCGGACATCCGCGCTGCCGGATATGCGCTGCCGCCCCGGAGCACCTGAGCGAGACTATGGCACTCAGTACCCTGAGTAAAGGTACTGAGTGTCACTCTTGCCGGTGCTGATGCTACGTTCCCTCCATGACGGACGTACGCGACGAAGGCAGGGCACCCACGACGGTCAGCGGGTCTGGACCAGCCGGCAAAACACCCATGCGCGAGGTGCTCGTCGAGGCCGCGTTCCAGCTCTTCATGGAGCACGGTTTCGAGCGGACCACGGTGGACGACATCGTGGCGCGGGCCGGAGTGGGACGCCGGTCGTTCTTCCGCTACTTCCCGTCCAAGGAAGACGTCGTCTTCCCCGAACATGAGCGCTGCCTTACCGAGATGAGCGCCTTCCTCGCGACGAGCACCGACGGCGAACCGCTCGACGTGGTCTGCGACGCGGCCCGTCTCGTGATGCGGATGTACGCCGCGAACCCCGAATTCTCCGTGCAGCGCTATCGACTCACGCGCGAAGTGCCCAGCCTGCGCGGCTACGAGCTGTCCGTGGTGCACCGCTACGAGCGGACCCTTGCCCACTACCTCCGGCAACGCTACGCGGGAGACCGGAACGGATCACTTCGGGCGGAAGTGCAGGCCGCGGCCGTCGTCGCCGCGCACAACAACGGGCTGCGGACCTGGCTGCGAGACGGGGGCCACGGCGATGCCGCGAAGACGGTGGACCAGGCGCTGACGTACGTCCTGCAGACGTGGGGCGACGCCGACGAATCCACGGAGACCGGCACCGCGCCCACACCTGACGACGACGTGATCGTCATGGTGGCGCCACGAGGCGCTCCCATGTGGCGCGTGGTGCAGAAGATCGAGAAGACATTGGGGGACGACTAGCCACAGGCATGGCACGCAGCGCCTTGACCGAGGGTACTCAGTGCCATAGCGTGCCGACACCGCCTGCGGCAGATCATCGACGCGTTCCAGATTCGGCGGCTTTGGAGGCATTACCGCCGTCGGCACGCCTCCCGTCAGCCCGCCCTTCCTCCCCATGAAGGACTGCCATGGAAACTGTCTCCCGTCTCGGTGTCGTCGGCTGCGGCCTGATGGGTTCCGGCATCGCCGAAGTCGCCGCCCGCCAGGGCCTGGACGTACTGGTGGCCGAGGCCACCCATGACTCAGCCGAAGCCGGCCGCCGCCGCCTCACGGCCTCCTTGGACCGTGGCCTACGGCGCGGCAAACTCACCGAGGACGAGCGCGACCAGGCCCTGGCCCGACTGAGGTACACCTGCCACCTCGGCGACCTGGCCGACCGTCAGTTCGTCATAGAGGCGGTCGCTGAACAGCGGGATCTCAAAACCACGGTCATGCGGACCCTCGACACGGAGGTCGTCGACCCCCGGGCGGTCCTGGCCACCAACACCTCCTCCCTTCCCGTCGCCGACCTCGCAGCCGTCACCAGCCGACCGGAGCAGGTCATCGGCATGCACTTCTTCAACCCGGTCCCGGTACAACCCCTGGTGGAACTGATCCCCGCCCTGACCACCACCCGCGAGACACTGGAGCGTGCCAGGAACTTCGCCGCCCAGCGGCTGGGCAAACGGACGATCCAGGCCCCGGACCGCTCCGGCTTCGTGGTCAACGCCCTGCTGGTGCCCTATCTACTGGCCGCTGTCCGCATGGTGGAGACCAGTACCGCCAGTCCAGAGGACATCGACCACGGGATGGAGTTGGGCTGTGCCCACCCCATGGGGCCGCTGCGACTGCTCGACCTCATCGGACTCGATACCGCCCAGGCCGTTGCCGAGTCCCTGTACGAAGAGTTCAAGGAACCCCTGTACGCGCCGCCCGCCCTGCTGCGCCGCATGGTCGCCGCCGGACGCTTGGGCCGCAAGAGCGGCAGCGGCTTCTACACCTACTGAAGGCGTCATCAACGGGGCGGGCCCTGAGGAGGAGCGGGAAGAAGAGGTGGCGGCAACCACCGCGACGCTCGCATCGGATAGTGCGCGCCAAGCGCGGCCCCTCGCCGAACGACCCGACCGGTAACCCCGGGCTGCTGTGGCCCGCGGCCCGGGGCCACCGGCGAGAGCGCGATCGCTCCGAGCACACCTACGGCCGGCTCACCATGCAGGACACACACATCGCCCGGACGTGCCTCACCCGGTCACGAAGGTCGTCACGCTTCGGGCGGGAAGCTCGCTCGTGAAGGAGCCGTTCGATACGTTGATCGCACCCCTGGGCGCGAGGTTTCTGCTCGCGTCCGTCAGCCAGGACGACGCACTGGACGAGGTGTTGTTCACCAGGGTGAACGGCTGACTCACTGTCGAGGTCCCCTTGTTGATGGCGATGACGACCACTTTGGAATTTCCGCCTTTGTACGCCGAGACGTAGAGGTTCGGCTGCGGATTCGAGGTCGCGTTGATCCGCACATACCCCGGGCGGACGAACTTCGCGAAGTGTGCCAGGTTGGCCCCGCGCTTGCTGATGCGCCCGTCTTCCCGCATCGGGCCGTAGCTGCGCCGGATGTACCACCACACATAAGCCTGGAAATCGGCATCCACCAGGGCACGGTGGACGTGTTCCCCCACGTCGAGCGCTTGGGGCCAGAGGTCCGCCGAATCGCTGCTGTTGGGGTGGTAGACCTCGGTCATCCAGAGTTCCTTGCCCCTGCCTCTTTCCTTGAAGAGGGGGTAGGGAAAATTCTGGTACGGCGTGCCGTACAGGTGAGCCCCGAGAATATCCATATTGGCGAGCGCTCCCGAATCGTTGAGAATCGGGTCCGAGAAGCTCTTCACATACTGGAAGGACTCCGGCGCGATGACCTTGGTGCCGATCGAGCCGGCGTTCTCCCGCAGGAACCGGATCATCTCGTTCGGAGTCCACCATGTCCAGTCATGCGCGTAATCGGGCTCGTTCTGTATGGAGATCGCGTACAGGTTCACGCCGTTGTCCCTCATGAACCTGTAGAAGTCGTCCAGGTGCCGCGCATAGGCGCCATACATGTCGTACCGGAGCCGTTTCGCGTTGGCCTGATTGCCATGCACGAAGGTCTCCACCATTTGAGCAGGGGGATTCCAAGGCGACGCGATGACGGTCGCCCCGTGCTCGATGGCTCGCCGCGCCGTCGCCACCTCACGACTCCAGTCCGCCCGGTTCTCGTGTACGGGGATTCTCAGCACGGAGAGCCCGAGCTGCCCCTCGCCGTTACCGAACGCCACGTCCCTCTGGGCAGGCGTCAGGTCGTTGATCCACAGAGTGTGGTTCATGCCGCCGAAACCCCGGATGGTCTGCCGCTCCGCCGCCGGGTCGACGATCACGCCGGCGGCCACCGTTGCGGACGCCCCCACGGCCGGCGTCGCGGACGCGAGGACCGGCAGGGCGCCCATCGTGGCCAGAACAGACCTCCGGCTCGGGTCTTTTTGCCCTCGCCCCACGGATTGCTCCCGATGCGACGTCATCGATTGTCCCTCCTGGATGATGGCATTGATCTGCGCTGCCCCGACTCTCATTCCGTGGCCTGCGCCGGAGCCCTTTTTTGAGCTTGGGAGCGCTCCCAGGACCCGCCCGGAGGCGTCGTAGGCGCGACACCGTCGTTGGGGCGCGTTCGCGAGCGAACGGTGACAGGCCTGGTGGGCATGGAGCCTCCTGGTCCACGAACACGCGTCTGTCAGTCGGACGTGGCGCGAGGGCGCCGGAGGGCAGTGCGTTCCGACGCGGTCCCACACCGGGCTCCGGGGCCGAGCAGCCGCTGCCCCGGGGCCGCTGATCACGGTGGTGCTCACGGCGCCGGCCCTGGCGACCGTGGAACCGTCCGGGAGCGGGCGTCGGGGTGCGGCGGCCCGGGTCGCGTCAGGACTTCGGGTCCCGCCTCTTCCGGCCCTTGTGTGAACGGTCACACCATCGTGTGATTGTGGTGACGCAAGCCGAAGTGTCAATAGCCATCGCAGCGGGGGCTTCTCCGGGCCGGTCGCGCCATAGCCAGGGGCCCGGCGTCGGCGCAGGACGATCGCGTCCCGTGGCGTCCAGGTGGAGAGCAGGCCAGTGACCGGTCACAAACACCCCCCGCCGACGAGGACCCCGGCCATACTGTGCGACGGCCGCCGCCTCTCCGGCGACTCCCTCGCCACCACTTGCCGCGTCACTTGGGGTCTGATGAGTCGGCATCCGTTCGCACACCAGCCGCTGCTTCCCATCGTGGTCTCACGCCCGGGAGCCGACACGGGCTGATGCGCACCCCTGCTGACGGCGCCCCCACCGTGACCATCCGCGACGTGGCACGGCTGGCCGGCGTCTCTCACCAGACAGTCTCCCGTGTCATCAACGGGCACGCCTCTGTCGCCGGTGCCACCCGTCGCCGGGTCGAGGACGCCATCGACTCGCTCGGTTTCCGGCCCAACCGCCTTGCCCGCGAGCTCGCGGGCAAGGCGGCCCGCTCGCTGACCCTCACCAGCGACACCAGCCTGTACGGGGCCGCCTCGACGCTGCGCGGCATCGAGGAAGCCGCGCGCGCTGCCTCCTTCGCCGTCGCCGTGAGTGTGCTGGACCGCCACGCTGTTCCGGACCGGGCCGAGTTGCGCGCCCGCCTGGCGCGGCCGGGCGAGCCCGTCGTGGTCATCGCTTTCGACGCCCCCGGAGTGCACGCCCTGCGACTGCTGCCCACGGACACACCGGTGGTGGCCGCCGTCGAGCGCCCTTCCGGCGGCGAGCCGGTCTCCACCCGGACGCAGGTCTGGCTGGACGACCGGATCGCCGCCGGCCGTGCCACCCGCCCCTACTGGGCCGGGGTCACCGCACCGTGCAAATGCACTACCTGGCACTGCCGTCCTCGACCGCTCGGGTGGCCCAGCGCACCCTGGGCTGGCTGGACGCGCTGCGTGCGGCCGGTGCCCCGGAGCCACCCGTGGTGGAGGGAGGCTGGACGCCGCGCACCGGCTACCTCGCCGCGTGGGAGCTGGTCGCGAATCCGTCGGTGACCGAAATGCTGTGCGGCAACGACGACGTGGCCGCCGGGGTGATGCGTGCGGCCCGCGAAGCCGGACGTCATATCCCCCGGCGACCTGAGCGTGGCCGGTTTCGACGACGTGCCCGCCGCGGCCTTCCTCTCCCCCGCCCTGACCACGGCCCGCCTCGACTTCGAGGGGCTCGGCCGCACCTGCTTCGGGCTGCTGCACCGGTTGCTCGATCCCGCGGCGCCCGCCCCCGCCCCCTGCGACGAACCCGCTCTCATCGTCCGCGAAAGCACCGGCCCGCACCGCGGGCGGCTGAACCACAGGCGAAGAATCAGCCGTCGTCCACAAGCGCCGAGAGCCAGGTGCCGCATCAGCCTTGCGGACTTCGTTTCGGTCCTCGTCCGACTTCGCCAGTTCGTCGGCGCGAGAGGTGTTGACGTCTCTCACCATCCGCCTATCATCCATGCTTGTCCGGGCAGCCGATTATTGTTCGCCATTCCGAACAGCAATCAGACGGACAGGTTTGTGTCGGCCCCACAGACCAGCGCTGAAAGGCGTTATCCGCTGCGATGTGCCCATGCGTCAACGCGCCGCATACCAAGGGGAATCCCAACGGGGACAGGGGCGCTGCGGCAACTGCGACCAGCCGACACAGGGAGACGCCCATGCCCCACATCCAGCAGGACCGCCGCTCCACGTCCACCGTGCCGGCACGTCATCGCTCCTGTGGCACTCCGGCCACCACAAAGGAGAACGACCCTCCATGTCCTGGCTCCAACGCGAGCACAGTCGCCGCTCCGCACTGGCAACAGCCACCGGGCTGATGGCGGGAGCCGCCCTGCCCGTCTCCACCGCCCCACCCCACGGCCCCGCCGGGGTCGCCCTCACAGCCGCCGGTCCGTACGCGAATCCGGTCATCTGGCAGGACTTCGCGGACATCGACATCATCCGCGTCGACAACACGTACTACTACTCGGCCTCCACCATGCACTACTCGCCAGGGGCACCCATCCTCCGCTCCTACGACCTGGTCAACTGGGAGTTCGCCGGGCACTCGGTGCCCGTCCTGGACTTCGGCCCCAAGTACGACCTGAGCGGCGCCCGCGGGTACGTCAAGGGCATCTGGGCGTCGTCCCTCGCCTACCGTCCGCGCAACCGCACGTTCTACTGGCTGGGCTGCATCGAATTCGGTACGTCGTACGTCTACACCGCTCCGTCCGTCGAAGGGCCGTGGCGCAGGCTCACCGCGATCAACAACGCCTACTACGACGCGGGCCTGCTCGTCGACAGCGACGACACCCTGTACGTGGCCTACGGGAACACCACCATCAGCGTGGCCCAGCTCTCCGCCGACGGGCGCAGCCAGGTCCGTGCGCAGCAGGTGTTCACCGCGCCGTCGAGCGTCGGGACGCTGGAGGGCTCCCGCTTCTACAAGATCAACGGGAACTACTACATCTTCCTCACCCGCCCGGCGAACGGCCAGTACATCCTGAAGTCGACCAGCGGCCCCTTCGGCCCGTACACGATGCGGCAGGTCCTGCTCAACCTGGGCGGGCCGGTCTCCGGCGGCGGGGTGCCGCACCAGGGCGGGCTCGTACAGACCCCCGGCGGGGCCTGGTATTACATGGCCTTCGTGGACGCCTACCCCGGCGGCCGGATCCCCGTGCTGGCCCCGGTCAGCTGGACCTCCGACGGCTGGCCCGTCGTACAGCTGGTGAACGGCGCCTGGGGCGCGTCGTATCCGAGCCCGGTCGTCCCCGCGCCGCCCCGCCAGGTCACCCCGCTGATCGGCGTCGACACCTTCGACGGCACGGCCCTTAAGCCGAAATGGGAGTGGAACCACAACCCGGACAACACCAAGTGGTCGGTCGAAAACGGTCTGACGCTGCGCACCGCCACCGTCACGAACGACCTGTACTGGGCCCGCAACACCCTCACCCATCGCATCCAGGGACCCACCTCCACCGCCACCGTCCAGCTCGACCACTCCGCGATGCGCGACGGCGACCGGGCCGGGCTCGCGCTGCTGCGCGACTCCTCCGCGTGGATCGGGGTGAGACGCGACAGCGGCGCGACGCGGGTGGCGATGGTGAACGGGCTGACGATGGACGGCAATTGGAACACCACCGGCACCGGTACGGAGGTGGCGAGCGCCCCCGTCCCCAGCGGCCGCATTTGGCTGCGCGCCACCGCCGACATCCGCCCGGGCGCGGGACGTCCGGGCACCTTCTCGTACAGCACCGACGGGGTGAACTTCACTCGTCTCGGGCCCTCGTACACCATGGGCAACGACTGGCGGTTCTTCATGGGCTACCGGTACGCCATCTTCAACTACGCCACCCAGGCACTCGGCGGGTCGGTCAAGGTCACCCGGTTCGAACTGTCCACACCCTGAGTCCGGCCCGTCCCCCGCATCGAACCCGTATGGACAGGGAAACGTCCCAGTCCATTTTTGGGAGCGCTCTCATAACCCCAGATTCGTCAGGAACAACGGCTGCGCCGGACAGAACCCGCCCGAGCCGGCACAGGGCAGCCGTACGCACAGAATCACCACCTACGCGGGGTGTTCGGCAGGGCATCCAGTCGAGTGGGCCGCGTTCGACGAAGGCCACATCGCCGCTCCCCAGGACGGGGCCGGTGGTGACAGCGGCTCCAAGACCTGGGTCCCCGGAGAAATCTGGAAGTTCTTCACACAGTTCTAGACCACCGACTCCGGTGCCGGCCCGGAACACCCCGGCGCCGGAACCCCGGAAACTCCCGGGCCCGCACACCCGTGTCTCATCCCTCATCCGGTAGAGGAGTTCATCCGTGACCATTCGACTGACGTTACGCCCCTTGAGGCGCACGTTCCTGGCGACAGCGGCGGCAGCCGCCCTCGGCGTCGGCGTCCTCACCGGCACGGCCCCGGCCTCCCAGGCCGCGGCCTCGCTGCCCTGCGACATCTACGCCTCCGGCGGCACGCCCTGTGTGGCGGCGCACAGCACGACCCGCGCACTGTACGGCTCCTACAACGGACCGCTGTACCAGGTGCGCCGCGCCTCCGACAACGCCACGCGGGACATCGGCGTGCTGAGCCCGGGCGGATACGCCAACGCCGCCGCACAGGATTCGTTCTGCGCCGGCACGACCTGCCTCATCACCGTCGTCTACGACCAGTCCGGCCGGAACAACCGCCTCACCCAGGCGCCTCCCGGCGGCTTCCCCGGCCCGGCTCCGGGCGGATACGACAACCTCGCGAACGCGACAGCGGCGCCGACCACGGTCGGCGGCCACAAGGCCTACGGCATCTTCGTGGCTCCTGGCACCGGGTACCGCAACAACAACACCAACGGCGTCGCGAAAGGGGACCAGCCGGAGGGGATGTACGCCATCCTCGACGGCACCCACTACAACGGCGGCTGCTGCTTCGACTACGGCAACGCCGAGACCAACAGCCGTGACAACGGCAACGGCACCATGGAGGCCATCTACTTCGGGAACAACAAGGTCTGGGGCTACGGTGCCGGCAACGGCCCCTGGATCATGGCCGACCTCGAGAACGGCCTGTTCTCCGGGGTGAACCAGCGCTACAACGCGGGCGACCCGACCATCAGCCACCGGTACCTGACCGCCATCGTCAAGGGCGAGCCGAACCACTGGTCCATCCGTGGCGGGAACGCACAATCGGGCGGTCTGTCGACCTTCTACAACGGACCGCGCCCCAACGTCCCGGGCTACAACCCGATGAAGAAAGAAGGGGCCATCATCCTCGGCATCGGCGGTGACAACAGCCACGGCGCCGCCGGCACGTTCTACGAAGGCGTGATGACGTCCGGCTACCCGTCGGACGCCACCGAGAACGCGGTGCAGGCCAACATCACCTCGGCCGGTTACGGGAAATCGTAGAAGCCTTCCGGGCGACCACGATCACCTCTCGCAGTTCCGACCGGCCTCGCCAAGGTGTCCAGCGGGGCCGGTCGCGCGCTCGGGTGCGAGGCGACAGTCATCCCTCGACGGTACGGGGGCGCGTGGCCAGGCCGGCGAGGACCAAGCTGAGCCAGCGGGCGCGGGCGGCGGCCGGCCGGCTGGTCGGGGCGCTGGAGAGAGAGCGTGTGCCGCGGTCTTGACGGCGTGGTTGATGGCGGACGCCTCCACCACGCGGCCGAGGACGGCGGTGATCTCATCCAGCGCGGGATGCCCCAGAGGCCATTCCTGAGGTGCCCTTCACCGCCCCGGCCGGCACTCCGGCGGGGGTGGAGGTGCTGTCACTGGCCGGTCTGCGCCGGCGCATCACAGCGGGCAGCCTGGCCACGCCTCCCTGCGGCCCGTCGCCACCGCCCGCCGGGGCGGCGCAGGTGTGTCACGCTCAGCGGGCTGCCGCCTCGGGGCTCCGGGGGCCGTCCGCCGCGGTCTCTCCGTCGGCGAGGGCATGGGCGGCGTACGTGATGCGGATGACGCCGTCGGCGTGCCGTTCCGTGTGTGCGCGGACGCCGAAGACGTCGCCGAGTATCTGCGGGATCAGTACGTCCAGGACCGGTCCTGCTGCCACCACGGTTCCCTCGTGCAGGACGACGAGGTGGTCGCAGAGCCGGGCGGCCAGGTCGAGGTCGTGCAGGACCGCCAGCGTGGTGATGCCGGTGGAGCGGATGAGGTCCAGCAGTTCGAAGCGGGCGCGGATGTCGAGGTGGTTGGTGAGTTCGTCCAGCACCAGGAGCCGGGGGTTCTGTGCCAACGCGCGGGCCAGCAGCACGCGTTGGCGTTCCCCGCCGGACAGGGAGGCGTAGTCCCGGTCCGCGAACGGTCGTACGCCGCAGCGGTCGACGGCGTCGGCCACGGCCCCGTGGTCCTCGGCCCCGTCGCGTCCCAGCAGACCGTGGTGGGGGGCGCGGCCGAGAGCGACGATCTCGGTGACGGTCAGTCCGGTGGTATTGCCGCCGCCGTCCTGGAGGACGGCGGCGGTACGACGGGCCGCGGTGCGAGGGGACAGGGCCCATACGTCGTCCTCGCCGACCCTGACCACACCATCCGCCGGTCGCAGTGAGCGGTAGACGGTGCGGAGCAGGGTGGAGTTGCCGCTGCCGTTGGGGCCGACGAGACCGACGATGTCGCCCTTGCGGGCCTGAAGACTGACATCGCGGAGGATCGGATTGCGGTCGAGCGTGACGTGGAGCCGGTCGACGGTGAGTTTCATGCTTCTAGTCCAGACCCTTGTTACGGCGCAGCAGCCACAGGAAGAAGGGAGCTCCGAGCAGAGCGGTGAGGATGCCCAGGGGCAGTTCGTCGGGGCGGTTGAGGGTGCGGGAGAGCAAGTCCACGAGGACCAGGTAGACCGCGCCCAGCAGGGCCGTCAGGGGCAGCAGCCGGCGATGGTCGGCGCCGGTGGTCAGGCGCACCAGGTGCGGGATCATCAGGCCGACGAAGCCGATGCTGCCGGCGACGGCGATGACGCTTCCCGTCAGCAGCGCGCTGAGCACCAGGAGCACGGCGCGCAGCCGGTTGACGTCGACGCCGAGCGCGGTGGCGGACTCGTCGCCGGCCAGCAGGACGTTCAGCCGCCGCCCGAACAGGGACAGGAGCGTGGTGGTGACGAGCACGACCCCGGTGACCGTGGGGAGCTGGTCCCACTGGGCCCCGGCCACGCTGCCCAGCATCCAGAACATGACCGTCCGCAACTCGGTCGGAGATACCTGGAGCTGGACGTAGCTGGTCGCCGAGAGGAAGACGTAGCCGACGGCGACCCCGGCCAGTACCAGCCGGGTCGGGGCCAGCCGTCCCCGCCGCTGCCCGAGCGCGAAGACCAGCGCCCCGGCGGCCAGCGCGCCGATGAAGGCCGCCGCCGGCACCCCGAGCCCGGCGAGCGCGGCGCCGCCGCCGAGGGTGATGACGAGGACGGCGCCGAGCGTGGCGCCGTAGGAGAAGCCCAGCACGATGGGGTCGGCGAGTGGGTTGGACACCACGGTCTGCAGTACCGCGCCGGACACGGCGAGGCCCGCGCCGACCAGGGCGGCCAGGACCACCCGGGGGGTGCGGAAGTTCCAGACGATCTGGTCGAGCGCGGGGTCGGAGTGCGCCGCCCCCGCGCCGGTGACGTGGTGGAGGACGATCCCCCACACGTCGCCGAGCGGAACGTTGACCGCGCCGATACTGATCGCCACGATCATCGTGACGATCAGCGCGATGGGCAGGAGCGTGAACGCCAGCGGAGCCTTGAGCCGGGTCAGAACGCTTCGGGGTGCAGCAGCTTGGCGATCTTCTCGACGGCCAGGTCGTTGCTCGGGCCGAGGCACATCGAGTCCGACAGCGTCACGTACGTGTTGTTCTTGGCGGCCGGCCACTGGGGGAACTCCTTGAGCAGTTTTTTGGCGTATGCCGCCGGATCGGGGTCGTTGTAGCCGATGACGACGAGGGCGTCGACGTCGGTGGCGGCCACCTTCTCCTTGCTGAGGTCGGCGAAAGTGGCCTTGGCGGCGTTCTCGAAGGCGTTGGCGCCGCCGGCTTTGGTGAGGATGTCGTTGACGATGCCCTTGGCGAAGACCGAGCTGAAATCGTTGCTGCCCATGGACATGTTGGAGAAGAGCACCATGACCTTCGGGGGCTTCTCTCCCTTGACCTTCTCGGAGACCGCCGCGATGTTCTTCTCGGAGGCGGCGATCAGCTTTTCGGCCCTGTCCCTGACGTTGAAGATCTTTCCCATGTCGCGCAGCAGCTGGTATCTGTCGGCGACGGTCATCTTGGAGGGGTCGTCGTCGCAGCCCTGCGGGGAGACGTAGCTGTTGGCTCCCACCGGCTTGAGCTGCTCGCGGGTGGCGAAGCCGTTCTTCTGGTCGAAGCCGTACCTGGTGACGGACAGGACGAGGTCGGGGCGCAGTCCGAGCATGGCCTCGCGGGGGATGTCGTAGGCCTCGTTGAGCTTGATGTCGCCGGTGGGCAGGGCCTTGATGGCGGCGGCCCGGCCGGCGACCTCGGACATGCCGTAGGTCTGCTGGTTGGCGACGATCTTGTCCTGGAGGCCGAGGGCGAGGAGGGTGGAGACCTCGGCGACCGATGCGCCGTTCATGACGACGGCCCGGCCGGGCGCCTTCTCGAAGGTCTCGCTCCGGCCGCAGTTGTCCAGGGTCACCGGGTATCCGGTCTTCGAGGCCGCGGTCTCGGTCGTCTTCGTGCTCGCCTTGTCGTCGTCCGAGGAGCCGCCGCATGCCGCTGTCAGCAGACAGAGGGCTGCGGCCAGAGCGGTGGTGGCCGGCCGGTTCATCGGCATACGGGCTCCCTGCGTGCGAAAGGAATTCATCGGGCTGAAAGTTGTCTTTCAGGTAGTCGGGCCGAAGTGGTCCCGAGTTCCAGGAATTCCCGGATATTTCCGCGAGAGTCGCCCAATGGGGCCGCCGTCCACCGGGGCGGGCAGCAACACCCGCTGCCACACGGTGGCCGAGGTGCAACGAGCCCTCGCGCACGTCGGCGGCCCGCACCCACTCAACAGGTGGATGCGGCCCACGGATGAATTCCCCGCGAACTTCTGGTGCGCTACACCGGGTTCGGTGAGGGTGCTCCGAACGCGACGGCGATCAGGAGCTTCGCCAGACGACGCCGCGCTGCTCGTACTCCATGACGGACTCGACGCCGAGGGCGATGGATGCTCCGCACTCGCGGGTGATCATCCAGAGCGCCAGATCGATTCCGCTGGTGACACCGCCCGCGGTCACCAGGTTCCCGTCGTCAACGACTCGCGCGTCGATCACCTTGCCTCCCTGGGCGGCCAGTTCGGCCTTGGCCAGGTGGTGTGTCGTGCACGGACGGCCCGTGGTCAGGCCTGCCGCGGACAGCACCATGACTCCTGTGCAGATACCGGCGACGGTGGCTCCGGCCTGCTGTGCCCGTACGAGGTTCCGCAGGACATCGGGATCATGCATCAGCTGGTCGCCGCCGCCCGGCACGATCAGAAGATCGGTGTCGGTGGGCTCCCATGCGGTCGGCACCGTGATTCTGGTGCCGAAGAAGCATGTCACCTCGCCGGGAGCCGACGGCCGCACCAGTGTCGTTTCCACCTCGCCGCCCGCCTGCGCGGCGTGGCCGAGAACGTCACGCGGCCCGATGGCGTCCTGCTCCTCGACCCCGTCGTACATAAGGATCTGAACACGTAGAGGCATCGGCTTCGTCTCCTTGGCTGGTGAAGCGTCCGTGGACGCTGCGGGCGCTGCGAAGGTCCCGACCGAACCGGGACCGGCAATCGCGACTGACGGGTGGAGCAGGTTCCTGCGCTCCACCGGCCCCTCACGTCCGGCCCTCATCGCTCTTCGGGAGTAGCGCTGCTTGTCCTATGAGTCGGTCGCGCGGGTCGCATAGTTCCCGTCCGTCTCCGACTCGCCCCCGCTGCGAACGCGACGCCGCGCAGTGGTCGATGAGCGCGCCCACCACCGCGCAACCGGTCTACCGCAGGCCGGAATTGAGTCGCTTCCACCGCAAACTTCCCGTCTGGCACGCCTCGTTGTCCCCCAAAGCGGAGTGCTAGGGTCCGGTGCGGGCGAAGATCAACTTTCGCGCCCCGACAGTGGCGACCGGCCGTTGCTGTCGTTCCCTCTCCCGCACTCATGGATGGATGGCGCCTTCATGTCTCTGCCGCTCGACCCGCCCCCCGCCGACCAGAACGGCCGACAGCCGCAGCTGAGCCTGGCCACGGCTGCCGCGCGGAATCTGGCGAGTACGACCAAGACTCCTCCGCAGATGCAGGGTCTCTCCTCACGGTGGCTGCTGCGCCTGCTGCCGTGGGTGCAGGTCTCCGGAGGTGCGTACCGGGTGAACCGCCGGCTCACCCACACCCTCGGCGACGGCCGGGTCGAGTTCGTCGCCACCGGCACGGACGTCCGGGTCATCCCGGCCGAGCTGCGTGAGCTGCCGCCGCTGCGGGACTTCACGGACGAGCAGGCCCTGGGCGCGCTGGCGGAGCGGTTCGAGCAGCGGGACGTGGCCGCCGGCGAGACCATCGTGGAGTCGGGCCGCCCGGCCGACGAGGTCGTTCTCATCGCGCACGGCAAGGGCAACAAGCTGGGCACCGGCAAGTACGGCGACCCGACCGTCCTCGGTGTGCTCGCGGACGGCGACTACGTCGGCGAGGGGCTGCTGACCGGCTCGGCCGGCGAGTGGGAGTTCACGGTGCGCGCGGTGACGGCGTGCACCGTCCTGAGCCTGTCCCGGGCGGCGTTCGAGGAGGTCCAGGGCCGCTCGGAAGGACTGCGCACGCACCTGGAGGCGGTCCGTTCCGCCCCTCGCCCGCCGCAGAACAAGCAGGGAGAGGCCGCCATCGACCTCGCCTCCGGGCACGAGGGCGAGTGGACCCTGCCGGGCACCTTCGTCGACTACGAGCTCAGCCCCCGCGAGTACGAGCTGAGCGTTGCCCAGACCGTGCTCCGCGTGCACAGCCGCGTCGCCGACCTCTACAACGACCCCATGAACCAGGTGGAGCAGCAGCTCCGTCTCACGGTCGAGGCACTGCGCGAGCGCCAGGAACACGAGCTGGTCAACAACCGCGACTTCGGTCTCCTCCACAACGCCGACCTGAAGCAGCGCATCCGTACGCACAGCGGCCCGCCCACTCCCGACGACCTCGACGAGCTGATCTCGCGGCGGCGCAAGACCCAGTTCCTGCTCGCCCACCCGAAGGCGATCGCGGCCTTCGGCCGGGAGTGCAACAAGCGCGGGCTCTACCCGCAGGGCGGCGAGCTGGAGGGCCACCAGGTGCCGGCCTGGCGCGGCATCCCGATCCTGCCCTGCAACAAGCTCCCGGTCAGCCCCGCCGGCACCAGCTCCATCCTGGCCATGCGCACGGGCGAGGAGGACCAGGGCGTCGTCGGCCTCCACCAGACCGGCATCCCCGACGAGATCGAGCCCGGCCTCAACGCCCGCTTCATGGGCATCGACGAGAAGGCGATCATCTCCTACCTGGTCAGCACCTACTACTCCGCGGCGGTACTCGTGCCGGACGCGCTCGGCATCCTCGAAGACGTCGAGATCGGCCACTACGAGAGCTAGAGAGTGCCGGGCGGGTCAGGGTGCGCCCCCGAGGGGCGCCGGTGACCGCGCGACCGGCCATGGGATACGCGCGCCCCGCACCCGCCCCCGGCGTGATCCGCCGGACACGGCTTGACCGCACGCTTCGCATTCAGGAAAGGGCCGGGCACCCGTGACACAGCCTTTTGAACTGCCGGACTTCTACATGCCGCACCCCGCGCGCCTGAACCCTCATCTGGAGGAGGCGCGGCAGCATTCGAAGCGGTGGGCCCGTGAGATGGGCATGCTCGAAGGCTCGGGGGTCTGGGAGGAGCGGGACCTCGACGCGCACGACTACGCCCTGCTGTGCGCCTACACCCACCCCGACGCGTCCGGCCCGGCCCTTTCCCTGGTGACCGACTGGTACGTGTGGGTCTTCTTCTTCGATGACCACTTCCTCGAGGAATTCAAGTACACGAACGACCGGGAGGGCGCCAAGGCGTACCTGGACCGGCTGCCGCTCTTCATGCCGACCGACCCGGCCGCGGCCGTCCCCGAGCCGACGAACCCGGTCGAGGCCGGTCTGGCCGACCTGTGGGCCCGTACGGTGCCGAGCATGTCGGCGGACTGGCGGGCGCGGTTCGCGGAGAGCACGGAGAACCTCCTCAACGAGTCGTTGTGGGAACTGTCGAACATCAACGCCCACCGCATTCCCAACCCGGTCGAGTACATCGAGATGCGCCGCAAGGTCGGCGGCGCCCCCTGGTCGGCGGGGCTCGTCGAGTACGCGATCGGGGCCGAGGTGCCCGCGCCGGTCGCCGCGTCACGCGCGTTGCAGGTGTTGCGGGACAGCTTCTCCGACGCCGTGCACCTGCGGAACGACCTCTTCTCGTACCAGCGCGAGGTCGAGGAGGAGGGAGAGAACAGCAACGGCGTGCTGGTCCTGGAGACGTTCCTCGGCTGCGGCACCCAGGAGGCCGCCGACGCCGTCAACGACCTGCTCACCTCCCGCCTGCAGCAGTTCGAGAACACCGTCTTCACCGAGCTTTCTCCGCTCTTCGCCGAGACCGGCCTGGGCCCGGACCAGTGCGCGGCCGTCCTCGCCTACGTCAAGGGGCTGCAGGACTGGCAGTCGGGCGGCCACGAGTGGCACATGCGGTCCAGCCGCTACATGAACGGGAGCGGGGCGGAGGGGGATCCGGTCCCGTCGGGACGCGGCGGGTTCTCGCTCCTGCCGAGCGGGCTGGGCACCTCGGCGGCGCGGATCGGGCTGACGACCACCCGCCGGGCCGAGGCCGGCCGGCTGCGGAGCTTCACCCACGTCCCGCACCAGCGCGTGGGGCCCTCGCAACTGCCCGATTTCTTCATGCCGTTCACCACCCGGCTCAGCCCGCATCTGAACGGCGCCCGGCGGAACGTGGTCGAGTGGGGGCACCGCATGGGCATGCTGGAAGCCCAGCCCGGCATCCCCGGCTCGCACATCTGGACCGAGCGCAAGCTCGCCGGTTTCGACTTCCCCCTGTGCGCGGCCGGCATCCACCCCGACGCCACCCCCGGGCAGCTCGACATCACCTCCGGCTGGCTGACCTGGGGCACGTACGGGGACGACTACTTCCCCGTCGTCTTCGGCCGCACCCGGGACCTGGCCGGGGCGAAGGCCGCCAACCAGCGGCTGTCGTCCTTCATGCCGGTGGACGGCTCCGTGCCGCCCGCCCCCGCCAACGCGCTGGAGCGCGGCCTGGCCGATCTGTGGACCCGCACCGCCGGCCCGATGACCCCGCAGGCCCGCCGTACCTTCCGTACGGCCATCGAGGACATGACCTCCAGCTGGCTGTGGGAACTGGCGAACCAGGCCCAGAACCGCATCCCCGACCCCGTCGACTACATCGAGATGCGCCGGATGACCTTCGGCTCCGACCTCACCATGAGCCTGTGCCGGCTGGCCCACGGGCAGCAGGTCCCACCCGAGATCTACCGGAGCGGCCCGTTGCGCTCCCTGGAGAACGCCGCCGCCGACTACGCCTGCCTCCTCAACGACGTCTTCTCCTACCAGAAGGAGATCGAGTACGAGGGCGAGGTGCACAACGGTGTCCTGGTCGTCCAGAACTTCTTCAACTGCGACTACCCGACCGCCCTCGGCATCATTCACGACCTGATGACCTCCCGGATGCGCCAGTTCCAGCATGTCGCGGAGCATGAACTCCCCGTCGTCTACGACGACTTCAAGCTGGGCCCGGAGGCCCGCCGCATCCTGGACGGCTACGTGCGCGAGCTGGAGAACTGGCTGTCGGGCATCCTCACCTGGCACCGGGGCTGCCGCCGCTACACGGAGGAGGACCTGCGCCGCGACCTCCCCGGGCGCCCGCACCGCCGCCTCGGCATCCCCACCGGTCTGGGCACCTCGGCCGCCCACCTCCCCCCGCTCACGCGACGGCGGTGACGCCCCGACGTCTCCCCACGCCCCCGGCGAGCACGCCGACGTACGCGGTCACGGTGCGGGCGGGGCCGCCTGCACCAGGCCCGTCTGATAGGCGATGACGACCAGCTGGGCGCGGTCGCGAGCGCCCAGCTTCATCATGGCGCGGTGGATGTGGGTGCGCACGGTCAGCGGGCTGAGCGTGAGGATCTCGGCGATCTCGGTGTTGGACCTGCCCTCGGCGGCCAGGCCCATCACCTCGCGCTCGCGGACGGTGAGCTCCGACAGGCGTTGCGGGGCCGCGAGATGGGCGCCGGGGGCGGGGGACATGAGGAAGTTCGTGATGAGTGTGCGGGTTGCTGCGGGAGACAGAAGTGCCTCGCCGGAGGCGACCGTACGCAGACCGGCCAGCAGGGTGTCGGCGGTGACGTCCTTACCGAGGAAGCCGCTGGCACCGGCACGCAGCGCCTGGGCGACGTAGTCCTCGGTCTCGAACGTCGTCAGGATGAGGACGCGGGTGGCGGCCAGCTCCGGGTCGGCGCAGATCGCGGAGGTGGCGGCGAGACCATCCGTGCCCGGCATCCGGATGTCCATGAGGACGATATCGGGGTGGTGGGCGCGGGTCAGTTCCAGCGCCTCCGCGCCGTCCGAGGCCTCGCCGACCACTGCCATGTCCTCGCAGGAGTCGATCAGGATCCGGAAGGTGGCCCGCAGCAAGGTCTGGTCGTCGGCGAGCAGCACCCTGATGGTCATGACTCTTCTCCTCCTGCTGGAACATCAGCGGCGGCTTCGGATACCGAGGGCTGGAGCGGCAGCGCGGTGGCGACCTCGAACCCGCCTTCCGCGCGGGGTCCCGCACGGAGTTCTCCGCCGATGGTGTGGGCGCGTTCACGCATGCCCATCACTCCGAAGCCCCGGCTCGGCACGGCCTCGGCGGCAACGGTGGTGCCGGTGGTGTCCGGACCGTCGTTGCTGACCGTGATCAGCAGGCGTGACCCGGAGTAGGCGAGGCGTACCTGTGCGGAGTCCGCGGCGGCGTGCTTGGTGACGTTGGTGAGCGCCTCCTGCACGATCCGGAACGCGGTCAGGTCCACCCCGGGGGAGAGCGGACGGGGCTCTCCTGTCGTGGTGACCGTGACGGCGACCCCAGCGGACGCACACGCCGAGACCAGTTCGGGCAGGCGGGCGAGGCCGGGGGACGGCTCCAGCGATGTGGCGGCCGGGTCGTCGGATCGGCGCAGCAGTCCCAGCGTGGCCTTCAGCTCGCGCAGCGCGGAGGACGTGGTGCCGGTCAGGTCGGTGAGGATCTCCTTCGTCTGCTGCGGACTGGTGAGCGCGAGGTGGGCGGCCGTACCGGCCTGCGCGTTGGCCAGGGCCAGGTGGTGGGCCACGACGTCGTGCAGTTCGCGGGCGATGCGCATGCGCTCCTCGGTGACGCGCAGCCGGGCCTCCTCCTCCCGGGTGTGCTCGGCGTGTTCGGCGCGGGCCTGCACCGATGCCAGGTAGGCACGCCGCAGCCGGGTCATGCTGCCGGCGGCGAGCGGCAACAGCAGCCAGAAAAGTGGGCCGATGATCCTGAGCACCAGGGACAGGCCGTCCATGGAGTCGGAGACCACTGACGCGGCCATCAGCGCCGCCATGACGGTGACTCCGAAGACGCGTGTGGTCCTGCGGTCGGTGAGCGTGGCCAGCCAGTAGAGCGCCGTCATGACGGGGGCCAGCAGCAGTGGGGTGAGCAGGTACCCCAGCGCGACCGCGATCGCCGTGCAGACCGCGGTCACGACGACGGCGGTGCGCGGGTGGCTGCGGTACCTCAGCAGGGCGAGGCAGGACACGCCCATGAGGACGGTGGCCATCCTGTCCTGGTCGGGCGGGTCGGCGCCGGGCAGAGTGAGATTGCCGCCGAGGGACGCGCACCCCATCAGTGCCAGGACGACCACCACGTCGGCGACGCGGGGGTAGCGGTCGGCGTACTGCTCGAAACGGTCCGTGTAACGCTCAAAGCTGGTGCTCATCGGGCTCTCCGGTCGCTGCTCTGGGACCATCCTGACCGTTCCCCGCCCGCTGCACATCCGACAGGGCCGCCCGTGTCGTTCGGCACGGGCAGCCGCGTCGGGTGGGCCGGGCGGTCGTATCAGGTTCGGGCCACTTCCCGGGCGGGCGTCCCGGCCGGTTCCGGGTCCGCTTCCGGCCGGCGGCTGAGCGCCTCGCCCTCCACATCGACGTTGGGCAGCAGCCGGTCCAGCCACTTCGGCAACCACCAGGCCTTGTCGCCGAGCAGGGCGAGCACGGCGGGCACGATGGCCATCCGTACGACGAAGGCATCGAACAGGACGGCGGAGGCGAGTCCGAACCCGATCATCTTGATCATGGAGTCGGTCTCGCCGACGAACCCGGCGAACACCGCGATCATGATCAGCGCGGCGGCCACCACCACGCGGGCACTGTGCCGGAAGCCGGATGTGATCGCCTGGCCGGGCCGCTCGCCGTGGACGTACGCCTCCCGCATCCGCGAGACCAGGAACACCTCGTAGTCCATGGCCAGGCCGAAGACGATGCCCACCAGGAAGATCGGCATCAGGCTCATGATCGGGCCGGTCTGTTCCACGCCCAGGAGCCCGGCGGCGTGGCCCTGCTGGAAGACCAGGACGACCACGCCGAGGGAGGCCAGCACCGACAACAGGAAGCCGAAGGCGGCCTTCAGCGGGACGAGCAGGGACCGGAAGACCACCAGCAGGAGCACGATCGCGAGGCCCACCACGACGACCAGGTAGGGGATCAGCGCGCCCTGCACCTTGTCGGAGATGTCGATGTTCAGCGCGGTGGTGCCGGTGACCTCGAAGGTCGCCCCCGTCTCGGACTCGACCCCGGGCCGCTCGCCCCGGATGGTCGTGACCAGGTCCTTGGTCTTCTCGGCGGTGGGCGCCGTCGACGGCACGACCTGGAAGACGGCCGTGTCACCGGCCTCGTTGAAACGGGCCGGGGAGACGGACACGACACCCTCGGTGTGCCCGATCTCCTTGGCGACCGTCTCGGCGGCGCCCTTCGGGTCGGCGTCCCCCTTCGCGTCCACGACGACGGTCAGCGGCCCGTTGAAGCCCGGACCGAAGGCCTTGGCGAGCGCGTCGTAGGCCCGGCGCTCGGTGGTGGAGGTCGACTTGGCCTCGTCCCCGGGCATGCCGAGCTGCAGGTCCGTCATCGGCACCGCGAGGGCCCCGAGGCCCACCACGCCGAGCAGGAGCACGGGCAGCGGATGGCGCAGGACGAACCACGCCCAGCGGGTGCCGTGGTTGTTCTCGGTGTTCTCCTCGACGCGGCCGCTTCGGCGGGCGCGCCGCCGGAGCACGGCGTTCGGCCAGAAGCCGAGGAACGCCGGGACCAGCGTCAGCGCGATCAGTACGGCGACAACGACCGCGCCCGCCGCGGCGAGCCCCATCTTGGTGAGCATCGGGATGCCGACCACCGTGAGTCCGGCCAGCGCGATGACGACGGTGAGCCCGGCGAACACGACCGCGGAACCGGCCGTGCCGACCGCCAGACCGACCGCCTCCTGCGGCACACGGCCCTTGGCGCGCTCCTCGCGGTAGCGGGAGACGACGAACAGGGCGTAGTCGATGCCGACGGCAAGGCCCAGCATCATCGCCAAGGTGCCGGTCGTCGTGGACAGGCCCAGCGCCTCGGACAAGGTCAGGATGGTGGCCATGCTCACGCCGACGCCGATGACGGCGGTCAGCAGCGGCAGTCCGGCGGCGGCCAGGGAACCGAAGGTGACCAGCAGCACGACGGCGGCTATCGCGACACCGATCACCTCGGCCGCGCCGCCGGGCCCACCGCCGTCGTCCATCGCGCTTCCGCCGGCCTCGACGGTCAGCCCGGAGTCCTGGGCCGTGTGGATGGCCCGCTCCAGCTGGGTCCTGCTGGCATCGGTGAGGTCGTCGGCAGCGACCTTGTAGGTGACGGCCGCGTACGCGGTCGTGCCGTCCTTGCTGACGGCCTTCGCCCGGAACGGGTCGACGGCGCTCGCGACCTGCGTGCCGTCGGCCAGGTCGGCCACGGCCTTCCCGATGGCCTGCTTGTTCTGGGTGGCGGTGACCTTCTCACCGCTCGGCGCGACGAAGACGACCCGGGCGGTCGCGCCGTCGGCGGTGGCTCCGGGGAAGCGCTGTTCCATCAGGTCGAACGCCTTCTGGGACTCGATGCCCGGCATGGAGAACCCCTCGTCGGTGGCTCCCGGGGACTTGAGGGCACCCAGCCCGACGGCGGCCAGGACGGCCGCCCAGACCAGGGCGACGTACCAGCGTCGCCGGAAGGCCAGACGGCCCACTTGGTAAAGGAATGTTGCCACGACAGAGCTCTCCACATCTGGTGCCGACTGTCCGCCCAGGCTCTCCGGGAGCGGGCCATCCTGTCGTCGTACGCCTGCCGACAGTTCTCGCTACTGAGAACGCAGTACCACCGGGCTGAGCGGGTCCGCCGCTGGTACGACGGATCCGCCGGGCACGAATGCGTCACCACTTCAGATGGTGATGACGCCGGGAGTGACGCACATGATCGGCAGACGCGGTTTCAGCAAGGCCCTGGGGCTGGGCGCGGCCACCGTCTCACTGACCGGCCCGCAGGGCCCGCAGGCCGCGTCCGCCGCCACTCGGAGCGCATCCGCGGCGCCGGCAGCCCCCACGGCCACCTCCGGAGCACACACCACATTCCCGCGGCTGAAACGGATCAGGGCCGGCCTGCTGAACGTCGGCTACGCCGAACTGGACCCCACCCACGGCCCCGCGGTCATCTGCCTGCACGGCTGGCCGTACGACATCCACAGCTACGTCGACATCGCCCCTCTGCTGGCCAAGGAGGACTATCGAGTGATCGTCCCCTATCTGCGCGGCCACGGCACGACCCGCTTCCTCTCCGAGAGGACGTTCCGGAATGCCCAGCAGTCGGCCATCGCCCTCGATGTCCTCGCCCTGATGGACGCCCTGAAGATCGCGAGGGCGGTTCTGGCCGGCTTCGACTGGGGCTCACGCACCGCCGGCATCGTCGCCTTCTCGACCGAGCGGGGCCGGCTCGCCATGGAGGACAACTACCGCTGGCGACTGAGCCTCGCCGACGGCGAGCGCCGCTACGACCAGCTGGAGAAGCGGCTCGCCGCACGACCGGTCATCGAGGTGCCCACCATCGCCCTCGACCCCGAACGGGACCCCTTCACCCCTCCGGACAACGGAGCCTGTACCGGGACAGATTCACGGGTGAGTACGAGCACCGAACCCTGACGGGGATCGGCCACAACCTGCCCCAGGAGGCACCCGCCGCCTTCGCCCAGGCCGTCATCGACGTGGACCACCTCTGACGAGGCTTCGACCAGCCCGTACGCATTCACCACCCTTTTGACCGGTGACGACCTCGCGGAGCAGTAGCTTGTCCGGCCCGAAGTCACCTGCCAGAATGGTGCCGTGCACCCGGACCACGTTTTCGTATGCGGAAACCCGGCGCTCGACTTCGCCGCAACGCTCCGAGCGCGCCGCTCGGCGTGCTTCGAGATGTTCACGACGCCGGCCCGGCTGAACGCGTGGTACGTGGAGTCCGGCATCGTCGACGCGGTCTCCCCCGGCAAGGAAACCGACGTCGAGCAGGCGACGACCGTACGGGAAGCCATTTACCAGCTGGCCACCGCCCGTCGACTCGGGGAGGAGTACGACGGGGCGGCGCTGACCGTGGTGAACAACGCGGCACGCAAGCCACCCGCCGTGCCGCAGCTCACGCCGTCGGGGCGATGGACACAAGCCACGCCGGAGGAAGCCCTCTCCACGGTGGCGCGCCACGCCGTCGAGCTCCTGAGCGGGGCAGACGTTCCACTGCTCAAGGAATGCGGCAACCCGGAATGCACCCGCATCTACATCGACCGCTCGCGGGGCATGCGGCGGCAGTGGTGCGGCATGGAGTCCTGCGGCAACAAGATCAAGGCGGCCGCGTACCGCGCCCGCAAGAAGACCGGGCCTGCCGCGTCCCACTGATCCGAACCGGATCGCCGTCCACGGCGACGGCCCGGGCTCGCATGCTGGCATCCTCATGCGGGAGGCGTGTACGGTTCGCTACCCCCCGCGGGTATATTGGCCATCCGCTGACAGGAAACGTAGGTGGAAGCGATGACCGTGCGGAAGGTCCGGCTGACCCGCCCCCATAGGGGTGGCGTCCGCTGGGCACGCGCTGCCGTCGTCGCCCTGTTCGCGGCGCTCGCCGTCCTGGTCCACCACCAGGTGGCCGCGGCGATGACCTCGACATCGCCGAGCACCCCGCACGCGATGACCGCCATGTCGATGCCCATGGCCTCCGGTGGGCACGACACCCACCCTCGTGCCGCGTCAGCCACCGCCACGTCGGTGCTCCGGGCCGACCCGGTCATGCACGGGGACGGGAAGATGGCCTGCGGCGGCGTGGGCATGGAGCACTGTTCCGCCTCGGGTGTCGACACGCTGAAGCTCACGGCGCCGACTGCGATGTCGTACGCCGGGCACGACGCCGCTCCGCACGCAGCCGTCTCCGAGCGCGGCGCCTCCGGTACGGCGGAGCGTGCACCACCCGACCTCCTCTCCGTCCTTTCTCGTTTGCGCATTTAGGTCGCGCCCCACGGCATCCCCGCCCGGCGACAGGGCGAGGAGCCGTCTCCGCATGTGACCTGAACGGCATTTCGAGACAAGGACACCACCTCTGTGAACAGCGTCAATCGCCGATCCGTCCTGCTGGCCGGACTGGGAACGGCAGGCGCCGGTGCGCTCGCCGCCTGCAGCAACACCTCCGGTTCCGGCAGCACTCCGGGTCTGGTCAATCCCTCCGGTCCCGCGGTGACTCGCGTGGAGAAGAAGCGCTCATCCACCGGCACGGTGCATCAGCGGAGCCTGACCGCCGCACCCGTCAAGCTCGACCTGGGTGGCGGCGTCATGGCGAAGACCTGGGCGTTCGACGGGCGGGCCCCGGGTAAGGAGATCCGCCTCTCGGCCGGGGACACCCTGGCCGCCGAGTTGACCAATCAGCTACCGGGCAGGACCACCACGTCCATTCACTGGCACGGCCTGGCCCTGCGCAACGACATGGACGGCGTACCCCCGGCCACCCAGCGGGCGGTCCGCCCCGGATCGGCCTTCACCTACCGCTTCATCGCCGACACCCCCGGCACGTACTTCTTCCATCCCCACGTCGGCGTCCAGCTCGACCGTGGGCTGTACGCCCCGCTGATCGTCGAGGATCCGAGGGAGCCTCTGACCTACGACGACGAGTGGGTCGTCGTCCTCGACGACTGGCTCGACGGCGTCACCGGCACCCCTGATGAGGCATTCGCGGAGCTCAAGCAAGGCATGGGCGGGATGCACCACAGCGGTATGAGTGGCATGGGCGGCATGGACGGGATGAGCGCGTCGCCGTCCCCCTCCGGCTCCGCCGACGGTGGCATGTCGATGAAGTTCATGCTCATGGGTGCCGACAGCCGGCTCCTCGGTGGCGACGCAGGGGATGTGAAATACCCGCACCACCTGGTCAACGGCAGGGTCCCGAACGACCCGGACGTCTACACCGGCAAACCGGGCAAGCGAGTGCGGCTACGGATCATCAATGCGGGCGCGGACACCGCGTACCGGGTGGCACTGGGCGGACACAAGCTGACCATCACCCACACCGACGGCTACCCCGTCGAGCACCGGCAGGCAGACGCACTGCTCATCGGCATGGGAGAGCGGTACGACGTCCTGGTCACCCTCGAGGACGGCGTCTTCCCGCTGGTCGCGATGGCCGAGGGCAAAAAGGCGAGCGCCATGGCGCTGGTCCGCACCGGCTCGGGCAGGAAGCCGTCCTCGACCGTCCGCCCCAAGGAACTGGACGGCCTGATCATGAGCGCGTCCCAGCTGCGCGCCGCCGATGATGTGCGGCTGTCCTCGAAGAAGCCGGACCGGGTCCACCGCATCGAGCTGACCGGCGGCATGGACAGGTACGACTGGGCCATCAACGGCAGGAAGTTCGACATGAACAACCCGGACGCGCACCCTCTGCGCATCGAAGAGGGCCAGCGGGTACGGCTGGACTTCGTCAACGCCACCGATATGTGGCACCCCATGCATCTCCACGGCCACACCTACCAGCTCGGCAGCACGGGCCCGCGCAAGGACACCACCATCGTGCTGCCCAAGAGGAAGGTGTCCGTCGTCTTCGATGCCGACAACCCCGGCCAATGGATGCTGCACTGCCACAACGCCTACCACGGCGAGTCCGGGATGATGGCACTGGTGGCCTACCAGTCCTGAGCGTCCACGGCCCGGTTCGCGGCGGTGGGTGAGCCGCTGACGGACCTGCGTATGGCCGCCATGGCCCCGCCCGCCACCGTCGTGCTCGGACTCGGCGGCGCGGCCATGGCGGTCGAGCGAATACTCAGGCCTCGCCCACCACGGTCAAATCGTCGCCCAGAGCGACGGCGATCCGGGCGGCCCGGGAGTGATCGTCCAATCGGCGCGTCAGGTAGGCGCAGGAGTGCTGGTGCCGGAGCGACCACCAGGCGGCGGAGCCACCGATCCCTCCCTTGGCGATTTTGCCCTTGTCACGCACGAAGCCCAGTGTCCAGGTGATGTCGGTACCGAAGACCTCGTCATAATCGGTCACTTGGGATGCGAGCAGCTCGGTGTGGAGTTGCGGCCCCAGCAGTTCTCGTACCGGTCCGTCAGGGCTGGTGAGTTGGGAGAAGAACGCGCCCATGGCGGTTGCGGTCGTGTGCAGGTTGACCGCTCCGAAGACCGACTGCCGCCAGGCCCGGGAGTTGACCCGTTCCGTGTCCAAGGCCCCAGCGGGAATCCGGAGCCATGGTGCCGCGTGGAGTTGCCGCGGCCAGTTCGGGTCCGCGTACTCCAGGTCGGCGACGCGGCCCAGCTCCTGATCCGGTACGCCGAACCAGGCGTCAAGGCCGAGCGCGGGCCGTACCACATTGTTGAACATCCCCCCCAGCGTCACCCCGGCTCCCGCACGCAGAATGCCGTCGACCAAGTGCCCGTATGTCAGTGCGTGCTCCCCGAGCGATGTCCCGGGAACGTACTCCGGCGCGGCCCGCACCAGGCTTTCCCGCAGTCCACCGTCATCCAGCAGGTCGAGACCTGCGGCTTCCGGTCCGAAACGCGGCTGACCCGCCCGGTGTGTGAGCACGTGGCGGAGGGTGGTCCGCTCCTTGCCACGGCCCCCATACGCTCTCCAGTACCTGGCGATCGGCTCGTCCAGCGTCAGCGCGCCCTCGCGAACCGCCACCAGAGCGGCGAGCGTGACGAACGACTTCGACAGCGAGTAGGGCTGGACCAGGGTGTCGCCGCGCCAGGGACGGCTCCGCCCCGCGTCAGCCCACCCCGCATTGAGCCGGACGACCTCGCGGCCCTCCCGCCAGACCGACACACCCGCCCCTGATTCCAGCCCCTCGTCCACCAGCCGCTGGAACGTATGACGCACCGAGTCATAGCCGTCTGCGGTGAAACCCTCGACGTTCATTCCGCCCACCCCCACGTACGACCTTCCGCACCGATTCCGGCGATGATACCCCACCGGGGTATATGGCGGGCCCGCTGCGGCCGCGTCACCCTCAATCAGCCAATGACGTCATGGCCCCGGACTGACTGACTCCTTCAAGCCATGATGGTTATGCCCACAACCTTTCAAGCCATGACTACATGGAGATCGAACTCATGACGGACACGACACCGCACCTGGACGAGCGGCTCCGGCGCCCCTCGGGCATCCGGACCCTCACCCTCGGCGACACCAAGCTGACCCACGTCCCCGACGGCCAGGCCACGCTCAACGCCCGGATGCTGCTGCCGGAGCCCACCGAGGAGTTCTGGGCGCAGCACGCCGAGTACCTCGACGAGGGCACGCACCTGATGGCCAGCGTCGGGGGGCTGCTCGTGGAACGCGACGGCCGCGCCCTGCTCATCGACGCCGGGGTCGGCCCGCTGGAGGTGGGACCGCCGCTGAACCCGTACGGCGTCGTCACCGGCGGCACGCTGCTGGACAACCTCGCCACCCTCGGCCACAGCCCCGCGGACATCGAGGCCGTCGCCCTCTCCCACCTGCACAACGACCACTTCGGGTGGGCCTGGCACCCCGCCCCCGACAGCGACCGGCCCGCCTTCACCGGCGCCGACTACCTGGTCGCCGAACCCGAGTGGAACCAGCGCCACCTCCCCGCAGCCCAGGGCCTCGGCGACATGATCAAGGCCCTGGAGCCACAGGTACGCACCGTGGCCGACGGCGAGGAGATCTTCCCCGGCGTCCGCGTCAGGCTCACCCCGGGCCACAGCGCGGGGCACGCCGCCTACGTCATCAACGCCGGCGGGAAGCGGGTGATCGCCTTCGGCGACGCCTTCCACTCCCCCCTCCAGATCACCCACCCACTGTGGGAAAACACCTTCGACCACGACCACGGACAGTCCACCGGCCTCCGCCACCGCCTCGTCCTCGAACTCGCCGAACCCGACACCATCGGATACGGCACCCACTTCCCCGTGCCCTTCGGCCGCGTCCACATCGAGGACAACCAAGCGACCTGGCGCCCCATCGAACCGGCCTGACTTTTTACCTTCAGTCCCGGAATTGGAGTGCCGTGAACCTCGATCTCGCCGCCAGGACAGCCGTCGTCACCGTGCCGGCCGGGGCATCGGGCTCGCCACCGTCCGCACCCTGATCAGTGAGGGTGCCTGATCGAGCGCCGGGGAGCGATCGTCAACGTCTCGTCCATCCTGGCTCTGATGCCCGGGGGTTTCCCCGCCGCCATCAGCTCGGCCAAGGCGGCCTCACCGCGCTCGGCAAGTCCCTGGCCGAGGAATTCGGGCCGCGGGGCGTACGCGTGAACACCATCTCCCCCGGGCTGGTCAACACATCCGTCTACCAGGACCCCAACGGCCAGGTCGGCCGGTGGGCCGCCGCGTCCGGCATGAGCCTCGCCGCATTCGTCCAGCAGATGGTGAAGACCCAGAACGTCACGACCGGCCGCATGAGCGAGCCCGAGGAAGTGGCGGCCCTGATCGCCTTCCTCCTGTCCGACGTCGCCGGAAACATCACCGGCGCCGACTACGTCATCGACGGCGGCACGATCAAGACGTCCACGTGGTCGACGAGGACGAGGACTTCAGCCATGGGAATGCACCCCTGTGGGGAAGGATGGGGCGGTTGAGGGACGACCGGGCCGCGCAGACGGGGCTCCAGGGACTCCACCGGCTTCTTCTTGGCTGCCCCTTGAAGGAGGGGTAACGCGCCTCGCCGGACTGGTCGGTGACCGACACGACGGCCGGCAGCGACGCCTCCAGCTGCTCGGTGGCGGTGTCGCCGTCCCGGCGGCCCCTGACGGTGCCGCCCTCGACGGAGACGCTCGGAGAGCTGGGTGACCTGCGGGACGCCCAGGCGCTCCGCCAGCATCGCCGGCAGCACTCCATGGCGCCGTCGGTGGAGGCGATGCCACAGACGACCAGGTCGTAACCGGCCTTCTCGATCGCCTTGGCCAGCACCAGCGACGTGCCCACGGCGTCGGTGCCGTGCAGGTCCTCGTCCTCGACGTGCACCCCCTTGTCGGCACCCATCGACAGCGCCTTGCGCAGCGCGTCCCCCGCGTCCTCGGGGCCGACGGTGAGGACGGTGATCTCCCCGTCGTCGGCCGCTTCCTTGATCTGGAGAGCCTGCTCGACGGCGTACTCGTCCAGCTCCGAGAGCAGACCGTCCACGTCGTCGCGGTCGACGGTCAGACGCCATCGCCTGAGGACAACGCCAAGATCACTGCCTGCGGTCATGCGGACATGATGCCGCAGGCCGGGCAGAACAGCGTGGCCCGAAAACCACCAGGATCAGCGCCGCTCGGAGCGAGCTCGGTCCGCGACAACCAGGCAGGCTGGGCGGCCTCCGCGGCGCTCCGGGCGGACGGATAATCTGGGCCCGTCAGCGAAGATCGCAGAAGGGCGGAGAACATGGCAGACATCATGGAAACGGCGGCGCGCAAGGTGTTCGAGCGTTACGACGTCGACGGGGACGGCCTGGTCACCGCGGACGAATACCGCAAGGTCGTAGCGGAGCTGGAAGGCTCGGAGATCACCCAGGCGCAGGCCCAGGGGCTGATCGACTCGCTCGACACCAACGGCGATCGCCAGATGTCCTTCGAGGAGTTCTGGGCGGCCATGAACGGCTGACACCGCCGGTCCGGCACGCGCGGGCGCGGCACGTGCACCTGACGGCGGTGGGCATCGCCGTCAGCCCGGGCTATGTCCTGACGTCATGCGCCGCGGCGACGGTGGGGGCGTCTGCGCCCACCGCCCCGTCGCCAGGTCCAACGCGTCGTCCGGAAGGGGGAGTTCGGGGTGGGTGGTCAGCCGGGCCCACTCCAGCAGCCCGCCGGACGGGCCGCCGTGGACGCGGATGACCGCGGTGAGCACCGGGGTGTCCGGGGCGATTCCGAGGTGGCGGCGGACCAGTGGCGACGGGTTGTCGGCGCGCAGCGACCGGCGGACGGCGGTGGTCTCGTACCGGCCGGAGAGGATCTGGAGCATCTGCTGGGTGCGCAGTTCCTCCAGCGTGTGCCGGGCGCCGACCTCCGGACGCTGTACGTGGTGGGAGACGAGCAGGGGTACACCCGCCCGCTCGTGCGACTGCACGCACTGCCACAGCGCGCTGCCGGGCGCCGGCCCGAACGCCCGGCAGGCCTCGGCCGGCGCGGTCTCGACTCCCACCCGCAGCGGCCGGAAGGCAGATGGTGGCCGTCGATCTGCCAGCCCCAGGGAGCGGTGGCGGATGGCTCGCCCATGACGGTGAAGTAGAACGCCTCGTCGTTTCCACCGGTGGGAGCGGCGGTCGGCGTGGCACCCGACCCCGTACCGTCGTCGGCCACCGCCTGAACCGCGGCCGCCCCGCCCATGCCGGCCATGGCCGTCGCCCCGCTGGCGATCATCAGCCGCTTCATGAACGCGCGCCGGTTCGTCCCCGCCCGCTGTTCCGTCATCCCAACCCCTTCGCGATATGTCTCACGGCCCGGCCGGATGGCCCGCCGACGGAAGGGGGCTAGGGACGCCGTATAACGGGAAGCTGGGGCGAGCCTGAACACACCGGTGGCTTCAGGCTCAGGCCCAGCGCTTCAGGAATTCGATGGCCGCGGAGTCGACCTTCTCGGGATGCGAGGCGCTGAGGAAGTGCTGGCCGCCCTCGATGATCTCCAGGCGCGCCTCGGGGGATCCGGTGAACATCCGTATTTCCTCCTGGGCGTTCGGTACGGAGTACACCTGGTCCTCGGTGCCGTGCAGCCACAGGACGGGGCAGAGGACGTCGTCGAGCCTGCCGTGGAGCCCGTCGCGGTCCCGCAGGTTCACCGTGCTGAGGCGCAGACGGCGGCGTCCGGCGTCACCGGTGTAGTTCGCACGGTAGGTGGTGAGCCAGAACTCGCGTTCCTCGGCCGAGACGCCGCCCAGGGCCGTGTCGAGGACGGCGTCCACGACCTCGTCCGGCACGACCCAGTCCTCGCCGACCGGGTCGGCGAGGGCGTCGACGAGCGGCGTGTTGAACCCGATCCCGTCCCAGCACCCCAGGTCGCGGCTGCGCGGGCTCTCGAAGTCCATCGACGTGCCGAGCGTGATGAGGCCCCTTACGACGCCCGGGGCGAGCAGCGCCATGCGGGCCGCCACCCAGCCGCCCTGCGAGGTTCCCAGCACGAAGGCCTCGTCGATCCCGAGGGCCTCGAGGGCCTGCAGGTTCGCGATCGCGCTGTCCCAGTAGGTGAAGTGCTGGTACGCGGACCTCGTGCGGCCGTGCCCGTACGGCTCGAGGGCCAGCAGGTTGGCCGCGGACCCGAGGTCCGGGTCGGCGAACTGCGGCCGGTACAACTCGGCCGAGGTGGTGTACGAGTTGATCAGGACCAGCGTCGGGAGCGCGGGGTCGTACGGCTTGTCGAAGGTGTACCCGATGGTCGATCCCCCGAGGTGGGGGATCTCGACGGTCTGTTCAATCTTGCTCATGGTGTACTCCTCGATTCGTACGCCGCACACGGGGATCTCTGAGAACCGGACTTCGAAGCGGAGGACAACTCCGCTCAAGTCCGTTGCCATGATGGGCAGATGATCCACATGATGTCGAATGATGGCTCCGCATCGCGGTATGGCCCGGCGTGGTGGCCCTATTCGGTGCGCAGGGCCGTGGAGGTTCGGGCCCTGGCGGCCCAGCCGGCGGGCAGGAGCGCGCCCAGGGCGGCGATGAGCAGGCCGCCGAGTGCCAGCGGGAGCAGTTCGGCCGGGTGGTAGACGGCGATGACGGAGTCGGGGAAGCGGAGCCCCACGCTGTCGCCCATCGCGGGGAGGACCCAGCCGTGCAGGGTCACGCCGAGCGGCACGCCCAGAGCGCCGGCGACCAGTCCGGTGACGGCGACCGAGGTGAGGACCATGGCGATGGTCTGCCGGGGGGTCATGCCGAGCGCCTTGTGGACACCGATCTCCCGGACGCGCTCTCGGGTGTCGAGCAGCACGCCGTTGAGCACGCCGAGCGCGGCGACGGCGACGAGCATCAGCGTGAGGGTCACGGACAGCGCGTTGAGCGTGACGACCATGTCGCCGCCGGCGTCGAGCCCACCAACCTGAGCGGTGGCCCCCAGCGGTGCCAGGTCCCTGTTCAGCGCGTCGACGTAACCGGTCACGTCGGTGCCCGACCGGACCGCGATGTGATGGCTCGTCTCCGTCAGGGCGGGATGTGCGGCCCTGAGGGTCGAGGCGTCGGTGAAGACCTGCATGCCGTCGTTGCGGGGGTCGAGGACCTCGCCGACGATCCGGACCGTGACCGGCTCGGACAGGCCGTTCAGGGTGACGGTGTCGCCGACGCGGCTGCCGGTGGCGGCCAGGAAGGGGGTCGGGACCACGGCCTCGCCGGGCCGGTCGATCCAGCGGCCCGAGACCATCGTGTAGCCGCCCCAGGAGGCGTCTCCGGTGAAGGCGGTCACGTCGATGGTGCCGGTCAGGCCGGACACGGTCGCCCGTACGGTCGCGGCGCCGTAGTACTTCCCGGTTCCGGCGGCGGCCTTGATGGCCGCGGCGACCGCGGCGGGATCGGCCTCGGGCCGCTTCTCGGCGGCAGGGCCCTGGGGCCCGACGTCCGGCAAGGGCGCGGGCACGACGACATCGGCGGCGTCGTGCGCCCTGGCCTTCATCACCTGGCCGAGCGAGGCGCCCATCCCCACGGTGAACGTGACGGCGATGGCGCCGAACAGGATCGCCGTGCCCATGGCCAGCGCGCGGGCGGGCCGCGCGAAGGGCCGGGCCAGGCCCAGGGCGACCGGCTGCGGCATCGGCAGCCGTCCGGCCATGCGGACCGCCCACCGGCCGCGTCCCGCCGAAGCGGTACGCCCGACGGCGAGCGCGTCGACCGTTCGCAGCCGCCCGGCCCGCCAGGCACTCGCCCACGCGGTCACCGCCACCAGACCGAGCACCCCGGCGATCACCGCCAGGTCGACCCAGGGGGCGATGGCCGGGGACGAGGTGCCGTAGACCTCCCCGGTCTCGGCCAGTACGGGGACGGCGAGCAGGTGGCCGACGAGGACACCGAGGGCCGTGCCGACGGCGGCCGGGATCAACGCCTGGCCCACGTAGGCCCGCACGACCTGGGCCGGGGTGAAGCCGACGGCCTTGAGGATGCCGATGCGGCGCGTTCCCGTGCCGACGGCCGACGCCACGACGTTGCCGACGATGAGCACCGACATGACCAGGCCCAAGGCGCCGAACGCGATGAGGAACGGGACGTAGACGGCGGTGTCACGCTCGGAGGTCTTCTTGACGGTGAGCCAAGACTGTTCGCCGACGGCCGTTCCCGGTGGCAGGGATTCCGTCGCGGCCTTGCCGCCCGCGGTGATCTGCGCGGCGGTGCCCGCGTCGGTGAAGCGGTAGAGCATCTGGTAGCCGCCGCTGCCGGGCGCGGTGAGCGCCGGCATCTGGGACGGAACCACCCAGGCGCCGGCGGTCTGCGTGACCGAGCGGGCCACACCGACCACCGTCAGCGTCGGACCGCCGGGCAGGTCGGGGAAGGCGATCTTCATGCCCATGGCCGGGAAGAGCGAGGAGTTGGCGGACAGCACGATCTCGCCGGGGTGCGTGGGCCACCGCCCCTCGAGCAGTGCCACCTCGTCCACGTCCCGGCCGGAATCGCCCCGGCCGACCACGGTCATCGGCCATCCGGAGCCCGGCCCGTCCGACCGCGGAGTGACCGTCGCCGTACGGAACGGCCCGGCCGCACCGCTCACCCCTTCGGCGCCCTTGGACTTCGACAGCTGCCCGGCACTCACCTTGCCCGCGTCGAACTGCACGGACAGATGCGCGCCGTGCTGCTCGGCGAAGGCATCGTCGAAGGGCGCGCCGGACACCACGAGCAGCGATCCCCCGAGGACGGAAGCGGCCACCGCCATCATCGTGGCGAGCCCGATCACCAGCGTCTGCACCCGGCGCCGTCCCACCCCCGAGCGCACCACCTTGCCGAGCGCGCTCATCGGACGACCTGCGAGGCGACGGCCTGCGACGGGACATCTTCGGTGATCCGGCCGTCGGCGATCCGGACCGTACGGCTCGTGCAGGACCGGGCCAACGCCAGGTCGTGGGTGACCACGACGATGGTCTGGCCTTCGGCGTTGAGGCCGGTGAGCAGCCTGCTGACGTCCTGTCCGGCGGCCGTGTCCAGGGCCCCGGTCGGCTCGTCCGCCAGGAGCAGCGCCGGCCGGTTCATCAACGCCCGGGCCACCGCGACGCGCTGCCGCTCACCGCCGGACAGCCGCCCCGGGCAGGCGCGGGCGTGCCGGTCGATGCCCAGCAGTTCCAGGAGCTCGGCCGCCCGGCGGTCCGCCTCGCCACGTGCCATCCCCGCGAGGCGCGCGGGCAGGACGACATTGTCGGTGACGGTCAGATCGTCGAGCAGGTTGAAGAACTGGAAGATCATGCCGATCTTCGACCGCCGGAAGAGCGCCGAACCGGCCTCGCCCAACTGGTCCACCCGCATCCCGTCCACCGTGACGGTCCCCGTATCGGGCCGGTCCAGGCCCGCGATCAGATTGAGCAGCGTGGACTTGCCGCTGCCGGAAGGCCCGAGGATCGCGACGGCCTCACCGGGCCGCACGGTCAGCGACGCCTCGTGCAGAGCGGGCGGACCGTCGTCGTATCGGCGGCTCACCTCGCGCAGTTCGATCACCGGCGTGGTCATGAAAGGCTCCTTGGGTAGGGGCGGTTGGCTGCGTGAACGCTAGGAGCGGGCCCGGCCCGCACGCGTCGCCCGTCCGGACCCTTTGCGGTACCGCGTCGGGTTGAGCCCCGGAGACGTCATCCCTGCGATGTAGGCGGGTGATGTATCCGGTGCGCCGGGAATGACCGCCGGGACGGACTCCGCGGGTCCGCGCGGCGGCGACAATGAACCGGTGATGGACGCAACGACGACGCCGGCGCGGCTGCGGGAAGCCGCCCGCCGGACGGTCCGCGACGCCGGGCTTCCGAGCGGGCCACCGCTGCGGCCCACCCGGCGCGCCCGGCAGTTCGACGCGCTGGTGGCACTGGCACTCGGAATCGCCACCGTCTACTACGGCATCGACAACGTCGACAACGTCGTGGTGCGGGAGATCGCACCCGGCGTGGAGGTCGTCGTGCCACGCCCGACCGGGCCCGGCGGCCTGGTTCTCATGGTGACCCTTGCGGCCATCGCCTCGGGTGCCCTGGCGCTGCGCCGCCGCTACCCGCTCGCCGTGCTGTGCACAGTGACGGCCGCGACGCTGGCGACACCGCAGAGCGTCCTGCGGCTGACCTTCTACGCGTTCGTCATCGCCGTCTACAGCGCCGCCGTGTACAGCCCGTACCGGGTGGCGACCCTGGCGGCGCTGCCGGTGTCGGTCGTCCTGGTCGGCACCTCGGGGAACTCGGTGACACCGATCGTCCCCAACGAATACATCGCCCTGCTGATCCTGGTCCCGATGGCCGTGGCCGCCCTGGGCTTACGTACCTGGAAACTCCGGACCGACGAGGGCCGCGCCCGGCTCTCGGCCCTGGAACGCGAACAGGCCGAGGCGCTGCGCCGGGCCGTCGAGCACGAGCGGGCCAGGATCGCCCGCGAACTGCACGACGTCGTCACGCACAACGTCAGCGTGATGATCATCCAGGCGGGTGCCGCCCGCAAGATCATGACAGCCTCCCCCGAGCAGGCAGGCGAGGCGCTGCTCGCCGTCGAGGCGGGCGGCCGGGCGGCCATGACCGAGCTGCGCCACGTCATGGGACTGCTCACCATGGCCGACGAGGGCGAGGGTACGGACGGAGAAGCGGAGTTGGCCGATACGGCGGCGGTGCCGGCCCCGCAACCCGGCCTGGACCAGCTGGAAACGCTGGTCGGACGGGTCCGGGACACCGGACTGCCCGTCGACCTGACGGTGACCGGCCCGCCCCGCCCTCTCCCGCCCGGCCTCGAACTCGCCGCCTACCGCGTGGTCCAGGAAGCCCTGACCAACACGGTGAAGCACGCGTCCGGCGCCACCGCCGCCGTGACCGTCGAATACGGCCCCGAACGGCTCCGGGTGGAGGTCACCGACACCGGCGGACACCCGACCCGGGCCACCGGAAGCGGCCGGGGCCTGATCGGCCTGCGCGAGCGCCTCGCCGTCCACGACGGAACCCTGAACACCGGCCGGCGCCTGACCGGCGGCTACCGTGTGGAGGCCCTGATTCCCTTGGAGACACCGTGACCGAGCCGCTGCGTGTGCTCCTCGCCGACGACCAGACCCTGGTCCGCACCGGGTTCCGGTTGATCCTCGGCGCCGACGGCATCGACGTCGTCGCCGAGGCGACCAACGGAGCCGAAGCGGTCGAGGCGGTCCGCCGCACACGTCCCGACGTGGTCCTGATGGATGTCCGGATGCCCGAGATGGACGGCCTGGAGGCCACCCGCCGCATCCTCACCAGCGCCCCCGACGACCCCCGCGTCATCATCCTGACCACCTTCGACCTCGACCGATACGTCTACGCGGCTCTGTCCGCCGGGGCCAGCGGTTTTCTCCTCAAGGACGTCACCCCCGAGCATCTGACCGCGGCCGTCCGCACGGTCCGTACCGGCGACGCCCTCCTCGCGCCCGCCATCACCCGCCGCCTCGTGCAGCGTTTTGCCGGAGGCGGACATCGAGACAGTGCCGGAGGCGGACATCGAGACAGTGCCGGAGGCGGACATCGACACAGCGCCGGAGGCGGACACCCACACAGCACCCAGCGCGGTAGCGACACCGCCGCCCTCCACCGCGACCTCGTCTCGCTCACCCCGCGCGAACTGGAGGTCCTCGGCCTGCTGGCCCGCGGGCTGAGCAACGCCGAATTGGCCACCCGCCTCCACTTGGCCGAGGCGACCGTCAAGACGCACGTCGCCCGTATCCTCGCCAAGCTCGGGCTCCGTGACCGGGTCCAGGCCGTCATCGTCGCCTACGAGACAGGGCTGGTCAGCGCGGGCGAAGGCGAGGCCACCGAGCAGGCGTAGGCCGCCCTCGGCACGCAGTACCATCTAGCGGTACTGTAAGTTCGCCAGATGGACGAGGAAGGTGGCAGTCCCATGCAGAAGGCGGTCGGCGAGGGCACGGACGGGGTGCGCAGTGTGCTGCGCGCCCTGGACCTGCTCGCACTGTTCGACGAGTCCCACCGCTCGCGTACGGTACGCGAGCTGATCGACGCGTCAGGGCTGGCGAAGTCGACGGTGGTGCGCCTGGTGGCGACGCTGGAGCAGCGGGGTCTGCTGTGGAACCGCGGTGACGGGCGCCTGGTCCCGGGGGCGGGGCTGTTGCGCTGGGCGACGCTGGCGCAGGATGCCTGGCGCCTGCCGCCGGAGGCGGTGGACTGTCTGCGGGAGGTGTCGGTGCGGTCCGGCGGTGAGTCCTCCCGGATCTATGTGCGGCAGGGTCTGGGGCGGGTGTGCGTGGCGCAGCACGAGGGGACTCAGCCACTCCGGCATGTGGTGCGTATCGGAGAGGAGATGCCGTTGGGCGCGGGCGCCTCCGGGCACGTACTGCTGATCGGCTGTCCGCAGGAGTTCGTACACGCGGCGGCGGAAGCCTCGGGGCGAGGCGCTGAGTTCGAGCAGGTGCTCGCCGCCCGGGTGCGGGCGGCGCGGGAGCAGGGGTGGGCGTCCAGTGACGGGGAGCGTGAGGACGGAGTGGCCGGTGTGGCCGCTCCCATCGTCGGTGAGGACGGCCAAGTCGTGGCCGCTCTTGCCCTGGGTGGTCCCAGCAACCGGTTCACATCCGAGCGGGTGGCGGCGTTCGTTCCGGTGCTGACCGAGGCTGCCGGGCACTTGTCGACGCTGCGTTTCCTCAACGGCAGCGCCATCTGACGTCAGCGCCGTGTGTGCGCGGCGGCCGGCCTCACGGGCACCGCTGTGAGGAGGGGTCCTCACGCCGCAGGTCGCGCGGTGCGGACCCGTCGTAGGAGGGCAGCAGCCGGCGCGGGATGGGCCCCTTGATGCGGGTGCCTGCCGTCTTCTCCTCCCAGCCGTGGGCGAGGATCCCGACGCTGCGGGAGAGGACGAACAGGCCGCGGCCCATCTCCGGTGCGAAGCCGAGTTCGCTGTAGACGATGGCGGTGACCCCGTCGATGTTCATGGGGACGGGACGGCGGCGGCCCTTGGCCAGGGCCCGTTCCAGCGCGGTGCCGGCCTGGAGAGCCCGGCCCGGTACGTCACCGTTCTTGACGGCCTGGGCCACCTGGCCGAGCAAGGGGTCGCGGCGGGGGTCGTGCGGGTGGAAGCGGTGTCCGAAGCCGGGGACGTGGCGGCGCTCGGAGCGGTGGGCGGCGACAAGGTCCTCGGCGGCCCGGTCGAGGTCGCCGTCCTCGCCGGCCTGCTGGGTGAGGTCGGCCAGGAGCTGCATGCACTGCTGGCCGGCGCCTCCGTGGACGTCGCCGAGGAGATTCACGCCGGTGGCCATCACGCTGTTCAGGCCCAGTCCGCAGGTGGCGGCCATGCGGGCGGCGGCGATGGAGGGCGCCTGGGGGCCGTGGTCGACGCTGGCGACCAGCGCGGCTTCGAGGAGCTGGGACTGGGCGCGGGTGGGCAGGTCGCCGCGGACCATGAGCCAGATCATGTCCGGGAAGGACACCTGGCCGATCAGCTGTTCCACCGGGTACCCGCGCAGCAGGATCTCGCCGGGCCGGATGCGGCTGACGGCGGTGGTCCACCAGTCGCTGACCTCGGGCAGCGGTTCGGTGTTCGGCGCGCCGCCGGCGGGGGTGCTCATACGGTGCCTCGTTCCTTCATCGCAGTGATCTCGTCCGTGCCGTAGCCGAGTTCGGCCAGGACCTGGTCGGTGTGCTCGCCGAGCACCGGTGGCGGGGTGGCGTCGTCGACGGCGACGCCGTCGACCTGGAAAGGGCTGCCCAGCACGCGCAGCGGGCGGGAGCGCCCGCCGGGGAAGGGCAGGGTGCGCACGAAGTCCCGTTCGGCCAGCTGCTCCAGCCCCAGCGCGTCGGGCACGGACAGCACCCGGGCGGCGGGCACCCCCGCGTCGGAGAGGATGTCCTCCCACTCCTTCGCCGTACGCAGGCTCAGCCCCTTCTCCACCTCGTGGCGCAGCTCGTCCCGGTGCGTCTTGCGGTCCGCGGGGTGGGCGAACCGTTCGTCGTCGATGAGGTCCGCGCGACCGATGAGCCGGCACAGCGTGGTGAACTGCTGCTGCCGGTTGGCGGCGATGTTCAGATGGCCGTCGGCGGTGGCGAAGGTGCCCGACGGGGCGGCGGTGAAGTTCTCGTTGCCCATGGGCTGCGGCGGGTGCCCGGTGATGAGGTAGTTCGACGTCACCCAGCCCATCGCGGTGAGCGCCGACTCCAGCATCGACACATCCAGGCAGGCCCCCGCGCCGGTGCGCTCGCGGCGCACCAGGGCGGCGGCGACGGCGTACGCGGCGGCCATACCGCCGAGGGTGTCGGCGACGGGGAACCCGGCACGCAGCGGACTGTTCTCGGGAGTGCCGGTGACGCTCATCATGCCGGACAGGCCCTGCACGATCTGGTCGTACGCCGGGCGGCCCCGCAGCGGTCCGCTCTGCCCGAACCCGGAGATCGCGCAGTAGACGAGCCGCGGGTTCTCCTCGCGCAGGGCCTGCCAGCCCACGCCCAGCCGGTCCATGACGCCCGGGCGGAAGTTCTCGATCAGCACGTCGTACTCGCGTACGGCGCGCAGCAGCGCCTCACGCCCCTGCGGGTCCTTGAGGTTCAGGGTGAGGGAGCGCTTGCCGGCGTTCTGCGCCAGGAAGGACGCCCCGAGCAGGTCCTCGCTCAGTTCACGGTCGGCGCCCAGCCGGCGTGCCAGGTCCCCCGACTGCGGCATCTCCACCTTGAGGACCTCGGCGCCGTGCAGGGCGAGCTGGTATCCGGCGAAGGGGCCGGCCAGGACGTTGGTGAGGTCCAGCACGCGCACGCCGTCCAGCAGCGCGAGCGGGGCTTGGTCGCCGAGCGGGGCTTGGGTGTCGTACGAGGTCAACTGGCTTCCCTCCAGGGCAGTTGAGCGTGGTCAGGGTGCGGGCCGCGTCCGGCAGGGCGGGAACGACGAGGCGGCGGCGCCCTCCATCACACCATCGAACCGCACCACGGCACAAGAGTTCCATCTAGTGGTACGCACGGAGGGTCACCAAGGCAGCCGCACCGACGAAATCGCGCGGCGCCGGCTGTTGCCAGGAGGCGAACGCCTTCGTAGCATCGCCGCACCATACAGCGGAACGTCGGTACCACTAGACGGTACGCATTCATGGCAAAGGAGCCGCAGTGACGACACCCACGCAACCGCCCAGCCGCCGACCTCTGGTCCAACCCCGCGTCGCCCTGGCCGCGATCTTCGGCACGACCGTCGAGTGGTACGACTTCGCCCTCTACGGCATCGCCGCCGGCCTCGTGTTCAACAAGCTGTACTTCCCCGGCAGCAGCCCTCTGGTCGGCACGATCCTCGCCTTCGGAACCTTCGCCATCGGCTTCCTCGCCCGCCCCCTCGGCGGCGCCTACTTCGGCGAACGCGGAGACACCAAGGGACGCAAGGGCGTACTCGTCGCCACACTCCTGCTCATGGGCGCGGCCACCACGGGCATCGGCCTGCTGCCCACCTACAGCCACATCGGCATCGCGGCACCGATCCTGCTGACGGCGCTCCGCTTCGTCCAGGGCTTCGCCGCCGGTGGCGAGAAGACCGGAGCGCTGATCATTCTCTTCGAGAACGCTCCCCCCAAGTGGCGGGGCCTGCTGACCTCATTGCCCGCCATCGGCACCGGCACCGGCACCCTGCTGTCCACCGGAGCCTTCGCCGTCATCACCGGCCTGCTCTCCGAAGACGCCTTCCTCTCCTGGGGCTGGCGCATCCCCTTCCTGCTCAGCGCCGTCCTCACCTTCTTCGGCCTGTGGGTGCGGCGCTCCCTGCCCGAAACCGCCGACTTCCAGCGCGAAGCCACGCCTCAGACGCCCGCCCCCGCACTCCCCCTGCGCCGGCGCATCGCCGAAAGCCGCTGCATGAGCGCCTGGCGCCGCTACCCGAAGGAAATGCTCATCGTCATCGGCGCCGGCGCGGCCGAGAACGCCGGCTACTACGTCTTCGGCACCTTCTCCCTCACCTACGCCGACGACCGCGGACTGGCCACCGCCGGCCTCCTCAGCGGCATCACCGCCATCGCCGCCGTCAAACTCCTCACCGTCCCCCTCTTCGGCGCCCTGTCCGACCGCATCGGCCGGCGCCCCGTCTCCATCCTCGGCGCCGCCCTCCTGCTCGCCTCCGCCTGGCCCTTCTTCCAGATCGTCGACACCGGTGAGACGTGGGCCATCTGGGCCGCGCTCTTCGTCACCCTCGGCATCGGCCAGTCCGCCGTCCTCGGCTCCCAGCCCGCCTTCTTCGCCGAACTCTTCGACACCAGCGTCCGGTTCAGCGCCGTCGGCATCGCCAACAACATCGGCACCGTCCTCACCGGCGGACTCGCCCCCATGCTCTGCTCCGCCCTCCTGCTCTGGTTCAACCACAGCATCACCGGCGTCGTCATCTTCATCGCCCTCATGAGCGCGCTGACCATCCTCACCGTCGGCCTCGCCCGCGAGACCCGGCACACTCCCGGTGACGAAACCGCCCCGACCGGTCCGATCGGCCTCCAGAAGACGCACTGAGCGGCTTCGCCGCCGACCGGACACCGGCCTCGGTGCCGGTGCGCCTGCGCTGACCACCGGTCACGGCGAGGCCCGCGGCGGTTCCCGGCCCCCGCCCGGCGGGAAGAACGGCGCGAAGGCGATGCCGCCGGGGGCCGGATAGCGTTCCTCCATGGCTATGCAACTGCTGCCCTTCGACGAGGCCCTGGTGGACCGCATGATCGAACTCGCGGACCTGCCCTGGAGCCGGCAGGCCTTCGAGGACGTCTTCGCGCGCAACGGCTGGTGTGCCGGCGAGGACCCCGAGGCGCCGGGCGTGGGCTGGGAAGAACCCTGGTGGATCAGCGGGGAGGAAATGGTGGACGACTGGTGGCTGTTGCTCGGGGAGGCCCCCGGGTGCCGCCACCAACCGGACCCCACCGTGGTCTGCGATCACCCCGCCTGCCGGACGGGGTGCTTCGTGGAACACCCCTTCGCGTACTTCACCGATCCGTCCGACCCGGAGGAGTGGGACAACGAGTTCGGCCCCTTCCACAGCCGGGCGGATGTGAACCCCGAGGCCACGGCCGAGGACTTCGCGGCCCAGTACGGGCGGGTGTCCGGGATGCTTTGCGCCCGGCTCGGCGACCCGCTGCCCGAGGGCGCGTGCGATCCCCTCGGGGACGAGGAGACAGTGAACAGGTGCCTGGTGTGGGAGCGGGGCGAGTCCTGGGTGGTGCTGCTCGTCGCCGAGGACCTGATCACGTACGGCGCGTACGACCGGGCCGGTATCCAGGTGCGCCCCAGGACCTGACGTGGCGACCGGTTGACCTGCGGCATGTGGATGCCGAGGCCGGCTTCGTCCGGACGCGGACCGTGCGCGGGGGGTGGGAGCACGGTGACCGGGTGCCTGGGATAGCGTCATCTCATTCCAGACGAGCGAGGGGGACGTCGTGCGGGTTCAGGTGCATCGGCGTGGGCAGGGTGCCCGCCGATGGATCATCTTCGGGGTGATCGCGTTCGGAGCGGTGTTCTTGGTCATCGGGTTGATCTTTGCGGGGGTGTCGGTCTCGTTCCTGACGGACGCGAAGCGCGCGCAGGGCACGGTGGTGGCGCTGGAGTGGCGGAACGACAGCAGCGGCGCGTCTCGCAAGGCGACGCAGAGCAACAAGCCCGCGGCGTACCCGGTGGTCGAGTTCACGTCGGCGGACGGCACCTCGAGGACGTTCCGCAGCTCGACGGGTTCCAACCCACCGTCCTACGACGAAGGTGAGCGGGTCGAGGTGCTGTACCGCGCCGATTCCCCCGGTGACGCGCGCATCAACGGATTCGTCTCGCTGTGGCTGCTGCCACTGGTCTTCGGTGGGCTCGGGCTGTTGATCACGGGGATCGGAACGGGCATTGCCGTGGCGCGGCGGCGGCGTTCCTAGACCAGGCGCGCGTTCGGTGGTGAGTGGGTCAGGCGAGCGGATCGAGGACGAGGTATCCGTCCACGCGGGACACCTGGCCGGTGTCCGGGTCGGGGGGAAGGGCGTGGCCGAGGTCGCCCGCGCGGACTTCACCGATCCACTGGTCGTGCTGGTACTCGTGGTTGATCAGGGCGACCAGAAGATGTGTGGCGACGACGGTGAGCTGGGCCGGGGCGGCGACGCGGCCGACGGCGATGTCGTTCATCCGGGCGTGCACACGTTCGGCGACGGTGTCGCGGAACTCGGCGAGCCGTGTGACGGTGGGCAGCGCACCGCGGAACTTCTCGGGCTGTGCGGAGTCCATGAGCGCGTCCAGTTCGGGGTCGGGACTGGGCTCGGCCGCGGTGAGGTTGCGGACCACGAAGTGGGCGACATGGGCCTGGTGGCCGAGGTGCCAGCCGATGGCGCTGGAGTTGTCGTGCGGGCGCCAGGTCACCTCGTCCGGGCTGAGGTCCTTCCACAACGCGTCGGTGTAGGCGCGGGCGCGGTCGTACTCGCGTAGCAGGGCGGCTACCTCGTGCATGGGATCACCTGTGGGTGCGGGGAGAGAGCGGTCAGAATGGCGCGGGCGGCGCGCTCGGCGCCGGCCAGCGCGCCTTCGATGTGTCCGGCGTGGCCGGTGGTGGTCTCCGTCGACGCCCAGTGGAGCCTCCCGTCGAGGGCTGGTCGCTGGTACAGGGGGTGGCCGAAGAGGCCGTAATCGCCCAGTTGGTGCACGCCGGGGGGCGAGGTCCAGTGCTCGGTGCTCCAGTCCTGGACGTGCAGGGCCTCGGGGTGGGCCGCTGCCGGACCGAACAGCTCGGTGAGTTGGCCGGTGACGGCCTGCCGGAAGCCGGGCCCCGCCGCGGTGGCGGGGGCGAACCCGAAGAGCGCCGCCGGGTGGCCCCGGGGGCCGGACATGTCGTGGAGTTCCTGCATGGGGCCACTGCGGCTGAAGACGGCCCCGGCCAGTCCGTCCGCGCGCCAGAACGCCTCGCGGTAGACGGCGACGACCTTGGCAACGGCGCTCATTCACACCGGAGTTGAGGCGGACAGGCGGACGAGGTCGGTGGGCAGTTGCACGCCGAAGTCGATGCGTGCCAGCGCCAGGGCTGGCGGCACGGCGAGAACGACATGGGCGGTGTGGTGGACCGCGTCCGGAGTGTGGACGGCGAGACCCGCGCCCGTGACATGGATCGCCGTCACGGGCGTGTTCAGGCGGAGGGTCGTGTTCAGGCGGAGGGTGCCGGTGGGCAGGGCGGCGGCCATCCGGTCGGTCAGGGCATCGGCGCCGCCCGTGTAGCGGTGGGCGGGTACGTCGATGGGGTTGCCCGGCAGCCGGTGGACACCGTTGACGTCCTGGAAGAGGGCACCGCCGACGGTGTGCTGTGCGAAGGTGTCCAGGCCCAGCCGGGCGACGAGGGCTCGCATCCGCTGCTCCCCGTCCCAGAACCAGGTGGCCCCCAGATCGAGACGGCCCTCCCGCTCCTCCCGGTCGGCCGGAGTGCTGAGGAGGCGTCCCCCGGGTCGGCTACGGGCCTCCAGGCACAGGGTGTCCAGCCCGGCGTCGGTGAGGGCGGTGGCCGCGGCCAGTCCCGCGGCTCCCGCGCCGATCACGGCCACGGGCCGACCGTCTGAAGGCGGCATACGCGGCTTCCTCTCTTCTCGCGTGCCCCTCGGGCGGTGCGCCCGAGGGGCATAGGGGGGTGGGTACGTCAGGCGGTGGGGGTCAGGATCGTGCGGAACCGGGCTTGCCCGGCCTGCTGGGCCTTCGGGGCTTCGGCCGCCTGCTCCAGTGGCGCCGTCTGCACCTGTGGCCGCACGCCGCTGGCCAGGGCGAACCGCATCGCCTGCTCGGTGTCGGCCGGGGTGCCGGTCACGTGGCCGGTGACGCTGCGGGCGTGCATGACCAGCTTGTCCAGCGGCAGTCGCAGCGGGGTGCCGTCGAATCCGACGACGGTGAGGCGGCCGTGCGGCACCAGGCCGTCGATGAGTCCCGCAAGCGGCTCACCGCTGGCGGCCGTGGACAGGATCAGCCGGCAGCCGTCCAGCTCACGCAGTAATGTCCCGGCCTCCTCACGAGAGGCGTCGAGGTAGTGATGTGCGCCCAGTTCGGTGGCCGTTCGCCGCTTGTCCTCGCCGCGGGCGATGGCCACCGTCTCGAAGCCCATCGCCCTGGCGAACTGCACCGCGAGGTGTCCCAGGCCGCCGATGCCCACGACGGCGACCCGGTCACCCGGCTCGGCTCCGCTGCGCCGCAGGGCGTTGAAAGTGGTCACCCCCGCGCATCCGAAGGGTGCGGCCTCCGCCATGGAGAGCCCGTGCGGGATGCGAACGAGGGCACCGGCCGGGACGGTGATGGTGGACGCCCAGCCACCGGCGTACGACAGCCCGGGGATCCGGCGACGTGGGCAGTGGACCACGTCGCCGGACCGGCACGCCGTGCACGAGCCGCAGCTGCCACCGAACCAGCCCACCCCCGCCCGCTCGCCGGTCTCCCAGCCGTGCACGTCCGGGCCCAGCTCGGCGACCACACCGGCCACCTCGTGGCCCGGGGTGATGGGAAAACCACCGGCCGGGGAGGAGTCCGCGGCCATACCGGCGTCGGCGCCGCAGATCCCCGACGCGACGACGTCCAGGCGCACCTCCCCCGGCCCGGGCCGGCGCGCCGTCACCGGCGCCACCAACACGAGCCCGCCGGGCTCCCTCACCTGCGCAGCCTGGTGGACTCGGCGGGCGTCGCGGGACACGGAAATCACTCCTGACGAAAACAGTTCCATTCAATAGCGGGCATTCCCGGCCGTTGGATGATGGCCATGGGGAATGCCCGGCTGCCGCCGCGAATTGGCGGAGCAGATGCCCTACCGTAGATCGGCCCCCGGCGGGCGGTAGAGGACGCTTACGAATAGGGCTATATCCTATGCTTATGACTGCGAGGAGTTCAGGATGAATATCGAGGGATTGCGCTATGCACAGGCCGTGTCCCAGACGAGATCCTTCAGCGCCGCGGCGCGGGACTACGGCGTCACCCAGCCCGCGCTGTCGAACGGGGTGGCCCGCCTGGAGGAGGAGCTCGGCGTCAAGCTCTTCGACCGCTCGCCACGCGGGGTGAAACCCACGGCCCACGGCGCCCGCATCCTGCCCATGATCAACCACGCTCTCGGGGCGCTGGATTCGATCGTGGTCGAGGCCGGGCGCCTGGCCCGTCCGGCGACCGGAAGCATCCGGGTGGATGTCTCGCCCCTGATCGGGGCCGACCTCGTGGCCCGCGCCTTCGACGCCGCCCGTGGCCTGTCCCGGTCGCGCGACCTGGTGCTGCGGGAAGCCGATCTCGATCTGCTGCGCGGGGCGCTGAAGGCGGGCGAGCTGGATGTCCTGCTGGTGCCCGCGGTGGAGGCCATGCCGGCCTACCGCCATCGGACCATCCTCACCGAGCCCATGGTGGTCGTCGACCCGGCCGCGCCCGCCGGTGACGAGGGCCCGCTCGAACTGGACGCCGCCGCCGCGGCCTACATCCTCGTCCCCGACACCTGCGGGCTGACCACGTTCACCACCCAGCTCTTTCGGAACAACGACCTCGCGCTGCGCACCTATCCGGGCGAAGCCGCCAGCTATCGCGTGCTGGACGAGTGGGCGGGCATGGGGGTGGGCGCCGCCCTCCTGCCCCGCTCCAAAATCACCCACCGGCACACCAACTGCCGCCCGCTGGTGCGGGCCGGTACGCCTGTCGAGATCTCCTACGAGGCGGTCTGGTCCCGCGAAAACCCTTTGGCCGCCGATCTGGAGAAATTCGGGGAATCCCTCGCCGAGGCCGCCGCCCATCATTAGCTTCGCCTATGGCCGTATCACCGATGCTCCTCTACCGGGCCGCCGCCGGAAAATCTACGGTTACCCCTCAAAGCCGCGACATCGCAGCGCGCCGCGGCGACCGGAATTTCGACCGTCTTGCGGATGCGCCCTATTACTCCAGCCGTAGATTGTTATGTGCCCTGGTCTTGGGGCTGTCTGTCGCTGGCGGAAACTCAGGTGGCCTCAGCGCACGATCTGGGTAGAGTCGGGCAATGCCCGAGCTGAAGCGGCTGCATGCCGGCCACGCCCCGGCGGTCCTTGCCTTCGAGCTGGCGAACCGCACCTACTTCGCTACCTCGATCTCCGACCGCGGCGACGACTTCTTCGACCAGTTCACCGACCGGCACAACGCCTCGCTGGCCGAGCAGGAGGCCGGCATCTGCGCCTTCTACGTGCTCGTCGCTGAGGACGGTTCGGTGCTTGGCAGGTTCAATCTGTACGACTTGGAGGACGGCACTGCCAGACTCGGCTACCGGGTCGCGGAGCGGGTCGCCGGCCGCGGCGTGGCGACCGCGACCGTCCGGGAGCTGTGCCGGATGGCGACAGCGATGCACGGCCTGCGCACACTGCGGGCGGCCACCTCCCACGACAACGCCGCGTCCCAGAAAGTCTTGGCCAAGGCCGGGTTCGTCCCGGTTGGCCCTGCCACCCCGGCCGATCTCGGCGGCAAGTCAGGTACCTGGTATCAGCGCGACCTCCAGCGATAGACCTTGATCTTGCTCGTGGGTCGGCTGCGGGAAGGCTGCGGCCACCGCTGATCATCGGTGTGTGAAGACTAACGATCTTGCGGTGGCCGCAGGTCACAGCGTAGACCCTGCCCGCTGGCAGGAAGCGTTCGAGGGCCTGATGAGCCGGATAGCCGGCCGGTTCGCCCGGGTCGAACCCCGGCGTCGGGTACGGGATCTGGTGCTGGGGCTGCTGTCGGACCTGCCACGCAAAAACTGCTGGAGCATCGCCGAGTGGGCCGGAGAGGCCACGCCGGACGGTATGCAGCACCTGCTCGGCCGGGCCCGATGGGACGCCGACGCCGTGCGCGATGACGTGCGCGAGTACGTCCTGGAGCATCTGCACGACGAGGGTGCAGTGCTGGTGGTCGACGAGACCGGGGACGTGAAGAAGGGCACGCACACCGTGGGTGTTCAGCGCCAGTACACCGGCACCGCTGGGAGGATCGAGAACTCCCAGGTCGCCGTCTACCTCGTCTACGCAAGCCGCCGTGGGCATGCGGCGGTGGATCGTGAGCTATACGTCCCTCGCTCGTGGACGTGCGATCCGGACCGCTGCCAGGCGGCGGGACTGGGTGAGGACATCGCCTTCGCGACCAAGCCTGAGCTGGCCTCCTGCATGATCGGCCGGTTCGTTGACGCCGGCCACCACGTGGGCTGGGTCGCGGGCGACGAGGTCTACGGCGGCAACCCCAAGCTGCGGACCGCGCTGGAAGACCGCGGGGTCGGCTACGTGCTCGCCGTCGCCTGCTCCCATGAAGTCACTACCGGTGCGGGGAAGTTACGCGCGGATGCCCTGGCCGCGAAAATGCCCAAGCGTGCCTGGCAGAAGCTGTCGGCCGGGGCCGGTGCGAAGGGGCATCGCTTCTACGACTGGGCCGTCATCGACCTGGCTGAACCCCGATCCGGCCACCACCAGCTGCTGATCCGCCGCAACCGCACCACCGGTGAACTCGCCTACTACCGCAGCTTCTCACCCGCCCCGGCGCCCCTGACCGCCCTGGTCCGCGTCGCTGGATCAAGGTGGCGGGTGGAGGAGACCTTCCAGTCCGGAAAGGGCCTGGCCGGACTCGACGAGCACCAGGTCCGCCGCTACACCTCCTGGTCCCGCTGGGTCACCCTGGCCATGCTCGCTCACGCCTTCCTCGCCGTTGTCCGCGCCGACGAACACGCCCGACACCCCGCACCTGACGGGCTCATCCCACTCACCTGCAACGAGATCCAGCGACTGTTCATCACCTTGGCAGTCCGGCCCGTGCACGAGGTAGCCCACCGGCTCGCCTGGTCCGCCTGGCGACGCCACCACCAGGCCCGAGCCCGAACAAGCCATTACCGACGACAAGCCGCGAATCAGACATGAAGATCACGATCTACGGCTGGAGTACTAGTACTGCAACGGTGCTTGCCGTGACTGGTGGCCAGCTCAGTCGTTGGTGTGGTTATGGGTGGAGACCTTGCTGATGTCAGGTTGTGGGCGGG
>NZ_JBIBJI010000040.1:0-24323 GCF_042958345.1 Streptomyces sp. NPDC007983
GAACTCCTCCGAATACCGCTTCGAGTACTGACTACCCACCTGGCACTACTTCCTCTGGAACCTCACGTCCCAGTCTCCAGGTGTCCAGTCACAAGGGGAAGCTTCAGGTAGTGGCAGCGCCTGGCGATCGCCTGACGTCTGCGCCGCCACTGGGACCAGCTCATTGCGTGGATGCGAAGCGGTGGGCGGGGCCGGCGTGCGAAGTCAGTTGCCAGGAGCCGGCGGACTTCTGCCACGGTGAGCGGGACCATGGTGGAACCGTTTCTGCACCCCCCTTTGCCGCTGCCTGTGCCGTCGTGGCCGCGAGAAAGGCGTGCACGAGCATAGCCAGGGTGATGTGCCTCATCCAGCCGACGTAGCGGCGGACTTCGTACTGGTCCAGGCCGAACTCGTTCTTCGCGGCCTGGAAGCATTCCTCGATCGCCCACCGGCGCCCGGCAACGCGCACGAGCCGGTCGACGCCGGCGCCCACCGGCGCGTATGCGAGGTAGTAGGCGATCTGATCGGGTCTGCTGATACTGCGCCGGGCCAGCGCCCAGCGGTGATGGGTGGGCCGCTCACCGTCGAAGTCCTCGGTCACCGGGAGCTGGACGGCCGCCCAGTCATAGACGCGCGGGCCCTTGGCGCCGTCGCCGCACGAACGTTGCTCCCATGCCTCATCCGGCGCCTGGCTGAAGAGATAGTCGATCCGGCCGAAGCGGGGCACCGGCTGGGACTTCGGGACGGCGAGCACGTAGCCGACCGCGGCTTCTTCCAGCATCCGGCGGAAGCGCCACTCCTGGCCGTAGGCGGCATCCGCGGTCACCCAGGCGATCGGCAGCGGGGAGGCGAGTGCGCGCAGCACCATTGCCCTGGCCAGCTCTGGTTTGGTGGCGAAGGCCCGTTCGTCGGGGATCTTGGCGGCGTGGCAGCGTTCGCGGTCGTCCGTCCAGGACTTGGGCAGATACAGCTCGCGGTCCACCAGGGCGCGTGCGCTGGTGGTGGCGTAGGCGGCGAAGACGCCGATCTGGCAGTTCTCGGTGCGGCCGGCGGTGCCGGAGTACTGGCGCTGCACGCCCGCGGAGGTGGTGCCTTTCTTGATGAAGCCGGTGTCGTCGAGGATGAGGACTCCGTCGGCCTCGCCGACCTTGTCGGCGACGTATGTCTGCAGGTCGTCGCGGACGTCGTCGGCGTTCCAGGTGGCTCCGTTCAGTAGCCGTTGCAGGCCGTCGGGGGTGCGGTGGCCTGCGTGTTCGGCCAGTTGCCAGCCGTTTTTGCGGCCGACCGGGCCGAGCAGGGCGCGGACGTAGTCACGCATGCGGCGTCGCAGGTCGGCGCGGCCGAAACGGTGGCCGATGCGCAGGAAGAGGTCGTCGAGTTCACGGTCCCAGGTCGCGTCGGCAAGGTCGTCGATCACGCGGGGAGGCTGCCCTCATCACCGCGCAGACAGTTCTCGATGTCATTCGTTGGAGGGGCGGTCCGGCAAGACCGCCCCTGACATGCCAGCAGCCAACTACACTCCCGACGATGCCTCTGACCAAGCCAGATAGCGAAACGCTGCTGGAGTACTACTGAGTTTTTCGTTAGTTCTGTGGGCGCGGGGGCTTCAGTGGTGTGAGTATCCAGTGCTGTCTTCTCGCGCTGAGTCTGATGTCTGTGCTGTATCTGTTCCGCCGTTGACACGGCCGCAGTTGGCCGAGGCCCGTCGCATGCGCGCGGCCGAGATGTTCGAGCGGGGATGTGCCCAGGCCGAGGTCGCGCGGGCGGTGGGAGTCTGCCTGGAGAGCGTCCGGCGCTGGAAACGGGTGTGGGAGCAGGGCGGGATGCAGGCACTGCGACGGCGCCCGGCTACCGGCCGCCCGCCCAAACTCGACGACGCTCAAGTCGCGGCCGTGGAAGCAGCGTTGGTGCAGGGCGCCCAGGCGCACGGGTTCGAGGCCGATCTGTGGACTCTGGAACGGGTGGGTGTGGTGGTGGAGCGGCTGACCGGGGTGCAGCTGGCGCGGGCGTCGGTGTGGCGGCTGCTGACCGGGCGGCTGGGCTGGAGCCTGCAGCGCCCGCAGCGCCGGGCCGTCGAGCGGGACGACGCCGAGATCGCCCGGTGGATCGCCCATGAGTGGCCCCGCATCAAAAAGGGGCAGTGAAGAAACGTATCTCGTGCGCGTAGGCCAGCGCGGAGATCAGAGGCCGCCCGATCCGGTCGAAGTAGGCCAGCCAGTCCAATGGCCGGCCGTCCGCCATCTCGTCCTTCAGGGACCGGTCGATCCACTCCAGGACGATGTAATACCGTTCGAGCTCGTCGTCCCAGCCGGAATCGAGCAGGCGCACGATGTGCGGATGCTCCAGAGCCCCGAGCGCCGAAGTCTCACGCTCCAGGAAGATCCGGGTGATGGTGTCGTCCTCGCGCTGCTTGAGCAGCTTCACCGCCACCTGGTCGCCGCTCGGGCTCGTGATGTCAACGCCCCTGCGGACTTCGGACAGTCCACCCGCGCGGGCCTCGTCCGGCAGCAGCGCGAACCTGCCGTTGATCGTTTTTCCCACCCGATGCTCCTCGCGTTCCCCTGCCGCTGTGCAGCACTCCCCAACACCCCATCTTGCCAGCGGTTTCACCCAGGGACAGGCTTTCAGCGCACCTGGACACCAGCCGCCGACCGCGGCGGCCCAGCCCAGCCTCGCCCGCCTCGACGACGTCTCACCCATGCAGCACCTGCATAGCTGAACTGGCCGACCTCCGGACGTCAGTCCTTTTGTTTGTCTGCCCCGTCGTCGTGTAGGTTCTCACTTTCGGTGTCAGGCGCCGACGCTGTGACCTGGACGTTCCCCTTCAGTCTCACGACGTGTCGGCAGGCGGCTGTCTCAGATCGGTGTCATTTCCTCAGACTGCCCCGCTGCCCAAGCGCGTCACGAACCTGCATCGGCAGCCCTCCGTTCCATCCACTCGCGCACGGTCACTGCTCGCTCGATGCGGCTGACGATGTCCTTCTTGGATGCCGTGCCCAGGGTCTCCGGGATCTTGTCGAAGGTGTCGGGAAGGACGTCGAGCAGACCCCAGATCTGTTCGCCGGTGCTGACGGTCAGCAGTTGCTGGCACCTCCACTGCAGCGGCATCTCAGGACGGTGCGTGAGCCGCTGCACGAGCGTCGGAAACAGGTAGTGCATCGCCTCTGCTGCGAGGTGGTCTTGGAGCCAGTCGGCCGGGAGGCGCTGGCTGAAGCCGTGCATGGCGGCCTCTTGGGCCAAGTCCAAGAGCTGAGCGGTGTCGACGGCTCGGACAGTGCGGGGAAGGGTAGGGGTCATGTCGAGATGATCCCAAGAAGCCTCCGCGGGGCCGAGAGGTCAGCTGGGCCGGGACGCGATCTGCCGACGGGCAAGACCCCAGACTTCCTCGAACTCCTCGGAAGTAAGTTCCTCGGGGTCGTGGCCTTCCCATTCCGAGACGGGCAGCTCGGCTGTGATCCCGAACCTGCTGTCGTAATCATCAAGGCGGCCTGCGTCGAGGCCCCGCTGCCACTCGGCGAGGGAGGCAGCTGCGATCGGGGTCAGCTCAGGCCCTTCGAGTTCGACCTGCCGGATCACCCAGCCTTTGGCGTCGACCTCGAAGTAGAACCAGATGTCTTCCTCATCCCAGTAGCAGCGCATCCATGTGGTCACCAGGCCATGATGCCGGGCCAGATCGCGCCGCCCTACTCCGCCTTGTCTCATGGCTGGGCGATGAGTCCTGTGGATCGGTCGAGCCGGAAAGGAGAACCGCCTTGGGTTGGATCCCAGCGCCGTCGGCAGCGATCACAAGGGGGCGTCGTGCGGCTGGAGCAGGTGCTGCGTCGCTTCACCCGGGGTGGCCCCAAGCACCCCACCTACCAGGCACTCGAAGAACTCGGCCGGGCCGTGCGCACGATCTTCGCGTGCGACTACCTGGCCAGTCCCGGCCTGCGCCGCGAGATCCACGGCGGGCTCCAGGTTGTGGAGAACTGGAACAGCGCGAACACCGTGCTCCACTACGGCAAGGACGGCGCCCTGACGGGCCCCGACAAGGAGCACGCCGAGACGTCGATGCTCGCCCTGCACCTGCTCCAGTCCGCGCTCGTGCACGTCAACACCCTGCTGGTGCAGCAGGTCCTGGCCGAACCGGCGTGGGCGAAGAAGCTGACCGACGAGGACCGGCGCGGCCTGACCGCGCTGTTCTGATCCAACGTCAACCCGTACGGCACCTTCCGCCTTGACATGGACAAGCGCCTCGACCTGGCGTCAGCCGCCGCAGCCGTGCCCCGCCCCCGCACAGCGGCGGATACGGCCGATCGGTCGGCTGCGCAGACGCGATAGCGGAAAACAGTCCGCTGGCGGTCCCTGTCGTGGAGTACTGGAGTCGGCGGCTACGGTTAGGGCGCCTGACTATGCCGCTGCGCGACTCGGGCACCTCCCGGTTACATCATCCGGTAGAAGTGCCGACGACCAGGGCCTGCGGGCCGTGGTCGCCAGATATGTGCTGTCTGATGCGTCGCTAGATTGCGGTGAAACCGCCGTCAGCGGCGACCACGGCTCCCGTGACGAAACTGGAGCGGGGCGAGACGAGGAAGCACAGGACCTCGGCGATCTCCTCGGGCTGCGCCACACGTCCCAGGGGCTGCGCGGCGGCGAAGGACGCCAGGTAGGCGCGGCTGTCGGGGCGGATCGTGTCGAGGAAGTCCGTCTCGATGACGCCCGCGGCCACGAGGTTGGCGCGGATGCCCAGCGGGCCGCCCTCGACGGCGAGCACCTTGGTCAGTTGGGCCAGAGCGCCCTTCGACGCACTGTAGGCGACGCCTTCGGGCAGGGCGACGGTGGAGGCGTACGAGCCGGTGCTGACGATGGCGCCGCCGCCGCGGCTCTTCATGGCCCGGAACGCCTCGCGGGCGCAGAAGAAGGAGCCGCGGGCGTTAACCGCCATCACGGTGTCCCAGTCCTCGGCCGTGGTTTCGGTGACGGGTTTGTTCTGGGTGCGCCCGGCATTGTTCACGAGGATGTCCAGTCCGCCGAAGGCGTCCAGGGCCGTTGCCACCGCGCGGTGGGCGGTCTCCTCCTGGGTGATGTCACCGTTTGTCGCGACGACGCCGGGAAACTCTTCCGCCAGGTTCGTGACGTCGGGGCGGAGGTCGAGGGCGACGACCCGGGCGCCGCAGGCGTGGAGGAGCGCCACGGCCTCCCGGCCCACCCCTCGCGCGGCTCCAGTGACGAGGGCGATCTTCCCAGCGAACTCGGTGGATTCGGATGTTGCGGCGGATGCGGTTGCAGGTGTCATGGTGCGGTCCCTGGAGAAGGTGAGTGTGAGTACAGGCGCCGGTGCAGGGCATCTGAAGTGCTGTGCAGTGGTGCGGTGCGCGGACCGGCTGGGCCGCGCCGTTGACGCATTCACGGCAGGCCCACGTGGACGTCGTACGGCTGGGTTGTTCAGTGCGCGGTGAGCCCGCCGTCGACCACCAGCTCCGCGCCGGTGACGAACGAGGAGTCGTCGCAGGCCAGGAAGAGGATCGCGGGTGCGATCTCGTCGGCGCGGCCGGCTCGGCGCATGGGGGTGCGTTGGATGTCCGGCTGCTGGTCGCCTTGGTCGTCCAGGAGGTCCTGAATCATCGGCGTGGCGATCACCCCGGGATGCACCGAGTTGATCCGTACTCCCTGCCGGGCGTACTCGACTGCGGCGGTCTTGCTCAACAGGCGCACGGCCCCCTTGGACGCCTGGTAGGCCGCAGCCGCACCGCTTCCTACCAGGCCGAGTACTGACGACGTATTGATCACCGACGCGTTGCCGCTCGCGCGCAGGAGCGGCATCGCCGCCTTCATGCCGAGCCATGTGCCTTTCTGGTTCACGTCGATGACGCGGTCCCACGCCTCTTCCCGCGTGTCCTCGATACCTGGCCAGTCCAGGATGCCGGCGAGGTTCACGAGCACGTCCAGCGTTCCGAACCGGTCGCGTACGACGGTGATCACTTCGTCCCACTCCCGCGCGGAGGAGACATCGAGGCGGGCAGCGACGACGTCCGCGCCGCGTGCCCCGATCCGGTGGGACAGGTCCTTCAGGGGGCCTTCGGCGATATCGGTGATCACTAGCCGGGCGCCTTCGCGGGCGAAGAGTTCGGCGGTCGCTGTGCCGAGGCCGCCGGTCGCGCCCGTGATCAGCGCGACCTTGCCGTCAAGTCGTTGTCCTGTCATGGATATGGTCCTTGATTCTCGTTGCTGCTGGCTGACTGACTGGCTGCTGTGTCGGGACTTCTTGGTCCGCCGACGGCGGATTCGCCCCCGGTGCCAGGGCGGCCGTGGCCCGGCCTCCTCTACGACGACTTCTGCTCCCGGTAGAGCACGAGGTGCTCGTGATAGAGCACTCCGTCCCGGATGTCGCCCGTGGCGGTGAACCCGATGTCGTCGACGTAGTCCAGGTGGCTGCCGGTCACCGTGTACCGACCGGTGTACGCGCTGCGCCGCTCGCCGCGGGCTTCGTCGTAGCGGCCGTCCGGCAGCAGCTCCTGACGGATGTGACCATCCGCGGTCACCCACATCCCGACCACGTCGACGTGGTCGCCCTCAACGGTCCCGGCCATGGCGGACTCCTCTCCTCGAATGGTGTGGTCCTTCCCGCTCCACCGAGTCTGGGCAGGTCAGCGGCCATCAACCAGGACGCGTGCTGCCTGGGTGCGGCACACCCAGGCAGCACACCGGGCCGCCGCCTAGCCTGCACACATGGACGACAACCACCTGGGAGACTTCCTGCGCGCACGCCGCGCCAGCCTGCGGCCGGACGACGTCGGCATGGCGAGCTACGGGGCCCGCAGAGTCGCCGGACTGCGACGCGAGGAGGTCGCAGTCCTGGCCGGAGTGAACGCCGACTACTACACCCGCCTGGAACAAGGCCGCGAGCGCAACCCCTCACCCCAGGTGGTCGACGCGCTCAGCCGCGCGCTGCGCCTCGACGCGGACGCACGCGCGCACTTGTACCGGCTGGCCGGGGCCACGCCGAACGACCAGCCCTCCGTCCACGCCGCCGAGCGGGTCAGCCCTTCGCTGCGACAGCTGATGGACGGCTACCCGAACACTCCAGCGTTCGTCATGAGCCGGACCCTGGACCTCCTCGCCGTCAACGCCCTGGCCGATGCCCTCTACGCCCCGTTCGAGCCGGCGGACAACTTGGCCCGCATGACCTTCCTCGACGCCGCGGGCCGCAACTTCTACACGGACTGGGACCGGGCAGCACAGGCCACCGTCGCCAACCTTCGCGAGGCAACCGGGTTCGACCCGGACAACCCACGGCTGCGCGAACTCGTCCGCACCCTCACTGAGCACAGCGCGGACTTCACCCGCCTCTGGAACGCCCACACCGTGCGCGGCAAGACCCAGGACGCCAAACACTTCCTCCACCCGGACGTCGGCCCCCTCACCCTCACCTACCAGGCTTTCGACGTACGCGACGCCCCCGGCCAGCAGCTCGTCATCTACCACGCCGAACCAGGCAGCCCCAGTGCCCAGTCCCTCAATCTGCTCGGTTCCATCCACGCCACCCGGCGCCGGCCCGCCCCCCGGCCCCACCGCTGATCAGCCGACGGAACATGGAGATAGGTCGGCAATAGTGCACGGTCGATTTCGCCCCCGCGTGTTTCATAGGTGGTCGCTCATGAAACACCCGGCCGCACGGCCGGTCACCTGTGGCGATCATGTTTCATGAGTCGTTGCAAACGGCCCTGTTCTCCCGAAGGTGCCATGAAGTGACAAGTAACTCAGGGTGTCGTTAGGGCCTTGGTTCCAGTACGGGGTTCTGGAACTTCGGGGCCGGTGAGGGTGGCGAAGTCGGCGTGAGCTCGCTCGACGGCTTCTGGGTACGCCTCGCGCTTGGCGTGCTCGGCGAGCGCCCGGTAGATGCTGGCCACCGAGGGGTTCTGTCCCTTGCGCTTGCCGGTGGGGATGATCAGGTCGGGCTGGATCTGCTCGACGGACTCGCCGCCCGCGCGGCGCCGCAGCACGGTGTGGAGCATGTCGTCGGTGATGACCGGTGGCCGGCCGCCGTGCTTGCCCTTGCGTGCCGCGGTATCGAGCCCTTCGAGTGTGGACTCGCGGATGTTCTCCCGCTCGGTCTCCGCCATTGCGGCGAAGAACGCGAACAGCAGCTTGCCGGGGCCGGTGGGGTCGTAGATGCCGGGCAAGGGCCCGGCGAGCATCTCCAGGACCAGGCCGTGGGCGGTGAGGTGGTCGGCGAGCGCGGTGAGTTCGGCGGCGTCGCGGCCGAGCCGCTTCATCTCGTACACGGTGAAGATGACCCGGCAGTGCGGAGCGTGCGCCTTGACCTCCCGGGCGGTCCGCAGCGCCTCCTCGCACTTCGGCCGTACGCGGATGCGGGTGCTGATCTTCTCGCTGAAGATCTTGTCCCTCGGGATGCCGTGCTTGCTGAGCGCGTCGAGCTGGGAGTCGAGTTCCTGCCCGAGGGTCGAGCAGCGCGCGTAGCCGATGCGGATGTCCGCGCTCGGCAGGCCGGGGTCGATCGGTGCCAGGGGCGGGGTGCCCGGCCGCCATGGCCGGCCCGGGCCGCGGTCGGCCGGGGTCGGTACCCGCAGCACCTTCTTCAGTCGGGGCACCAGGGTGAAGCGACGGGTGTGGTAGGCGGAAGCGACCGCGCCGCCGCGCGAGCGGCACGGCGAGCCGGGCTGCGCGCCGCACTTCGGACAGGCGTGCTGTTCGACGTCGTCGGCGTCCGACCGGTCGGTTGGGGAGGGCTGCTGAGGGTCCGGCACCCAGATCTCCCGCCGCCGCAGGTGGTCCCGCAGCGCCACGAGCACGCACAGCTCGTACGGGATGCGCTCGACCCGGCCGCGCTCATCCACGACCGCCTTACGCCACTCCTCGCGCACCACCCCGGCCAGCGGGATCTTCTCCGCCTCGTCGAAGAACGCGCCCTCCTTTGCGATGGGCTGGTCCAGATACCGCTTGAGCAGGTCGATGGCATCCATCACCGGCCGGTAGGCGGTGTTGTTGCACTTCAGATCCAGCGCGTTGAGCAGCGGCGAGAGCATCCGCCGCCAGTGGTTGGAGTACGACGAGCGCAGCACCGTACGCACCCGGGCCCGGTAACGCGCCTCGTTCGCCGCGGCCTCCGCCGCCAGCGCCTTCAGCGTGGACTCCCCGGCCACCGGATAGCTCACCTTGCGGACCGTGCCACCCGGCTCCGCGACCGCCGCCTCCGCCAGCCGCAGCAGGATGCCCTCCTTGCCGCGGACCCGCTTGAGCTCCTTGTTGAACTCGCCCTCGACTTTCTTCTCCGCCCGTGTGTTGATCTTCTGCACGAGCTGAATGACCAGCTCCACCAGCGAGTCGGTGATCTCCGTCTCCCGCACATGGCACAGCGTCGACAGCAGCGTGTACCGCACCGGCCCGCCCGCCGCCCGCAGGTCCGACGAATGCTCCTTCGCCGCCCGCGCCCGCCAGGCCGCCACCAGCTTCTCCGACACGTCCGCGAACAGCTCCGGCGGCAACTCCAACGCTCTCACTCGCTGGAGCTTGTTCACCTCCGCCAGCAGGCTGTCCAGCCCCAGCGCACCCGGGTCCGCCTTGAGGTCGGTGAAGAACGCGCCCCACCGCCCGCGCTCTCGGCGTCCGTGCCGGAGTCCTCTGCGATCAGGTCGTCCAGCCGGGACCGGGTCGCCGCCGACAGCCGGCCCACCGTGGCCGCGCAGAACCGCTCCTCGAAGGTGCTGACCGCCGAGCCCACCATCCGGGCGATACGCCCCGGCGTCGGCGGCTCCAGCCGGTCCTGCGACAGCGGGCCACCACCGCCTCCGCCAGCCGGTCCCGGTTCAGCTCCACCCCACACAGCTCGACCGCCAGCCACTCGGCGAGCTGAGCCTGGTCCTCCTTGGTGCACTCACGAAAGCCGAACGCGCCCCGGATCTCCGTCCGGTGCCGCTTGATCGCCCGCCCCGACCAGTCGTACGCGGCCCACTCCTCCGCGGGCACCCTCACCTGCTGAGCGACGTACGACACCGCCGCTACCGGAATCTCCCCGGCGTCCTCCGGGAACCGGGCCACCACTCGAAGAACTTCAGCAACAGCGCGAACCCCAGCCGGTTCGCCCCCGACTTGTTCCGCAGCCGCTCCTGATCCTCCTCCAGCAGCGTCCAGACCTCGATCAGGTCCTCCGGTTCCCACTCCTGCCGCACCCCGGTCTCCTTCCGGTCGTCATGACCGGACCAACCTCGCCGAGCCCAGCCCCCGATGAGCCCGGAAGATCCGAAACTCGGACAAGCGCACCCAGATCCGCTACAGGGAGCTACTTGTCACTTCGCCGTAGCTTCGGGAGAACAGGGCCTATTCGGCATGTGTCCAGGACTCCTTGCGGGCCCGTTCGGCGAGCCGGTCGGCGGCGTCCAGCAGGGCCGGAGCCTTCAGGGCCCGGGCCAGGAAGGCCAGTTCAGAGGAAGTCTGCCGACTGGTACGGCGGCTGACGGCCGTCCGCTGCTAGCGAGCGCCCGCACCGACGATTGGCCCTGAAGCCGGGCCCGGCGGTGCACGGACCCGGGGGGTGTGAATCGGTGCATCGCCGCCCTGCGGCCGCAGATGCCGGATACAACGAGCGGACCCGCAGCCGGGGCACGCAGGCGTACAGCGTGCAAGGCCACCCGGCCACGGCGCTCGCGCCGTGCCGTGGCCGGGCCGGCGGGGTCAGACGGCGGGGGCGTCGAGGTAGGTGTAGGTGCTTGTGGTGCTGCCGCCGAGGGTGGTGACGGTGACGGTGATGTCGCCGGCGGGGTGAGACGGGGCGGTGGCGGTGATCATCTGGTCGGAGATGACGGCGAACGGTGCGGGCGCGTTGTCGAAGGTGACCTCCTGGGTGGTGGCCAGGCGGTCGCCGGTGAGGGTGACGTCGGTGCCGCCGCCGGTGGGTCCGGAGGCGGGGCTGGCGCCGGTCACGGTGGGGGTGTCGAGGTAGGTGAAGGTCAGGCCGCCGGCGCTGCCGCCGGGGGTGATGACGGTGACGGGAACCGGGCCGGGGGACGGGACGGCGGGGATGATGACGGTGACGGCGGTGTCGGTGGCGGACTCGATGGTGGCCGTTCGGGAGCCGAAGCGCACCGAGGTGGCTCCGGCCAGGTTGGTCCCGGTGATGACCGCGGTACCGCCGCCCGTGACGGGGCCCATGGCGGGTTCGCCGCCGTTGGTGGTGATCCCGGTCAGCAGCGGGGCGGGGAGGTAGTAGAAGGTGCCGAAGACGGCGGTGCCGCCCGGGGTGGTGACGGTGACAGGGACCGCGCCCGATCCGGCGGGGGTGCGGACGGTGACCGAGGTCGCGGTGTCGGCCAGGATCGTGGCGGGGGTGTCGCCGAAGCGCACGGCGGTGGCTCCGGCCAGGTCGTGGCCCCGGAGGGTCACGATGGTGCCGCCGGCGGTGGTGCCCTGGCTGGGCACGAGCGTCAGGGCGATCACGCTGACGGCGTTGTCGGTGTTGTCCGTCACGTACAGCCGGTTCCCGGCGGGGGTGACTGCGATGCCGATGGGGCCGTTGCCCACGGGGATGCTGCCGGTGGCGGTGCTGGTGGCGGTGTCGATCACGGTGACGGTGTTGTCGGTGAAGTCGGTGGTGTAGGCGGCGGTCCCGTCCGGACTCACGGCCACGAAACGCGGCAGGGTGCCCACCCCGACGGTGGCGACGGCGGTGTTGGTGGCGGTGTCGATCACGCTGACGCTGTTGCCGCCCGCATTGCAGACGTAGGTGCGGGTGCCGTCCGGGCTGAAGGCGACGATCACCGGCACGTCGCCGGCGGTGAAGCTGTCCGTGACGGTGTTGGTCGCGGTGTCGACCACCCTGACCGTGCTGTCGCCGACGCAGCAGACGTAGGCACGGGCCCCGTCGGGGGTGACGGCGACGCCGATCGGCGCGGGGCCGGTGGTCACGGTGGCGGTGACGGTGTTGGTCGCCGTGTCGACCACGCTGAGGGTGTTGGCGGTCTGGCCGGTGACGTAGGCGCGGGCGCCGTCCGGAGAGAGCGCCACCCCGAGGGCTCCGGCACCGACCGCGACGGTGGCCGTGAGGGTGTTGGTGGCGGTGTCGACCACCCCGAGGGTGCCGGCGTCGTTCAGGGTCACGTAGACGCGGGTGCCGTCCGGGGAGACCACCGTGAGGGTCGGGCCGCCCGCAGTGGCGACGGTCGCGGTGACGGTGTCGGTGGCGGTGTCGATCACGCTGAGGGTGTTCGACCCCCGGTTTGCGACATAGCCGCGTCCCCGGTCCGGGGACAGTGCCACCCCCAGCGGGGAGAGGCCGACGGGGATCGTGGTGTCAGCCGACAGCACAGTGAAGCGCTGCCGGGGCAGCGCGACGGCGGACAGCAGCGCATCGGGTCGGGTCAAGTCGGTCACGGCGCGGCCTTTCTGAGCGCGGATCGGGGACCCGCAGGCCACTGCCCCGGGCGGAGATCAGTCCCCGGGACAGTGGCTGCGGTTGATGCCGCCGCGAGACTCTCCGCCTGCGGCGGGGCGGCCCGCGCTGCAGGCGGCCGATGGTCCTCGCTGGTGCCACGCAGGAGAACCGCTGCGACCGCCTCAAGCACGGCGCCCGGCAAGGGATGGGCAGCCCACCCGGTTCCACTACTCAAAGTGACCCATAATGTCAAATGGGTGACAAGGGTTGGTTGTGCGAATCACCCGAACAGCCCAGTGCGTGACGTCGGCGGCTTCTCGAAGGCCCCGCCTGGCCGGGCGGGAAACCGCGCCACGATGTGTGCAGCGCCGACCTCCGCAGCGGCCGCGTCCGGGCCTTGGCGTGGCGTCAGACGACGGAGTGGGTCACGGTGCCCGTGTAGGTGCCCATCGCCGCGGTGGCGTCGGTGATGACGAGGCAGCCGGAGAGCGGGTCGACGCCGATCTCCTGCACCTGCCAGCCGCGCTCGGTCAGCCCGGCGGTGAGGGTGCGGGTGATCTCCGTCATGGGGGCGGGGTTCTCCGTGGCGACGTCGAGGTCCTGGCTGAGCCGGTCGACCAGGCCGTGGGCTTGCACGGCGTATCCGCCGGTGATGACCAGCGGGTAGGGGGTGCCTTCACGCTGCGGCTGCTGGGCGGGCGGCGGCCAGCTCGGGGAACGCGGCTTCCCATACGTCTCGGATGGCGCGGCTGATCAGCGTGCGCAGCACGGGCCACTGTGCCACCAGGAGGTCCTGGTTCAGCAGGGTGATGAGGTCGTCGTGCTGCCCTTCGGCCAGCACGGTGCGGTACATGCTCATCCGCGACCGCGGCCGGTCGAGGTCGAACCGGGTCAGGCCCGACCAGGCCACGTGCAGCGGCAGCTGCACCGTGCCGTGCGCCGGCCGGCCAGCTCGCCGAGCCGGGCGGGCAGCCTGCGGGCGTACCGCTCCCGCAGCACCTCGGCAGCGGACGGCGACCGCTCGGCGGCAGGCACGGCGGACATGCAGACAAGTATGGCGCAGCACCTCGGCGAGCGTCGTCAGCTTCAGCGAGCGGAGGCGGAGGTGTACGGCCGCACCGGGATGACCCGACCGCCAGGCCCCAAGCTGTGTACTTGCAGATCTCGGAGTCTTCAGTTTTCAGAAGGAACGATGAGCTTGCTGAGGACCTGCTTGAACCGGGGCTTTCAAGGCAACCCGTGCGGACCTACCCACCCAGGGAGATGAGCAGGACCCCTGTTATCGTGCGCCGATGTCAACGATCAAACAGTTCCAAGTGACCTTCGACTGCGCGGAACCTGCGCGCCTCGCCGCTTTCTGGTGCGAGGTGCTGGGGTACGTCGTACCGACGGTCCCGGAGGGCTTTGCCACGTGGGAGGAGTACCACCGCTCGCTGCCGCCTGAGGATGAGATCTACTTCGCGTGCACTGATCCCTCCGGTGTGGGTCCACGCCTGCTCTTCCAGCGAGTTCCCGAAGGCAAGGTCGTCAAGAACCGGGTGCATCTCTGTGTGCGGGCCGGCGCCGGGCTCGTGGGTGACGAGCGCCTGGCCACACTCGAGGCCGAATGCGCACGGCTGATGGCTCTCGGCGCGAAACACGTGCTGACGCAGCGCGCCGATGGCGTCAACGAGTCGTGCATCACGATGCAGGACATCGAGGGCAACGAGTTCTGCCTCGCCTGAATCTCCTCCAAGACTGCGAGGTGGGGAGCCGTCTCCCGTGGACCTCTCAGGTCCCGCATGCGGCAGGAGCTATCCCGTGAGAGCGGGCGATGCCGAGCAAGGCGTGGTGGACGCCGTCGCCGCGCAGGCGGCAGTCGCGGAGGATCTACCACGTCTTCATGCGGGCGAAGCAGTGCTCGACGCGGGCGCGGACTTGCTTGTGCGATTTGTTGTGGGCCTGCTTCCAGTCGGGCAGCTCCTCGCCCGGGCGGCGTCGGTGCGGCGTCACCAGGCCGGTGCCCGGGTAGCCGCCGTCGGCGATCGTGGTGGTGGTACCGACGGCGGCCTTGGCGCCGGACTCGGCCCAGGCCCGGCTGTCGTGCCGGTTGCCCGGCAGCGGTCGGCCAACCGCGACGACCAGGCGGCTGTCGGCGTCGATGACGACCTGGTGGTTGGTGGAGTAGCCTCGATGAAGTCCAGCTCGGCGGGATCGAGAGCACGAACACCCGCGAGCACGATCTGCCGGGTGGAAAGGCGCTCCTCCGGCCTGGGCAACAGTTGTGACGGCCCCTGGCCGAGCAGGGTGCGCAGCACCATTCCGTGGAAGCCCCCCGAGGGAGATGCGTCGGGGGTGTTGAGGTCCGCGTGGGCGTCGAACCAGACGACTGCCAGGCTGTCGCCATGGCGAGCGACGGCGCGGGCGACAGGCGCGAGCTCGATACCGCAGTCGCCACCCACAGCGACCAGCGTGTCATCGCCGCTCCGGCCCAGCGCGGCCCTGGTTGCTTCTAGCGAGCGGGTCAGCACATCGAGGTGGCGTACGCCGTCCTGGTCCTGTCCGGGACGGGGGTCGATTTCGACGACAGTGCGTCGCGCTGCGGGAAGCAGCGCGCTCAGCCGGTGCGCGCCCTCAGTCAGCCGTTGAGGATTGCGTGCAACCGGCCCTTGCCACTGAGGAATCACGAGAACGGTACGGGATCCGTTGTTGCGGTCGAGCCCGGTCGTGTAGTCCGCGTTGATGCGAATGTAGCCGGCGGACAGGTCGCAGCCGTAGACCGTGGCTTCCGCCTCCCCGAGGCCCAGCGTAATAACGATGTCGACCTCATCCTGGCGCATGATGCCGACGACTTTGTCGAGGGTGTCTGCCTCGGGCTCTTCGGGGTACACCTCGATGTCGCCGAATCTCAGGGTGACGTTGCCCGGCGCGATGTCGGTGTCGTCGGTGTTCTTGCCGAGGGCCATCCGTACTCGACCCCAGTTGGGGTCGGCGCCGTGGACGGCCGTCTTGACCAGAGGGGAGTTCACCACGCTCTTGGCGATGCGTTTGGCCTGTTCGTAGTCGCCGGCCTGGCCGACTGTGACGCGCAGGAGCTTGGTGGCGCCTTCGCGGTCACTGGCCAGCTGGTGGGTGAGGTCCAGGCACAGGTCGGCGAGGGCTTCGGAGAACTGCGCCGGATCGACTGGTCCTGCCGCGCCGTTGGCGATGACCGCCACAGTGTCAGAGGTGGAGGTGTCGGTGTCGACGCTCAGGCAGTTGAACGTGCGATTCACCGCTTGGCGCAATGCGCTGTCCAGGTCGGCCGGGGACATCTCCGCATCGGTGAACACGTAGGCCAGCATCGTGGCCATGTTGGGTTCCAGCATGCCGACGCCTTTGGCGATGCCCACGATGCGGGCCTGCCCGACGGTCCGTACGGCGGTCTTCGGGCGGGTGTCGGTGGTCATCATCGCGCGGGCCACATCCAGCGGTCCGGCCATGAACGCCGCGAGGCCGCGCTTGGCGGTCTCGTCGAAGTGCGTACGGATAGTGCCCATCGGCAGTGGGCGTCCGATGACGCCGGTGGAGCCGATGAGTACCTCGTCCTCCGGGATGCCCAGTATCCCGGCGACGCGGCGGACGACCTCGGCGGCGTTCTCCTCGCCCTGACGCCCGGTGGCGACGTTCGCGTTCTGCGCCAGCGTCGTCACGGCACGCAGGTTCTACCCCGCGGCATGTACACGACTGAGGACTACGGCCGGACCCGCGAAGAGACTTTGGGTGAACATCGCGGCGCTGGTGGCTGGCCGGTCCGACGCGACGATTGAGATGTCGTCGCCGTGCTCGCGCAGTCCGCCGTGTCCTGCGTAGGCCCGGAAGCCTGTCGGCCACGCCAAGGGGCCAGAGTCTTGAGTCAATGCATGACCATGCGTCATGCGGCATATATTTGCACTTTGTGGGCTGTCCATCGAGATCCACCCCAGGCGCACTACACCTCGCCGTGCGGCCGGTTCGGCGAGCTCTGGCATGTCGCAGAACCTATCGCGCGGGGCATTCTGCGAAAGCTGTTTTGCGAGGGGTTGTGAGAACGGAGATGAGGGGCAAACCGGACACGGTCCGGTGGGGGTCCGCGATCTCTCAGAACTATTCATTTGTGAGAGTCGCGCTGCGGGAACCGGCGCTTGCGCGCCCGCTGGGCGTGCTGTTCAGGCTGCCCTGAACCAGGCCCCCAGCGCTTCGTGCAGGTCATCGTTCGTGGTGCCTTGCCAGGCGACGCAGCAGTCGGGCCGGAGAAGCAGTGCGGTGTCGAGTTCTGGGACGGTTACGGTGTCGACGTGCGACGCCCAAACGCCCGCATCGAGGGTGCCGGTGGGGTCCAGGAGGAGCGGGCGGCCGGTGCAGGTGAGTTCACGCAGGCCCGGCAGGTCCGGTGCCCATCGGCCGACGAGCGGTCCGGTTGCCGGCCCCATGTCGTAGGTGATGTCCGCGCCGGATAGCAGATTCGCAATGTGCTGCCGTGTCGCAGGCTGGGCGAGCAGCTCGCTGAACAGTTCACGCAACGCCGTCACATCGGCGCCCGGGCGTATCAGTTGCGACTGCGCCTGAGTGTGCATAGCGACCCGCTGCGCCACCGGGGACCGCTCCAGCTCGTAGGTGTCCAGCAGTCCCTCCGGCGCGTGGCCGCGCAATTCCGCGGCCAGCTTCCAGCCGAGGTTCACCGCGTCCTGCAGGCCCAGATTGAGCCCCGGGCCACCGATCGCCGAGTGTACGTGTGCGGCGTCACCGAGCAGGAACACGCGGCCTGCACGGTACTGCGACGCGATCCGGGTGTTGCCGCCGAACAGCCGCCGCATCATATGCGGTCCCGGTCCGGTCGGCGGGTGGAGCGGCAGGTCCGCGCCGAGCACCCGGGAGGCGCTGGCCCGTAGCTCGTCAAGTGAAGCCGCACCCTCGGCTGGCTGATCCCACTCCGTCGTGCTGATCAGCGGAGCGCCGCCCGGGAACGGTGCCCAGGTGATCAGGCCGCGCTCAGTGCGCAGGTGTCGAAACGGCGGTATGACACCGAAACCGGGTACAACTAGGCCGCCATCAGCGCCGACCATCTCCAAGGGCACGCTCACGTGTCCGGTGCGCGACACCGAGGCATCTGCGGTCACGCCGGGAAACTCGATCCCGGTGAGCTTGCGGACCGTACTGTGCCCGCCATCGGCGCCGACCAAGAACGTCGCCTCCACCGACTCCCGCCCGCGCAGCTCGACCGTCACCGAGTCTTCGCCCTGCGTCAGGCCGGTGACCTCGTGACCGCGGCGGACCTCGGCGCCCAGTTCGGCTGCGCGCTCCGCGAGCATCTGCTCGACCCTGCGCTGCGGGACCATCAACGTGTAGAGCGGGTTGTCCGGCAGGTCGTTCAGGCCGAGCGGGAACGCGCCGAACACGAAGCCGGGCGCCGGCTCAGGTGTGGCACCGGGTGCGGTTAGCCGCTCGTACAGTCCGCGCCGGTCGAGCATGCGGACGACCTGGCCGACCAGGCCGTTCGCGCGCTGCTCGCCGGACGGTTCGGTGAGGCGTTCCAGGACGAGCGGGCGCGCGCCGGCCAGAGCGAGTTCGCAGGCCAGCATCAGTCCGTTGGGTCCGGCGCCCGCGATGATGACGTCGATCATGGGCACGATCCCACGCAGGGGGCAGCCCGGTCGTCCGCCGGCAGCCGACCGGGATGCCTCCGGCGCATCGGCGGACGCGGAGGCAGCAACGGCGCTACCCGTTCTTACAGAGCATCAGCACAGGGTCATCCGACGCCCGCACGACTCTGCCGCCACCCATCCCTGCACATGAACCCGAGGTGATCAGTTAGTCGCCGAGGATCCGCTCCCACAACAGCCCGTCCCGCCAGCTCCCGTCGAGAAAGATCGAGGAGTGCGCGACGCCGTACGGGCTGAACCCGTTGCGGCGCAGCACTCGCTGCGACGGCAGATTCTCCAGATTGGTGGACGCCTCGGCGCGGTGCAACCCGAGTTCGTCCGTCATCACCCCGAGTACAAGCCCGACGGCGCGCCCGGCGTGCCCTTGATTCTGGGCCACGCTGGCGATCCAGTATCCGACGGAGCCGCGGCGCAGGTGCGGCTGCGGCAGGATGCCTCCGACGGTGACCTGCCCGATCACCTGGTCGTCGGCGAGCACCACGCCCGGCCATACCGTGCCGGCCCGGTATCCGGCCAGCAGGCCGTCGATCCGCTCCGCCTGGCCCTCCGGGGTGAAGAAGTCGGCAGGCCGGGCCGGTTCCCACGGCCGGAAAGCCTCGAAGTCCCGCACCCGATGCGCGGCGATCGGGGCAGCGTCGGTGGGCTCGATCAGGCGGATCCTGGTGCTGCTGCGCATGGGCTGATCCTCGTCGCAGTGCGTCGGATGAGACGGCCAGCCTATGCGAGGGTGCCCCGCGCCACCGCCCCCACGCCCGCTGGGTCGCCGAGCCGGCCTTCGCCTCGTTTCAGCCCCGCGCCGCCGGCGGTTGCCGCTGGTCAGGGGCGGGACGCAGACTGTGGCCCCGTCCCTGACCATGGGGCGATGCCACAGCCGGACCGGAGGGTGGAGCCCGTGACCACGTCGATCACCGAGATCGAGACCCATGGCGTCGAACGCATACCGGACGAGGACCGGTCGGCCCGCCCGATCGACCTCTTCCGGCTGGCTTTCGGCGGCGCCAACACCTTCGCGACGTGCGTACTCGGCGCCTTCCCTGTCCTGTTGGGGCTGTCCTTCCGGCAAGGTCTCGCGGCGACCGTCATCGGCCTGGTCGCCGGGGCGCTGCTGCTCGCCCCCATGGCGCTGTTCGGCCCGGCGAACGGCACGAACAACGCGGTCTCGTCCTCGGCACACCTGGGGGTGCACGGCCGGATCGTCGGCTCGTTCCTCTCGCTGCTCACCGCGATCGCGTTCTTCTCCATCTCGGTGTGGTCCTCGGGTGACGCGCTCATCGGCGGGGCCCACCGGCTCGCCGGCGTACCGGAGTCGGAGGTTTCGTACGGCGTCGCCTACGCGGTGTTCGCGGTCCTCGTCCTCATCGTCTGCATCTACGGTTTCCGCTTCATGCTGCTGGTCAACAAGGTTGCCGTGACGGCCGCGTCGGCGCTTTTCGTTTTGGGCGCCGTTGCCTTCGGCGGCGATTTCGACCCCGGCTACGCGGGCACCTTCGCCTCGACCGCCGACCCGCTGTTCTGGCCGTCGTTCATCGGCGCCGCACTGATCGTGCTGTCCAACCCGGTCTCCTTCGGCGCCTTCCTCGGTGACTGGTCCCGCTACATCCCGGCCGCGACACCGCGCCGCCGGGTGATGGGCGCCGCGTTCCTCGCCCAGCTCGCCACCCTGCTGCCGTTCGTCTTCGGCCTGGCCACCGCCTCGGTCATCGCCACAAAGGCCGCCAAGTACGTCGACCCGGCCGCCCCCAACTACGTCGGCGGGCTGCTGGCGATCTCGCCCGGCTGGTACTTCCTGCCGCTGTGCCTGATCGCGCTGATCGGCGGCCTGTCCACCGGCACCACGGCGCTCTACGGCACCGGCCTCGACTTCTCCAGCGTCTTTCCGCGCTTCAGCCGGGTCAGGGCGACCTTCCTCATCGGGGCCCTGTCGATCGTGTTCCTCTTCCTCGGCCGGTTCGTCCTGAACCTCACCCAGTCCATCTCCACCTTCGCGACGCTGATCGTCACCTGCACCGCACCCTGGATGATCGTGATGGTTCTCGGCTATGTCACCCGCCGTGGCTGGTACGACGCGGAGGCGCTGCAGGTCTTCAACCGCCGTCAGCGCGGCGGCCGTTACTGGTTCACCCACGGCTGGAACTGGCGCGGGATGTGCGCCTGGCTGGTGTCCGCCGTCGTGGCGCTGCTCTTCGTGAACCTGCCGGGCCAGTTCGTCGGCCCGCTGGGCGATCTCGCGAACGGGGCCGACATCTCCCTGCCGGTCGGCCTCGCCCTCGCGGCCGTGAGCTACCTCGGTCTGCTGACCGCGTTTCCCGAACCGCGCGCGGTGTACGGGCCGGACGGCCCCCGTCTGGTGCGGGCCTCCGCCGCCGGCACCCCGCCCATCACCGACTCCCCGGGCAGCCCCGACGCCCTCTCCCCCACCGCCACCGCTTGCGAGGACACCTGAGCGGCCATGGCCGCGGCGGCCTCCGGCGCGGGCTCGGTCGGCGAGTTGTGCCGGGGGAAACTTCGCCGTTTCCACTGGGGCGTTGAGGTTCACCCATAGGGCACGTCCCAGTCAGCTCCAGCCGGCGCGGCTCGCGCCACGATCCCTGCCACAGGAGTGTCCCGGGCGCGACGCTGGTCCGCTCTCGCGGTGATGCTGGTCGGCACGCTGCCGGCCAACCTGGATGTGTTCATCGTGGTGGTGGCCGTACCGGCGTTCTCCCGTGACCTGGGGCCAGTGACGCGTCGGCCCGACGGGGTGGGAGATCAGCCCTCGAGCTCAGGTGCGAGCCCGCTGCTGCTGGGGGGGGCGGCGAACCCGGGTCGCATTGCGGCCTGCCTGCGGCTGCGGCAAGGCCCTGCCGTAGGCGTGTGAGGCGTGCGATCTCCGCGTCCAGGGTTGCCAGGCGATCGGCCACGACGTCACTGAACTCACCGGGGCGGCTGCCACAGGATGAGGACGGCTGGTCCTGCACGAGGAGGTCCAGGCGGTGGGCGCGGCGGCGGATGTCCTCCAGGGTGAGGCCCAGGGCCAGAAGGTTGCGAATGACGCGGACGCGGGCCACCTCGGCGGGGCCGTACTCACGCTGACCGGACGAGGTGCGTGGCGGGGGTCGAAGCAGGCCGCGGGCCTCGTACAGGCGCAGAGCGCGCGGTGTGGTTCCGGCTGCTGCCGCTGCCTCGCCGATCCGCATACCCGCTCCGCCCTGTCCTACAACTCCACGATTGCCGCCCCGAAGGAGCGGCCGGCGATCAGTTGGGGCAACGCCCCCGGGGCGTGCTCCATTCCGCGGACCGGGGTGTACGGGAAATGGATGTCGCCTGCCTGCAGCCAATCCCCGAAGCGGGCCTCCCACTCTGCCTCGACATCCGGGTGGTCCACGCCGCTGTAGCCGGCGATCGTAATGCCCCTGGTCAGCAGACGGTAGGAGTCGAGGACGGTCGGGGCGCTGCCGCCCGCTCGGTCTGGGGACAGCTGCCCGTCCAACGCGCCCACCAGGGCGAACCGGGCGCCCCGGTTCGCTGCGTGGACGGCGGCCGTCAGCTGTTCGCCGCCCACGGTGTCCAGGACGACGTCGATGCCCTCCGGCGCCACCTCGGCGAGTTGTCTGTCGACCGGGGCCGCTCCACGCAGCACGGTCGCGTCGTAACCGAGTTCCCGCTCCAGTCGCCGCGCCTTGTCCGGTGAGCCGGTGCTGCCGATTACCCGGGTGGCTCCCAGCAGCCGGGCGATCTGGCCCGCCATGGTGCCCACGGCGCCGGCGGCGCCGGTCACGAACACGGTGTCGCCCTCTTGGACCTCGGCCAGTCGGGTCAAGGCGCCGTACGCCGCAGAGCCCTGGGCGAGGTGGGCCACCGGGTCGGGCAGGGTGCCGTCCAGCTGCCTGCACTCGGCGGCGGCGGGCGTCGCGTAGTCCCGCCAGCCCTGAAGGTGCAGCACCAGCTGGCCCTTCTCCAGCGGCCCGTCGACCACCTCGCCGATAGCGGGACCGAACAGGGTGTCGCCGGGGTGCAGCGGCGGCAGGGGAACATCGCGGGTCTCGCCTCCGATAAGGGTGCGCAAGCCCGGGAAGACGAGGAAATGGGTAGTGCGGACCAGTACTTGGCTGGCCTCAAGACGAGGGATGGGGGCCTGTACCAGGGTGAAGTCGTCTGGGGTCGGCAACCCAGCGGGGCGGCGGGCCAGACGTACAAGGCGATGAGTCGCGTTCATGGCCGGACGCTAAGCCTTGACCCGTGGGTCAGGGGCAAGGCTCAACTTGAATATTGGCTTTGACGAGTCGACGCCCGTGGTCTTCAGCCTGCCTCGTGCGCACCGTCGACCGCCCTTCGTGCGGTCGTACCGGGTGCGGCACCGGACCCGGCGGCAGCCCCGGAGACTGCCCCCATGGAGGCGGGGCGTGCCCCACCAGAAGGTTTCCGCACACCGGCTGGGCGGCTCTCCTGTCGGCCTGTGTTCCAAAACCTCTGTGCACCAGCGAAAGCAACGTTCTGCCGGAACTGTGCGATCTGTGCGGGGCCGTGATCTCCGATCAGTCGGAGATCTATGCGGTCGTCCGTGATTCGTCCGTCATCCATTCCCATAATCCGAGGCTGGATGGGAAGCGGTGGCTCACCGCGGGCTCCCGCGAGCATATGGCTGAGCTGGTCGAACAGTACGAACAGCGGCCGTTCGTGGATGCCGAGCTGTGGGCAGGCAAGATCGGCCGTGCGATCGAGGATCACGGCGGAAAGATCAGCCCGGAGGTCCTGGCCGAGGATACCGGGCTCGCCCAGGACCAGATCGAGCTCGGGGTGTTGTGACAGAACCTGGGTGCGCTGCGCCGGCACCAGCGGTTCGGAAAGGGTGAGGGCTCGCAGGCAGAGGATTGATCAACCTGGCGGGAGGCCAGGGAGGTCAGTTTGACCTGGTGTGACGGCGATCTGTAGTCGGCCCTTCCGATAGATCGCGAAGCACACCACCGCCCTGTGCCTGGCAGCGGTCAGGCCGATCAGGGATCCCGGCGGCCGGGCCGGGCCGTCCGGCGCGTCGCCGCCCACGCGAGGACGCACCGCCGGGCGAGGCGTTTCCGCCGACGCCCGAAGACCTGGCCGCCCAGGTAGGAAAGATCCTTCCCATTGTGGACAAGTCGCACCAGGGGCACTCTCGAAACATGGCGTCCGGACAGCACACGGACCAGCCGCCCCCGCGGACAGAGGGCCCCAGGCGGGCACCCCGTCAGTCCCACCAGCAACTCTTCGTCGCGCGGGGAAGATGCAAACGACCGAGGAGAACCAAGTGAAGCACAAGATCAACTTCGACCGTGACCGTTTGACCCTGGTGGGCAACCTGTTCACCCCGGACGACTTCGATGAGAGCGGTCGCTACCAGGCTGTGATCGTGGAGGGCTCGTTCACCTCGGTCAAGGAGCAGATGGCGGGAACCTACGCCGAGAAGTTTGCCGAGCAGGGCTTTGTCGCCCTCAGCTTCGACTACGCCCACTACGGCGAGAGCGAGGGGCAGCCGCGTCAGTACGAGGCGCCCGCCGAGAAGCTCAGCGACCTGAAGGCGGCGGTCACCTGACCGAGCTCCCCTACGTGGAGGCCGTCGGCATGGTCGGCCTGTGCACCTCGGCCAGCAACGCGACCTACCTCGCCGCGCGGGACTCGCGCGTCAAGGGACTGGCGACGATCGCCGGGTTCCTCATCAACCAGGACGTGTTCGTCGCCACCTACGGCGAGGACGGCATGGCCGCGCGCCGCGAGCAGGCGGTCGCGGCCAAGAAGAAGTACGAGGAGACCGGGGAAGCGACGACCATCACGGTCTACAGCGAGACCGAAGAGGACGCGGCCAACTACATTCCGATGCCGGGCATTTTCCGACTACTACACCAACGAGTCGCGAGGCAACGTTCCGCAGTACAAGAACGAGCTGGACGTCTCGTCGTGGACGAACTGGCTCGCCTTCGACGCGCTGAGCGAGGCGTCGAACATCACCACGCCGACGATCGTCGTGCATTCCGACGAGAGCACGCTGCCCGAGAACGCCAAGGCGCTCTACGAGGCGGTTCAGGGCGAGAAGGAGCTCGTGTGGTCCGACGGCAACCACTACGACTACTACGACTCGCCGAAGCAGATGGACAACGCCGTCGCGAACGTGACCCGCTTCTTCCGCAGCCACCTCACCGAGGGACAGGCTGCCTGACACCCTCGGGTGTCACCTGATCCACAACCTGCGCCGCGCCCCGGCCGACACCCCTCCCGGGCGCGCCCCCCCCGAAGCAGGGACAGATATGACCCCGAAGAAACCCCCCCAGGCAGGGCGCGGCCCGTTACGGAAGGCGCGCCCCCCCCCA
>NZ_JBIBJI010000040.1:24333-48353 GCF_042958345.1 Streptomyces sp. NPDC007983
CGGTCCCCCCTGATTCCCCCTGCAACCCCCCGTGGGAAGCGGGGCCCGCACCCCCGGGGGGGCCCCCTCACCCACACCCGCCCCCGCCCCGGGCCCCACCCCCGCCCGGGGCGCGCCCCACCAGAAGCAGTGACAGATATGACCGCGAAGAACCCGCACCTGGAAGGGCTCGGCCAGTTCCTGAAGGCGCGCCGCCGCGAACTCAATCCCGCCGACCTGGGGCTGCCCACGCGTGATGCCGCCATCCGCCGTGTCGCCGGGCTGAGGCGAGAAGAAGTCGCCGAGAGCGTGGCGATCCGCCACGAGTACTATGCCCGCATCGAGCAAGGACGACTCGCCCCGGCGCAGCCCGTCCTCGACGCCATCGCCGACACGCTGCGTCTCACGCCCGATCAGCGCACTTATGTCGAGGGCCTCGCGCAGCAGGCCGGCCGCAGCGCCGCTCGGCCCCAGTGGGCCCGCAGATCCAGCGCCTTCTGGACCGGCTGACCGATACGCCGGCATTCGTGGTGGGCAAGTACCTCGACATCCTGGCCTGGAACCCCCTGGCAGCGGCCCTCCTGGCCGACATCGACACGATGCCCCCAGCGGACCCGCACGACTGGGAGGCCATGGCGCCAGTGGTGGGCCTCCCGCCACGCCGCCCGTCCGGAGTTCGGCACCAAGACCATCCGCCACCCCGAGCCTGATCGCGGCCGCACCGGCACGCGACACCACCGAAAGGAGGGCCGAGGCATGTCCTGGCCCGCCCGCGACCTGCGTCGCATCGCACGGTGCCGCCTGTTGCACGTCAACCCGCAGCGCGCCGACGGCACCCCGAGCCGTTTCGTCCCGGTCGGCTTCGTCGTCGTCGACGACATCTACGTGCGCTCCATGAGCGCGTACGGACTCTGGTACCGCAGGGCGCTGGGCAACGGCGTCGGCAGCATCCGAGCCCGCGGCGTCGTGCGCGCCGCCACCTTCCGCAGCCTCGACTTCGACGTCGCCTTCCATGACGCGGTTCGACGGCCCCCACGACGCCATCGACACCGCCTTCGCCGAAAAGTACCGCCTGGCCGGACGCCGGGCGGTCGAGATGGCCACGAACGAGGCGTCGCACCCGCTGACCGTCCGCATCGCCCCGCGCTGAGGCCCTCCGGTCGACAGTCCGTCCCCTCCGGGCCACGGCCAGGGTGGTGGCATGCCCCCGTACGATGTGGCGGAGCCGTCGAACCCTGGCGGCTCGCTCTGGAAGGGGTGTGAGATGTCGGTGCAGCGAACCGGCCGGCGTGCGCCCGGCGCCGGGCGCAAACGCCTGGATGAGGAGCGGCGGAACGAACTGCTCGCGCACCTGCAGGGCATCGTCCTGGAAGAGGGCTTCGCCCGGCTGACGGTGGACGCTCTCGCGGCCCGCCTCCAGTGCTCGAAGACGACGCTGTACGCGATCTCCTCCAGCCGGCATCACCTCGTCGCCACCGTCCTCAAGAGCTTCTTCCGCGATGCCGCCGAGCAGGTGGAGCAGGAGATCGTCGCGGTCGAGGACCCGGCCCGGCAGATCGCCGCGTACCTGGCGGCCGTGGGCGCGCAGATGCAGCGCATGTCGGCCGCCTGTTACGACGACATGCTGGACGACGACGCGACGCGCGAGATCTACACCGTCAACTCGATGGCCGCGACCCGGCGGGTCGGCGAGATGATCCACGCGGGCGTGGAATCGGGCGAATTCCGTGCGGTGCACGCTGAGTTCGTCAGCCAGGCCGTCGGGCTCCTGATCGACGGCATCCACAGCCGCGAGCTGCTCGGCCCCACCCGCCTGTCGTCCGGGGATGCCTTCATCGAGCTGAGCAACCTGGTCCTGGCAGCGCTCACCAAGGTGCCCGGCTCGCCCTGAGGTCCGGGGTCAGGGCGAGCCGGCTCCGGGCATCGGCAACAGCCGAACGGTGGCGGACGGGCCCGTCAGCCCTCGGAGACCATGAGAACACCGCGCCCGATGAGCTTGCCGTCGTTGAGGGCGTGGAGTGCTTCGTTGACGCCTTCGAGGGGGAACTGCGTGGTGGCGATCTCCAGAACCCCGCGATGCGCGAGTGCGACGAGCTCCACCAGTTCGTTGTAGGGTACCGCCGCTGTTGCCCACGAAGCTCCGCTCCGGGATCAGCATCTGGTTGAGGATGTCGATCTCCAGCGTCGCTCCGGACCCGACGAGGAAGTCGACGCCGTTGGTGCGGGGAACCGGGACCGGGGCGTGTACCGCCGCGCGCGGTGGGGGCGCCGCGCTTTCCTTCGCGCGCGAAGGAAAGCGTGGGGGCTGACCGAACGGTGTCCGGTCGGCCCCCACGCTTTGCGTCTGCTTCGGCGCGTCCGTCGAGAGGTGTCCCGGATCAGCTCAGCGTGGCCTTGAAGTGCGCCGCGACGCGGTCCGCGGTACGACGCACCTGTCCGGGGTGGTCGTAGAAGCTGAAGTGCTGGCCCTTGCCCCAGTACAGTTCCTTCGGCCCGGCGAGCGCTTCGTGCACCTTGCGTGCCTCACTCATGTCGTTCACCGTCTCGGTGCCGGAGCCGCGTCCCGGGCTCGTGAGGGTCTCGGATGCGGCCCCTGCCGCGGAACCCAGGCCGCCAACCGCTGGCTGGGTCCTCAGGCGGCGAGGGCCTTGCCGAAGAACGCGTCGAGCTTGTCGACGGCCGGGGTGACGTGCTCGTCCTGGTCGTACAGGGACGCCTCGGTTCCGGCGATCATCAGCACCGCGCGGGGCGCGATCATCGGTATGAAGCGGAAGGCGTCGAACTGCACGAGCCGGTCGAGGCTGCGCACCAGCTGCTTGTTGTCCGAGCGGGAGTGCCGGCCGCGCGGGGTGCGGTAGTACGCGTACCCCTCCCCGCCCTCCCCCAGGGACTCCGGCACGATCGGCGCATAGGCGGGCTCGGCGCCGCCCGCTCCGGCGGTGCGCATCGCGGCCGAGAGGCCCAGGATCTGCTGCAGGCCCTCGGGGCCCTGCTGCCCGTCGACACCGTTGCGGACCGCGTCACCGGCGTCGAAGGCGGACACCGTTCCGACCGCCTTGATCCGCGTGTCGGCTTGTGCGGCGAACGGCACGTACCCGCCCAACGCGCAGATCCCCAGTTCTGCTCCTTCACACCGCCACCGGGGTGGCCGATCACCATGGCCGGCAGACGCTCGCCCGCATGGCCCTCGGGGATGAAGAACAGTCCGGCGATCCGCAGATTGTTGCTGGTGAAGCTGATTTCGGTGGCCATACGAAACTCTCCATGCCTTTGGCCGGATATCCGGCTTGGTTGCCATAATTCGAGACTGCCTCCAGCGCGATGCGCCCACAATGGGAGGGATCTTTCCTACCTGGACTGGGCGCTTCCCCGCAGGCGTCAGCGCATCGCGCCGCCGATGCCGATCCCGCCGTCCACGTCGAGCACGACGCCCGTCACATAGCCCGCCGCCTGCGAGCACAGGTACGCGGCCGCCTCCGCGATGTCCGTGGGGTCGCCGATGTGCCGCATGGGCACGCGGGCGGCGAGCTTGGCGCGGGCGGCGTCGTTCATCGAGGCGAGCATCGGGGTGTCGATGAGGCCGGGCGCGATGGCGTTGGAGGTCACGCCGTGCGGGGCGCCTTCGAGGGCGATGGTGCGGGCCATGCCCACCACGCCGGCCTTCGCGGCGGCGTAGTTGGCCTGCCCGAAGTTGCCGCGCCAGGACATGGAGGAGAAGGACAGGATGCGTCCGTACTCCTGGCGCTTCATGTGTCCGAAGACCGCGCGGGTGCAGTGGAACATGCCGCGCAGGCTGACATCGAGCACGGCGTCCCACTCGGCGTCGCTCATCCGCTCCAGGCGGTTGTCGCGGATGACTCCGGCGTTGTTGACGAGCACGTCCACCCGGCCGTACGCCTCGACCGTCGCAGCCACCCAGGTGTCGACCTGTGCGGAGTCGGCGACATCGACGACCGCCGTGCGCACCTGCGCCCCTTCGCACAGGGCGGCGGTCTGCTTGAGTGCCGCCTCGTTCACGTCGCACACCGCCAGATGGGCGCCCTCGGCACTGAAGCGCTCCGCCATCGCGCGGCCGAGCCCCTGGCCGGCTCCGGTGATCATGACCACGCGGTCTTCGTAACGTCGCACGTTCTTACCTCATGCCTCGGGTGTCGAAAAAGTGGGTCAGCTGGGCGGCGATGTCCTGCTCGTGCCAGTGCGCGGCGAACACGTCGAGCTCGCGCCGCATGGCCGCCGCCGTCCCCGGGTCCGCGAGCAGGTTCTTGATCCGCCCCTGGCCACTGGCCTCCAGCCCGGCGAACGACTCGGCCACACCCTTGACGGTCGCCTCGAAATCCCCGGCGGGGGCCACGGCCTGGACGAACCCGCTGGGCAGGAAGTGCTCGGCCGGCAGCAGTTCACCGGTGAGCATCAGCCGGCGGGCGAGCGGCTCGCCCACCTTGCGGGGCAGGCGGTAGCTCGAACCGGCGCCCGGCAGCAGGTTGTTGCGGATGTGCCCGTCACCGATGACGCAGCCCTCCTGGGCCACGACGGCGTCGCAGGCCAGGGCCAGTTCCAGGCCGCCGGCGACCACATGGCCGTGGACGGCCGCGATGACCGGTTTCGGCGCGGCCTCCACACGCTGAAAGCAGTCCGAGATCCGGGTGAGGAACTCCACCGGGTCCACGCCGTCCCCGGCCAGCTCCAGCAGATGGCGCAGATCGGCGCCGGCGCAGAAGCTGGGGCCGTTGCCCGAGATGACGACCACCTGCGTGGCCGCGTCGGCCATAGCGGCGGCGACGGCCTCGTCGAGAGCGGCGATCAGTTCCGGGCTGATCGAGTTGCGGCTCCCGGGCCGGTTCAGCCGCAGCCGGCGTACAGATCCGGCCTGTTCGGCCACGACCGCCGTACTGGTACTGGTACGGGTGCTGGGGGTGGTGCTCATGCATGTCCTCCGGTGTCCTGCTGCCGCTGACGGCGCAGGACATAGCGCTGGATCTTTCCGCTGGGCGTCTTGGGCAGCCGGTCGGTGAAGTGGACGGTGCGGGGATAGGCGTGGGCGGCGAACCGCTTCTTGACCAGCTGCTGCAGCTCGGTGGCGAGCGTGTCGGAGGCGTCCGTGCCGTGCCGCAGGACGACGAAAGCCTCCAGGACCTCGCCGCGAACCTCGTCGGGCGCGGCGATGACCGCACACTCGACCACGGCGGGGTGGGTGGCCAGCACCGACTCGACGTCGAAGGGGCCGATGCGGTAGCCGGCCATGATGATGACGTCGTCGTCGCGCGAGGAGAAGTGGAAGTAGCCGTCCTCGTCCACCGATCCGACGTCGCCGGTGTAGTACCACCGGCCGTCCGCACTGAACTTCTCGGCGCTCTGGGCCGTGTCGCCCTCGTAACCGGTGAACCAGGCGAACGGGCTTCCGGTCGTGTCGGCGGCGATACGTCCCGTGGTGCCGGCGGGCGCGATCTCGGCGCGGTCCTCGTCGAGCACGTACAGGCTCCACCCGGGCAGTGGATGACCCATGGAACCGGCGCGCACCGGCCTGCTCAGCGCCGGATGCTGATGGTTGTTGATCAGCATGCCGGCCTCGGTCTGCCCGTAGTGGTCGTGCACCTCGACGCCGAGCGCCTCGGTGGCCCAGGCGTTGACGTCGGGAGTGAGGGGTTCACCCGCGCTGGAGGCACAGCGCAGCGCCAGCTTGCCCGGGACCGGCGCATCCGAGGCGCGCAGGGAGCGGTAGACGGTCGGGGCGGCCGTGAAGTTGGTGACGCCGAGCTGTTCCATGACGCGCCAGGTCAGCTCCGCCGAGAACCCGGCGTGCAGCAGCACGCTGGGCACACCGAGGCTGAGGGAGGCGATCACCCCGAAGTACAGTCCGTACGCCCAGCCGGGGTCGGCCGCGTTCCAGAAGACGTCGCCCTCGCGCACCCCGCAGCCGAATTCGGCGTACGCGCGGAATCCGGCGATGGCGGCGGTGGGGACGACAACTCCCTTGGGGCGCCCGGTCGTTCCGGAGGTGAAGATGTGCACGATCGGCGCGTTGCCGCCGAGGGACACGGCGGGGTGTCCGGGTTCATGGGCGGACATGAGCTCGTCGAATCGCAGGTCACCGGCGCGGCCGATGCCACCGCTCACAACGATCCGCCACGCGGCGTCGGCCGGGATGTCCTCCCCGGGATCGAGCTTGGGCCGCTGGTTCTCGTCGCACACCACCACGTTGGCGTCGCTCGCTCTCAGCCGCAGAGCGATGGCGGGCGGGGCGAAGGCGGTGAACAGCGGGACAGTGACCGCGCCGAGCCGCCACGTCGCAAGGAGTGCGACGAGGTAGTCGGCGCTCTTGCCCATCAGCGTGGCCACCCGGTCACCCGGCCCCACCCCGAGACCGGCCAGAGCCGCGGCGAACCGCTCGGAATCCTCCCTGAGCCGGCCATAGGTGAGCACCGTGACTGAGAGGTCGGGCTCCACCACCGTGTAGGCGACCGCGTCGGGCGGATAGCGGTCACAGAGCAGGTGGGCCACGCCCGCGTCCGGAGCGCTGTAGGTGGAGTGGAGTTCGTGCACGCGGTCCTGCAGCCGGGCAGCCGGACCTTGATCGGAGCGAACCATCCTGTGCCTCATCTCGGGGCGATGACATCTCAGCACAGCGAAGGGCGTAGGCAACCTTCGAGGTGAGTACGAATGAGCGTACGGTAGTACTCGACAACGTCTTCAACAAGGGTTGGCGATCACCGCTTACGGAGTCGCCCATGGGCCGTACCTCGGCGGGATGGGCGAGGTCGACCACGAAGCCGCCGCCGCTCACGAGGAGGCACAGCCATTCGCCCCTCCAAAATGCGTGGCAGAGGCTTCGGAACCCGAGAGTCAGACCGAAAATCGGAAGCTCACAACGCATGACCGGAAGTGACCGACTTTCGATCGAAGATACCCTTCGGATTGTCCCCTGGCACTGCGGCTGCTCCCCCAGCCCCTTTGACCTGCTCGTGGATCTCCGGCGCCTCCTCAACTTGGCGCTGCATTGCAGGTCGCACCTGGTGGGCCGGGCATGACCGGGCGGCCGCGCAGGGTCTTCCTCAGGTGTCAACGGGCTTCGGCCAGGATGTGGCGGCGGGGGCGAAACCGCACCTCAACCTGATCATCGAGACCGTACCGTCCCCCGGTTTTTGTCACCCTGGCCCACCCCCGGTATGACACGAACAGTGGCTCTGGGGGGTGATGTGGGGTGAGCGCCGCGCTTCCTAATATGCCGGCTCTCACAACAAGGGGGCACACGTGCTCAAGCACAAGCGTGCGCTGGGTGGCGCACTCACACTGGCTTTAGCGGTCGTTGTCGCGGGGGGTGCGCTGACGGGTAACGACGTGCCGCCGCGGAAGGCCGCCGCCACGTTCACCGCCGCTGAATCCACCTCCGCCAAATCCGCCAACACCGCCGGCCACGCTCGGCTGCGCGAACTCCTGCACCGGCTGACCACGGTCGACGGCGGGCCCGGGGCGCTCGTCGAGGTGCGGGACCGGCGCGGCAGCACGGTGCTGACCAGCGGTGTCGCGGACGTGAAGAGCCACGCGCCAGTGCGCCGCGACAGCAGGTTCCGGATCGGCAGCATGACCAAACCTTTCGTGGCGACGGTCATGCTCCAGCTGGTGGGAGAGCACCGCGTCGCCCTCGACGCGCCGGTGGAGCGCTATCTGCCCGGCGTCGTCCGCGGACACGGCAACGACGGGCGGGCGATCACCGTCCGCCAGCTGCTTCAGCACACCAGCGGTGTGCCCGACGTCCTCGACTACCTCAGCCCGCAGCGGGTCCTCGAGGACCCGCTGGCCCACTACGACACACGTGACCTCGTGAGCATGGCGCTCGCCCACCCCCCAACCTTCGAGCCGGGCACCGACTGGCGCTATTCCAATACGGGGTACCTGCTGGCCGGCCTGATCATCGAGAAGGTGACCGGCCACCCGTACGGTGAGGAAGTCCGCCGACGCATCATCACACCGCTCGGTCTGCGCGAGACGTACGTGCCGGGTGACGTCCCGGCGATCCCCGGACCGCACCCGCGCGGGTACGCGCGGCCGGGCGAGGACGCGCCGCTCATGGACATCACCGCGTTCAACCCCTCGGTCGCGGGCCCGGCCGGCGAGATGATCTCCAGCGGTACCGACCTCAACCGCTTCCTGGACGCGCTCGTGCGCGGCAAGCTGCTGCGCCCGGCCCAGCTCCGGGAGGTGATGAGGACGCGGCCGACCGGCGACCCGGACGGCCGGGCGTACGGCCTCGGCCTGGAGAGCAGGCCGCTGCCCTGCGGCGGCCTCTACTGGGGACACAGCGGAGACATCCTCGGGTACGAGACGGTGGGCGGTGCCACGGTCGACGGCAGGCAGGCGACGGTCATGGTGAACGTCGACCCTGGCGGTTCGGATGCGCAGAGCGACGACATGAAAGCCGCCGTCGAGGCGGCACTCTGCGAGAACCGGCCCTCGGTCTCCCAGTAGCGCACGCCCACCGGTGGCGCCAAAGACGGCAGCGCTACGCGCGTTGCCGAATCCTTACTCGTCCGACGACGAAGGAAAGAACGTTCATGACCACAACCCTCGCGCCCCCGGTCCGCATCGGGAAGGCCGCTGTCGTGGCTCTCGGCATGCTGGCAGCCGCCACCGGGGCCCTGGAGTCCGTGGTGACCCCGACGCTCCCGCTGTTGCAACGCGAATTATCAATGAGCCCTGCCCAAGGGGCACTACTCAGCATCACGATGCTCATCACCGGTGCTCTCGTCACGCCCGTCGCGGGCAACCTCGGTGACCGCTACGGCGGGAAATGGGTCATGCTCCGGCTGATGGCGGTGGTCTCGGCCGGTGGACTGGTGTCCTCGCTGGCACCGAACCTGCCGGTGCTGCTGCTCGGTCAGGTGCTGGAGGGCGCGATGGTGGGCGCGATGCCACTTTCGTTCATCCTGGTACGCAAGCACCTCCCAACGGGAGAGTCCCAGGTGGCCATCGGAGTGGTCAGCGGGTTGTTCGTGGGCGGCGGCATGCTGGGGACGCTGATGGCCGGGCCCATCGCGGAAGGGCTGTCCCGGCACTGGATGTTCGCGATACCGACGATCGCGATCGTCGTGGCGACCCTGCTGGTCCACAGGTTGATGCCGAACGATCCGCCGGCCCGGTCGGACGCCAGGATCGACTGGCCCGGCCTGGTTCTCCTGAGCGGCGTTCTGCTGACGCTCATGCTCGGGCTCTCGATGGCGCCCGAGTTCGGCAGCCGGCCACGCGTGCTCGGCGCCCTCGTTGTGCTCCTGGCCCTCCTCGTGACCGGATGGATCTTCGTTGAACGCCGGTCACCCTCGCCGATGGTCGATCTGAACCTGGTGGCGAAGCCTGAGATATGGAGCTCCTATGCGATCACATTCGCCGTCTGCGTAGGTACCTCGGTGTCGATGTATCTCGTTCCGCAGCTGTTCGCGGTGTCCGCCGACGGATACGGCTTCGGGGCCGGCTCCACCGACATCGGGCGGTACCTGTTGCCCGGCGCCGTCGCGGGGGCGATCAGCGGGCCGCTCGGCGGGGTCGCGGCGCGGCATTTCGGCTCGAGCGCCGTGGTCACTGCCGGAATCGGCGTCATGACGGCCACGTTGGCCGCCCTGGCGTTCGTGCACACCGAGATCTGGCACCTCATCGTCGGTAAGGCGCTGATCGCCCTGGCCAGTGGTGTCTGCATCACGGCGATGGTCGTCAAGACCGCCACCTCTGTCGATCACGGAAACACCGGCACCGCCACCAGCCTGGTCCTGGTGACTCGAGTGATCGGCTTCGCCGCAGGCGCACAGGTCAGCGGCGCCTTCCTCACCGCCGGGACCCATCCCGGGATGGAAGACCCGGCCGAATCGGCCTTCGTCACCGGCTTCGTCATCGCCGGCGCCGTCACGGCGCTGTCCTTGCTTGCCGTCCGCACCATGAGCAAAGGAGTCAAAACATGACCCTCACCGATCCGTTGACCGATGTCCGCACCACGCCGAGGCGCAAGGTCCTGATATCGGGGGCCAGCATCGCGGGTCCCGCCCTCGCGTTCTGGCTGAACCGCTACGGATACGCGGTCACGGTGGTGGAGAAGGCGAGGACACTGCGTAGCGGTGGATACCCCATCGACGTGCGCGGCACCGCACTGGAGGTCGTCCGGCGGATGGGGATCTTGCCACAATTACAGGACGCGCACGTCGACTTGCGTCGGCTCACCTTCCTCGACGGGGACGGCGGCAAGGTGGCCTCGGTCAACCCGCATACCGTCGTCGGCAGTGTCGCGGGACGGGACCTCGAGGTGCGGCGCGGGGATCTGACCGACGCTCTTCACACGGCGGTCCGTGACGACGTGGAGTTCTTGTTCAACGACTCCATCGCCACCCTCGACCAGTCCGACCACGGGGTCGACGTCACCTTCCGCGGGGGCGGCAGACGTACGTTCGACATGGTGTTCGGCGCGGACGGTCTGCACTCGCGTACCCGGGAGTTCCTGTTCGGCCCCGAAGAGCAGTTCCACCGATACCTCGGGTACTGCTTCGCCGTGTTCACCATGCGCAACACCTTCGGTCTCTCCCACGAGACCATGATGTGGAACACCCCGGGCAGAGCCGCGGCTGTCTACGCCGTAGGGGACGACGACGAAGTGCACGCCTTCCTGAACTTCGCCCACCCGGAACCGCCATTCGACGCGGTCCGTAGCCGAGAAGCCCAGCGGGACCTGGTTGCCGCGACCTTCGCCGACGCGGGATGGGAAGTCCCGGGCATGATCGCCGCCATGCGCGAGTCGGATGATCTGTTCATCGACGTGGTCAGCCAGATCCGCATGCCTCGCTGGTCCAGCGGCAGGGTCGCGCTGGTGGGCGACGCCGCGTACGCACCCTCGTTCCTCACCGGACAGGGCACCAGCCTCGCGCTCGTCGGTGCGTACATGCTCGCCGGTTCCCTGGCCGATCGGGACACCGCCGCGGGGTTCGCCGCCTACGAACGCGACACCCGTGAGTTTGTGACCCTGAACCAGGGGCAGATCGGCGTGGGCGACGCCACGCTCTTTCCCACCACCGCTCGGGCCCTGGAGCAGCGCAACGACATGCTGCGCAATCTCAGCACCATGCCCTCCAGGGAGGGGCGACCGGCCCACTCGGCCCTCACCCTGCCCGAATTCATGTCCATGAGGTAACTCCAGGCGTGCGCACCGATGATGGGCGCTGATCGCGGAGCGCTCATGAGCCCTTTCCAACTTGACTGTGAAGCCGCCGCGTTGGTGGGCAAACGCGGTACGGAACGACGAAGCTCCTGGTAGACGGGATCTCGACCGAGGTCACCCGGGTTCGCCAGGAGCTTCGCGCGCTTGTCCACCCGGCGTCGATCGTTCTGTCCATCCGCACGCTGCAGTACCTGCCCAGGCAGCCGACCGCTCACCGGCGGGAGATCGGCACGCGACGGCGGGCGCCTGCCCGTCGTCCGCATGCCCGCCGACACCGTTCCGCACTGCCGCCAGGCGCTTGCGCAACCGCGGATTCGTACGCCCCTGCCTGGCACGACACGCCGAAGAACAGAACACCGCGTCCGGCCGTGCCTCCGGCCTCAGTCGTTCGCCATAAGCCCGACAGTTCCTCTCCCCGACCCGCCCCATGCCCTCGGACATGTAGCCAGGCTGGAGCCCCGGCTACGTGGAGCCGAAAACAGGTACTGAGCTTGTCGTTTACCTGGTTCGGCGGGGCATCCGGGGCCTAGCCGGGGCCGTTGTGGTACACGGACCGGCGATGGAGTCTTCGCATGGAGGAACCTCCGGCGGACTTGGGCCGGGGTGAGCTTGTTCGGCTTGGTCGCTGTCTCCCAGGGCCGCCGCAGGTCGATGGCGAGCGGACGGGTGAGCCGGAGCTGGGTGTGGGCGGCGATCACCAGCCAGGCCCAGCGGTCGGCCGCCTTTGGGGTCGTAGACGCGCGGTGGTACTGGCCAGCGCATCACCCGGTCCGAGCGCAGACGGCCAAGAATCTCGACGGGCAGCCCGGCCAGCAGGTGCGCGATGCGCGGGGCGTCGTATCTGGAGTCGAGTACCAGCAGGATCTCCGGGTCTCTCTTGTTCCAATGCCCGGCGGCGATGAGCCGTTCGGCGACCTCGCGTAGCTGGGCGGTAGTGACGGCAGCGAGATGGGCGCCGGGCTGAAGGCGGATCGCATCCAGCACCGCAGTCCACGAGGTGTGGCCGGTCTCCAGCGCGGCCACGACCGAGACCGATCAACGTCCAGGCGTCCCTTGTTTTAAGCGGCCGTCCAAAGCGCCGTGGCCACGGCGTGTTCCGGTACGAGCGCCAGGTCGGCCAGTGAGCCCTTTCCAACCTCAGTCTGAGCTGGCCAGATGGAGGGTGAGGACGGCTAGGACGAGGCTGGTGATCCGGGTAGTCGAGCAGCGGAGCTTGCATGGAGCGGCCGGGACTTGAGGGTGCGGTGGCTTGTTCGGCCAGTGCGCGGATCTTCGCGTGGGACCGGTTGACAGCCTGCTGGCCGGCGCAAGGGGTTCCCACCGGCCGCGGTACGGGAGATGGACCGTGCCGCCTGCGCCCTGGGAGCCCTTGTCAGCTGAGGCCGGCCTCGGCGAGAGCCCCTATGATGCCGTGCTCGCGTGCGGCCCGGACGCCATGGAGGGCACCGACCAGGGCCGGGGAAGCCCACGGACCAAAGGTTCACTCAGAGCTGACGTTCTCTTGTTCGGACTGGCTGCTGCCCATGGGCCGAGGGCGAACCCATCACTCGCCTGTCGGACTTCCACAGCACCCGCACCACCGAAGTGCGCAGGAACGAGCAGTTCCCGCTCATAAGCTGCCCGCTGGAGAATCCGACGGCGACTGGCCACCGCTTGTTCCGGGGCCAGGCAAGCAAGCACTGCTGTTGCAGCAGGGTTGCAGGATCTGCACCGGGCTGTGCACCAGATCTCCGACGAAGACCGCCCGGTCGCTCCCGGAGGCGAGCCGTAGCACGGACGAACCGGGAGTGTGGCCGGGCGCGGACTCCAAGGTGAGGTGTTCGTCGATGCGGTGCAGACCATCCCACAGCACGGCCTGTCCGGCCTGATGGATGGGTGCGATGCTGTCTTCGTAGATCAGCCGGTCGACTGCCTGCAGGCCGTTCCCGTACGCGTTGTCCGGACCGTAATGGAAGTCGTCTGCGGCTGGAATGAGGTACTGAGCGTTGGGAAACGTCGGTACCCACTCCCCGTCTGCGTCGACGGTGTTCCAGCCGACGTGATCGACGTGAAGGTGGGTGTTGACGACGACGTCGACCTACATCATCCGTTCCTGGGTGACCGAGGCCACCAGCGGAGCCTGGCCCCGCGTACTGGGCGACCCGGTGACGGCCGCCGCCCTGCGGGCGCTGCATTCAGACCCGGCCGCCCCGTGGAGCAACGACCGCCTGGCCGCAGAGGCGGGCGTCTCCCGTCCCACCCTGGCGCGCCGGTTCACCACTCTGGTCGGTCGCCCTCCGATGGCGTACCTCACGTGGTGGCGCCTGATCCTTGCCGCCACCCTGCTCCGAGACACCGCGGACACCCTGGCCACCGTCGCCAGCCGCGTCGGCTACGGCAGCCCGTACGCACTCTCACACGCCTTCGAAAGGGAGTTCGGCACCACACCGGGGCGGTATCGAACGCAGGCCGCGGGACGATCCGCCCCCACCGCGCGCCCTCAACTGACGTCAAAACAAACTGACATCGAAAACATTGTCAGGCAGTGAGCCCTTTCCGGCCGGACGGAGGGTGAGGACGGCTTGGACGAGGCTCGTGATCCGAGTCGTCGAGCAGCGGAGCTTGCGAAGGAGCCGCCATGGCTTGAGGGTGGCAACGGCCTGCTCGACCAGGGCCCGGATCTTCGCGTGGGACCGGTTGACGGCCTGCTGACTGGTGGACAGCTTGTCCCACCGGCCGCGGTAAGGCGTGCGGACTGCGCCGCCTGCGCCCTGGTAGCCCTTGTCCGCCCAGCAGGTGATGCCGGCGTCGGTGAGAGCGTCGATGACGCCGTGCTCGTGGGCGGCCCGGACGTCGTGGACGGCGCCGGCCAGGGCTGGTGAGGCCCACAGCAGACGGCCCTTCGGGTCGGCTATGACCTGCACGTTCATACCGTGTTTCTTGCGCTTGCCCGAGTAGAAGGGCCGGTCGGCGGCGATCCGGTCGATGGGCAGAAGCGTCCCGTCCAGGATCAGATATGCCTTCCTCGACGCAGCCCGTACGGCTTCGGCGAACGTGGGGGCGAGCGCGGCCAGGAGTTCGACGGCCTCGGTGATGTAGCGGTAGACGGTGGTGGTGCCGATGCCGAAACCGGCTGCGAGCTGGGCGTAGGGCTGACCGTTGCGGAGATGAGCAAGAGCGAGCAGGGCCTGTCGGCCCGCACTCAGCCGCCGCCATCGGGTACCGAGAGCGCGGCGGTGTTCTCTCAGGCGGGCGGCGAGCAAGCGGAGGGCAGAGCTGGACACGTCGACGCTGGACGGGTAGACAAGCATGCGAAGCCTCTGGTGGAGACGGTTCTCTTGGTCGACAACCCATCTACCAGCGGCTTCGCCCGTTCGTCAGCCCAACTTCCCATCCAGCGCGGCAGGTTGGGAAGGGCTCAGTGTCCTGACCGGCCCGTCCAGGCAGTCGTAGAAGTCACCACACAAGCGTGGCAGCGTCGCGAACGCCTCATGACGGTCTCCTGCTGCGGCACGCTCTTCTCCACCGCCTCGGTCTGGTCGGGTGTCTCCTCGATCGGAGCACGTGATCAAGCCGAGGCCGTCCGCACGTCCGGCGAATGCCCAGGTGAGGGCCCAGTTCGAGGCACATTTCGGGCTGGGACTCTGGACGGCGAATCTAGCGGAATTCCTCCGCGTGCTCCTGCGCCCATGCACGGAACGTGCGCGCCGGCGCTCCGGTGATCTCTTCCACCGTGGAGGTGACCAAGTTCGATGCGGGCCGCCTTTCAACGCTGGCCAAGAGCGCCTCGACGAGGGCGGTTGGCCTGCCGTCGGCCAGCATCTGCTCTCGCGCGACCTGTACCGGGACCTTCTCGAAGGACACCAGGCGGCCGATCGCTTCACCGATGGTATGTACCTGCTGGGCTCTGCTCAGTACCTGCGGACCGGTCAGGACGAACTTCGTACCCACATACCCGTCACCGGTCAGCACCCGTACCGCCACGTCCGCGATGTCACGTTCGTGCACCACCGCTGTGGCTGCCATGTCGGGACCGCGGACCACGTGCGTGGTGCGGATCTGCTCGACCCACCCCCGCGCGTTGGAGGCGATGGTGGTCGCTCGCAGGACGGTCCATTCCAGGCCGGACTTTTCGATCAGGCGCTCCATGTCGGCGTGGAGCTGGTTGATCGGGTCGGTCTGCCGTTCAGCGTCCTCGTCCACCCCTGACGAGGAGAGATAGACGATGCGGTGGGCATGCCGTGCGATCGTCTCCAGTACGGCGGGTGCGCCCTTGGTCGTGAGGAAAGGCCAGACCAGGAACACTGTGCTGGTCCCCTTGAGCGCCTCCTCCAGCGTCTCGGGCTCGGACAGGTCCCCGCCTACGACCTTGACCCCTCCCGGTAACCCGGCCGTTTCGGGATCACGCACCAACGCACGCACAGCGGTGCCAGTGGCCAGGAGCTCAACAACAACTTGTCGGCCCACATTGCCGGTCGCGCCCGTCACAAGAATCTCATTCATGATCAGACCAGCCCCGGCCCTGCTCGAAGTATTCCGTCATGCCGGGCCCTGGCGCTCCGAGGGCCGAAGCGTTTCGCGACTGCGCCTTCGCGACACTCGGCATCCGGTACCACCTTCAAAGGAGGCGCAAGGGAGGCGGTTCCCACCTCCCCATCTCGGAGGATGCTCAGTCGAGGCAGAACTCGTTGCCCTCGATGTCCTGCATCACAATGCACGACTCATTGTGGTCATCGGCAAGCAGCAGTCGCACGCGTACCGCGCCGAGCGCGACCAGTCGTGTGCACTCGGCTTCGAGCGTGGCGAGGCGCTCTTCACCCACGAGCCCGGTGCCGACTCGCACGTCAAGATGCACCCGGGTCTTGACGATCTTGCCTTCGGGGACGCGCTGGAAGTACAGTCGCGGGCCCACGCCTGAGGGGTCACCGCAGGCGAACGCTGAACCCTGCCGCTCAGGCGGCAGAGAGCGATTGAAATCGTCCCACGTAGCAAACCCCTCCGGTGGCGGCGGTACGACGTACCCCAACACCTCGCACCAAAAGCGAGCGACGCGCTCAGGTTCCGCGCAGTCGAAGGTGACTTGGAACTGCTTGATCGATGACTTCGGCGCACCATAGCAGGGGGCTCTGGACAGGCCGAGCGCGCTGACCAGCTGCGGTCACCACGGAAACCGGCTGCGCCAAAGGCCTTCTGCACCGACACTTCACCGACTTCCCGATCCTGACCGATGCCGCGGCCGCGCTCGCCTCCTACCTCGGGCACCCCGCCGGAGGCTGGAGCCGTCCGCAAGATCGTGACCGCAGTCATCACCGCGTCGCCGTCGAGCAACCGAGCAGCCCGGATGCCCAGGCGAGACCCTGCTACCGAGGGTTGGTGATCGGTGGATTCGTGCCATCGAAGTCTGATCGGCATGGAGTGCTGGACGTCACGAACGGTGGGTCACCGTCCGGCTATCGTGGCTCCGCATGACGCATACCGAGATCGAGATCACCGCGGAACTGGTCCGGGATCTGCTGCGCGACCAGCATCCCGACCTGGCCGATCACCCTGTGCGGCTCGGTGCGCGGGGCTGGGACAACCAGTTGTGGCGGCTCGGCGACGACCTCGCCGTCCGGCTGCCCTGGGCGACGCTGTCCGCGGACGCCCTGCTGCGAAAGGAGCACGCCTGGCTTCCCGCTCTCGCCCCGCACCTTCCGCTGCCGGTCCCCGTACCGCAGCGTCTCGGCGAACCCTCCGAGCGGTTTCCGCGGCCTTGGATCGTCACCACCTGGGTGCCGGGAACACCCGCCGACCGCGCCCCCGCCACGCGCTCCGCGAAGGCGGCCGACACCTTGGCCGCGTTTCTGACCGCACTTCACCGGCCCGCCCCCGGCGGGGCGCCGGCCGGCCGTGACCGTGGAGGGCCGCTGACCGACCGGGCCGAGGGGTTCGAACAGGGCTTGGCTTCGGCCACCGAGTCGGGGCTGATCCCTGATCCGGACGCCGTCCGCGCCGTCTGGGAAGATGCCGTCGCCGCGCCCGACTGGGCGGGGCCGGCCCTGTGGCTGCACGGCGATCTGCATCCGGCCAATGTCCTCACCGCGGACGGCACCTTCTGCGGCGTGATTGACTTCGGCGATCTCTTTGCGGGCGATCCGGCCTGCGATCTCGCTGCCGCTTGGATGCTGCTGCCGGACGGCGCCGTCGACCGCTTCTACGATGCCTATCAACCGGCTGCCGACACAGCGACCCGACGCCGCGCCCGCGGCTGGGCTGTGCTGAAAGCCCTCGCCTGCATCTTCATCGGAGAGGCAGGCGTCCACGGCCGACCGGGCGGCAAGCGCACCTGGGGCCCACCCGCTCACGCCGCGCTGCGACGCCTCACCACGACGATCCGCCCCTCCAGTCCCCCAGCACCGAAGAGGTGACCGGAGTCGCTCAACATTCGCTGACAAAGTTCACGTGTGCGTTCAAGGTTCAGTGGCACAGGACGCCCCGCCCGGGTCATCGCGATTCCAAGCCGCCAGGGCGCGAGGAGACCATTGCAGGTCCCGAGGGAGCCGCGGGCTTCAGGCTGCCGGGCAGGAAGAACGCCACGCCGAGTGTGGTGGCCACCAGCACGGCCGCCCCCACAACCAGGCTGATCCGCATCCCGGTCATGAAGTGGGCAGAGTCCGCGATCAGCGCACCGAGCAGGGCGACTCCGATCGCGCCGCCGAACTGCCTGGCGGTGCTGAGTACTCCGGATGCGAGGCCTGCACGCTCGTGCGGCACCGACTCCAGCATCGCCGACGTCAACGGCGGGATCGCGAGTCCGCCACCGATTCCGAGTGGCACCAGCAAAGTCAGGAGCAAGGCAGTGGGGGTGTCCCGACGGACGAGAAGCAGGCCCAGGATGCCGACCGTCTGGATGACCTGGCCGAGGATCAGCGGGAGGCGTGGCCCGTACCGGTTGGTCAGCTTGCCGGCGAGCAGGTTGACGAGGGTGGTGAAGGCCGTCATCGGAATGAACATCAGTCCCGCGGTGAGCGCCGAGGCTCCGCGGTGCTCCTGGAAGAAGATCGTGAAGACGAAGACCAGGCCGTAGTAGCCGAAGTTCAGGGCGAGACCCGCGCTGGTGCAGACGGCCACCGAGGGGATGCGGAACAACGTCAGCGGAACGGCAGGATCGCTCTGCCGGGACTCGGCCATGAGGAACGCGGTTCCGGCGAGTACGGCGACCAGGAAGCCGCAGATTGTCGTCGGGCTCGTCCACCCGCCCGACCCTCCGGTGATGACCGCGAACACCAGGGCCGCCAGCGCGAGTACGGCGGTGACCTGGCCGACCGGGTCCATCGGGGAGTGTCCTCGTGGGGAGCGAGGTGCCCGGAGCATGCAGACGAGTGCGAAAACGCCGACCGGCAGGTTGACGAAGAAGATCCATCGCCAGCCGAGCCCGGTGGTGAGCGCGCCGCCGACAACCGGGCCGGCCGCGACCGCCGCGCCGCCACCGGCGGTCCACAGTGCGATTCCGCGAGCGCGCCGGGCCGGGGAATCGTACGCCTGGCGCACCAGGGCGAGCGAGGCAGGCATCATCACAGCCGCTCCTGCGCCCTGGATCGCCCGCGCGGCGATGAGCACAGGGAGGTTGGGTGCCAGCCCGCACAGTGCGGACATCAGGGTGAAGACGGACAGCCCGATCGTGAAGGCTCGGCTCGCGCCCATACGGTCGGAGACGGCGCCGGCCGACAGGAGCAGGGCCGCGAAGAGCAGGGTATACGCGGTGACCACCCACTGCAGTGCGGAAACCTGACCGTCCCACTGCCGGCCGATGCTCGGCAGGGCGACATTGACCACGGTGGTGTCCAGCGTGATGACGAAAAAGGCCAGACAGGCAACCAGCACCGTGGACCGGAGACCCGGCCGCGGCCGGTTGTCGGCTGCCTCGGGGCCGGGCGGGGCATTACCCCTCACGTCGGCTGCGGGCTGTCCGCTCACAGTGTCCTCCCCCAGTGCGCGGGCGGCGAGACAAGTCGGTGGAAGTGGCCTGTCGCTTCAGCGCCTTCACGGAGGAGTGCCACCCCCTTGTCAGGCACGTCATCGTTGCGGTCCATGGATCGTCCTTCCAGGTCTTGCCGCTGCTCGGCGTGCTGCGGATCCCTCGCAGCCGGAACGACCGACGAATGAGTTACTTCCAACTCGCCTGGTGCGCAGAGAAGTTGACAGGCCCCGGCGGGGGTGTCGGCGGTGCGCGGACGCGGAGGCCGAGCCGCCCGGGAGTGTCACGCCCCGGGCCGCCAGAGCTCCCGGCGAGAGCGTCTTCCGGCAGGGGCTTCCCGGTCCCGCTTCAGCGCTCCGGGACCCAGCGCCAGGACCTGGCCCTCCACTCCCCTCACTTTCCGTCGAAGTCGGTGCCCCGGCTGACCGCCTCCCAGGCGGCCGCCTCCTCGCCGGCGGACTTCAGGTGAGTGGCGATGGCGTCGGCGGCGTCGTTGCCGAGGGCCAGTCGCAGCGGGGTCTGCTCGGCGGCCAAGGCGGTCAGGATCGCCGCGGCGGCCTTCTCGGGGTCTCCCGGCTGCTTGCCGTCGCTGTCCGGGAGTCCGGCGCGGACCGGGCCGACCGTCTCCTCGTACGCGTCCAGGGGTGCCGACTGGCGCAGCGCACCGCCGCCGGCGAACCCGGTCCGGAACGCCCCCGGCTCCACGACCAGCACCTTGATCCCGTGCGGGGCGACTTCCAGGGCCAGCGCCTCGGACAGCCCCTCCAGGGCGAACTTGGTGGCCGAGTAGGCGCCGACGCCGGGGAAGGAGAACCGGCCGCCCATGCTGCTCATCTGCACGACGGCGCCCGAGCCCTGGCGGCGCATGTGCGGGAGTACGGCGCGGGTGAGCGCGGCCGGACCGAAGAAGTGCAGGTCCATCAGGTCGCGGAGTTCGCGGTCGGTGGTCTCCTCGACGGCGCCGAGCTGTCCGCGGCCGGCGTTGTTGACCAGTACGTCGATCCGCCCGTACCAGAGCATCACTTCGGCGACGACGGCTGTGATGCGGGCCGGGTCGGTGACGTCGAGGGCGACCGGGACGACGCGGCCTGGGTGCGCGGCGGCGAGTTCGTCGAGGGATTCGGGGCGGCGGGCGGCGGCCACCACGGTGTCACCCGCGTCGAGGGCTGCCCGCGCGATCGCCTGACCGAAACCGGAGTTGGCGCCGGTGATCAGCCAGACTTTGCCGGTTGCGGAGCGGGTGGGGGTGGCGGCGGGGGCAGCAGCGGCGCGGGCGTTGTCGCTCATGGGAATCTCCAGGGTGGTTCCGGAAGCCGACCGGGTGCCGGCCGGCGAGCACATCCGGGCGGTGTCCCGGCGTGCGTCTCCATTACGGCCACCACCCGTTCCCGTTGTCCAAGACAGAAATCAACGCGCTCCATAAAGAGCGTTTATCGCCGCTGGCTATGATCTCGCCCATGGAATTACGGCAGTTGCAGTATCTCGTGGCGATCGCCGAGGAGGGGAACCTCCGCCGGGCGGCAGCGCGGCTGTACGTGAGCCAGCCGGCCCTGTCCTACGCGCTGCGGAAGCTGGAGGCGGAACTCGGCGTCCCCCTCTTCGAGCGGCACCCCGGCGGCATGACCCACACCCCCGCGGGGCGCGATGTGGTGGCCGAGGCGCGCCGGACCGTGCGCCAGGCGGACCGTGTCCTCGCCGCGGCGGAAGGCCACCGGTGCCAGGAGAAGGCGGTGCTCCGGGTCGGCTTCGAGGCAAGCGGCGCGGGCGAGTTGACCACTCGGGCCCGGGCCGAGTTCGCCCGCCGCAATCCGGACGTCCGGGTGGAACCCAAGCGCTTCGACTGGGGCCAGGAGGCGGCCGCCCTGCGCGACGGCCGGGTGGACGTCGCCTTCGTCTGGCTGCCCGCCGACCTCACCGACCTGCACGCCGAGGTGGTCCACACCGAGCCCCGGGTCGTCGGCCTGCCCATCGGGCACCCGCTGGCGGGGCGTGCGGGCATCGGCATCCTGGACGTCAAGGACGAGCCGCTGCTGTGGACGGAGCGGGCGCCACGCGACTGGGTCGACTGGTGGGCGGTGAACCCCAGACCGGACGGCTCCGCACCGCGCTGGGGTCCGAAGAACGACAACGTCGAGGAGATGCTGGAGCAGGTCGCCGAGGGCGCCGCGATCTGCTTCGCCCCGGCGAGCATGGCCCTGTACTACGCCCGCCCCGACCTGTCCTGGGTCCCGCTCACCGACGTCGAACCCCTGAGGGTCGCCCTGGCCTGGTACGAGGGCGCGACCAGCCCCCTCGTACGGGGTTTCGCCGAGGTAGTACGCGAACTCGCCACCGCTCCGCGGGAGGACGGGGCCGACCGATCAGGCGGGGCGAGCGGGGACGGCACAGACCCGGCTCCGGACTGAGGGGGCGGCGACTCTCAACTCCCGTTCCTTCGCAGGGTCCGGTACCCGGGCGAGATCATCGCGCGCCAGACGGCAGCGCGCCCCCAGAACGTGTCCGCCGTGGGCCCGGTCAACAGCGACGGGTCGCTGCCCCAGGGGTTCACCTACGCCGACGGGCCGCCCGGGCCCCCGCCCGGCTGCGTACCAAAGTGCCCCCTGGTCGCGGCGCGCCCCACGCGCCCATCCCGTCCACAGGCACCCCAGAGCGCCCGTGACCAGCACCGCGCATCTTTGTTGCACACGGAAGGACCACATCGGCATCGTGACCTCCTACGACGACACCCGGGCGCCCCACAAGCGGGCGCCCGGCAACGGCTGACGAAGCCACCGCCTGGTTGCTCAGGTGAGATCTTCGCATGTGGTTAAGCCGCATGAGGTCTGGTCGGGGTGGCAGCCGCTGACGATCGCTTTGCGTAGGCGCTTCGCCATATCTGCGTTTTGTTCCGGGGTCGGGGACAGCACCCCGTTCTCGGTCATCAGCGCGTGAAACTGCTGATGCTCGTAGGGAACCCCGGGCGGCAGCCCTGCAATGTTCCAGTGCAGATGGGCGTTGCCCTGCTGGCTTCCCAGCGAGAGCAGATACGTCCGCTCCGGCTTGAAGACCGCTTCCACGGCCGCCGCCACCTTGTGCACCACGCCCATCAGCCTGCTGAACGCGGTCTCGTCCAAGTCCCTGATGACATGCTCGATGTGCGCCTTCGGTGCCACCAACACCTTGCCCGGTACGGTGGGCCACCGGTCCAGGAAGGCCACGTGAGCCTCGTCCTCGTAGATCGCCTCATGCCGGTAGTCCGGGTCTCCGGCCAGGTACGCGCAGACAAAGCACGGGCCGCTCCGGGCCCGGGCCGTGTACGCGTCGAGATCCATCACTTTCCGCTCCACCCGCTCATCACCCTTCGATTACGCCTAGACAGTGATTGGTCCCGCGATTACGACGGCTCCTCGCTGCTCGGGAGCCGAGTTCGGCCATGACCAGCTTGGCCAGGTCGCCGACATCGCCTACGAAGCCGAGCATGAGCTCCTCTGTACAGGGCCCTCCTGATTTGGCTCGACGCACAGGATCCCAGGGCGGCGAGGGCTGGGAATCGCGATCAGCACCATTCGTGCCCTCGGCGGCCTTCGGTACGGCGGCGGACCGGTCGCCGAGCGACGGATTGGCATGTGTTGTCCCTGGCCGTCGCCCGCCACCGTTGCCGACTCCAACGCCGCTTGGTCCTCACCGCGGCGCGTGCTCGTCAACCCGCCGCGCTGCCCGACGCAGCAGGCGGCATCGCGACACCGCAGGTCCCCTGGCCCGCATCCCGCCGCAGGGGGATCAGGGAGCAGGAGCATTCGTACTGCGGCACTACTGACCTTCAAAGCGTGGTGTCGGTAGGGCTGACGGCCATGTTCCCTTCGGTATGCCGAGTCCATGAGGAATGCGCAAGGCGGCGGACCCGGGCGGGGGCGTGCCAGCCGGGCCGCCTCGGTGCCGTCGCGTTCAGCTCGCTTCCGCAGCTGCCCCATGTCGAGTCGGAACTGCTTGCACAAAGGTGTCAGGAGCGGGCAACGGTCTCGTAGTCCTTGTCGACGTGAAGCACGGCCATGCCTTCCAGATGGGCTGCCGATCCTCCTCGACGCAACGGAAAAGCGTTCGACCACCGGCCCCGGGACGGGGGATGATCCTCGTTCGTGACGATGTCGAAGCAACTCATGGTCCGGGCCGCCGCCCGCAACAACGCCGGCTGGTGCGGAGCGATGAGCCGGTCCCACGGCTTGATGAGCGAGTTCGGGTTGCAGGCTTGGGCCGCCCCGGCCCGCACGCCGCTGTACTACCCCGACGCGGTGACCCTGCTGCCGGATGCCGATCCGACCGCGCTGCTGCCCCGGATCGACACCACCGCGCCCGGCGCGTCCGTCAAAGATAGCTTCGCCGACCTCGACCTGACGAAGGCCGGCTTCCAGGTGCTGTTCGAGGCACAGTGGATCCACCGTCCGGCGAGTGCGCCCACCATCGCGTCCGATCTTGCCTGGGACGTGGCGAGTGGCCCAGAAACGCTACGCGCCTGGGCGCTAGCCTGGGACGACGGGAACGGCAATGCGGACCTCATCCGGCCCGAACTGCTCGACGAATCGGATACGTTCGTGCTCGCCGGGCGATCTTCCGACGGGTGCGTGGTCGCCGGAGCGGTGGTGAGCCGCAGCGACGAGGTGGTCGGTATCTCCAACGTTTTCGCACTGGACGGCGGCCCGGACGCGGCCTGGCCGGTTGTACACTGCGCGGTGCACTCGCTGTTCCCCACGCTGCCGGTGGTCGGCTATGAGGACGGCGATGACCTGGCGGCCGCCGTGCACCACGGCTTCGAGCCGATCGGTCCGCTGCGGATCTGGCTGCACGGCTAGGGCCTGTGTGATGTTGTGATCAGCCAGTTGCCTTCAGGAGGTCGTCGATCCAGATCATCGAGGCACGGAGGTGGAGGCCGGCGAGGTAGCT
>NZ_JBIBJI010000041.1:0-45650 GCF_042958345.1 Streptomyces sp. NPDC007983
TACGGCTCGATGAACTCCCATTGCTCGTCGCTGAGTTGCCTACGTGTCACACCCAGCGTCCTACCAGGTCCTGCCCCCGCAAGGGACCAAAACCCCGAGATTGATCACGACCTCACACAGGCCCTAGCGGCAGTGGCTTTGGCCGGTGGCCCCGATCGCGTGCATCCGTTGGAAAGAAGCGGAAGGTCACCCGGGGAGATCGATCCAGGTGGTCGCCAGGTCGTCGGCCTGCGCCCCTGATACCGCCTCAGCTCTTCACCATGCTCCGGCAGCACCTCGACACCTTCGACACGGCTGATGGTGGGCGGTTGTTCACCAATGAATGCGGGGGAGTGGTCGGCTCGTTCACGTTCTACCGCGTTTGGCAGGAGGCCCGTGCGCTGGCGCTCCCGCCAGCGGGGATTGCTTCTCGGCCATACGACCTCCGGTGCTCGGTCGCTGTTGACCTGGCTCGACCCCGGAGTAGACCGAGCTGAGGTCGTCGAGCGCACGCCTCGGCTTCCGCGTCCTTCGATTAGGCGGAGTACTTCGTGAGGTTGACGGCGATGTCTACACAAGTCTTGCCGAATTTGAAATCTGTGCCCATGAAGGCCTCGCGGGCCCTCGGCGCGGTCACGGGGTAGAGCTTGCGCATGAAGCTATGCGCCTGTTCCTCCGCCTCCATACCGCTGAGCTTGTCATCCAGCGGTTCGGAGACGTGGGCCCTGATCAAAGTGTGGTACCAGCGGTTCATCGCCCCGATGTGCTGGTTCAAACGAGCCCACGGATCGGCGCTATAGCCGATCTTGATGTGCGGGTGGCTGCCAGCGACCTCCAGGACATAGAGACGATGTTCACGGAATCCGTCTTCGCTGAGGAAGTCCCGGACTCTCTCACGGGCTCGGTCTTGGACGCGCAGCGCCAGAGCAGGCAACGGCCCATCCCCAGCGTTGCGCATGAGCCGGCGGACGATACCGTGAGGGTTTTTGATCAGTACCACCCTGCGTGGTGGTACAGGGGGAGGCACGGGCGGAGGGAAAGTGTTCACTGGCAGGCTCCGCGGACTCTGAGATTGGGTCGGATTGCCGTCAGGCAGGCACATCGCGAGTATGTCCCAACTTGCCGCCGCGGAGGGCCAGTTCGTACGAACGCGGTCCAGCGCCTGCTGCTGAGCAGGTTTCGGCTTGAGATCCTTGCGATCGGCCGGGAGCGCTGTGCACTTCCCGCGGTCTGACTTGGGCAGACGCTCCAAGATCCTTTCCACAAGTAGTGCACAGACCCCGTCAGAGGATCGCTCGGCGCTGCATCCGCCGCACATACGCGAAGACCCCGCACTCAGCGTCTCGGCTGATGGCGGGGTCTGCTGGCACCTACGGCGAGGTGCCCCCCGGCGAAGGACCCAGCACGTGGGGACGAACCGAACCATCGATGCATGGTGAGCTGGTGATTCAGATGACCGTCCCGGTGCCAATGCCCCGAGCGCGCACGTAACCGACCGGCACTCCGACCGCAGTGGACGGGGCCCGCCCCCAGCGCATCAGCGGCGGACCGGACGACCGGCGCCGTGTCGGCTCTCGCCTGGCGCACGTTCGGCAGGGCGTGAGGGGTGTGCCGTCAGATCTTGATGACGGTGACGTGTCCGCCGCACAGCGCCGTGAGGTCTTCGGGGTCGGAGGTGAGCACTGTGGCGGGCCCGGGGGCGGCGAGGGCGGTGGCGCTGAGCATGGCGTCGATGGCGTACTTGTGCCCGTGCAGGCCGGTGTCGGCCAGGAGGGTGGCGGCATGGCGGGCGACGGCGTCGGCGTCGGTGACCGGTTCGATGACGGTGCGGGAGAGGGGTCACTCCAGCGCCGGCCGGTTGATCCGGGGATGGACGGCTTCCACGAGGGTGGCGGCGCTGATGATCACTCGGAGGTCGTCGGCGCGGGCCAGGCGAGCCATCGGGTGACCCCGCGGTCCCCGCAGTACGGCCTTGGCGAGTCCCTCGCTGTCGAGGACCAGGGATCCGCCGGGTACGGCAGCGGATGATCGCGTCACGCCGCGTTCGCTCCCCCGGGTGTCTGCTGCTTACGGGCCTGCTGGAGTTGGTCCCGGAGCCCTTGGACCTCCTCGTCGGTGATCGGTCCGTGTTCGGCCTCGGCCACAGTGGTGAGCTCGTTGAGGTTGTCGCGCTCGATCTGGCGGGCCACGGCCGCGGCGACGTATGCGGACGGGCCGGACGGCCCGCTGCGAGCGCGAGCGGCTTCGGCGATATCCCGTGGCATCGTGATCGAGTACTTCTGGGTGGGCTCGGACATGCTCCTTACGTTACTGCGCATGCTCCGAGCGATCCCGTGAGTTGTCAGGGTGCGAGGTCGGTCAGGAGATCGTCGAGGACGGTTTCCTCCTCGACGCGTACGCCGAATTCGCTGAGGGCGGCCCGCAGGTCCGGGTCCCAGGGAGCGGTGGCAGGTGTGCCCGTCAGGGATGGTGTCAGGGGGCTTCTGCCGGCGGCGGCGCGGTAGTCGACGGTGGTGTAGCGCCAGGGGCGCCAGGGCACGCGCTGCAGCAGGGCGGCGGCGATGCGTATGCCGCCCCAGTCGAAGTCGCCGTGGTAGAGCAGCTTCGCCCGGTGGGAGTGCAGGTGGCGCAGGAGGGTGAGGGCGGCGGCCGAGGGCTGGCCCTGGAGGCAGACCAGGGGCGGGCAGGCGGGGCCGTAGGTGTCGGCCGCGGTGGCGAGCACGGCCGGGTTCTCGCAGACGCGCACCACCGGGGGCGTCGCGCGGGGAGGGGTGCGGGTGAGCTGGCGCAGGGTGAGCACGGCGGGTTCCCCGGTGCCGGTGGCCCAGTCGAGCGCGGGTGTGCCGCGCAGGCCCAGGGTCAGGACGGTGGAGGACAGGGCGTCCTTGAGGAGGCCCGCGGAGGCCCATGCTTCGCGGCGCCACTCGGCTCCGGTGCCGTCGGGGAAGCCGGTCAGGGCGCGGATGCCGGAGTGGACGAGGGTGGCGAGCGGGGTGCCGTCGTCGAGGGCGTGGGCGTCGCCGAGGGTGCGGGCGGCGAAGGCCGGGAGGGAGACGGCCGGATCCGTGGGCAGGCTCCGCAGCGCCGTCGCGGTGGAGGTGAGCAGGGCCCTGGCGGTCTCCGGGTCGCGTGCGAGGCGGCGGACGAGGCCGCTCACGCGTAGGTGCTCGCCCCAGTCGGTCAGTTCGGGCCGCTCGGAGCACAAACCGGTGAGCGGGGTGTACGCGTCCTGCCAGGCGTCCGCCTCCCGCCGGCGCGCGTCGCTGAGGAGGGTGACGGGTCCGGTGAGGGCGATGACGGCGGTGGCGAGGCCGTCGGGGCTGACGCCGGAGCGGCGCAGGATGGTGTCGACGGCGTCGAGCCGGATGCTCAGCGAGCGCCCGCCGCCGGGGGCCCGGCCCAGCAGGCGCTCGGCGGCGGCCCGCTCGCCGTCGGTGGGCGCGGCCAGGATGACCGGGCCGGTGAGTGGCTCGGCGCGTTCCATGCGGCGGCGTATCCGGTCCAGCAGCCAGGCACAGCCCGGGTCGCCGAGGAGGCGGGTGAGGCGGTCGCGGTCGACGCGCCCGGCGGGGGCATCGGATGCGCTCATTTGGGGGTCGTCCCCCTTCCTCGCCACGGTGGGTCCTTCCCTTCCACGGTCGGTCCCGCCTCCCTGCCTCAGGCCCACAGGGCGTTCTGGCCGGACGCGGGGGCCTCGGCGGGGGCCGGGCCGGGTTCCCCCGGAGAGTGCGCCGGTGCGGGGACGGTCGCCGTGCGCCGGTCGGGTTCGGGGGCCCGCGCCCGCTCGGCGCCGTCCCACTGCCAGCGGGTCACCAGGACCGCGTCGATGTCGTCGACGCGGGAGAGCTGGGCGATGGCGATGCCGGGTACTTGTGGGTAGCACGCCCATTCACGCTCGCTGGTCATCACCACGTCCAGGTCGAAGGCGTGGAGCAGGCCCAGGCACTTGGCGCGGGAGTCGTCGTCGACGCCGGCGAAGGCTTCGTCCAGGGTGACCAGGCGCGGGGCGTGGGGAGCGGCGGTGGCGTAGTGAGCGGAGGCGGCGGCGAACAGGGGTACGGAGACGGCCAGGACGCGTTCGCCGCCGGATGCGGGCCCGGTGGCGGGTACCCAAGCGCCGTGCTGGTGGCGTTCGATGCCGAATTCGTGCCAGGCGCGGTAGTCGAGCGCGGTGGTGAGCACTTCCAGCCAGCTGCCGGTGGCGTTCTCGGCCTGCGCGCGGGCGATCTGGGCTTGCAGGAACGCGCCGACCGCCGCCCGGTCCTCGGCCGCCCAGGCGTCGGCGGACTGGCGCAGCCGTGTCCGCGCCTGAGCCAGGCCGGCCGGTGCCTTGCGGGAGGGCCGCCACATCAGGCGCAGCGTCATTCCGGTGGAGGTGGGCCGCTGCTCAAGTTCGGTGTTCATGGCGTGTACCTGGCGCTCGGCTGTGCCGATCAGCTCTTGCAGGGTGCCGGCGACCTCGGTCAGCAGGTGGGTCTCCAGGATTTCGCGTTCGTGCGCCGACAGAATGCGGGACAGTTCCTCGACCTCGGTGGCCAGGGCCCCGGCCAGCTCGGGCACCGCCCGCTCGCGGCCCTGGTAGACGAGGTCGACGATCATCCCGTCCTCGGTCATGCGCGCCGTGGCGCGGTGGCCGCCCCGGGAGAGGACGTCCTGGAGCTTCTTGTACTCCTCGCTGAGCCGCTTCTGCACGCGTTCCCAGGCGCCGTCGGAGTCGTCCGTGCCGGACAGGGCCGCCTCGACCGCCCGGGAGAGCGCGATCGCCGGGGTGGCGGCCCAGACGTCGCCGTCCAGCGGTGGCACGGGAGCCTCGGGCAGGGCGACGGTCAGCAGGCCGGTGGCCGCGAACCGCTGGAGCGCGGCGATGGCCTCGGCGCGTGTGGCCGCCGCTTCGTGGACGTCCTTGTCCAACTGTTCGATGCGGCCCTCGGCACGGCCGGCCTGGCGGTCCGCGGCGGAGTACGCGTCACGGGCCTGCTTCTGGTCCCGCTCGCATGAGGCGAGGGCATCCGCGGTTTCGGTCAGACGGCGCTCCAGATCGGCGACGGCCGCGCCGACGGTCGAGCGGAGCGTGGTGTGGTGTTCGTCCGCGGCGGCGGCGAGCCGGGCCGCCTCGGCCGTACGCCGGTCCAGTTCGGCCACCCGTTCCCCGGTCCGGTCGGCTTCCGCCCGCTCGTCGGTGACAGCGCGTCGCGCCTCGGCGCGGTCGCGGAGGGATGGCCACAGGGCGGCGAGGGCGGCTGTGTGGTCGGCCAGGGACCGGCGGACGGCCGTGAGGGACGGCCGGTCGGCGGGCAGGTTCACGGCGTCGGCCGTCTCGGTCAGCGCGGTGACCGCTCCGGCCTCGCGGTGGGCCGCCTCGGTGAGTTCGTCCGCGCGCTCCTCCTGGCGGGTACCGGCCCGGTGGGCGGCGTCCGCCGCCGCGGCGGCCACCGCGTGGGCGTGGCGCAGGGGAGCGTCGTCGGGGACGGCGGCGAGTTCGGCGTCCAGGGTGCGCCGGCGTGCGGCCACCGTGGCGCGTTCGGCTTCTTGGCGTGCCGTGCTGTCGGCCAGGGCGTCCAGTTCGCCGCGCAGGGTGGCGATCCGGGCGCGGCGTGCTTCCTCGCGAGCGCCTTCACCCACGTACACGGCTGCTTCCTTCGACCAGCTGCCGGTCAGCGCGCCGATGCGGAAGTGACCGTCCGCCGCCACCCAGGTGCCGGGCGCACCGGTATCCCCGAGACCGATGGCCGCCAGGAGAGCGGACACGGCCGGTTCACCGACCTGCGTGGCCCGGGGATCGCCGTGGTCGACGGCGGGCCGCAGTGCGTCGGCGAGCACGGCGCCTGCCCGCGACGCGTGCGAAGGCAGCGGGGACAGCAGCACGTCGTGCCCGCTCGCCTCCAGCATGGTGCCGTCCGGGCACACCCACGCGTCCAGGAGCCCGGACGCCTCCAGCGCGGCCTCCAGCCCGGCCCGTTCGTCCGCAGTGACGTGCTCGTGGAAGTCGACCAGCCTCCACAGAGGGGCCCCGGGAGTCCGGTCGCGCAGGCCCGGGGTACGGGTGTGGGGTGCCTCCGGCCCGTGCTGACCACCGGCCTCCAGCTCCGCCAGCTCCCTTCTCGCCTCGGTGCGCCGCCCGGCCAGTTCGGCCAGCCGCTGGCCGAGTGCGGCGGCCTGGTCGGCCAGGTCTGCGGCCTGCCCGCGGTGGGCCGCCGCGGCCTGTTCCCGGGCGGGGCCGGGGCCGTGCAGATGCGTGGCCCAGTCGTGCAAGGCGTCCAGGAGCCCCGTCGGATCGGGAAGACTCAGCTCCGTGCACCGGTCGAGGTGTTCGCGTACGGCACCCACCAGGTCCCGGCCCGCCTGTGCGGCGGACGCCTCCGCCTGGGCCTGGCGTTCGGCGGTGTGGGCGGCCTCGGCCTGGGCCTCGTCCAGGCGGCGGGCGGCGGCCCGCCGTTCACCGGCGGCCTGTTCGGCTTGCCCGGCCAGCTCCTCCACGTGGTCGAGGGTGCGCCTCCGGCGTGCCACCGACTCCTCGGCCGCGTGGCGCAGTTCCGCCTCCGGGACCGCGTCGTGGGGCCCCAGTACGTCGTCGAGCCGGGCCGCCCGGGCCGTCTCCCGCGCCTGCCGCAGCGTGGTCCCGACCTGCTGCTCGGCCGCCGCCAGCCGCCCTTCGGCACTCGTCAGGCGGCCGAGGGCCCGGGAGTTCGCCTGGGCGGCCTGGTCCCGGTCCGCCTCCGCACGGGCCCGCTCGCCGGCGGTGCGCCGTGCGTCGGCCGCCGCCTGCTCCAGCTCCCGGGCGCTGCGCATCTCCGGCCCCGCGCGCAGCGCGGTGTCCTGGGCCGCCAGCCGCACGGCCGTCTCCTCCAGCCGGGCGATCCGCTCCGCGGCCTCGGCCCGCTGCCGCTCGGCCTCTTCCCGTTCGGTCCGCGCCTGGGACAGGTCACGGTGCAGCTGTTCGTAGCGAGCGTGTTCGCTGCGCGGCAGCCGGGCCCGTCGGCGAGTGGCCACGCGGGCGTAGCGGCGGTAGTGGTCGAGGAAGGCGGAGGCGGCCCGTTCGGCCTCACTCGCCGCCCGCAGTTCCTCCTTCTCCTCGTCCAGGGAGCGGAACGCCTCGGCCACATCGGCGATCACCGCCTGGTCCATGGGCGGCAGCGCCTCGGTCAGCGCGCGGGACAGCGCCGTCTCATTGGGGCGCTTGGACAGCTGGGGCTGGCGCAGCTGGATGAGCAGGTCGACCAGGGCGGCGTAGCGCCGTTCGCCGAGCCCGAACAGCGCCTCGTCGACCGCCCTGCGGTACGCCTTCGCCTGGTCGTGGACCACGCCGCGGCCGGCGACGGCCTCGGCCAGGCGGTCCCGCGACAGCGCGGTGCCGGTGGCGTCGAGCAGGGTCAGCTCCTCGCCGACGCGCTGGTCGGTGACCGCGTACCAGTGGCGGGCGATGCCGCGGCCCGTTACCGCCTTCAGCCCGCACAGCAGCGTGCGGAAGTGCGCCCGGCCCGAGTCCTGGTCGCGGCGGCCGAATTCGATCCAGGTGTAGCCGAGCCGCTCCGGGTGCGGGTGCCGGCCGCCGAGCAGCAGGTTCCACTCCATGCGCTTGCCCGGGTCGGCGTCGGGTTCCACCCGGCGCGCGGACAGGTCGCCGTCCAGGAGGAAGGGCAGGGTCAGGGCGAGCACCTTGGACTTGCCGGTGCCGTTGTTGCCGCGCAGCAGCAGGCGGCCGTCACGGAACCAGAACTCCTCCGCGTCGTAGTGGAAGAGGTCGACCAGGCCGATGCGCAGCGGCTGCCACCGGCCGGGTGTCGGGTCGGGCAGGGCGGTCACGACTGCGGTGCCTTTCGCTTGGGTGTGCGGGGCGTGCGAGGAGCACGGGGTGTGCGGGAGGATGCCTGTCCCGGTTCCGTCACGACGGTCTCGCCGACCGCGTACCGCGCGAGCGCGGGCAGCGGGACGATGCCCTTCGGGGTGGCCGCGACCAGGCCGAGCGCGGTGAGCCTCTCCAGCGCCCGGCCGACCAGCTCCGCCTCCGCGCCGGGCTGCTTGGCGCTCTTCGACCAGAACGCACCGTGTTCTGCGGCCAGCTCCTGAACCTTGCGTTCGAGGTCGGCGCGGCTCACTTCGCCGTCCGTGGCCGCCAGGTGTTCGGCGAGCAGCAGGGTGACGTGCCCGTGCGTGCCCTGCTCCGGCATCCGTACGTCGGTCAGATCGTCGTGCGGGTCCACCATGGCGATGCCTTCGGCCCGCACTTCGGCGACCAGGCCGGTCAGTTCGGTGATGCGAGCGGTGAGGAAGGCGCGCTGGCGGGTCAGGTAGGCGAGTTCCTCGTCGGTCAGCTCGTCGTAGTACAGCACCGGGTCGTCCAGCAGCCTTCGGGTCAGCCGCTGGCGGATCGCGCGGAAGCGGAGCTCGTCGCTGTCCAGCGCGCTCTCGGCGGTCAGCTCGGCCAGCCGGTCCTCGAACTCCTCGGCGATGATCGTCGACGGGCCCCGGCGGGTGGCCAGGAGCCCGGCTAGGACGCGCCGCTGCACGTCGTAGAGCACGTCGCCGCTGCCGCTGACGTACGCCTCCTCCTCGCCGGCCACCCGCCGCAGCACCCCATGGCGCAGCAGCAGCCGCACGACCGCCGCCAGGTCCAGGCGTTCGTCGCGGCGCTCCATGGTGAACTCCACCCCGGCGGCGGCCAGATGGGGATCGGCGGCGTCCAGCACCACCTGCTCGGCCAGCCGGCCCAGGGCGATCTGCGCCTCACCCCGCTCCAGCGCGGCCAGGGCCAGACACAGCAGCACATACCGGCGGCGTGTGAACGCGGCGCGGCCGCGGGACGCCTCGCGCGCCGGATGGGTGGGATCGCCCAGGGTGCCGGGCATCCGGGCCAGCCGGGCGGCCTCCGCGTCCACCCGCAGCGACCAGCCCGTGTTGCGGTCGAACCAGTCACGCAGCTCGGAAGCGTGCTGCCGCACCAGCCGGAACTCGTCCGCGTGCGGACCCCGCGCCAGTAACAGCGGCTCCTTCAACAGCATCCGGGCCGCCTTGTGCACCTCGGCCGTGCGCCGGCCGTCCAGCACCTCGCCCAGGGGCGTGGTCATGGCTCCCCCTCAATGGTCTCGGCCGGTGTGTGGCCGTCCCGCGCGGCCGGGCCGGTGAGGTCGGTGATCCCGACCAGGTGGTCGGGGCCGCGGAAGGTCCCGCCCGGCGTGCGGATGTCGGCTGTCGTCCCGTCGGCGAGCGCCGTCAGCCGGATCTCCATCGAGCCGTCGTTGCTGGTCGCCACGGTGCTCGTCATACCGGGCCGCCACGTGGCCAGGGCATCGCCGAGCAGCTGGAGGAACAGCCCGAAGGCCACCGGGTCGAGCTCTCCCAGCGCGGACAGCCGCGTGGTGCCGTCCGTCGCGAGCCGGGCCCGAGCGGCGGCGATCTCCTCGGCCTGCCTGGCGGCGATCTCGGCGAGCCGGTGTCGCTGCTCGGAGCGGTCCCGCACCCGGCGGGCCCGGCCGCGGCGCTCGTAGCTGCCGGTACGGCGCAGTTGCGGGCTGATCCGCAGCGGCTCGGCCTCGGCCCACGGCGTGGACGCGGGCACCGGGCGGGCCGTGCGCTCGGCCAGCGTATCGGCGTCCACGGTCAGATGACGCGCGGAGTACAGGCCGAAGGCGGCGCGCCACAGCCGGTGCCGCGCCCCGTCGTCCGGGGCCTCGGCGAACCAGCGGGCCAGGGTACGGAAGTCCGCGGACCGGTCCGAACGCCCGGCCCGCCGCTCGTTCAACTGCCTGACCACCGCCAGGAGCTGCGGGATCGCCCCGAGGGCCCGCCCGCGCAGCAGCCGGGCCTGCGACTCACGGCCGTCCGCCGAGACGAACCAGGCGGTGAGCCCCGACCACTTCGCCGCCCACCGCTCGTACGCCTGCTCCTCGGCGCTTTCGGCGTCCTCGGGCGCGGCGTCGGCCGCCTCACGGGCCGCCGCCAGCCGCAGCAGCACACCGGCCCGCCCGTCCTGCTCCAGCTCGCCGATGAGCACCGCGATCCGCCCGCCCAGCGTGATCAGGTCCTGGATGAACCGCTCCAGGTACTGGATCAGCCGGTCCTTGTAGGCGAGGAACACCTCGACCTCCACACCGTGCAGATCCATGGTGCGCTGCAGCGACCCCATGAACGCCCGCGCGTTCTCCGCCAGCGCCTCGAACCGGCCCGTCAGCGCCGACAGCGCCAGATGCGCCTTCGCCGCGTCCGGCCCGCCCTCCTCCCGCTCGGCCGCGATCACCAGAAGGGCCCGCAGCTGCGTGATGATGTCGTGCAGCGCCACCGCCTGCAGCGCACCGCGCCGCCCCAGCGCCTCGTCGTACACCGACAACGCCTGCTCGGCGGCCTCCCCGGCCTGCGTGAGCTGGTAGATGAACCGCTTGCGGTAGAAGTCCTCGACCGCGGTGACCCGGGAGGTGTCCGGATCCGCCCGCAGATTGCCCCACTCCACGAGACGGTCCAGCGCCTGCACCACCGCGTCCAGATCGGTCGGCCGGTGCTCCGGCAGCAGTGCGGCGTACACGTCCTCGGGCCGCAGATGCACCGCGAACCGCTCCTTCGCCGCGAGGAACGCACACATCACCTGACGGTACAAAGCCGCGTTCGGCACGGTCAGATGGATGAACGGCGCGTGCTCGCTGTCGCGCGGACCGGAAGCTGGTGACGTCATCGTCCCGGCATTCTTCCCGACACGTACACCAGGGCGGAAATCCCCGCCGCGGGTATTGACAGGATGCCCTGCCGCTTACATGTCACCACACTGACCCCCACCGAGAGCACGACGACGCGACGTACCGCTTCGACAGCCGGCTCCACCCGAGGGACGTCACCGACCACGAAGAAGACCGTACGACGCACCACTGACAGACGACGGAGAGCGGGTCTGGGGCGACGCGTCGATCTCTCCAGTCATCGCCCGCAGTCGCCCAGAAGAAGTAAGCTTGCATCTAAGTAAGATTCAATCTACGTAAAATCAAAACTATGTTTGATAGGGAGAGGCGGGGTCGGGATGGAGTTCAAGGGCAGGGTCGCTGACCTCGACCTGCTGACCAGGCAGCTGGGCCTCGTGACCGGGGGCGCGGGGGCCACCCGGGGCCAGGCTGTGATCATGACGGGGCGGCGTCGGGTGGGGAAGTCTCGCCTGGTCCAGGAGTTCTGTGACCGGTCCGGCGTTCCGTATGTGGTCTTCCAGGCGACCCGGGGCCGTAACGCCGTCGCCGAGCGGGCGGACTTCTCCGCGGCGCTCGCGCAGTCCCCGCTGCCCGGTGCGGAACTGGTGGCCGGACTGCACGCTGCGGACTGGAACCAGGCGCTGCGTTCCCTGGCCGTCGCCGTCCCGGACGATGCCCCGAGTGTCGCGGTGATCGACGAAGTGCCGTGGCTGGTGGAGCAGGACCAGGAATTCGAAGGGGCGCTGCAGACGGTCTGGGACCGCCACCTGTCTGCCAAGCCGGTCCTGCTGATCCTGGTGGGCAGCGATATGTCAGTGATGGAGGCGCTGCAGTCCTACGGCCGTCCGTTCTTCGGCCGGGCCGCGAAGATGACCGTACGGCCGCTGCACCTGGCCGACGTGCAGGTGATGACGGGCCTGGACGCGGCGGACGCCGTGGACGCCCTGCTGATCACCGGAGGCTTCCCCGAGATCGTCCAGTCGTGGCGGCCTGGGATGGGGCGTACGGACTTCCTACGCGAGGCCGTGGCCAGCCCGCTGTCCCCGCTGCTGGTAGCGGGCGAACTGTCGCTGCTGGGGGAGTTCCCTTCAGGCTCGCACGCGCGGGCGGTGCTGGAGGCGGTCGGCAGTGGCGAGCGGACCTTCTCCACCATCGCCGCGCAGGCCGGCGGCGCTGGCGCGCTGCCCTCGGGGACGCTGTCCCCGTTGCTGCAGACCCTGCAGGCCAAGCGCGTCCTCGCCACCGACCTGCCGCTGTCGGCCAAGGCCGACACCAAGAACAAGCGCTACCGCATTGCTGACCCCTACCTCCGCTTCTGGCTGGCCTTCCTGCAACGGGGAATCCCGCTGATCGAACGCGGCCGCGGGGATCTCGCCCTGGAGCGCATCGAGCGCTCGTGGACCACCTGGCGAGGACGTGCGGTCGAGCCGGTCATCCGTGAGTCGCTGCTGCGCCTGCTCCCCGATGACAGATGGCCCCACACGGAAGCGGTCGGCGGCTGGTGGAACCGGCAGAACAACCCCGAGATCGACCTGATCGGTGCCGACCGCGAACCGGTGGCGAGCGCGGTGCACTTCATCGGCTCCATCAAGTGGCTGGAGTCCCAGCCTTTTGGCCGACGCGAGTACGACTCCCTGGCCCGGGACATGCTCGCGGTGCCCGGCGCCGAACCGGACACCCCGCTCGTCGCCGTCTCCCGCTGCGGCATTGAGGACGGCCTGCCGCTCGCGGCGCACTGGGGCCCGGAAGACATGGTCCGCGCGTGGCAGTAACCCGGGGGAGCGGCGGGCAAGCCTCCTGGAGAGCGGCTGCTGGGGCAGCGGACGGCACGAGCGCGGAGGAAGGTCATGGAAGGGTTCAGTGAGTCGGCTCTGCGGGCGTTGGCCGGTCCACGCTCCTTCGAACGGGGGCTCGGCTACCTGGACGCGGTGTCCGGAGTCGAGGTCGGTGCCAGCTGGGTCACCGCGAGTGTCCATGGCACGGAGCGGTACGAGGTGGCGTTGGCGCTGGACGGGCCCGGCGGGCTGTCCGGCGAGTGTGACTGCCCGTACGGTATGGAGGGCAACTTCTGCAAGCACCTGGTCGCCCTCGGCCTGACCATGCTCGCCCAACGGGAGAGCCTGCCGCGGCAGCGAAAGGCGGCCCAGGACCGTGCGCAGGACCTTGACGGGTGGCTGTCCGACCTGTCCAAGGATGAGTTGCTCGCTCTGATGCGGGAACAGATCGGCGAGGACCGGCAGTTGCGGCGCCGCCTGCAGCTTCGAGCCGCCAGCGCTCGCGGAGACCTCGCCGCGGTCCGCGCCCGTATCCGCGTTCTGCTGGACATCTCACCGTTCGCGCAATATGGGTACGTCGAGTACGCCGACGCCCGCGCCTACGCCGACCAGGCCGGGCAGGCGGTGTCCGCGATCGGCGCGCTCACCGGTTCGGGCCGGGCCGACGACGCGATCACCCTGGCGCGGGAGTCGATGAAGCTGCTCGCCGACGCGGTGGAGAACGTCGACGACTCCGACGGCTGGCTCGGGCAGGTCGGTACAGGCCTCGCCGACGCCCACCTCGAAGCCTGCCGTGCGGCACGCCCTGATCCCGAGGAGCTCGCGCGCTGGCTGGTCGGTCATGCGCTCGGCGACGTGGACGACGGCCTCACGGACATCGATCCGCTCGACTACGAGGAAATCCTCGGCGGCACGGGAATGACCGTCCTGCGGAAGTCGGCGGTCAAGGCGTGGCAGGGCAACCGCCGCGGCTGGGCGGAGAAGTACCTGATGGAGCGTGTGGCCAAGGCGGGAGGTGACGTCGACGCGGTGATCGCCGTGCACGCGTCCGACCTGTCACCGAACGGCCACACGCATCTGGTCATCGCCCAAGAGCTGGACACCGCCCGGCGCCCCGACGAGGCCCTGCGCTGGGCGGAACGCGGCATCCAGGACGCCCGTGACCTCGCCGCCGTCGACACCGCCCTCGTCGACTACCTCTGCGGCCGCTACACCCAGGCGGACCGGCTCGCCGATGCTGTTGTCCTGCGCCGCGACCACTTCGGCGCCTGCCGCACCCTGCTCGCGTACCAGCAACTGCGAGCCGCTGCCCGGGCTGCGGACTGCTGGCAGGCCGAGCGTGAGGGGGCGCTCGCCCTGCTGCGTGCCGATGCGGGGCGGCGCCAACAGGGCCGGTACGGCGGCCCCCTCTTGATCGATGCCCTGCTCGATGACAAGGACGTCGACGCCGCCTGGGAGGCCGCCACCGAGACCGACGCCGACGACCGGCAGTGGCTCACGCTCGCCGACCAGGCCCGCCCCACCCGCCCCGCCGACGCGCTCGGCGTCTACCTGCGCCTGATCGATCCGCTGACCAAGCAGACCGGCAACGCGATCTACGAGGAACTCGTCAGTCTGCTGCTGAGCATCCGCGACTGCCACCGCCGCCTCGGAACACCGGAGGAGTTCACCGCGTACGCCACTGCCCTGCGCACCGCCCAGAAGCGCAAACGCAACCTGATGCGGCTGATGGAGGCACACGGTCTCTGAGCCGATTGCCACCACGGCGGGCCAAATGTCGGCAAGGACCTCGGGAGGGAGCCTGACCTGGTGTTCCTGCACAAGCCGGAACACTGCCTCCGCGAGGCTGGCCCTCATGACCGGGACAGGCTGGCGCGGTCCTGCACAGGCCCTGACCCTTGGTCCTGGACACACGAGACACTGAAACCTGAGGATCCGAGAGAGGACTCGGCTACGGACTCACCGGTGAGGAGAGACGTGTAAACGCGTCGGCTCCGCGAGGACAGCGCGGGCTCCGTCGAAGTCTGCGAGGCGGGCGGCCAGGGTCGCTGTCGCCAGGCGTTCGGGAAGGGCGGCGGAGAACTTCAAGCCGCTCACTGCCCGGCGGTCGACATCTGGGAGAACGAGAAGTCCTCCCGCATCGGTGGCCTCGCGGGCAGTGGTCCACATCTTCGGGTCGAGGTCTTCTCGAAGGCGTACATAGCAGGGTGCGCCGCGTCCCCCCCTCGAAGCGATAGTGCCCGCACGCGGGGGTCCGTCAGGCCGGGCTCGGCCATCTCCCGGCTGAGCAAGGCGAAGGGCCGGGAGTGGGCGGACATGCTCACTGGGTATTCCAGAACCGCATCGCTCAGGTCCACGGCGGCGTGCCGAAGCCTCAGCGCGCCAGTGGATGCCCACCGCGTTCGTCGGCAGTGCAAGACCGCCGTTGCGGCCTCGATGGTCACGGCGCTCTCGAAGACCGCCTCCGACAGGTCTAGCGTTCCTGTGCATACTAGCGGCCCCACCGCCGCGGTGCCCACAAATCTCCCCCTCCGAAAACTGGCGCCGACGCCGATCTCCGCCCCCTCGAACCACGCTGAGCCGCCGATCTTCGCCTCATCGAATCGGGCGTCGCCCAGGCAAGGTCGGTCTGTGGATGGGTCCTTCAGCGAGGCGAGCAGTTCGCTCAACAGTTCTTCAGTGAAGAGGGTGCCACGGTGGTCCAGGTGGGCACCGGGCTGCAGGCCAGCGAGATAGGCGGAGCGGTCGTCGTCGCTGAGGTGGGCCAGGCATGCGGTGTAGGGCTCGACGCTGCGACCGCGGCAACCGGCGCCGCCCGGCGGAGCGCCGTGCCCGCAGTGCGGCCAGGAAGGTATGCCGAGGGTGGTCACGTCGAATGAGGTAGCACACATATCCCGGGGACGCGGAGGGACAGGTAGTCGGTTGCGGTGCCCGCTCGAGCCCCCAGCGACCGCACTTGCCAGCCCCGGCGCACCTCACCCCACATCAGTCGGGGCGGGCCTTCGGCCGCGGCCCGGCGTTTCGGAGGTGGTACTCGACGAACACCGGGACAAGTCCTGGTTCGGCGGCCATCCCAAGAGTTTGTGGGTCCGGGAAGAGGTCTTGATCACATCCGTCTCCCGCTTCTTCGCCACTCGCGTCTTCGGTCCCGACCGGCGCACCCATCTCGGAGCCGCGCTCGAAGCCGCCCGGCTCGCGGACGAGCCCGGCGACCGCACCGCGAAGGAACGCGCCGCGCTGGAGCAGGCCATCAAGGCCATCGGCGAGCGCCAGGCCCGGCTCATCCGCACTCTCGCCGATGGGTTTGGTGATGACGAGCGGGCCAGCGGGGTCGACCCGGAACAGGAGAAGGAGTTTCGCGACGCGATCCGCCGGGAGCACGCCGCCCTGGGCAAGCAGCGCACAGAGCTCGCCGAGCAGCTGGCCCGGCTGGAAGCCCCGAAGCCGGAGGTACGGTCCGTCGACAGCGCGGCTCTGCTGGACGCGCTCCCGCGCCTCGACATCGACCTCGCCTTGGTCCCGGAGGAGATCCAGCGGCGGCTCTACGACGCTTTCGGGCTGGAGGTCCGTTACAGCCGGCCTCGCGATGAGGTGACCCTACGGGTGACGATCCCGGGGCATCTGCTTGACGGACTGGTGGCCGTCACCCGTGAGCTGGACCCATGGAACAAAAAATCGGGCGCCCGCACCGAAGTGCTGGCACCCGATCATGACACCCGGGGCGGACAAACGCGGCAAAACCGTCGCGTTCATTCCCATCCTCTGAGTGCCCCCGGCAGGATTCGAACCTGCGCACACGGCTCCGGAGGCCGTTGCTCTATCCCCTGAGCTACGGGGGCTTGCCCGTCGCTGCTCTCTCGCGGCGACAGGTAGAACACTATCAGCTCCCAGAGGGTGGTCATGAATGCTTATCGGGAGAGGGGCGGGAGAGGGCGGAGAGCAGGGCGGGTGGCGGCGGAGGGGCGTATACCGCATGTGGAGGGCGGGGCGCAGGGGAGTGAGGGAAAGGTCCCTCGCACGTGGCGGAAGTGGGCAAAACGCGGACGCGGGGGCGGGGGCGCGCCTACTCTTCAGGGTGTGCCTGGCTTGTCCGGCCGGGTCCTTGTCGTCGACGACAACAAGGTCATCCGGCAGCTGATCAGGGTCAACCTCGAGCTGGAGGGCTTCGAGGTCGTGACCGCGGCCGATGGTGCCGAGTGCCTGGAGATCGTTCACCAGGTGCGGCCCGATGTGATCACTCTCGACGTCGTGATGCCCAGACTGGATGGGCTGCAGACGGCGTCCAGGTTGCGTGCTGATGCGCGGACCCGGCAGGTGCCGGTCGCGATGATTAGTGCGTGTACGCAGGTGGAGGTGGACCGGGGGCAGGCGTTGGGGGTGGATGCCTTTCTGGCGAAACCCTTCGAGCCCGCCGAGCTGGTGACGCTCGTGGGGCGGCTGATGAAGCGAGGGACCGCTGGGGCGGCGGCGCCCGGTGATGCTGAGCCGGCTGTGGGGCCCACCGGCTAGCCGAGGTCGTGGGTTGGTCGGTGGGCCTCCTGAGCCCACAGCCGCCGCGAGACGGTGCGTGGTGGTCCGAGGGGCGAAACCGGTTCGCGGAGGCACCCCCCTCCTCCCATACGCTGGTGCCGTGACACCCGCCCAGCTCTCCCGCACTGTGCTGCACACCGTGCGTCGCGCCGTCGAGGCCGACGAGCTGTGTGTCGATGTGCCGGAGCGGGTGAAGGTGCAGACCCCGCCGCGGCCCGGGTGCGGGGATTACGCGACCAACGTGGCGTTGCAGCTCGCTCGGGGGCGGGGGGCAGGGGCTGCCGCGGGCATTGCTGAGGTTTTGCGGCGGCGGCTCGTCTCCGCGCCCGGGATCGCGGCCGTGGGGATCGCTGGGCCTGGGTTCTTGAACATCACCCTCGAGGCCGGGGCGCATGAGCAGCTGCTCGGGGGCGTGCTGGAGCAGGGGGCTGCGTACGGGCTGGGGGACGGGCTCGCGGGGGTGCGCGCGCGCTTCGCGCCCGCCGACGAGGTGCGGGCGGCGTTGGTGCTGCATGTGGTCGTCGGGCTTGTTGAGGGGTGTGGGGGGTCCGCCGACGTAGAGGTCGGCGGGGAGGTCGTTGCTGTGCGGGGTGCCGGGGTCGACGGGCGTGAGCTGCTGACTCGGCTGGGGAGCGATGCCGCTCGGTGGGCCTTGCTGCGGGCTGCCGCGCATGATCTTCCGGATCTTGATCCCGGTCGTCTGCTGTCGCAGCGGGAGGGGAATCCGCTTTTCCGGGTGCGGTACGCGCATGCCCTCGCCCATCGGGCCGTCGAGGGTGCGGTCGACGGTGGAGAGGGTGCGGACGACGCCGTGCTGCTTGGATTGCTCGGCGACTTTCCTCGTGTCGTCGAGGCTGCTGCCCGGCACCGTGCGCCCGATCGGGTCGCGCGGCATCTTGTTGTCACCGCTGACGCCTTCCTTGCTGGTACGCGGCGAAAACGTCTTGCCGAGGCCACCGGCATCGTGCTCGCCAATGGCCTCCGCCTGCTTGGCATCAGCGCCCCGAAACGCATTTGATCAATGAGAGAGACAGCATGAGCCGTTCCGCCCACCCCGCCGGGCCCCGTCACGCCGATGTTCTGCCCGAGGGGCACTACGCCGCGCCGCCCGCCGATCTCAATCAGCTCGATGCTCGGGTCTGGTCCCGGACGGTGACCAGGAATGACGAAGGAGTGGTGAGCGTCGGCGGGATCGACGTCGCCACGCTCGCCGAGCGGTTCGGGACGCCCGCGTACTTCCTCGACGAGGACGACTTCCGCGCCCGATGCCGGGCCTGGCGGGAGGCGTTCGGGGAGGACGCGGACGTGTTCTACGCCGGGAAGGCGTTCCTCTCCCGCGCCGTCGTGCGCTGGCTGCACGAGGAGGGGCTGAACCTCGACGTCTGCTCCGAGGGGGAGCTGGCCACCGCGCTGGCCGCCGGGATGCCCGCCGAGCGGATCGCGCTGCATGGGAACAACAAGAGCAGCAGGGAGATCGAAAGGGCCGTAAGCGCGGGCGTCGGGCGCATCGTGCTCGATTCCTTTCAGGAGATCGTCCGCGTCGCCCACATCGCGCAGCGGCTGGGCAAGCGGCAGAAGGTGCAGATCCGGGTCACGGTCGGCGTCGAGGCGCATACGCACGAGTTCATCGCGACCGCCCACGAGGACCAGAAGTTCGGGATTCCGCTGGCGGGCGGGCAGGCGGCCGAGGCGGTGCGGCGGGCGCTGAAGCTCGACGGGCTCGAGCTGATCGGCGTGCACTCGCACATCGGGTCGCAGATCTTCGACACCTCCGGCTTCGAGGTCGCCGCGCACCGCGTCGTGGGGCTGCTCAAGGAGGTACGGGACGAGCACGGGGTGGAGCTGCCCGAGATCGACCTCGGCGGCGGCCTCGGCATCGCGTACACGCCGGACGACGATCCGAGCGAGCCGCAGGACATTGCCAAGGCGTTGCGGGAGATCGTGACCCGGGAGTGTGCGAGTGCCGGGCTCTCGGTGCCGCGGCTGTCCGTCGAGCCGGGGCGGGCGATCGTCGGGCCGACGGCGTTCACGCTGTACGAAGTGGGTACGGTCAAGGAACTGCCCGGGCTGCGGACGTACGTCAGTGTCGATGGGGGCATGTCCGACAACATCCGTACGGCGCTCTACGATGCGGAGTACTCGGTGGCGCTGGTCTCCCGTTCGTCCACGGCCGAGCCGATGGTGTCCCGGGTCGTCGGCAAGCACTGCGAGTCCGGCGACATCGTCGTACGGGACGCCTTTCTGCCCGCCGACCTGGCGCCCGGGGACCTGATCGCCGTCCCGGCCACGGGTGCGTACTGCCGCTCGATGGCCAGCAACTACAACCACGCGCTGCGTCCGCCGGTCGTCGCCGTCCGGGGTGGTGAGGCGCGGGAAATCGTCCGCCGGGAGACGGAGGAGGATCTTCTGCGGCTCGATGTCGGCTAGCGGGGCCGGTCGGCGGGGCCGGTCGGCGGGGCCGGTCGGCGAGGTCGGTCAGCGAGATCGTCAGCGTAAATCGGTCGGCGTAGATCGATCGGCGAGAAAGAAATCTCGGATACTGGACCCGGGGCCTGGAAACCCCATCCAGTGCATGAGACTGGTGCACCACCTAGATGGATGAGAAGCGAGGTCGGATGATGCGTACGCGTCCGCTGAAAGTGGCGCTGCTGGGCTGTGGAGTCGTCGGCTCAGAGGTGACGCGCATCATGACGACGCACGCGGACGACCTCGCGGCGCGCATCGGCGCTCCCGTCGAGCTGGCCGGGATCGCGGTGCGCCGCCCGGGGCGGGTGCGGGAGGGCGTACCGGCCGAGCTGGTGACCACCGACGCGACCGCCCTGGTCAAGCGCGGGGACATCGACGTGGTCGTCGAGGTCATCGGCGGGATCGAGCCCGCCCGTACGCTGATCACCACCGCCTTCGAGCACGGCGCGAGCGTGGTGTCGGCCAACAAGGCGCTGGTCGCCAAGGACGGCGCGGCGCTGCACGCCGCCGCCCAGGAGCGCGGCACGGACCTCTACTACGAGGCGGCCGTCGCGGGCGCGATCCCGCTGGTGCGGCCGCTGCGCGAGTCGCTGGCCGGCGACAACATCAACCGCGTCCTCGGCATCGTCAACGGCACCACGAACTTCATCCTCGACCGGATGGACAGCAGCGGAGCCGGGTATTCCGAGGCGCTGGACGAGGCCACCGCGCTCGGGTACGCCGAGGCCGACCCGACCGCCGACGTGGAGGGCTTCGACGCCGCCGCCAAGGCCGCGATCCTGGCCGGGATCGCCTTCCACACCCGGGTCACCCTCGACGATGTGCACCGTGAGGGCATCACCGAGGTGACCGCCGCCGACATCGCCTCCGCCAAGCGCATGGGGTGCACCGTCAAGCTGCTGGCGATCTGTGAGCGGGCCGCCGACGGCCGGTCGGTGACCGCGCGGGTGCATCCGGCGATGATTCCGCTGGCCCATCCGCTGGCCTCGGTCCGCGAGGCGTACAACGCGGTCTTCGTGGAGGCCGACGCCGCGGGTCAGCTGATGTTCTACGGACCGGGCGCGGGCGGTTCGCCGACCGCCTCGGCCGTCCTCGGGGACCTGGTCGCGGCGTGCCGCAACAAGCTGGGGGCCACCACCGGGCCGGGCGAGTCGGCGTACAGCCAGCTGCCCGTGAGCCCCATGGGGCAGGTCGTCACGCGCTACCACATCAGCCTCGATGTCGCGGACAAACCGGGTGTTCTCGCTCAGGTCGCGACAGTCTTCGCCGAGCACGGCGTGTCGATCGATACGGTCCGCCAGCAGGGGAAGGACGGCGAGGCGTCCCTCGTGGTCGTGACCCACCGCGCGAGCGATGCCGATCTCTCGGCGACCGTCGAGACACTGCGCCGGCTCGACACCGTCCGTGATGTCGCGAGCATCATGCGGGTCGAGGGCGAGTAGCGGGCCGATAGCAGGCCAGAGGCGGAGCAGAGGCCGAGTAGAGGCGAGCGGAGAAAAAGGGAAATCATGAACGCAATTGCTGACGCCGGGCCTCGCACGTCCGGCACCCGCCAGTGGCACGGCTGGCGCGGCATCATCGAGGAGTACCGCGATCGCCTCCCGGTCGGCGAGACGAGCCCTGTCGTCACCCTCCGCGAGGGCGGGACGCCGCTGGTGCCCGCGCAGGTGCTCTCCGAGCGCACCGGCTGCGAGGTCCACCTCAAGGTCGAGGGTGCCAACCCCACCGGGTCCTTCAAGGACCGCGGCATGACGATGGCGATCAGCGCGGCCAAGGAGGCCGGTGCGAAGGCCGTCATCTGCGCCTCCACCGGAAACACCTCGGCCTCGGCCGCGGCGTACGCCGTACGCGCCGGGATGGTCTGCGCGGTGCTGGTCCCGCAGGGCAAGATCGCGCTGGGCAAGATGGGCCAGGCGCTGGTGCACGGCGCGAAGATCCTCCAGGTCGACGGCAACTTCGACGACTGTCTGACGCTCGCGCGCGGCCTGTCCGAGAAGTACCCGGTGGCGCTGGTCAACTCGGTCAACCCGGCCCGTATCGAGGGGCAGAAGACCGCGGCCTTCGAGATCGTCGACATGCTCGGCGACGCGCCCGACATCCATGTGCTGCCGGTCGGGAACGCGGGCAACATCACCGCCTACTGGCGCGGCTACCAGGAGTACGCGGCCGAGGGCGGCCCGGCCTCCCGCACCCCCCGGATGTGGGGCTTCCAGGCGGCGGGCTCGGCTCCGATCGTGCGCGGTGAGCCGGTCAAGGAGCCGGCCACCATCGCCACCGCGATCCGGATCGGCAACCCGGCGTCCTGGACGCAGGCCGAGCGGGCGCGGGACGAGTCGGGCGGGTTCATCGACGAGGTGACCGACCGTCAGATCCTCGCCGCCTACCGGATGCTCGCCTCCCAGGAGGGCGTCTTCGTCGAGCCCGCCTCCGCGGCGAGCGTGGCCGGGCTGCTGAAGGCGGCCGAGCAGGGCAAGGTCGACCCGGGTCAGCGCATCGTGTGCACGGTGACCGGCAACGGCCTGAAGGACCCCGACTGGGCGGTCGCGGGCGCCCCGCAGCCGGTCATCGTGCCGGTGGACGCCGACGCCGCGGCCGTACGGCTCGGGCTGGCGTAGCACGCGCGCCGGGCCGGGGTGCCGTCCTGGGCGGCCCCGGCCCGGCCCGTGGATCTCCGCGTCAGGGGCGGTGTGGTCCCGGACCGGAGGGCGCGCGGGGTCCGCGCCTTAAGGTCCGCGATCCCGGCTGCGGCCCACGTCAGAGGGCGTGTGCCCGCTTCCTGTCGCCTCCCCTCCATGGGGTGATCTCAAGATCCACTCGAGTGGTGGACGAGATGCGCAGGAACGATGAGGGCATGGGAAACCCTCCAGTAGAGTGGACCCGGTCGACGACAGGGAGTGCGACACGCATCGTGCGCCTCCCGTGCGCCCTATGTCGCCACAGAACCTTCCTTCGATAGGCTGTACTGAATCCGCCCCGACGCAGAGCGTTCATGGCGTCGCCGTCCCGTCACGGTGGCCCCCGCGGTGTTCCGTACCTCTTCGAGCAATCTCACGTCACACAAGGAGAGTCATCGAGCGATGGCCGGTCCAGCGTTCCGCGCCGCCGCCGTCCGAGTGCGCGTCCCCGCCTCGAGCGCCAATCTCGGTCCCGGCTATGACGCCTTCGGTCTCGCCCTGGGGCTCTACGACGACGTGGTGGTCCGGGTGGCCGACTCCGGTCTGCACGTCGACATCGCGGGCGAGGGCGCCGAGAGCCTGCCGCGCGACGAGAGCCATCTGCTCGTACGGTCCCTCCGTACCGCCTTCGACCTGCTGGGCGGGCAGCCGCGCGGCCTCGAGGTGGTCTGCGCCAACCGCATTCCGCACGGCCGCGGGCTCGGCTCCTCCTCCGCCGCCATCTGCGCCGGGATCACCGCCGCGCGCGCCGTGACGATAGGCGGCGCCGAGAAGCTCGACGACGAGGCGCTGGTGGAGCTGGCCACCGAGATCGAGGGCCACCCCGACAACGTCGCCGCCTGTCTGCTCGGCGGCTTCACCCTCGCCTGGACGGACGCGGGAGCCGCCCGGGCGATCAGAATGGACCCTGCCGATTCCATCGTTCCGGTGGTCTTCGTGCCCGGGAAGCCGGTGCTCACGGAGACCGCCCGCGGACTGCTGCCGCGCACCGTCCCGCATGTGGACGCGGCCGTCAACGCGGGGCGGGCGGCCCTGCTCGTGGAGGCCCTGACCAGGCGTCCCGAGCTGCTGCTCGCGGCGACGGAGGACCGGCTCCACCAGGAATACCGCGCTCCGGCGATGCCCGACAGCGTGAGCCTGGTGCACCGACTGCGTGCGGACGGCGTCCCCGCGGTCGTCTCCGGCGCGGGCCCCACGGTGCTCGCGCTGGTCGAGGACGGTGCGGCCGACAAGGTCGCACGGCTGGCGGGCGATGGGTGGGCGGCCAACCGGCTGGCTCTCGACGCCGGGGGGGCGAGCGTCCTGCCGCTCAGCTGACCAGCCGCCCGGGGCGTCCCCGGGCCACGCACAACTCGATTGCCGGTTGGAGAGGGGGAATGTTTGTTGGATCCGGTAGTGTTAACCTCAAGTCTGCACTTGAAGCCTCTTGGATGTAAGCGGAGGCGCAGTGCTCAGTGTCCCCATCCGGGACCACCCTTCTTCCGGGAGCCTCCCACACTGCCTGAGCAGCCTGCCTGAGCAGTGTCGTGCACGCACCGGAATCGGCGTGGCGGATTCGAGTGAACCACTCCGTCTCGTCGGAACCATGAATGTTCTCTCCGCCGTACCGGCGGACCACCGCCCCGGCCCGGTCCGTAACGGAAGGACCACAGCCGGACAGCACAACCGGTCGCCGAGCCAGACAGGCCGACGCCCGCTCCAGGGAAGGACCCTTCGTGAGCGACACCACCGATCTGATGGGCGTGAACGCCTCCGGCACCTCCGACAGCGGTGTCGGCAATGCCGCCGCGCCCGCTACGGACGCTTCCGCGCCTGCCACCGGTGCTGCCACTGGCACTGCCCCGCGGCGACGCCGCTCGGGCACCGGCCTTGACGCCATGGTCTTGGCAGAGCTGCAGCAGCTCGCCTCGGGCCTGGGCATCAAGGGCACCGCGCGGATGCGCAAGAGCCAGCTGATCGAGGTCATCAAGGAGAAGCAGGCCGCATCCGGCGGCGGAGCCCAGGGCTCCGAGGCCGCCCCGTCCGCCGCCGAGGGGGGGACCAAGCCGAAGCGCCGCGCGACCTCCAAGGCCCGTACGGGCGACGACAGCGCGGACGCGGGTAAGCAGGAGAAGACCGACAAGGCCGCCAAGGACGAGAAGGCCGACCAGGCCGCGGATGCCGAGAAGTCCGGCAAGGGCGGTAAGGGCGGCAAGGCGGACAAGGCCGCAGCGCAAGCGCAGATCGACATCCCGGGCCAGACCGGGGAGTCGGCCGCCGACGAGCAGCCGGCCGGTGAGCGCCGTCGCCGCCGGGCGACCGCGCCCGCCACCGCCACCGCCGAGGCGGGGGGCACGGCCACCGCGGTCGACACCCGCACGGAGACCCGGACCGACACCTCGGCCCGCTCCGAGGCCAAGGGTGACGCGGCGGCGGACACCGCCGAGGGCAAGGGCGCCAAGGGCGGCGACCGTCAGGACCGCCAGGAGCGCGGCCAGAAGGGCGACCGCCGTGAGCGCGGCGGCCAGCGTGACCGGGGCCGCGGCGGCAAGGGCGACGACGGCCAGCAGGGCGGTGGCGGCCGTCAGCAGCGCGACGGGCGCGGCCAGGGCCAGCAGCGCTCCGACGACGGGGACGACGACTTCGAGGGCGGGCGCCGCGGGCGCCGCGGCCGCTACCGCGACCGCCGTGGCCGCCGGGGCCGTGACGACTTCGGCAACGAGCCGCAGGTCTCCGAGGACGACGTCCTGATCCCGGTCGCGGGCATCCTCGACATCCTCGACAACTACGCGTTCATCCGGACCTCCGGCTACCTGCCGGGCCCGAACGACGTGTACGTCTCGCTCGCCCAGGTCCGCAAGAACGGTCTGCGCAAGGGCGACCACGTCACCGGTGCGGTCCGCCAGCCGCGCGAGGGCGAGCGCCGCGAGAAGTTCAACGCGCTGGTGCGGCTCGACTCGGTCAACGGCATGGCGCCCGAAACCGGCCGTGGGCGGCCCGAGTTCGGCAAGCTGACGCCGCTTTACCCGCAGGACCGGCTGCGTCTGGAGAGCGAGGCCGGCGGCCTGACGACCCGGATCATCGACCTGGTCGCGCCGATCGGCAAGGGCCAGCGCGGTCTGATCGTGGCCCCGCCGAAGACCGGTAAGACCATGATCATGCAGGCGATCGCCAACGCGATCACCCGCAACAGCCCCGAGTGCCATCTGATGGTCGTCCTCGTCGACGAGCGGCCGGAAGAGGTCACCGACATGCAGCGTTCGGTCAAGGGCGAGGTCATCTCCTCGACCTTCGACCGTCCCGCCGAGGACCACACCACCGTCGCCGAGCTGGCGATCGAGCGGGCCAAGCGGCTGGTGGAGCTGGGCCACGACGTGGTCGTGCTGCTGGACTCCATCACCCGTCTGGGCCGCGCGTACAACCTGGCGGCGCCGGCCTCCGGCCGCATCCTGTCCGGTGGTGTCGACTCGACCGCGCTGTACCCGCCGAAGAAGTTCTTCGGTGCCGCGCGGAACATCGAGGACGGCGGCTCGCTGACCATCCTGGCCACCGCGCTGGTCGAGACCGGCTCGCGCATGGACGAGGTGATCTTCGAGGAGTTCAAGGGCACCGGCAACATGGAGCTCAAGCTCGACCGGAAGCTCGCCGACAAGCGCATCTTCCCGGCGGTCGACGTCGACCCGTCGAGCACCCGTAAGGAAGAGATCCTGCTGGCGCCGGAGGAGCTGAACATCGTCTGGAAGCTGCGCCGGGTGCTGCACGCGCTCGACTCGCAGCAGGCGATCGAGCTGCTGCTCGACAAGATGAAGCAGACGAAGTCGAACGCCGAGTTCCTGATGCAGATCGCCAAGACCACGCCCACCCCGGGCAACAACGGCGACTGACCGCGTACGGACTCCAGGGGCCGATCACGCTCCGTCGACCGAGGCCTCCCCGCAGTGCGGGGAGGCCTCGGTTTTTTGTGAGAGGTGAACCACACCAAAAGGGACAGTCGCGGAACGGTCTCGATGCCCTTATCACCTGCGAAAGCGCAGGTGAGAGCGGTAAGGCGGACGAACGGGACGAAGGGCGCCCCGGTCGGCCCAGATGAAAACCAGCCGAACTCCGTATGCAACCCTGGCGCTCGGCCTGTCATCTGTCAGGTCGAATCCGCGACGCCACGCCTGACCGTGACGGCAGGGGGTACCCGGGATACGAGGACTGAGGAGCACATGGCTGACGACCAGCAGAGCACGCCGGTGAACCCGGGCCGCCACCGAGCCCGCGGAGGCGCCTCCAGCCGCCCCTCCGGTCGCCGCCGGAAACGGCCCAGCGCCCGCCGCAGGGCCACGCACATCACCGTCTTGTCGGTCGCCTCCGTCCTGGTCCTCGGCGGCGCCGGGGCCGGGTACCTCTACTACAAGCTCAACGGCAACCTCACCGGCGTCGACGTCAACGCGGCCCTGGGGTCCGACCGCCCCAAGAACGTCGACAACGGCTCCATGGACATCCTCGTCCTCGGCTCCGACTCCCGGGCCGGGAAGAACGCCAAGTACGGCACGGACGAGGGCACCTCGCGCTCCGACACCGCGATGATCGTCCACGTCTACAAGGGCCGTAAGAAGGCCAGCGTGATCAGCGTCCCGCGCGACACGCTCGTGCACCGCCCCTCGTGCCTCAAGGACGGCAAGCAGACCCCCGCCGTCCAGGAGGCGATGTTCAACAGCGCCTACGAGGCGGGCGGCCCGGCCTGCACCATCAAGACCGTCGAGGCCATGAGCGGCATACGCATGGACCACTTCCTCGAGGTCGACTTCTCCGGCTTCCAGCAGCTGATCGACGACCTCGGCGGCGTCGACATCACCACCACCCAGCCGATCCACGACCCCAAGAGCCACCTCGACCTGGACGCGGGCCCGCACACCCTCAACGGCGAGCAGTCGCTGGGCCTGGTGCGGACCCGGCACGGCGTCGGCGACGGCAGCGACCTCGGCCGGATCAAGCTCCAGCAGGCGTTCGTCAAGGCGCTCCTGGACCAGATCAAGCACGTCGACCTCTTCGGCAACCCGAAGAAGCTGTACGACCTCGCGAACACCTCCACCAAGGCGCTCACCACCGACTCGGAGCTGGCCTCGGTCAACAAGCTGTCGGGCTTCGCCAAGAGCCTCCAGGGCATCGGCTCGGGCAACATGAAGATGACCACGCTGCCCGTCCAGTACGACCCGAACGACCCGGCCCGGGTGCTGCCCATGGAGTCCAAGACCAGGCTGATCTGGAAGGCGCTGCGCGCGGACCAGCCGATCCCGGCGGCCGCCACCAAGGGGTCCGCGGGCGACGCGAACGACGCCGGCAAGGTGGTCAAGTAGGACCACGCGGCGGATGTCGGACGGGGCCGGGAATATCCCGGCCCCACCCCCGGTTTTGGGGGATGCGGCCAGTGCTGGCAAACTGGATCGTCGGCCCCGGTTCACGACGTGCAAACCCGCCCGTCGACCCGGAGCCCTCCCGAGAAACCAGGAGAATCCCTTGAAGCGCGACATCCACCCCGAGTACGTCGAGACCCAGGTCAGCTGCACCTGTGGCGCGTCCTTCACCACCCGCAGCACCATGAGCGGCGGCACCGTCCGTGCCGACATCTGCTCCGAGTGCCACCCGTTCTACACGGGCAAGCAGAAGATCCTCGACACCGGTGGCCGTGTGGCGCGGTTCGAGGCCCGCTTCGGCAAGAACGCCGGGTCCGCCAAGAAGTAGCGACCCGCACGGCGCCGGTCCTCGGTCGCCCCCGCGCAGGGGCGACCGGACCGGCGTTTTGCGTCGGCCGACCCGTCGCCCGGTCCGCCACGCGGCCCGTCGATTGGCCCGTCGGCCGTCGCGTCCGGCCCGTACCCCCCCGCGTCCACGCAGACCCACCCAGGGAGCCCTCATGTTCGAGGCGGTCGAGGAACTGATCGGCGAACACGCCGACCTCGAAAAGCGGCTCGCCGACCCCGCGGTCCACGCCGACCAGCGCGAGGCGAAGCGGCTCAACAAGCGCTACGCCGAGCTGACGCCGATCATCGGCACCTACCGCGACTGGAAGCAGGCCGGGGACGACATCGGGACGGCCCAGGAGCTGGCCCAGGACGATCCGGACTTCGCCGACGAGGTCAAGGAGCTGGAGCTGCGCCGCGCGGAGCTGACCGACAAGCTGCGGCTGCTGCTGGTCCCGCGCGACCCCAGCGACGACAAGGACGTCATCCTCGAGGTCAAGGCGGGCGAGGGCGGCGAGGAGTCCGCGCTGTTCGCCGGCGACCTGCTGCGGATGTATCTGCGGTACGCCGAGCGGATCGGCTGGAAGACCGAGATCATCGACGCCAACGAGTCCGACCTCGGCGGCTACAAGGACGTCCAGGTGGCCGTGAAGGCCAAGGGCACCATCGAGCCCGGCCAGGGCGTGTGGGCCCGGCTGAAGTACGAGGGCGGGGTGCACCGCGTGCAGCGGGTGCCCGCGACCGAGTCCCAGGGCCGCATCCACACCTCCGCGGCCGGTGTGCTGGTCACGCCCGAGGCCGAGGAGGTCGAGGTCGAGATCGGCCCCAACGACCTGCGCATCGACGTCTACCGCTCCTCGGGACCGGGCGGGCAGTCGGTGAACACCACCGACTCCGCGGTGCGCATCACCCACCTGCCCACCGGCATCGTCGTCTCCTGCCAGAACGAGAAGAGCCAGCTCCAGAACAAGGAGCAGGCGCTGCGCATCCTGCGCTCGCGGCTGCTGGCCGCCGCCCAGGAGGAGGCCGAGCGGGAGGCGTCGGACGCGCGCCGCAGCCAGGTCCGCACCGTCGACCGCTCCGAGCGCATCCGTACGTACAACTTCCCGGAGAACCGCATTTCGGACCACCGGGTCGGTTTCAAGGCGTACAACCTGGATCAGGTGCTCGACGGAGAGCTGGCGCCCGTCATCCAGGCGTGCGTCGACGCCGACGCGGCGGCGAAGCTCGCGGCGGCCCAGTAGGACTTCCTCTTCGCAACTACGGACCGGCTGGAGGAAAATTCAGTGAATGTGCTGCTCGCCGAGGTGGCCCAGGCCACCCAGCGGCTGGCTGACGCGGGCGTGCCCTCCCCGCGCTTCGACGCGGAGGAGCTGGCCGCCTTCGTGCACGGCGTCAAGCGGGGGGAGCTGCACGGCGTCCCCGACGCCGACTTCGACGCCCGCTACTGGGAGGCGGTCGCCCGCCGCGAGGCCCGCGAACCCCTGCAGCACATCACCGGCCGCGCCTTCTTCCGCTACCTGGAGCTCCAGGTCGGCCCCGGCGTCTTCGTCCCCCGCCCGGAGACCGAGTCGGTCGTCGGCTGGGCCATAGACGCGGTCCGGGCCATGGACGTCGTCGAACCCCTCATCGTCGACCTGTGCACCGGCTCCGGAGCCATCGCCCTGGCCCTCGCCCAGGAGGTGCCCCGCTCCCGGGTGCACGCCGTCGAGCTGGACGAGGGCGCCCTGCAGTGGGCCCGCAAGAACGTCGAGGGGTCCCGCGTCGTTCTCCAGCGAGGAGACGCGTTGACGGCCCTGCCCGAGCTGGACGGGCAGGTGGACCTCGTCATCAGCAACCCCCCGTACATCCCGCTGACCGAGTGGGAGTACGTGGCACCGGAGGCGCGCGACCACGACCCCCAGCTCGCGCTCTTCTCCGGTGAGGACGGCCTCGATGTGATCCGCGGCCTGGAGCGTACGGCCCACCGGCTGCTGCGCCCGGGTGGCGTCGTCGTCATCGAGCACGCAGACACCCAGGGCGGCCAGGTGCCGTGGATCTTCACGGAGGAGCGTGGCTGGGCGGACGCCGCCGACCACCCCGACCTGAACAAACGGCCCCGATTCGCCACCGCGCGGAAGGCCATGCCGTGACCGCGGCACCGCACCACACACTGGCCACGTACGAGGAGGACCGATAATGGCACGGCGATACGACTGCGGGGACGCGACCGACCGCAAGACCGGCCTGCGCGAGGCCGCGTCCGCCGTCCGCCGCGGCGAACTGGTCGTGCTGCCCACCGACACCGTCTACGGCATCGGTGCGGACGCCTTCAACGCGGAGGCGGTCGGTGATCTGCTGGAGGCCAAGGGCCGGGGCCGCAACATGCCCACCCCCGTCCTGGTCGGCTCCCCGAACACCCTGCACGGCCTGGTCACCGACTTCTCCGAGATGGCCTGGGAACTGGTCGACGCCTTCTGGCCCGGCGCGCTCACCCTCGTCGCCCGGCACCAGCCGTCGCTGACCTGGGACCTGGGCGAGACCCGGGGCACGGTCGCGGTACGGATGCCGCTGCACCCGGTCGCGATCGAGCTGCTGACCGACTTCGGCCCGATGGCGGTCTCCAGCGCCAACCTCACCGGACACCCGTCCCCGCAGGACTGCGACGCCGCGCAGGACATGCTGGGCGACTCCGTCTCGGTCTACCTCGACGGCGGCCCGACCCCGGCGGCGGTGCCCTCCTCCATCGTCGACGTCACCGGCAAGGTCCCGGTGCTGCTGCGGGCGGGCGCGCTGACCGCCGAGCAGCTCCGTGAGGTCGTACCCGACCTCGAGGTGGCGAATTGACAGCCCCTGAGACGGGCCGTGGCATAGCGGAACACCGGGCGAAGCACGCCGAGACCTCGTTCCGCATCCTCCACGTCAGCACCGGCAACGTCTGCCGCTCGCCGATCACCGAGCGGCTGACCCGGCATGCCCTCACCCACCGGCTCGGCACCGCCCGCACCAGCGGGCTGATCGTGGAGAGCGCCGGCACCTGGGGCCACGAGGGCGCGCCGATGGAGGCGCACGCCGCCACCGTCCTGACCGACTTCGGCGCCGACCCGGACGGCTTCCTCGGCCGGGAGCTGCTGGACGAGCACGTCATCCGCGCCGACCTCGTGCTGACCGCGACCCGCGACCACCGGGCCCAGGTCATCTCGATGGGCCACTCGGCGGGCCTGCGCACCTTCACGCTCAAGGAGTTCACCCGGCTGGTACGGGCCATAGACCCCGCGACGCTGCCCGACCCGGAGGAGGCGGGCGGCGTGGTCGAGCGCGCCCGCTCCCTGGTCCAGGCGGCGGCCGCGCTGCGCGGCTGGCTGCTGGCGCCGAACGAGGAGGCGGACGAGGTGCACGACCCGTACGGGGCGCCCATCACCTTCTTCCGCTCCATCGGCGACGAGATCAACCAGGCGCTGGACCCGGTCGTCACCGCTCTCACGGGAGTTCCGGCCCCGGCGTAGCCCCCCGGCTCCGGTCGCGGCGCGCGCTGCTTCGGTTGCGGGCCTACATTGGGGGTGACGCCCGACGAATGTGAGCACGCGATGGCCGTCAGCGCGGTGCCCTGGGGACCCGACTTCGGCGAGCTGGCCCGGCAGGACCCCGAGCTGGCCGGGATCATCATGAGCGAGCTGGAGCGCGTCCGGGGCGGTCTGCAGCTGATCGCCGCGGAGAACCACACCTCGCGGGCCGTGCTGGCCGCGCTGGCCTCGCCGCTGGCCAACAAGTACGCCGAGGGCTACCCCGGGGCCCGCCACCACGGCGGCTGCGAGCAGGTCGATGTCGCCGAGCGGGTGGCCCAGGGCCGGGCGACGGCGCTGTTCGGCGCGAGCCACGCCAATGTGCAGCCGCATTCGGGCTCCTCCGCGGTGCTCGCCGCGTACGCCGCGCTGCTGCGGCCCGGCGACACGGTGCTGGCGATGGCGCTGCCGCACGGCGGCCACCTCACCCATGGCTCCCCGGCGAACTTCTCCGGCCGCTGGTTCCACTTCATCGGCTACGGCGTCGACCCGGCCACCGGGCTGATCGACTACGACCGGCTGCGCGAGCTGGCGCTCGCCCACCGCCCGAAGGCGATCGTGTGCGGTTCGATCTCGTACCCCCGTCATCCGGACTACGCCGCCTTCCGGGCCGTCGCCGACGAGGTGGGCGCGTATCTCGTCGCCGACGCCGCGCACCCGATCGGCCTGGTGGCCGGGAAGGCGGCGCCGAGCCCGGTGCCGTACGCGGACGTGGTGTGCGCCACCACGCACAAGGTGCTGCGCGGGCCGCGCGGCGGCATGCTGCTGTGCGGCGCGGACCTGGCCGAGCGGGTCGACCGCGCCGTGTTCCCCTTCACCCAGGGCGGCGCCCAGATGCACACGGTGGCGGCCAAGGCGGTGGCGTTCGGCGAGGCCGCCACGCCCGCGTTCGCCGCGTACGCCCGGCAGGTCGTCACCAACGCGCGCACCCTCGCCGACGGGCTGGCCGCGGCGGGGCTGACGGTGGCCACCGGCGGCACCGACACCCACATGATCACCGTCGATGTGTCCCCGCTGGGGCTCGACGGACGTACGGCGAAGGCCCGCTGCGCGGCCGCCGGGATCGTCCTGGACACCTGTGCGCTGGCCTCGGCCACCGAACCCGGCGGCTGCGTCCGGGGGCTGCGGCTGGGCAGCGCGGCGGTCACGACGCAGGGCATGGGGGAGATGGAACGCATCGGCGCGCTGCTGACGATCGCCCTGCGCGAGGAGGAATCCGCGCCCAGGACGCGCGGGGTGCGCGCGGAGGTCAGGGAACTGGCCGCCGCTTTTCCTCCGTACCCCCTGTGATCATCCGCCGCGAACTCCCTTGCGGAGGAAGTGGGTTGGCCTTGCGTCGCGGTGAGGTCCGGTGGTCGACAAGGCGTTCGCCCGGCTGCTGGACACCGTCGAACAGCTCGGGGACGGCGACCATGACGACTGACCACCGTGGGCACCATCACACTCGACGCCCACACCCAAGCGGGCGCGCCCGGTCACCTCCGCCGGGTTGCTGGAGGATCTGTCGTACATGCGCAGAAGGTTCGGCGAGGTGGCCGTGGAACACCGTGCGCCACTGCCGGTCCCCGGCACATCGGGAACCGGAGCAGGCTAGGGTGAGGTCTCCTAGGGTGTGGCCCTGATCTGCCTCGCGACGTCTGGGGAATAGGTGCGTGAATACCTGCTGACTCTGTGCATCGTGGCCGCGGTGACGTATCTGCTCACCGGGCCGGTTCGGAAGTTCGCCATCGCCGCTGGTGCGATGCCGGAGATCCGGGCCCGCGATGTGCACCGTGAGCCCACTCCGCGACTCGGAGGCATCGCCATGTTCGGCGGCCTCTGCGCGGGGTTGCTGGTGGCCGCTCACCTCACGAACCTCAAGGACGTCTTCGAGTCGTCCAACGAGCCGCGCGCGCTGCTCTCCGGCGCCGGGCTCATCTGGCTGCTCGGCGTGCTGGACGACAAGTGGGGCGTGGACGCGCTCATCAAGCTGGGCGGCCAGATGATCGCCGCCGGTGTGATGGTGCTCCAGGGTCTGACCATCCTGTGGCTGCCGGTGCCCGGTGTGGGACCCGTCTCACTGACGCCCTGGCAGGGCACGCTGCTGACGGTGGCTCTGGTCGTCATCACTATCAACGCGGTCAACTTCGTCGACGGGCTGGACGGTTTGGCGTCCGGCATGGTGTGCATCGCCGCCGCCGCGTTCTTCATGTACGCGTACCGCATCTGGTTCGGCTACGGGCTGGAGGCCGCCGCCCCCGCGACCCTGTTCGCCGCCGTCCTCATGGGCATGTGCCTGGGCTTCCTGCCGCACAACGCCCACCCCGCGCGGATCTTCATGGGCGACTCGGGCTCGATGCTCATCGGGCTGGTGCTCGCGGCGGGTGCGATCTCCATCACGGGCCAGGTGGACCCGGACGCGATGAAGCTGTTCGCCGGATCCGAGACGGCGGCGGTGCACGCCACCGTGCCGGTCTACATCCCGCTGCTGCTGCCGCTCACCGTCATCGCGGTGCCCTTCGCGGACCTGGTGCTCGCCATCGTCCGGCGCACCTGGCGCGGCCAGTCGCCGTTCGCGGCGGACCGCGGCCATCTGCACCACCGGCTGCTGGAGATCGGCCACTCGCACAGCCGGGCCGTGCTGATCATGTACTTCTGGTCGGCGCTGATCGCCTTCGGCGCGGTCGCCTACTCGGTGAACTCGGCCGGTGTGTGGTTCGTGCTCGCGATCGTCGTGCTGAGCGCGGTGGGGCTGGTGCTGTTGCTGCTGCCGCGGTTCACCCCGCGCGTGCCGCGGTGGGCGGAGTCGTTCGTTCCGCCCCGTTACCGCCGCCGGGTCGCGACGGAGCGTACGGCCGTGACCACCCCGGTGGCGGCCCGGGCGGAAGAACCCGAGCCGGCCGAAGCGTCCGAAGCGGGTGAACCGGGGCAGCCGGAGACGGTTGCGCCCGAGCCGCTGTCCGCCGGGCTCAACGGCGCCACGGCGATCGGCGACCGGTCCCGTTTCACTCATCGCAGGAAGATCGGAACTCCGCAGTAACAGTGACGCGCTGCGTCAACGCGTACGCAGCGCGTCACTCGCACGTGTGACGTGCAGCACATCGAACGGGTAAAGACCTCATCAAATAGTTTGTGATACCGTTCACTAAACCCGGTGCTAGAGCCCAAGGACCGTAGTGCGACGGTCCTTCGCCGTGAGGTTCTTCCCTTCCCCGGGGATACGCTCGTCCACGACGAATCGTTGCTTCCGACTCTTGCCGGAGAAACCCTTCATGCAGTCCAACGACGCCAGAACGCTGCTCAGTTGCGCCGTGCCCACCGCCGTGGTCGGGGTGGTCGCCGTTGCCGCCAGTTCTGTGCTCGCCGGTGGAAAGGGCGCGATCGGGGCCGCTTTCGGGACAGTTCTCGTGGCCGCGGTCATGACGATCGACCTGATCGTGCTCGTGCGCACCGCGAAGTACCTTCCGCAGCTGTTCCAGATGATGGGGCTCGCCCTCTACATGGTGCAGTTCCTGCTGATCGCCGTGCTGCTGGCCGTCTTCAAGGACACCACCCTCTTCAACACCCGGGCGTTCGCGTTCTCCCTGCTTGCTGCGACACTGACATGGATCGCGGCGCAGACCCGTGCTCACATGAAGGCCAAGATTCTTTACGTGCAACCGGAAGCCGAGGACGAACAGAAGCCGGCGAGGGAGAAGGAAGCCTCCCCCGCCGGGTCCGCACCGTGATCTGTAGGGCCGCTATAAAGACGCCCGCGCTCACCTGCTATCGTCCGGTTTCATCTGAGGCACAGCGGGCGCAGGCGGCTGAACCCCCGGATTCCACGGGACGGAATCGGCGGCCCATGCAGCTGCTGCCCGTGAGCCCATCGGTCTTGTGCACACAAGCCGCCCCCACATTCGTAAGAACCAGTCCAGTGCCGTTCCGTGGCCATGCGCCGCGCCGACACATCGAGGTTGCCGTACCCATGCGCCACGCTGAAGGAGCTCGCGGTGAGTCCTGACCAGACGCTCGCCTTCGAGACCGATTGCCACATCTTCGACGGGTGCGGCTTCCCGGCCCCAGGGCTTCACTCGTTCACGTTCGAGCCGATCGCGACGATCGGCGGCTTCGAGTTCAACAAGCCGATGCTGCTGGCCCTGCTGGGGACCGTCGTCGTCGTGGCGTTCTTCTGGGCCGCCTTCGGGAAGGCCAAGGTCGTCCCCGGCAAGCTCCAGATGGTCGGCGAGGCGGGCTACGACTTCGTGCGCCGCGGCGTCGTCTACGAGGCCCTGGGGAAGAAGGAGGGCGACAAGTACGTCCCCCTCATGGTCTCCCTGTTCTTCTTCATCTGGATCATGAACCTCTGGTCCGTGGTCCCGCTGGCCCAGTTCCCGGTGACGTCGATCATCGCCTTCCCTGCGGGACTCGCGGCGATCGTCTACATCCTGTGGGTCAGCCTCACCTTCAAGAAGCACGGCTTCGTCGGTGGCTGGAAGAACATCGCCGGTTACGACAAGTCGCTCGGCGGGGTCCTGCCGGTGGTCATGGCGCTGGAACTGCTCTCCAACCTGGTCATCCGGCCGTTCACCCACGCCGTCCGGCTCTTCGCCAACATGTTCGCGGGCCACGTGCTGCTGCTGATCTTCACGATCGCCAGCTGGTACCTGCTGAACGGCATCGGGATCGCCTATGCGAGCGTCTCGTTCGTCATGACCATCCTGCTGACCGCCTTCGAGCTGTTCATCCAGGCCCTTCAGGCCTACGTCTTCGTCCTGCTGGCCTGCAGCTACATCCAGGGTGCTCTCGCCGAGCACCACTGAGTACCACGTCAGCTCCCGTCCTAAAGGGTGTCCGGTGGCCAACCCCCACCGGTCCGTGAAAGAGAAGGAAGAAACGGCATGTCCGCTCTCGAGACGTCCCTCGCCGCTGTCCAGCTCAAGGGCAACCTCGGTTCGATCGGTTACGGTCTCGCCGCGATCGGCCCCGGTGTCGGCGTCGGCATCATCTTCGGTAACGGCACCCAGGCCATGGCCCGCCAGCCCGAGGCTGCCGGTCTGATCCGCGCCAACCAGATCCTCGGCTTCGTGCTCTGTGAGGCGCTGGCCCTGATCGGTCTGGTTATGCCGTTCGTCTACCCGACCAGCTGACGCTTCGGCCTAAGCCCAGCTGAATCCGACGAAAGGCAATGATGTGAACGCCCTGGTACACCTGGCGGAGGAGCAGGAGAACCCGCTCATCCCGCCGATCCCAGAGCTTGTCATCGGCCTGATCGCCTTCGCCATCGTTTTCATCTTCTTCGCCAAGAAGCTCCTCCCGAACATCAACCGTGTTCTGGACGAGCGCCGCGCGGCGATCGAGGGCGGAATGGAGAAGGCCGAGGCAACTCAGGCCGAGGCGCAGCAGGTCCTCGAGGACTACCGCGCCCAGCTCGCCGACGCCCGTCACGAGGCCGCCCGACTGCGCCAGGAGGCGCAGGAGCAGGGTGCCGCGCTCATCGCGGAGATGCGTGCGGAGGGTCAGCGGCAGCGCGAGGAGATCGTCGCCGCCGGTCACGCCCAGATCGAGGCCGAGCGCAAGCAGGCCGGTACGGCGCTGCGCCAGGACGTGGGCAAGCTCGCCACCGACCTGGCCGGCAAGATCGTCGGCGAGTCCCTCGAGGACGTCGCCCGGCAGAGCCGCACCATCGACCGTTTCCTCGACGACCTCGAGGCCAAGGCGGCCGACGGCTCGAAGGCCGAGGCCGGACGATGAACGGAGCGAGCAGGGAGGCACTGGCTGCCGCGCGCGAGCGCTTCGACGCGCTGACGGACAACACGTCCGTCGACGCGGCGAAGCTCGCCGACGAGCTGGCCGCCGTCACCGCGCTGCTCGACCGTGAGGTCTCGCTGCGCCGGGTCCTCACCGACCCGGCGCAGTCCGGCGAGGGCAAGGCCGAACTGGCCCGGCGCCTGCTGAGCGGGCAGGTCGGCGGCGAGGCCCTCGACCTGGTCTCCGGCATGGTCCGCTCCCGCTGGTCGCGCTCGCGCGACCTGGCGGACGCGGTCGAGGAGCTGGCGAGCAGCGCCGACCTGGTGGCGGCCCAGCGGGCCGGCACCCTCGACAACGTAGAGGACGAGCTGTTCCGGTTCGGCCGGATCGTCTCCTCCTCGTCCGAGCTGCGGTCGGCTCTGGCCGACCGGCGTGCGAGCGGTACGGCCAAGGCCGGACTGGTGCGCGAGCTGCTGGGCGGCCGGGCGGACCGGGTCACCGAGCGGCTTGTCGTGCGTCTTGTGACCCAGCCGCGCGGACGTAGCCTGGAGGCGGGTCTCGACGAGCTGTCCAGGCTCGCCGCGGCGCGCCGGGACCGGATGGTCGCGGTCGTCACCTCGGCGGTGCCGCTCAGCGACCGGCAGAAGGAGCGCCTCGGGGCCGCCCTGGCGGCACTGTACGGACACCAGGTGCACCTCAATCTCGACGTGGACCCGGAGGTCCTCGGCGGGATCGTCGTGCGCGTCGGCGACGAGGTCATCAACGGGACCATCGCGGACCGCCTCGAAGAGGCGAGCCGGCGGATGGCCGGCTGATACAGCCACCAACTCAACAAGCATGTAAGCGGCCCGAGTTGGGCCGTAGTCACTTACTTCGGGCCCAACAAGGAGAGCAGGGAACCCAGATGGCGGAGCTCACGATCCGGCCGGAGGAGATCCGGGACGCGCTGGAGAACTTTGTCCAGGCGTACAAGCCGGACGCGGCCTCGCGCGAGGAGGTCGGTACGGTCAGCGTTGCCGGCGACGGCATCGCGAGGGTCGAGGGTCTTCCCTCGGCCATGGCGAACGAACTGCTGAAGTTCGAGGACGGAACCCTCGGCCTCGCCCTCAACCTCGAGGAGCGCGAGATCGGTGCCGTTGTCCTCGGCGAGTTCAGCGGCATCGAGGAGGGCCAGCAGGTGCACCGCACCGGCGAGGTCCTTTCGGTAGCCGTCGGCGAGGGCTACCTCGGCCGCGTCGTCGACCCGCTGGGCAACCCGATCGACGGCCTCGGCGAGATCGAGACCGAGGGCCGCCGAGCCCTCGAACTGCAGGCCCCCACGGTGATGCAGCGCAAGTCGGTGCACGAGCCGATGGAGACCGGCTACAAGGCCGTCGACGCCATGACCCCGATCGGCCGCGGCCAGCGTCAGCTGATCATCGGCGACCGGCAGACCGGCAAGACCGCGCTGTGCGTCGACACGATCATCAACCAGCGTGACAACTGGCGCTCCGGCGACCCGAAGAAGCAGGTCCGCTGCATCTACGTCGCCGTCGGCCAGAAGGGCTCCACCATCGCGTCCGTGCGCGGCGCGCTGGAGGAGGCCGGTGCGCTGGAGTACACGACGATCGTCGCCGCCCCGGCGTCCGACCCGGCGGGCTTCAAGTACCTGGCGCCCTACACCGGCTCGGCCATCGGTCAGCACTGGATGTACGAGGGCAAGCACGTCCTGATCGTCTTCGACGACCTGTCCAAGCAGGCCGACGCGTACCGCGCCGTGTCGCTGCTGCTGCGCCGCCCGCCGGGCCGTGAGGCCTACCCGGGTGACGTCTTCTACCTGCACTCCCGGCTGCTGGAGCGCTGCGCCAAGCTCTCCGACGAGATGGGCTCCGGTTCGATGACCGGTCTGCCGATCGTCGAGACCAAGGCGAACGACGTGTCGGCGTTCATTCCGACCAACGTCATCTCCATCACCGACGGTCAGTGCTTCCTCGAGTCCGACCTGTTCAACGCCGGTCAGCGGCCGGCCCTGAACGTCGGTATCTCGGTCTCCCGAGTCGGTGGTTCCGCGCAGCACCGGGCCATGCGCCAGGTCTCCGGCCGGCTCCGCGTGGACCTCGCCCAGTACCGTGAGCTGGAGGCGTTCGCCGCCTTCGGTTCCGACTTGGACGCGGCCTCGAAGGCGTCGCTGGAGCGCGGTGCGCGCATGGTCGAGCTGCTGAAGCAGGGCCAGTACGCCCCGTTCTCCACCGAGGACGAGATCGTCTCCGTCTGGGCCGGCACCAACGGCAAGATGGACGACGTGCCCGTGGAGGACGTCCGCCGCTTCGAGCGTGAGCTGCTGGACTACCTGCACCGTGAGCACAAGGGGCTGCTGACCAGCATCGTCGAGGGCGGCAAGATGTCCGACGACACGATCGCGGCGCTGGGCGAGGCCGTCGACGGCTTCAAGAAGCAGTTCGAGACCTCGGACGGCAAGCTGCTGGGCGAGGGCTGAGTATGGGTGCCCAGGTCAAGGTCTACAAGAGGCGGATCAAGTCCGTCTCCGCGACCAAGAAGATCACCAAGGCGATGGAGATGATCGCCGCCTCGCGCGTCGTCAAGGCGCAGCGCCAGGTGGCCGCGTCGACCCCGTACGCCACCGAGCTGACCCGCGCGGTCGGCGCCGTGGCCAAGGGCTCCACCACCCAGCACGCGCTGACCACGGAGGCCAAGAACCCGACCCGCGCCGCGGTGCTGCTCATCACGAGCGACCGCGGACTCGCGGGCGGCTACTCCTCCAACGTCATCAAGGCGGCCGAGCAGCTCACCGAGCGGCTCACCGGCGAGGGCAAGGAGGTCGACACCTACATCGTCGGCCGCAAGGGCGTCGCCTACTACGCCTTCCGTGAGCGCAAGGTCACGGAGTCGTGGACGGGCTTCACCGACAACCCGACCTACGCCGATGCCAAGAAGATCGCCGGACCGCTGATCGAGGCCGTGCTCCAGGAGACGGCCGACGGCGGCGTGGACGAGCTGCACATCGTGTTCACCGAGTTCGTCTCGATGCTGACGCAGACCCCGGTCCAGGACCGGCTGCTGCCGCTCAGCCTCGAGGAGCAGGCGGAGGAGCAGGAGAAGAAGGGCGAGCTGCTGCCGCTCTTCGAGTTCGAGCCGTCGGCCGAGGACGTCCTCGACGCCCTGCTGCCGCGGTACGTCGAGTCTCGGATCTACAACGCCCTGCTGCAGGCCGCCGCCTCCAAGCACGCGGCCACCCGGCGGGCGATGAAGTCGGCGACCGACAATGCCGATGAACTCATCAAGTCGCTCACGCGGCTTGCCAACGCGGCCCGCCAGGCCGACATCACCCAGGAAATCAGCGAGATCGTCGGTGGCGCGAGCGCTCTGGCCGACGCCTCTGCGGGGAGTGACTGACAACTATGACCACCACTGTTGAGACGGCCACGGCGACGGGCCGCGTCGCGCGGGTCATCGGCCCGGTCGTCGACGTGGAGTTCCCCGTCGACGCGATGCCGGAGATCTACAACGCGCTGCACGTCGAGATCGCCGACCCGGCCGAGGACGGGGCGAAGAAGACCCTGACCCTCGAGGTCGCGCAGCACCTCGGCGAGGGCCTGGTGCGCTCCATCTCCATGCAGCCCACCGACGGCCTGGTCCGCCAGGCCCCGGTGACCGACACCGGCGCGGGCATCACCGTGCCCGTCGGCGACGTCACCAAGGGCCGGGTGTTCAACACCCTCGGGCAGATCCTCAACGAGCCCGAGGCCGAGTCCGAGGTCACCGAGCGCTGGTCCATCCACCGCAAGGCCCCGGCGTTCGACCAGCTCGAGTCCAAGACCGAGATGTTCGAGACCGGCCTGAAGGTCGTCGACCTGCTGACCCCGTACGTCAAGGGCGGCAAGATCGGTCTGTTCGGCGGCGCGGGCGTCGGCAAGACCGTCCTCATCCAGGAAATGATCATGCGTGTGGCCAAGCTGCACGAGGGCGTTTCCGTGTTCGCCGGTGTCGGCGAGCGCACCCGTGAGGGCAACGACCTGATCGAGGAGATGGCCGAGTCCGGCGTGCTCCCGCAGACCGCGCTGGTCTTCGGCCAGATGGACGAGCCCCCGGGCACCCGTCTGCGCGTCGCCCTGGCCGGTCTGACCATGGCGGAGTACTTCCGCGATGTGCAGAAGCAGGACGTGCTGTTCTTCATCGACAACATCTTCCGCTTCACCCAGGCCGGTTCCGAGGTCTCGACCCTGCTCGGCCGCATGCCCTCTGCGGTGGGCTACCAGCCGAACCTGGCCGACGAGATGGGCATCCTCCAGGAGCGCATCACCTCGACCCGCGGTCACTCGATCACCTCGATGCAGGCGATCTACGTCCCCGCGGACGACCTCACCGACCCGGCCCCGGCGACCACCTTCGCGCACCTCGACGCGACCACGGTGCTCTCCCGGCCGATCTCGGAGAAGGGCATCTACCCGGCGGTGGACCCGCTGGACTCGACGTCCCGGATCCTGGACCCGCGCTACATCTCGCAGGACCACTACGACTGCGCCTCGCGCGTGAAGTCGATCCTGCAGAAGTACAAGGACCTCCAGGACATCATCAACATCCTGGGCATCGACGAGCTCGGCGAGGAGGACAAGCTCACCGTCTTCCGCGCCCGCCGCATCGAGCGCTTCCTGTCGCAGAACACCCACGCGGCGAAGCAGTTCACCGGTCTCGACGGATCGGACGTGCCGCTGGACGAGTCGATCGCCGCGTTCAACGCGATCGCCGACGGTGAGTTCGACCACTTCCCGGAGCAGGCGTTCTTCATGTGCGGTGGCCTGGACGACCTGAAGGCGAAGGCCAAGGAGCTGGGCGTCTCCTGAGCGTCCTAGCTCCGGAGAGGGGTGGGCCCGGTCCCGCCCCTCTCCGTACGCCCGTTATTCTTTGACGAAAGCCCTGCCGTCCCCGGCAGGTTTCAGACCCGAGGAGCCACGTTGGCTGCTGAGCTGCACGTCGAGATGGTCGCGGCGGACCGTAGTGTCTGGTCCGGCACGGCCACCTTGGTCATCGCGCGCACCACATCGGGTGACATCGGCGTCATGCCCGGCCACCAGCCGCTGCTCGGTGTGCTGGAGTCCGGCCCGGTGACCATCCGTACGAGCGAGGGCGGGACGGTCGTCGCCGCGGTGCACGGCGGGTTCATCTCGTTCGCGGACGACAAGCTCTCGGTGCTGGCCGAGATCGCGGAGCTGTCCGACGAAATCGATGTCAAGCGCGCGGAGCGGGCGCTGGAGCGCGCCAAGTCGGCGGCGGACGCCGCCGCCGAGCGGCGCGCCGACGTCCGGCTGCGTGCGGTGGCGGGAGTGCACTGAGCCTGTCACGTACGGTCGGAAAACCTCAGCCGCGGACCTCGCTGGAGCTCCTCTTCAGCGGTCCGCGGCTGAGGCGATGCAGGTGCGGTTTTTCCGGATGAGGCGAGGAGGTCGGTGAAGATGGTCCTCGCTCTGCTCGTGAGCGGCGTGGTCGTCGCGCTGGTGGTGGCGGGACTCTTCGTCTTCGGGCTGCGGCGGCGGCTGATCCAGCGGTCCGGCGGCACCTTCGACTGTTCCATGCGCTGGGGCGCGCCCGGACCCGAGGCGGAGCCCAGCGGTAAGGGGTGGGTGTACGGGATCGCCCGCTACAACGGTGACCGGATCGAGTGGTTCCGGGTCTTCTCGTACGCGTTCCGGCCTCGGCGGACGCTCGAGCGCGCCTCGATCGAGGTGCTGGAGCGGCGTACCCCCAAGGGCGAGGAAGAGCTGGCCCTGCTCTCCGACGCGGTGATCCTGGCCTGCCGTCACAGCGGTACGCGGCTGGAGCTGGCGATGAGCGACGACGCCCTGACCGGCTTCCTGGCCTGGCTGGAGGCCGCCCCGCCCGGCCAGCGCGTCAACGTCGCCTAGAGGGTTCCGTCATACCCCCAATTCCTGCGCCAGAACGGCCGCCTGGACCCGGCTGCGCAGGTCCAGCTTGCCGAGCAGCCGGCTGACGTGGGTCTTCACCGTCGCCTCCGCCATGGTCAGGTGCGTCGCGATCTGCGCGTTCGACATCCCCCGGCCCAGACAGCCCAGCACCTCGCGCTCGCGCGGGGTGAGCGCGGCGAGCACGGCGGGATCAGCCGCCGTCCCGGCGCCGGATCTGGCGAACTCCGCGATCAGCCGACGGGTCACCGCGGGCGCGATCAGCCCCTCACCGCGCGCGACCGTACGGACCGCCTCGACCAGCCGTGCCGCGTCGCTGTCCTTGAGCAGAAACCCGGCCGCCCCGGCGCGCAGCGCCCCGAAGACATACTCGTCCAGGTCGAACGTGGTCAGCACCAGCACGTCCGCCAGCCCCTCGGCGACCACCTGACGGGTCGCGGAGACCCCGTCGAGCCGGGGCATCTGGACGTCCATCAGCACCACGTCGGGGCGGAGCGCCCGGGCCCGTGCCACGGCCTCCTCGCCGTCGGCGGCCTCGCCGGCCACCTCGATGCCGGGCGCCGAGCGCAGGATGAGCACGAGCCCGGAGCGGACCGCGGCCTGGTCCTCGGCGACGAGCACCCGGATGGGTTCCTCGGGTTTCGGATTCACCGCGACTCCTGTGCGGTTGTGGATGGTCGTCATGCCTTGTCCCCCAGGGGGAGGGCGGCCCGGACCCGCCACACCGTGCCGGAGGGGCCGGGGGCGGGCCCCGCGTCGAGGGTGCCGCCGAGCAGCGTCACGCGTTCCCGCATCCCGATCAGCCCGGTGCCGGAGCCGGGCGCCCGGGGCGCGGGGCGCTCGCCGTACGGGCTGGTCACCCGGACCTCCAGGGCACCGTCCGCACCGCAGGGGAGCTGCGTCAGCGTCACGTCCACCCTGCCGGGCCCGGCGTGCTTGAGGGCGTTGGTCAGCGACTCCTGGACGATGCGGTACGCGGCGAGTTCGACCGGGGCGGGCAGCGGGGCGGAGCCCGCCGGGCGTTCGTCGTACAGGACGAAGTCCTGCCCGCCCGGTGAACTGGTGCTCCTGGCCTGCTCCAGCAGGGTGTCCAGCGCGTCGAGGGTGGGCGCGGCGGACGGCCGGTCCGCGTCGCGCGTGTCCCGCAGCAGCCCGATCAGCCGCCGCATCTCGGCCAGTCCGCGCACGCTGTTCTCCCGGATGACCCCGAGCGCCTCCTCCGTCGCGGCCGGGTCCTTGAGCGACTGGGCGGCGGTGGAGTGGATGGCGATCGCGGAGAGGTGGTTGGCCACCATGTCGTGCAACTCGCGGGCCATCCGGGCCCGCTCGGCGGTGACCGCCTCCCGGCGGTCCAACTCGGCCAGCAGCGCGGTCTGCTCGGCGCGCAGCCGCTCGGCCGCGGCCTCCTCCCGGTGGTTGCGGACCAGCACCCCGGTCCACGCCGGGCTGATGGTGAACACCGCGACCAGCATGCCGATCAGCAGCGTCTCGGGCTCCTGGAAGACCGCCAGCGGCACGGCCGTCGCCAGCGCCGTGGCCAGCACGCACAGCCGGGGGACGCGGCGGGCGGTGGCGGGGGTGCCGTACATGACGCACGCGTAGATCAGGTCCGTGTACATCAGGAGCGTCGCGGCCAGCCCGCCGCTGCACAGGTCCACGGCCACGGCGACGGTCCCGATGCCGAGCCCCACGACCGGCGCGGTACGCCGCAGCAGCTCCGCCCCCGAGATGACGGCCAGGGCGACCAGCCCGGGCCACTGGGGCGTACCGAAGAACGGCGGATTGTTGTGCAGCCCCAGCGCCCACAGCAGCACCCCGCCGAGCACCCCGGTGAGGCCGATCAGCATGTCGTCGCGGTGGGGGCGGGCAGGCATGGCTCCATCACAGCATGCGGCACGCGGCCCGGGCCTCCCCTCGGGGTCGGTCCTCCTCGCACCCGTCGTACATCGAAGGATGCACCCGGGTCTCGTCACGGGCGACGAGGCGAAGGCCCCGATCGCACGGAACGGTGGGGAGGAGGAACGGAGAGGAGCGAACCGTGATCGTCGCGCTGATCATCGCCTGTGAGGTCGGCTTCTGGGTCCTGCTGGCCGTGGGGCTCGCGCTGCGGTACGCCGCCAGGATGCCGCGTGCGAGCGTGGCCGTGCTGCTGTGCGAACCGCTGCTGGAGCTGGTGCTGTTCGTGGCGACGGCGATCGACCTGAAGAACGGCGCCGAACCGGACGTCAAGCACGGCATCGCCGCCGCCTACATCGGCTTCTCGATCGCCCTGGGCCACCAGACGATCACGTGGGTCGACGCGAGGGTGGCCCACCGCTTCTTCGGCGGCCCGCCGCCGGTGAAGCCGCCGAAGTACGGCATGGCGCGCGCGGCCCACGAATGGAAGACCGCCGCCCGCTGGATCCTGGCGGCGGTCATCGCGATGGCGCTGCTGCAGGCGGCGATCTGGTACGTCGGCGACGACGGCGACATCGGCTCGCTGCGCGACTGGCAGGGGAAGATGCTGTTCGTGATCGGCATCAACGTGATCATCGCGCTGAGCTACACCCTCTGGCCCAAGCGCGAACGCTCCGACTCCGCCACGGGGTAGCCCCCGTTATCTTCTTCGCGGTCCTGCAAGGGGACCGCTGGCCTCCGGGCCCGGCATGACTGTTCCCCCCTGTCGAAGGGATGACCTGGGGGGT
>NZ_JBIBJI010000042.1:0-31689 GCF_042958345.1 Streptomyces sp. NPDC007983
GGTCCGGAGCTGGACGCCGAGTACTGGTTCACCAACCTCCGTCGCACCGTCGAGCTGGAGAGCGCCGTACGCCGACTCCTCGACGAGGGCTTCGGGGCGTTCATCGAGTCCAGTGCCCACCCCGTGCTGGCGATGGCCGTGCAGGAGACCGCCGAGGACGCCGGTCTGGACGCGGCGGCGATCGGTTCGCTGCGCCGTGACGAGGGTGGCCTGGACCGCTTCTGGGCATCCCTCGGCGAGGCATGGACACGCGGCGTCCAGGCCGACTGGGGCACGCTGTTCGACGGTACGGGCGCGGCCCGCGTCGAGTTGCCCACGTACGCCTTCCAGCACCAGCACTACTGGCTCGAGGCGGGCACCTCGCCCGCCCCCGCCGCCACCGCCCCCGACCCCGTCGAGGCCCGGTTCTGGGACGCCGTCGACCGCGAGGACTGGCAGACGCTGGCCGCCGAACTGGCCGTCGACGGCGATGACGAGCAGGTCAGCGCGCTGCTGCCAGCCCTCGCGGCGTGGCGCAAGCAGGCCCGCGAGCAGTCCACGGTGGACGGCTGGCGCTACCGCGTGATGTGGAAGCCGCTCGCCGACGGGCAGCCCGCGCGGCTGTCCGGGGCGTGGCTGCTGGTGGTACCGGAGTCCGCCGCCGAGGACGAGTGGGCGACCGGTGTGGCCCGTACGCTCGCCGAACGCGGCGCCGATGTACGGCAGATCGTGGTGAACCCCGCCACCGACGGCCGTGAGCAGCTGACCGAGCGGCTGCGCACCGCGCTCGTCGACACCGATGGCATCCCGTTCGCCGGTGTGCTGTCGCTGCTGGCGCTGGACGGCCGTCCGCACCCGCTGCACGGCTCCGTCCCGGCCGGGGTGGCGGCGCAGTTCGCGCTGGTGCAGGCGCTGGGCGACGCGGAGATCGGCGCGCCGTTGTGGTCCGCCACGCGCGGCGCGGTGTCCGTCGGCCGCGCGGACGCGCTGGACACGCCGGAGCAGGCGCTGGTCTGGGGCCTGGGCCGGGTGGCCGCGCTGGAGCACGGGGAGCGCTGGGGCGGTCTGGTCGACCTGCCCGAGGCGGCCGACGAGCGGGCGCTGTCCCGGCTGGTCACCGCACTCGCAGGCGCCGACGACGAGGACCAGGTCGCGATCCGCGCCACCGGGCTCCTCGTACGCCGCCTGGTGCGCGCCCCGCTGGCCGGGGCGCCCGCCGTACGGTCCTGGAAGCCGTCCGGGACCACGCTGGTCACCGGCGGTACGGGGGCGCTGGGCGCCCATGTGGCGCGCTGGCTGGCCCGTAACGGCGCCGAGCACCTGGTGCTCACCAGCCGCCGTGGCCCGGAGGCGCCCGGCGCGGCCGAGCTGCGCGACGAACTGACCGCGCTCGGCGCCCGGGTCACCATCGCCGCGTGCGATGTGGCCGACCGCGCGCAGGTCGAGGCGCTGCTCGCCGCCGTCCCCGCCGCGCACCCGCTGACCGCCGTCGTGCACACGGCCGCGGTGCTGGACGATGGGGTGATCGAGGGGCTGACCCCGGAGCAGATCGACCGGGTGCTGAAGGTCAAGGTCGACGCCACCCGGCATCTGCACGAGCTGACCCGCGACCTGGACCTGTCCGCTTTCGTGCTGTTCTCGTCCTTCGCGGCCACCTTCGGCGCGCCCGGTCAGGGCAACTACGCGCCGGGCAATGCGTTCCTCGACGCCTTCGCAGAGTGGCGGCGCGCTCAGGGACTGCCCGCCACCTCGCTGGCCTGGGGGCCGTGGGGCGAGGGCGGCATGGCCGAGGGCGGCGTGGGCGACCGGATGCGCCGCCACGGCGTCATCGAAATGGCGCCCGGCGCGGCCGTCACCGCGCTCCACCACGCCCTGGACCGCGACGAGTCGGTCCTGACGATCGTCGACATGGAGTGGAAGCGTTTCGTCCTCGCCTTCACCTCCGGCCGCTCGCGCCCGCTGCTGCACGACCTGCCCGAGGCTCGGGACGTCATCGCCGACATGAGCGGCGACGCCGAGGCGGAAGGCGCCGACGGTGTCGCGTTCGCGCAGCAGCTCGCCGGAGCCTCGGAGGCCGAGCAGGAGCGGCTGGTGCTGGAGCTGGTACGGACCGCCGTGGCGGCCGTGCTGGGGTACGCGGGCGCCGACGACGTCGAGCCGGGCCGGGCCTTCAAGGACCTGGGCTTCGACTCGCTGACCGCCGTCGAACTCCGCAACCGCCTCGGCGCCGCCGGCGGGCTCAAGCTGCCGCCGACGCTGATCTTCGACTACCCGACCCCCACGGCGCTCGCGCGCCATCTGCGCACCGAGCTGTCCGGCAGGGAGCAGACGGCCGTGGCCACGCAGCCGGTCGCGGCGGCGTCCGCCGACGACGAGCCCATCGCCATCGTTGCCATGAGCTGCCGCTTCCCGGGCGGCGTCCGCACCCCGGAGGAGCTGTGGCAGCTGCTCGACTCCGGTGGCGACGCCCTGTCGGAGTTCCCCGGCGACCGTGGCTGGGACATCGACTCCCTCTACAACCCGGACCCGGACGCGCAGGGCACCAGCTACACCCGCGAGGGCGGATTCCTCACCGGGGCCGCCGAGTTCGACCCCGCGTTCTTCGGGATCTCGCCGCGTGAGGCCATGGCGATGGACCCGCAGCAGCGGCTGCTGCTGGAAACCTCCTGGGAGGCGTTCGAGCGCGCGGGCATCGACCCGGCCACGCTGCACGGCAGCCCGTCCGGTGTCTTCGTCGGCACCAACGGCTCCGACTACTCGATCCTCATGCGCAACACCACCGAGGGCTACGAGGGCCACCTCGCCACCGGCAGCGCCGCCAGCGTCGTCTCCGGCCGCCTCTCGTACACCTTCGGCCTGGAAGGGCCCGCCGTCACCGTCGACACCGCCTGCTCGGCGTCGCTGGTGGCGCTGCACCTGGCCGTGCAGGCGCTGCGCAACGGCGAGTGCTCGCTGGCGCTCGCGGGCGGTGTGACCGTCATGGCGACGCCCGGTACGTTCATCGAGTTCAGCCGCCAGCGCGGACTGTCCTCCGACGGCCGCAGCAAGGTGTTCTCGTCGGACGCCGACGGCTTCAGCCCGGCCGAGGGCGTGGGCATGCTGCTGGTCGAGCGGCTGTCGGACGCCCGGAAGAACGGCCACCCGGTGCTCGCGGTCGTACGCGGCTCCGCCATCAACCAGGACGGCGCGAGCAACGGTCTGACGGCGCCGAACGGCCCGTCCCAGCAGCGCGTCATCCGGCAGGCCCTCGCCAACGCCCGCCTGGCCACCGGCGAGGTCGATGTCGTCGAGGCGCACGGCACGGGGACGACGCTGGGCGACCCGATCGAGGCGCAGGCCCTGCTCGCCACGTACGGCCAGGACCGGCCCGAGGGCCGGCCCCTGCTGCTCGGCTCCATCAAGTCCAACATCGGCCACGCACAAGCGGCCGCCGGTGTCGCGGGCGTGATGAAGACCGTGCTCGCCATGCGGCACGGCGTCCTGCCCGAATCGCTGCACATCGCCGAACCCACCCCGCATGTGGACTGGTCGGCGGGCGACATCGAGCTGCTGACCGAGGCCCGGCCGTGGCCGGAGACCGGCCACCCGCGCCGCGCCGCCGTGTCCTCGTTCGGCTTCAGCGGCACCAACGCCCACGCCATCCTGGAACAGGCCCCCGCCGACGAGCCGGAGGCCCAGCCGGAGACGCGACCGGAGAACGACGGCGCGCTGCCGTGGGTCCTGTCGGGCAGGAACGAGGCAGCGCTGCGCGCCCAGGCCGCCAAGCTGCTGGCCCACCTCGACGCCCACCGCGACGCCGAGCCTGCACTGCGCCCTGCCGATGTCGGCCACTCGCTGGCCACCACGCGTGCCGCCTTCGACCGGCGCGCGGTGCTGGTGGGCTCGGAAAGGGACGACTTCGCCCGCGGTTTGGACGCCCTCGCTAGGGGGCAGGTGCTGTCCAACCTGGTGCAGGGGGCCTCAATCGGGGGCAAGGCCGCATTCGTGTTCCCCGGACAGGGGTCACAATGGGTAGGCATGGCCGTGGGGCTGTTGGATGCTTCACCGGTGTTCTCTGCCCGTATTGATGAGTGTGCCGACGCACTCGCCGAATTCACCGACTGGTCGTTGGTGGATGTGCTGCGAGGCGCGGAGGACGCGCCGTCTCTGGAGCGGGTGGACGTCGTTCAGCCGGTGCTGTTCTCGGTGATGGTGTCCCTGGCGGAGCTGTGGCGTTCGCTGGGCGTGCGGCCGTCGGCGGTGGTGGGCCACTCGCAGGGTGAGATCGCGGCCGCGTGCGTGGCGGGGATTCTGTCGCTGCGGGACGCGGCGCGTGTGGTGGCGCTGCGCAGCCAGGCGATCGGACGGGTGCTGGCGGGCCGGGGCGGCATGGTGTCCGTAGCGCTGCCGGTGTCCGAGGTACGGGAGCGGATCGCGGCGTGGGGTGAGGAGCGCGTCTCGGTGGCGGCCGTCAACGGGCCGTCGGCCGTGGTCGTGTCCGGTGAGCCGACCGCGCTGGATGAGCTGGTCGCCTCGTGCGAGGCGGACGGGGTCCGGGCGCGCCGGGTCCCGGTGGATTACGCGTCGCACTCCGCGCAGGTGGAGTTGTTGCGCGATGAGCTGCTGAAGCTTCTCGCCTCCGTCCAGCCGCAGCCCGCGCAGGTGCCGTTCCTGTCGACGGTGACGGGGGAGTGGGTCGAGGGTCCGGAGCTGGACGCCGAGTACTGGTTCACCAACCTCCGTCGCACCGTCGAGCTGGAGAGCGCCATCCGGCGCCTGCTCGACGAGGGCATGAGCGTGTTCATCGAGTCCAGCGCCCACCCGGTGCTGGCGATGGGCGTGCAGGAGACGGCCGAGGACGCGGGCCGCGAGGCGGCGGCGATCGGTTCGCTGCGCCGCGACGAGGGTGGTCTGGGCCGCTTCTGGGCGTCCCTCGGCGAGGCGTGGACACGTGGTGTCGACGTCGACTGGGAGGCGGTGTTCGACGGCACGGGCGCGCAGCGCGTCGAGCTGCCCACGTATGCCTTCCAGCACCAGCACTACTGGCCGCAGGCCGCCGAAGCCGTGGCGGACGCCCCGGAGGCGACGACCGACGCCGTCGACGCCCGCTTCTGGGAGGCCGTCGAGCGCGAGGACCTGGAGTCGCTGGCCGACACCCTCGCGTGCGACGACGACACCGAGCGGTCCTCGCTCGGCGCCGTCCTGCCCGCCCTGGCGTCCTGGCGCAAGCAGGCCCGCGAGCAGTCCACCGTGGACGGCTGGCGCTACCGCGTGACGTGGACTTCCCGTACCGAGGCGCAGGCCCCCCGGCTGTCCGGGACGTGGCTGCTGGCCGTGCCCGAGTCCGCCGTCACCGACGACTGGACGCTCGGCGTGGTCCGTACGCTCGCCGAATTCGGCGCCGACGTACGGGAGATCACCCCGGCCGCCGTCGAGGCCGACCGCGAGTCGCTGACCCGCCTGGTGCGCGAGGAGCTGGCCGACGCCGGAACCGTCTCCGGTGTGCTGTCGCTGCTCGCCTTCGACGAGCGGACCGCGCCCGGCACGGACGGCGTCGGCGCCGGGCTGACCGGCACGGCCGCGTTGATCCAGGCGCTGGGCGACGCCGGGGTGGAGGCGCCGCTGTGGTGCGCCACCCGTGGCGCGGTGTCCGTCAGCGGCACGGACCGGCCGGAATCCCCCGAGCAGGCCCTCGTGTGGGGCCTGGGCCGGACCGCCGCGCTGGAGTACCCGGAGCGCTGGGGCGGTCTGGTCGACCTGCCTGAAACGCCTGACGACCGGGCGCTGTCCCGTCTGGTGAACGTGCTCGCCGGGGCCGACGGCGAGGACCAGCTCGCGGTGCGGGCGGCGGGCGTGTTCGCCCGCAGGCTCGTGCGCGCCCCGCTGGCCGGGGCGCCCGCTGTACGGTCCTGGAAGCCGTCCGGGACCACGCTGGTCACCGGCGGTACGGGGGCGCTGGGCGCCCATGTGGCGCGCTGGCTGGCCCGTAACGGCGCCGAGCACCTGGTGCTCACCAGCCGCCGTGGCCCGGAGGCGCCCGGCGCGGCCGAGCTGCGCGACGAACTGACCGCGCTCGGCGCCCGGGTCACGGTCGCCGCGTGCGATGTGGCCGACCGGAAGGCGGTCGAGGCGCTGCTCGCCGCGATCCCGGCCGAGCAGCCGCTCACAGCCGTCATGCACGCCGCGGGTGTGCTCGACGACGGCGTGCTGGACGCCCTCACCCCGCAGCGGTTCGCGACCGTCCTCGGCCCGAAGGCCGACGCGGCGCGCCATCTGCACGAGCTGACCCGCGACCTGGAGCTGTCCGCGTTCGTGCTGTTCTCCGGCATCGCGGGCACCCTCGGCGACGCCGGGCAGGGCAACTACGCTGCCGCCAACGCCTACCTCGACGCGCTGGCCGAGCAGCGCCGCGCCGACGGCCTGCCCGCCACCTCCGTGGCCTGGGGCCGCTGGGGCGAGACGGGACTCGCCGCCGGCGGGGCGATCGGCGAGCGGCTGGACCGGGGCGGTGTCCCGGCGATGGACCCGCACGCGGCGATCACGGCGCTCCAGCGGGCGCTGGACCACGCCGACACGGTGCTGGCCGTCGCCGACATCCAGTGGGAACGCTTCGCCCAGGGCTACACCGCGGTCCGCCCCAGCCCGCTCATCAGCAACCTGCCGGAGGTGCGGCGACTGCGGGAGACCGGCGTTCCGGGCGGCGACCCGGCGGCGGCCGCGGACGGCTCCCCGGCGGACGCGCTGCGGCAGCGGCTGGCCGGGATCTCCCGCGCCGAACAGTCCCTGGTGGTCCTGGAGGTCGTACGCACCAACGCGGCCGCGGCGCTCGGCCACCCGACGACCGACGAGGTCGGCGCGGGGCGGGCGTTCAAGGAGCTGGGCTTCGACTCGCTGATCGCGCTGGAGCTGCGCAACCGGCTGGGTGTCGCCACCGGGCAGAAGCTGCCCGCCACGCTGGTCTTCGACTATCCGACCCCGGCGGCGCTGGCCGAGTTCCTGTGCGACCGGCTGGTCGGCGACGGCGGTACGGCGGCCGCGCCAGGGCTCGCGGAGCTGGACGCGCTGGAGTCGGCGCTGTCCGTCCTCGACCCGCTGAGCGAGGCGCGGGACGACATCGCGGCCCGGCTGCGGGACCTCGCGGCGAAGTGGGCGGAGCCCCGTACGGCCGGTGCCGAGACGGCCGGCAGCGGCGACACGGTGACGGAGAAGCTGCAGCAGGCGACGCAGGATGAGGTCTTCGACTTCATCGAGAAAGAACTCGGAATCTAAGGATCGATGGGTCCGCGGGCGCAAGGTTTGTGACGAGAAGCATGGGTGAGACTCCAATGGCGGATCAGGACAAGATCCTCGACTACCTCAAGCGGGTAACTGCCGATCTGCATCAGACGCGGCAGCGTCTTCGCGAGGTCGAGTCGCAGGAGCCTGAGCCGATCGCGATCGTCGGCATGAGCTGCCGGTTCCCCGGGGGCGTCACGTCTCCGGAGGAGCTGTGGCAGCTCGTGGCCGGTGGCGGCGACGCCATCACGGACTTCCCCACGGACCGCGGCTGGGACGTCTCGTCGCTCTTCGACGCCGACCCCGACCAGCAGGGCACCAGCTACACCGACAAGGGCGGATTCCTGGAGGGCGCGGGCGAGTTCGACGCCGGGTTCTTCGGGATCAGCCCGCGCGAAACCCTCGGCATGGACCCGCAGCAGCGGCTGCTGCTGGAAACCTCCTGGGAGGCGTTCGAGCGGGCCGGGATCGACCCGGCCACGCTGCGCGGCAGCAAGGCCGGTGTCTTCATCGGCACCAACGGCCAGGACTACCCGGAGCTGATGCACCGGCTGCCGCAGGGCGTCGAGCAGTACCTGCTGACCGGCAACGCGGCGAGCGTCATCTCCGGCCGCATCTCCTACACCTTCGGCCTGGAGGGCCCGGCGCTCACCGTCGACACGGCGTGCTCCGCGTCGCTGGTGGCGCTGCACCTGGCCGTGCAGGCGCTGCGCAACGGCGAATGCTCGATGGCGCTGACCGGTGGTGTCACGGTCATGAACAGCCCGCGCGCGTTCATCAACTTCAGCCGTCAGCGGGGCCTCGCGCCCGACGGCCGCTGCAAGGCGTTCGCGGACGGCGCGGACGGCACCGGCTGGGGCGAGGGCGTCGGCATGCTGCTCGTCGAGCGGCTGTCGGACGCCCGTCGACACGGCCACCAGGTGCTCGCCCTCGTGCGCGGCTCCGCCATCAACCAGGACGGTGCGAGCAACGGGCTCACGGCGCCCAACGGCCCGTCCCAGCAGCGCGTCATCCGCCAGGCGCTCACCGACGGCCGCCTCACCCCGGCCCAGGTCGACGCCGTCGAGGCGCACGGTACGGGGACGTCTCTCGGCGACCCCATCGAGGCGCAGGCCCTGCTCGCCACATACGGGCAGAACCGCGCCGAGGGCCGCCCGCTGTGGCTCGGCTCCGTCAAGTCCAACTTCGGGCACACCCAGGCCGCGGCCGGTGTCGCCGGAATCATCAAGATGGTCAAGGCCATCGAGCACGGCGTGCTGCCCAGGACGCTGCACGTCGACGCGCCCTCCGGCGACGTCGACTGGTCGGCGGGCGCGGTGTCGCTGCTCACCGAGAACACGCCGTGGCCGGAGACCGGGCAGCCGCGCCGCGCGGGCATCTCCTCGTTCGGCGTCAGCGGTACGAACGCCCACACCGTCATCGAGCAGGCGCCCGCCGAGGACCGCCGGCCGGAGACGGCCACGGGCGAGTGGTCCGGGCTCGGCGGGCGGCTGCCGCTGCTGGTGTCCGGGCAGAGCGCACCGGCGCTGCGCGCCCAGGCCGCGCGGCTCGCCGCCCACGTACAGGACGACCCGGGCCTCGGCCTGGTCGACCTCGCCCACTCCCTGGCCACCACCCGCGCCGCGCTGGACCACCGGGCCGTGGTCATCGCGGGCGACGGCGGCCGGGAGGACCTGCTGCGCGGGCTGGCCGCGCTCGCCGAGGACGGCCCGGCGAGCGGGCTCATCCGGGGCGAGGTCAGCGAGGGCAAGGTCGCGTTCCTGTTCACCGGCCAGGGCAGCCAGCGCACCGGCATGGGGCGTGAGCTGTACGCGGCCGTACCGGCCTTCGCACAGGCCCTGGACGAGGTGTGCGCCGAACTCGACGCCCACCTCGAACGGCCGCTGCGCGACATCATGTTCGGTGACGACGCCTCCGTGCTGGACCAGACGGCATACACCCAGACCGCCCTGTTCGCCCTCGAAGTGGCGCTGTTCCGGCTGCTGGAAACGTGGGGCGTGAAGCCCGACTTTCTCGTCGGGCACTCCATCGGCGAGCTGGCCGCCGCCCATGTGGCGGGCGTGCTGTCGCTCGCCGACGCCTGCCGGTTGGTCGCCGCGCGCGGCCGGTTGATGCAGGAGCTTCCGGGCGGCGGCGCGATGATCGCCGTCCAGGCGTCCGAGGACGAGGTGACGCCGCTGCTGACGGACCAGGTGAGCATCGCCGCGCTCAACGGGCCCACCTCGGTCGTCATCGCCGGTGACGAGGACGCGGCTGCGGAAATAGCCGCGTCGTTCGAGGCGCAGGGCCGTAAGACCAAGCGGCTCACCGTCAGCCACGCGTTCCACTCGCCGCACATGGACGGCATGCTGGAGGCGTTCCGCGAGGTCGCGCGGAGCGTCACCTACGCGCCGCCGGTCATCCCCGTCATCTCCAACCTCACCGGCGCGTCCGTCTCCGCCGACGAGATCTGCTCGCCCGACTACTGGGTCCGGCACGTCCGGCAGGCCGTCCGCTTCACCGACGGCATCCGCGGGCTCGAGGAGTACGGCGTCGCCACCTTCGTCGAGCTGGGCCCCGACGGGGTGCTCACCGCCATGGCGCAGGACTGCGTCACCGCCGACGGCGCCGCCTTCGTGCCCGTCCTGCGCGGCGACCGCCCCGAGGCCACCGCCCTGACCGACGCGCTCGCCCGCGCCCATGTGCACGGCGTGGCCGTCGACTGGGCCGCCGTGTTCGCGGGCTCCGGCGCCCGCCGCGTCGAGCTGCCCACGTACGCCTTCCAGCGCGAGCTGTACTGGCCCGAGCCCGCCGGGCCCTGGACCGGTGACGTCACCGCCGCCGGGCTCGGCTCCGCCGACCACCCGCTGCTCGGCGCCGCCGTGTCGCTCGCCGACGCCGCCGGATTCCTGTTCACCGGCAGGCTCTCCCTCCAGACCCACCCGTGGCTCGCCGACCACGCCGTCATGGACACCGTGCTGCTGCCCGGCACGGCCTTCGTCGAACTGGCCATCCGCGCCGGTGACCACGTCGGCGCCGACATCCTGGAGGAGCTGACCCTCGAAGCGCCGCTCGTCCTGCCCCCGCAGGGCGGGGTGCAGATCCAGGTGTCCGTCGGCGCGCCGGACGACACCAGCCGCCGCTCCCTGACCCTGCACTCGCGGCTCGAAGAGGCCGCCGACGGCACCTGGGGCGAGGGCGAGTGGACCCGCCACGCCACCGGTGTGCTCGCCACCGGCGCCACCACCCCCGACGACACCCTCACCACCTGGCCCCCGGCCGGCGCCACCGAGGTCCCCGTCGACGGGCTGTACGACTGGCTCACGACAAGCGGATTCGCCTACGGCCCGGTGTTCCAGGGCCTCAAGGCCGCCTGGCAGCACGGCGACCACGTGTACGCCGAGGTACGCCTCCCCGACAGCGCCCGCGCCGAGGCCGACCTGTTCGGGCTGCACCCGGCGCTGCTGGACGCGGCCCTGCACGCCGTCGGCATCGGCTCCCTGCTGGAGGACACCGAACACGGCCGCCTCCCGTTCTCCTGGAGCGGCGTCCGGCTGCACGCCGTCGGCGCCTCCGCGCTGCGCGTACGGCTCTCGCCCGCGGGCCAGGACACCGTGGCCGTCCTGGTGACCGACGAGAGCGGCGCGCCCGTCGCCTCCGTCGACGCGCTGCTGCTGCGCCCGGTCTCGCCCGAGCAGGTGACTTCCGCGCGCGGCGCCTTCTACGACGCGCTGTTCCGCGTCGAGTGGACCCCCGCGCCGGTCCCCTCCAACACCACCGTCGTGGCCGGGCAGTGGGCGCTGCTGGGCGACGACAGCCCGGAACTCGCCGCCGCGCTGCCCACCGCTGCCGGTTACGCCGACCTGACCGCGCTCGGCGAGGCCGTGACCGGGGGCGCCCCCGTGCCGCAGGCCGTCGTCGCGCCGTTCTTCGCGCAGGCCGACGGGCTTTCGACGCAGGCCGCCGTGCGCGACGCCCTGCACCGCGCGCTGGAACTGGTCCAAGACTGGCTCGCCGACGACCGCTTCGAGGGCTCCCGGCTGGTGATCGCCACCCGGGGCGCCGTCGCCACCGCCGCCGACGCCGACACCGAGGACCTGGCGCACGCCCCGCTGTGGGGCCTGCTGCGCTCCGCGCAGTCCGAGAACCCCGACCGCTTCACCCTCGTCGACATCGACGGGGGCGACGCCTCGTACCGCGCCCTCGCCGCGGCCCTGGCCACCGGCGAGTCGCAACTCGCGGTCCGCGCCGGGTCCGTCGTCGTACCGCGCCTGGCGAAGGTCGCCTCCGACGCCTCCCACACCGCCCCCGCCCTCGACCCCGAGGGCACCGCCCTGGTCACCGGCGCCACCGGCACCCTGGGCGGCCTCGTCGCCCGCCACCTGGTCGCCGAGCACGGAGTACGCCACCTGCTGCTGCTCAGCAGGCGCGGCGCCGACGCGCACGGCGCCGCCGACCTCGTCGCCGAACTGCGCGCCTCCGGCGCCGAGGTCACCCTCGCCGCCTGCGACGTGGCCGACCGCGCCGCGCTGGCCGAGGTGCTGGCCGCCGTCCCGGCCGCCCACCCGCTGACCGCCGTCGTGCACACGGCGGGCGTCCTCGACGACGGGGTCATCGGCTCGCTCACCGCCGAGCGCATCGACCGCGTCCTGCCCCCCAAGGTGGACGCGGCGGTGAACCTGCACGAGCTGACCCGCGATCTGGACCTGTCCGCGTTCGTCCTGTTCTCCGCCGCCGCCGGAACGCTCGGCGGCCCCGGACAGGCCAACTACGCGGCCGCCAACGCCTTCCTCGACGCCCTCGCCCAGCGGCGCCGCGCCCAGGGGCTCCCCGCGACCGCCCTCGCCTGGGGCCTGTGGGCCGAGCGCAGCGGCATGACCGGCGACCTGGACGACACCGACATCCAGCGCATCACCCGCGCCGGAGTCGCCGCCCTCTCCTCCGACGAGGGCCTGGCCCTGCTGGACACCGCGCTCGCCGTCGGCGACCCCGCGCTCGTCCCCATGCACCTGGACCTGGCGCCGCTGCGCCACGCCGACGCCACCATGGTTCCCGCGCTGCTGCGCGGTCTGGTGCGCGGCGGAACGGCCCGCCGCACCGCCGAGTCGGGCGCCGCGGACGGTGGCGGGCTCGCGGAACGGCTCCTCGGGCTGTCCGTCCCCGAACGCGACCGGCTGCTGCTGGAGGTCGTCTGCGGCCAGGTCGCCGCCGTCCTCGGCTACGCGGGTCCGGAGGCGGTCGGCGCGGGCCGGGCCTTCAAGGAGCTGGGCTTCGACTCGCTCACCGCCGTAGAGCTGCGCAACCGCCTCGGCGCCGTGACGGGCGTACGGCTCCCGGCCACCCTCGTCTTCGACTACCCCACGCCCACCGCGCTCGCCGGCTTCCTGCGCACCGAAATCCTCGGCGACCAGGCCGACGAGGGCGCCGCCGCCCCGGCGACGGCCGTCGCCGTCGCCGACGACGAGCCGATCGCCATCGTCGGCATGAGCTGCCGCTACCCGGGCGGCGTCACCAGCCCCGAGGAGCTGTGGCAGCTCGTCATGGGCGCCACCGACGCCATCTCCGGCTTCCCCACCGACCGTGGCTGGCAGCTGGACGGGCTGCTCGGCGACGACCAGGGGCAGACGGGCACCAGCGCCACCATCGAGGGCGGATTCCTTTACGACGCGGGCGAGTTCGACCCGGACTTCTTCGGCATCAACCCGCGTGAAGCCCTCGCCATGGACCCGCACCAGCGGCTGCTGCTGGAGTCCTCCTGGGAGGCGTTCGAGCGCGCGGGCATCGACCCGGCGGCCGTGCGCGGCAGCCGGACCGGCGTCTTCACCGGCGTCATGTACCACGACTACCTCTCCCGGCTGACCGCACTGCCCGAGGGTCTTGAGGGCTACCTCGGCACCGGCACGGCGGGCAGTGTCGCCTCGGGCCGCGTCGCGTACACCTTCGGCCTCGAAGGCCCGGCCGTCACCATCGACACCGCCTGCTCGTCGTCCCTGGTGGCGCTGCACCTGGCGGCGCAGGCGCTGCGCAGCGGCGAGTGCACCATGGCGCTCGCGGGCGGCGTCACCGTCATGTCCACCCCGGACACCTTCATCGACTTCAGCCGGCAGGGCGGCCTGTCCGCCAGCGGCCGCTGCAAGTCGTTCTCTGCGGAAGCGGACGGCACCGGCTGGGCCGAGGGCGTCGGCATGCTGCTCGTGGAGCGGCTGTCGGACGCCCGCAAGAACGGCCACCAGGTGCTGGCCGTCGTGCGCGGCACCGCGGTCAACCAGGACGGTGCGAGCAACGGTCTGACGGCACCCAACGGCCCGTCGCAGCAGCGCGTCATCCGCCAGGCCCTGGCCGGTGCGGGCCTCTCCGCCGCCGAGGTCGACGCGGTCGAGGCGCACGGTACGGGGACCACGCTCGGCGACCCGATCGAGGCGCAGGCGCTGCTGGCCACGTACGGCAAGGAGAAGACCGCCGACCAGCCGCTGTACCTGGGCTCCATCAAGTCGAACATCGGCCACACGCAGGCCGCCGCCGGTGTCGCGGGCATCATCAAGATGGTGCTGGCGATGCGGCACGGTGTGCTTCCGCAGTCCCTGCACATCGACGAGCCCTCGCCGCACGTCGACTGGGAGGCGGGCGCCGTCTCGCTGCTCGCCGAGGCGAGGGAGTGGCCGGAGACCGGCCACCCGCGCCGCGCGGGCATCTCGTCCTTCGGCGTCAGCGGTACGAACGCCCACGCCATCATCGAGCAGGCGCCGGCCGTCGTCGAGGAGACCAAGCCGGGGAACCGGCAGCCCGGCGTGCTGCCGTGGGCCCTGTCCGGCAAGTCCGCCGACGCGCTGCGCGCCCAGGCCGTACGGCTGCTCGCCCACCTGGAGGAGCGGCCCGAGCTGCCGCTGACCGACCTCGGCTACTCGCTCGCGACCACGCGTGCCGCGCTGGATCACCGTGCGGTGGTGGTCGGCGAGGACCGGACCACGCTGGTCGCGGGCCTGGAGGCGCTGGCGCGCGGCGAGTCCGCCGCGGCGCTGGTCGAAGGCTCGGTGGCGGACGGCAAGGTGGCGTTCCTGTTCACGGGCCAGGGCAGCCAGCGGCTCGGTATGGGCCGCGAGCTGTACGAGGCGTACCCGGTGTTCGCCGAGGCGCTGGACGCTGTGTGCGACGTGCTGGACCCGCACCTCGAAACGCCCCTGAAGACGGTCCTGTTCGGGGCTGACGCCTCGTTGCTCGACCGGACCGGTTACACCCAGCCCGCGCTGTTCGCGGTCGAGGTGGCGCTGTTCCGGCTGGTCGAGGCGTGGGGTCTGCGGCCGGACTTCCTCTCCGGGCATTCCATCGGTGAGCTGGCCGCTGCCCATGTGGCGGGTGTGCTCCCGCTCGCGGATGCGGCGAAGCTGGTGGCCGCGCGTGGGCGGTTGATGCAGGAACTCCCCGCCGGTGGCGCGATGATCGCCATCCAGGCCGCCGAGGACGAGGTGACGCCTCTCCTCACCGAGCGTGTCTCGATCGCCGCCCTCAACGGTCCGACATCGGTCGTCATCGCGGGCGATGAGGACGCGGCTCTGGCGATCGCCGCCGGTTTCGAGGCGCAGGGTCGTAAGACCAAGCGGCTCACGGTCAGCCACGCCTTCCACTCGCCCCGTATGGACGGGATGCTGGACGCGTTCCGGGAGGTCGCGCAGGGCCTGTCGTACGCGGCTCCCCGCATCCCGATCGTCTCCAACCTCACCGGGGACATCGTCTCCGTCGAGGACATCACCACCCCCGACTTCTGGGTCCGCCACGTCCGCGAAGCGGTCCGCTTCCTCGACGGCATCCGTACCCTCGAAGCGCAGGGCGTCACCACCTACCTCGAACTCGGCCCCGACGGTGTGCTCACCGCCATGGCACAGGAGTGCGTGACCGGTGACGACGCCGCGTTCGCATCCACCTGCCGCAAGGCTCGGCCCGAGGCCGAGACCGTCACCGCCGCCCTCGCCCGGCTGCACGTCCGTGGCGTGACGCCGGACTGGGCGGCGTACTTCGACGGGACCGGTGCGTCCCGCGTCGACCTGCCCACGTACGCCTTCCAGCACCGCCGCTTCTGGCTGACGTCCCCGGCGGGCTTCGTGGGCGACGTGGAGTCGGCGGGCCTGGGCCGGGCCGACCATCCGCTCCTGGGCGCCGCCGTGCCGCTGGCCGACTCCGACGGCTTCCTGCTCACCGGCAGGCTCTCCCTCGACAGCCACCCCTGGCTGGCCGACCACGCCGTGATGGGCACGGTCCTGCTGCCCGGCACCGCCTTCGTGGAGCTGGCCATCCGCGCCGGTGACCAGGTGGGCTGCGACCGGCTGGACGAGCTGACCATCGAGGCGCCGCTGGTGCTCCCCGAGCGTGGCGCGGTGCAGCTGCAGATCATGGTCGGGGCCCCGCAGGCGGCCGGGCACCGCACGCTGGAGCTGTACTCGCGCGCCCAGGACGCGCCCGCCGAGGCGCCGTGGATCCGGCACGCCAGTGGTGTGCTGGTGGCGGGCGCCCCGCAGCCGTCGTTCGACCTGACGGCGTGGCCGCCGCCGGGCGCCGAGCCCGCCGACGTCGACGGACTCTACGAGCACCTGGCGCAGGGCGGTTTCGCGTACGGGCCGGTCTTCCAGGGCCTTGAGGCGGCCTGGCTGCGCGGCGACGAGGTGTTCGCCGAGGTCCGGCTGCCCGAGGGCGCCGAGGCCGACGCCAAGGCGTTCGGGCTGCACCCGGCGCTGCTGGACGCCGCGCTGCACAGCACGTTCGCGCGTCCCGACGGAGATGAGCAGGGCAGGCTGCCGTTCTCCTGGGGCGGGGTGTCGCTGCACGCGGTGGGCGCCGGTGCGCTCCGGGTGCGGCTGACCCCGGCTGGGGCGGACGCGGTGTCGCTGGAGCTGGCGGACGCCACCGGTGCCCCGGTGGCGTCCGTGGAGCAGCTGGCGCTGCGTCCGGTCGCGGCCGGGCAGCTCGCGGGCGCCCGCCCCGCCGCGTACCACGAGTCGCTGTACCGGCTGGACTGGGCCACCGTGCCCGTGGCCGCAGAAGGCACCGCACAGTGGGCGGTGCTCGGCAGTGGCGCGCCCGATGCGCTGACGTCCGGTGCGACGGTCCACGCCGATCTGGCCGCGCTGGGCGCAGCCGGGGCGGCGCCGGAGTTCGTCCTCGTGTACCTCGACCCGCGTGGCGCGGACGGCGATGTGACGGGTGCGGTGCACACCGCCACCCAGGAGGCGCTGGCCCTCGTACGGGAGTGGCTGGCCGACGAGCGGTTCGCCGCCTCGCAGCTGGTGCTGGTGACCCGGGGCGCGGTGGCCACCGCCGGTGACGCGGGGACGCACGACCTGGCGCACACCCCGGTGTGGGGTCTGGTGCGCTCGGCGCAGTCGGAGAACCCCGACCGGCTGGTGCTGGTGGACCTCGACGGCACCGACGCGTCGTACGAGGCGCTGGGCGCCGCGCTGGCCTCCGGCGAGCCGCAGTTCGTGCTGCGCCGTGGCGCCGTCCACGCGCCCCGGCTGGCGCGCATCGCCGCCGACGGGCCCATGGTGCCGCCGGCCGGTGAGCAGGCGTGGCGGCTGGACATCGAGGACAAGGGCACGCTGGAGAACCTGACGCTGCTGCCGAGCCCGGAGGCCGCCGCGCCGCTGGAGGCCGGTCAGGTGCGGGTCGCGGTGCGGGCCGCCGGTGTGAACTTCCGCGATGTGCTGAACGCGCTGGGCATGTACCCGGGCGACGCGGGCCTGATGGGCAGTGAGGGCGCCGGTGTCGTCCTCGAAACCGGCCCCGGTGTCACCGATCTGGCGCCCGGCGACCCGGTGATGGGCATGCTGCCCGGCGGGTTCGGGCCGCTGGTGGTCGTGGACCGCCGCATGGTCGCGCCGATGCCCCGGGGCTGGTCGTACGCGCAGGCCGCGTCGGTGCCGATCGTCTTCATGACGGCGTACTACGCGCTGCGCGACCTGGCGGACCTGAGGGGCGGGGAGTCGCTGCTCGTCCACGCCGCCGCCGGTGGTGTCGGCATGGCCGCCGTGCAGCTGGCCCGCCACTGGGGTGTGGACGTGTACGCCACCGCCGGCCCCGGCAAGTGGGACACCCTGCGCGGCCTCGGCCTGGCCGACGACCGCATCGCGTCCTCCCGTGACCTGGCCTTCGAGGAGACGTTCCGCGAGGCCAGCGGCGGACGTGGCGTGGATGTCGTACTGGACTCGCTGGCCCGGGAGTTCGTGGACGCGTCGCTGCGGCTGCTGCCGCGCGGCGGCCGGTTCGTCGAGATGGGCAAGACGGACGTCCGTGCCCCCGAGGACGTCGCGGCCGCCTACCCGGGCGTCTCCTACCAGGCGTTCGACCTGACCGAGGCGGGCCTGGACCGCATCCAGGCGATGCTGTGCGAACTGCTGGAGCTGTTCGAGCAGGGTGCGCTGCGGGCGCTGCCGATCACCGCATGGGATCTGCGGCAGGCCCCGGACGCGTTCCGCTACCTCAGCCAGGCCCGCCACATCGGCAAGGTCGTCCTCACGGTGCCCGCCGCGTGGAACCCGGACGGCACGGTGCTGATCACCGGCGGCACCGGCACCCTGGGCGGCCTGGTCGCCCGGCACGCGGTGACCGAGCGCGGCGCCCGGCACCTGCTGCTGACCAGCCGGCGCGGCGAACAGGCCGCAGGAGCTACCGAACTCGCCGCCGAGCTACGCGAGTTGGGCGCCGAGGTCACCATCGCCGCCTGCGACGCGGCCGACCGGGACCAGCTCGCCGCCGTCCTGGCCGATATCCCCCGTGAGCACCCGCTGACCGCCGTGGTGCACACGGCCGGTGTGCTGGACGACGGGGTGATCGGCTCGCTGACGGCCGAGCGGCTGGAGAAGGTGCTGCGGCCCAAGGTGGACGCGGCGGTCAACCTGCACGAGCTGACCCGGGACCTGGACCTGGCCGCGTTCGTGCTGTTCTCCTCGGCGGCCGGTACGTTCGGCGGCCCGGGCCAGGCCAACTACGCGGCGGCCAACTCCTTCCTCGACGCCCTCGCCCGCCACCGCCAGGCCCAGGGCCTGCCCGCCACCTCGCTGGCGTGGGGCCTGTGGGCCGAGGCCAGCGGCATGACCGGCGAACTGGAGGCCACCGACAAGTCCCGCATGAGCCGCTCGGGCGTACTGGGCCTGTCCTCGGACGAGGGCCTGGCCCTGTTCGACGCCGCCCAGCAGGTGGGCGACGCGTTCCTGGTGCCCATGCAGCTCGACCTGGCGCCGCTCACGGGCGCGCCCGTCTCCATGGTGCCGCCGCTGCTGCGCGGCCTCGTGCGCGGCGGAACGACCCGCCCCACCGCCGAGTCCGGCGCCGCGAGCGACGGTTCGTCGCTGGTGGAGCGGCTGGTCCGGCTGGACCCGGCCGAGCGCGACCAGATGCTGCTCGACCTGGTACGCGCCCAGGTGGCCGTGGTGCTCGGCCACGACTCGCCGGACGCGGTGGACGCGGCCCGGGCCTTCCGTGACCTCGGCTTCGACTCGCTGACCGCCGTGGAGTTCCGCAACCGCCTCGGCGGCGCCGCCGGGCTGCGGCTGCCCGCCACGCTCGTCTTCGACTACCCGACGCCCACCGCGCTCGCCGCGTACCTGCGCGACGAACTCCTCGGCTCCGAGGCGGCCGCGGCCGTCACGGCACAGACCCGGGCCGGTGCGGGGGCCGCCGCCGACGAGGACGACCCGATTGCCATCGTCGCCATGAGCTGCCGCTTCCCCGGCGACGTCCGCACCCCCGAGGACCTGTGGGAGCTGCTGGCCGAGGGCCGCGACGGCATCTCCCGGCTGCCCGACGACCGGGGCTGGGACATCGAGGCGTTCTACGACCCGGACCCGGACCGGCCCGGCACCTCGTACGCCCGCGAGGGCGGGTTCACGTACGACGCCCACCACTTCGACCCGGAGTTCTTCGGCATCAATCCGCGCGAGGCCCTGGCCATGGACCCGCAGCAGCGGCTGCTGCTGGAGACCTCGTGGGAGTCGTTCGAGCGGGCGGGCATCGACCCGGGCACGCTGCGCGGCAAGGAGGTCGGCGTCTTCGTCGGCCAGATGCACAACGACTACGTGTCGCGGCTGCACACCGTCCCCGAGGGCGTCGAGGGCTACCTCGGCACCGGCGGCTCCAGCAGCATCGCCTCCGGCCGCGTCTCGTACACCTTCGGCTTCGAGGGCCCGGCCGTCACGGTCGACACGGCGTGCTCGTCGTCGCTGGTCGCGCTGCACCTGGCGGCGCAGGCGCTGCGCAACGGCGAATGCACCCTGGCGCTGGCGGGCGGTGTCACCATCATCACCACGCCCGCCGTGTTCACCGAGTTCAGCCGCCAGCGCGGTCTGGCCACGGACGGCCGCTGCAAGCCGTTCGCGGCGGCGGCCGACGGCACGGCCTGGGGCGAGGGCGTCGGCATGGTGCTCGTGGAGAGGCTGTCGGACGCCCGGAAGAACGGCCACCAGGTGCTGGCCGTGGTGCGCGGCACCGCGGTGAACCAGGACGGTGCGAGCAATGGTCTGACGGCGCCGAACGGCCCGTCGCAGCAGCGCGTCATCCGCCAGGCGCTGGCGAACGCCGGGCTGTCCGCCGCCGAGGTGGACGCGGTCGAGGCGCACGGTACGGGGACCACGCTGGGCGACCCGATCGAGGCGCAGGCGCTGCTCGCCACGTACGGCCGTGAGCGGTCCGAGGACCAGCCGCTGTGGCTGGGCTCCATCAAGTCCAACTTCGGCCACACGCAGGCCGCGGCGGGTGTCGCCGGCATCATCAAGATGGTGCTGGCGATGCGGCACGGTGTGCTTCCGCGGTCCCTGCACATCGACGAGCCGTCGCCGCACGTGGACTGGTCGGCGGGTGCCGTGTCGCTGCTGGCCGAGGCGAGGGAGTGGCCGGAGACCGGACGCCCGCGCCGCGCGGGCATCTCCTCCTTCGGCATGAGCGGCACCAACGCCCACGCCATCATCGAGCAGGCCCCCGAGCCGGAGCCCGAGGGTGACCCGGCGGATGACCCGGCGGCGGTGCTGCCGTGGGTGCTCTCCGCCAAGTCCCCGGAGGCGCTGCGCGCCCAGGGCGCCCGGCTCCGTACCCATGTGGCGGACCACCCCGAGGCCGCCCTCGCGGACCTCGGCTACTCCCTGGCCACCGGCCGCGCCTCCTTCGACCACCGGGCGGCGCTCATCGCCCGGGACCGCGACGGATTCCTGGCCGCTCTGGACGCCCTCGCCGAGGGCCGCACCGCGCCCGGGCTGGTGGCGGACGCGGTGGCCGAGGGCAAGGTGGCGTTCCTGTTCACCGGCCAGGGCAGCCAGCGGCTCGGGATGGGCCGTGAGCTGTACGGCACGTACCCGGTGTTCGCGGAGGCGCTGGACGCGGTGTGCGACGCGCTGGACGCTCATCTCGAACGGCCCCTGAAGACGGTCCTGTTCGGGGACGACGCCTCGGTGCTCGACCAGACCGCCTATACCCAGCCCGCGCTGTTCGCGGTCGAGGTGGCGCTGTTCCGGCTGGTCGAAGCCTGGGGTCTGCGTGCGGACTTCCTGTCCGGTCACTCGATCGGTGAGCTGGCCGCCGCGCATGTGGCGGGTGTGCTGTCGCTCGCCGACGCGGCGAAGCTGGTCGCCGCCCGTGGCCGTCTGATGCAGCGACTGCCCGCCGGTGGCGCGATGATCGCCGTCCAGGCGTCCGAGGACGAGGTGACGCCGTTGCTGAGCAAGCGGGTGAGCCTCGCGGCCGTCAACGGTCCGACCTCGGTCGTGGTCGCGGGCGACGAGGACGCCGCTGCCGAGGTTGCGGAGTCGTTCGAGGCGCAGGGCCGCAAGACCAAGCGGCTCACCGTCAGCCACGCGTTCCACTCGCCGCACATGGACGGGATGCTGGACGCGTTCCGCCAGGTCGCGGAGGAGCTGACGTACGAGGCTCCGCGTATCCCGATCATCTCCAACCTCACCGGCACAGTGGTGTCCGCCGACGACATTACGACGCCCGACTTCTGGGTGCGCCACGTCCGCGAGGCGGTCCGCTTCCTCGACGGCGTGCGTACGTTGGAGGCCCAGGGCGTCACCACGTACGTGGAGCTGGGCCCGGAGGGTGTGCTCACCGCCATGGCGCAGGACTGCGTCTCCGGCGACGGCCACGCCTTCGCCGCCACCCTGCGCGGTGGCCGCCCGGAGCCCGGGACGCTGCTCACCGCGCTCGGCCAGGCCCATGCCCGGGGCGCCGCCGTGGACTTCGAGGCGCTGTACGCCCCGTACGGCGCGCACCGGGTGGAGCTCCCGACGTACGCGTTCCAGCGCCGCCGGTTCTGGCTGGACGCCGGACCCACGGGCGGCGACGCCACCGCGATCGGTCTGCACGCCGCGGGCCATCCGCTGCTCGGCGCGGCCGTGGAGCTGCCCGACGCGGACGGCTTCGCCTTCACCGGACGGCTGTCCCTCCAGGCCCAGCCGTGGCTGGCCGACCACGCCGTGATGGGCACGGTGCTGCTGCCCGGCACGGCCTTCGTGGAGCTGGCGCTGCGCGCCGGGGAACACGCGGGTTGCGGCCGGCTGGACGAACTCACCCTGGAGGCGCCGCTGATCGTGCCCGAGCGGGGAGCCGTCCAGCTCCGCCTGTCGCTCGCGGCCCCCGACGCCACCGGCCGCCGCGCCCTGACGATGCACTCCCGCGCCGAGGGCGCACCGGCCGACGAGCCGTGGCTGCGGCACGCGACGGGCGCGCTGGTGGCGGAGGACAGGGCGTCGTCGTTCGACCTGGCCGCCTGGCCGCCGGTGGACGCCGAGCAGATCCCGGTCGAGGGCCTGTACGAGGGCCTGTCCGGCTCGGGCTTCGACTACGGCCCGGTCTTCCAGGGCCTGGAAGCGGCCTGGCGGCGCGAGGACGAGGTGTTCGCCGAGGTCCGGCTCCCGGAGGGCGCCGAGGCCGACGCCAAGACCTTCGGCCTGCACCCGGCACTGCTGGACGCGGCGCTGCACGCCCTCGGGCTGGCCGCCGCCGAGGAGGGCGGCGGCCGGGGCCGACTGCCGTTCTCCTGGACGGGCGTGTCCCTGCACGCCGTCGGCGCCTCCACGCTCCGCGTACGGCTCGCGGGCACGACCACGGGCACGGTGTCGCTCCAGCTGGCGGACGCGACGGGCGCCCCGGTGGCGTCGGTCGAGGGCCTGGCGCTGCGTACGGTGTCCCCGGACCAGCTGGCCGCCGCCCGCCCGGGCGGCGCGTCCGACGCCCTGTTCCGCCTGGACTGGACCCCGATCCCGGCAGCCCCCACCGACCCGACCCCGGGCGCCTGGGCGGCACTGGGCACGGATGCGCTGGGCCTCCCCACGTACCGGGACCCGGCCGCGCTGGCGGCCGCCCTGGACGCGGGCGCGGAGGCTCCGGCGTACGTGGTGGTGTCGCTTGAGGACGGTGCGGCACATCCAGCCCGTCCGGCGCTTGAGGACCGGGGTCTTGGGGCGGAGCCCCACCACGCGGCGGAGCCGCATATCGATGCTGCGGGAAGCGGCGGGGTGGGGGAAAGCTCCTCGCCCGCCGAAGGCGCACGCAACGCCACAACCCAAGCCCTCACCCTGCTGCAAACGTGGCTGGCCGACGACCGCTTCGCGAACACCCGCCTGGTCGTCCTCACCTCCGCCACCGACCTGGCCCACGCCGCAGCCCGCGGCCTGATCCGCTCCGCCCAGTCGGAGAACCCGGACCGTCTGGTCCTGGTCGAGACCGACGACCACCACACCTCGCCGAAGACACTGGCGACGGCCGTCGCGACGGACGAGCCACACGTGGCCGTACGCAACGGCGAGCTGAGGGCCCCCCGCCTGGCCCGCGCCACCGCGTCGACGCAGGACGAAGCACCGGAGTGGAACCCGGAGGGCACGGTCCTGCTGACCGGCGCGTCCGGCACCCTGGGCGGCCTCTTCGCCCGCCATCTGGTGGCGGAGCGCGGCGTACGCTACCTCCTCCTGGTCAGCCGTCGCGGCGACCAGGCCCCCGGTGCGCAAGAACTGACCGCTGAACTGCAGCAGCTGGGCGCCAACGTGCGCTGGTCGGCCTGCGACGTAGCGGACCGTACCGCCCTGGCCGAGACCCTGGCAGCAATCCCCACCGCCAACCCCCTCACCGCCGTCGTCCACACCGCGGGCGTGCTGGACGACGGCGTGATCGCCTCCCTCACTCCCGACCGGCTCGCCAAGACCCTCCGCCCGAAGGCGGACGCGGCCTGGAACCTCCACGAGCTGACCCAGGACCAAAGCCTGGCCGCCTTCATCCTGTTCAGCTCAGCGGCAGGCGTCTTCGGCGGCGCCGGACAGGGCAACTACGCGGCGGCGAACGCCTTCCTCGACGCCCTCGCCCAGCACCGCACAGCGCACGGCCTCCCCGCCACCTCCCTCGCCTGGGGCCTGTGGTCGGTGGCCGGCGGCATGGGCGGCGAGCTGGACGAGACGGAGATCGCCCGCATCCGCCGCGGCGGTATCGGCGTGCTCACGGCCGACAGCGGCCTGGAGCTGTTCGACGCCGCGAGCCCCGTGAACGAACCGCTGCTGGTCCCCATGCCCCTCGACATGGCGGCCCTCCGCGCCCAGGCGGGCGTGGGCATGCTGCCGCCGCTGTTCCGCGGCCTGGTACGGGCGGCCCCCGCCCGCCGGGCGGCGGGAGCCGACGGGGCCGCCGGGGCAGCCGGTGGGGCCGACGAGCTGCGGGCCCGCCTGACCGGGCTGTCCGAGCCCGAGCGGGACGAGGCCGTGCTGGAGCTGGTGTGCGCCCAGGTGGCGGCCGTACTCGGCTACCCCGGCCCGGAGACGGTCGACCCGGCCCGCTCGTTCAGCGAGGTCGGCTTCGACTCGCTCACCGCCGTCGAGCTGCGCAACCGTCTGAACGCGACCACCGGAGTCCGGCTCCCGGCGACGCTGGTCTTCGACTACCCCACACCGAACGCACTGGTCCAGTACCTGCGGGGCGAGATCCTGCCGGACGAGGCGACGACGGGGGTCACCTCGCTGCTCGCCGAACTCGACGGGCTCGAAAAGTCCCTGGCCGGGGCCGCCCCGGACGACGAGGACCGGGGCAGGATCACCGCGCGGCTCCAAGCCCTGCTCGCGCAATGGAATGACGACCGAGGACCGGAAGACGGCGCCGGCGTCGCCGACGAGATCGCGTCCGCCACGGACGACGACCTCTTCGACTTCATCGGCAAGGAATTCGGGATCTCCTGAAGGGATCTCCCGAAGTGACCGTGGCCGACGCGAAGTGACCCGACCTTCCGGATTCCTCGAGAGGGAACGCACGTATGAATGAGGAAAAGCTCCGTTACTTTCTCAAGCGGGTCACCGCCGACCTGCATGAGACCCGGCGACGCCTCCAGGAGGTGGAGTCGGAGGACCAGGAGCCCATCGCGATCGTCGGGATGAGCTGCCGCTACCCGGGCGGCGTCGAGTCGCCCGAGGACCTGTGGCGGCTGGTGTCCGAGGGCGGGGACGGCATTTCCGAGTTCCCCACGGACCGTGGCTGGGACATGGGGCGGCTCTTCGACGACGACCCGGACGGCGCGGGCACAAGCTATGTCCGGGAGGGCGGTTTCCTCCACGACGCCAACTACTTCGACCCGGCGTTCTTCGGCATCAGCCCGCGCGAAGCCCTGGCCATGGACCCGCAGCAGCGGCTGCTGCTGGAGACCACCTGGGAGGCGTTCGAGCGCGCGGGCATCGACGCCACCTCCGTACGCGGCAGCAGGACCGGCGTCTTCGCGGGCGTCATGTACCACGACTACGCCTCGCGGCTGCGGGCCGTACCGCCCGGTGTCGAGGGCTACCTCGGCACCGGCGGCTCCAGCAGCATCGCCTCCGGCCGGGTGTCGTACACCTTCGGCCTGGAGGGCCCGGCGCTCACCGTCGACACGGCGTGCTCGTCGTCGCTGGTGACCCTGCATCTGGCCATGCAGGCGCTGCGCAACGGCGAATGCTCGCTGGCCCTGGCCGGTGGCGTCACCGTGATGTCGACGCCCGGCACGTTCACCGAGTTCAGCCGCCAGCGCGGGCTGTCGTTCGACGGCCGCTGCAAGTCGTTCGCGGCGGCCGCCGACGGCACCGGCTGGTCCGAGGGCGCGGGCATGCTGCTGGTGGAGAAGCTGTCGGACGCCCGGAAGAACGGCCACCGGGTGCTGGCCGTCGTCCGCGGCTCGGCCACCAACCAGGACGGCGCGAGCAACGGCCTCACCGCGCCCAACGGCCCGTCCCAGCAGCGCGTCATCCGGCAGGCGCTGGCCAGCGCCCGGCTGACGGCCGACCAGATCGACGTCGTCGAGGCGCACGGCACCGGCACCACGCTGGGCGACCCCATCGAGGCGCAGGCGCTGCTCGCCACGTACGGCAAGGAGAAGCCCGCCGAACGGCCGCTGCTGCTCGGCTCCATCAAGTCCAACGTCGGCCACACCCAGGCCGCCGCCGGTGTCGCCGGGATCATCAAGATGGTCAAGGCCATCGAGCACGGCTACGTGCCGCGGACGCTGCACGTGGATGAGCCGTCGCCGCACATCGACTGGTCGGCGGGGGCCGTCTCCCTGCTCACCGAGGGCCGCCCGTGGCCGGAGACCGGCCGCCCGCGCCGCGCCGCCGTGTCGTCGTTCGGCATCAGCGGCACCAACGCCCACCTGATCATCGAGCAGCCCCCGGCCCCCGAAGCCGACGAGGCCGCCGAGGACCCGGAGACCGTCCCCGAGGCCACCACCCCACCCCGCGACCTCCCCCTCCTCCCATGGCTGCTGTCCGGCAAGGGCGAGGACGCGCTGCGCGCCCAGGCCGCCCGGCTGCACACGTACGTCACCGAGCGCCCCGGCCTGGACCCGCTGTCCGTCGGCTACGCCCTCGCCACCACCCGCGCCGCCCTCCAGGACCGCGCGGCCGTGGTCGCCGGGGACCGCGAGACGTTCCTCGACCGGCTCGCCGCGCTCGCGGCGGGCGAGCCCGCCACCGGGCTGGTCCAGGGCGCGGAGACCCGGGGCAAGCTGGCGTTCTTGTTCACCGGCCAGGGCAGCCAGCGGCTCGGCATGGGTCGCGGGCTGTACGCCACGTACCCGGCCTTCGCCGCCGCGCTGGACGAGGTGTGCGCGGCGCTCGACCCTCGGCTCGAACGCCCCCTCAAGGACGTGCTGTTCGGGGAAGACGCCACCGCGCTGGACCGCACCGGCTTCACCCAGCCCGCGCTGTTCGCCATCGAGGTGGCCCTGTTCCGCCTCGTCGAATCGTGGGGCCTGAAGCCGGACTTCGTCTCCGGCCACTCCATCGGCGAGATCGCGGCCGCCCATGTCGCGGGCGTGCTGTCGCTCCCCGACGCGGCGCTGCTGGTGGCCGCGCGCGGCCGGTTGATGCAGCGGCTTCCGGGCGGCGGCGCGATGATCGCCGTCCAGGCGTCCGAGGACGAGGTGACGCCGCTGCTGACCGACCGCGTGAGCATCGCCGCTGTGAATGGCCCGACGTCGGTGGTCATCGCGGGCGACGAAGACGCCGCTGTCGAGATCGCGGCGGGCTTCGAGGCACAGGGCCGCAAGACCAAGCGGCTCACCGTGAGCCACGCCTTCCACTCGCCGCTCATGGATCCGATGCTGGAGGCGTTCCGCAAGGTCGCCGAGAGCCTGACGTACGAGACCCCGAAGATCCCGGTCGTCTCCCATCTCACCGGCGGCATCGCCCCCGCCTCGGAGATCGCCACCGCCGACTTCTGGGTGCGCCACGTACGCGAGGCCGTCCGCTTCCTCGACGGCATCCGCACCCTGGAGGCCCAGGGCGTCACCACGTACGTCGAACTCGGCCCGGACGGTGTGCTGTCCGCCATGGCGCAGGAGTGTGTGACCGGCGACGACGCCGCGTTCGTCACCGTCTGCCGCAAGGGCCGCCCCGAGGCCGAGACCCTGACCACCGCCCTGGCCACCCTGCACACCCGGGGCACCGCCCCCGACTGGGAGGCGTTCTACGCGGGGACGGGCGCGGAGCGCGTCGAGCTGCCCACGTACGCCTTCCAGCGCGAGCACTACTGGCTGGACGCGGGCACCGCCTACGGCGACGTCTCCTCGGTCGGCCTCGGCACCGCCGACCATCCGCTGCTCGGCGCGGCCGTCTCGCTGGCCGACGCGGAGGGCTTCCTGTTCACCGGCCGTCTCGCGCTGGACACCCACCCGTGGCTGGCCGACCACGCCGTCATGGGCACGGTGCTGCTGCCCGGCACCGCGTTCGTCGAGCTGGCCGTACGCGCCGGTGAGCAGGCCGGATGCGACCTGGTGGACGAACTCACCCTGGAGGCCCCGCTGATCCTGCCCGAACAGGGCGGGGTCCGGCTCCAGATCGCCGTGGGCGCCCAGGACGACACCGGCCGCCGCACCCTCGCACTCCACTCACGCCCCGACGCGGCCACCGACGACGAGCCGTGGGTACGCCACGCCACGGGCCTGCTCGCGCAGAGCGCGCCGACCGCGCCGTTCGACCTGAGCGCCTGGCCGCCGGCCGGGGCGGAGCGCGTCGACACCGAGGGGCTGTACGAGGGCCTGGAGGCGGCCGGATTCGCCTACGGCCCGGCCTTCCAGGGCCTGCGGTCCGCCTGGCGGGCCGATGGCGAGGTGTACGCCGAGGTCGCGCTCCCCGAGGGCACGGAACCGGGTGCCGCCCTCTTCGGCCTCCACCCGGCCCTGCTGGACGCGGTGCTGCACACCATCGGCCTCAGCGGCCTGACCGAAACCCCGGGCCAGGGCGGACTGCCCTTCTCCTGGACCGGCGTCCGCGTCCACTCGGTGGGAGCGGACACGGTACGGGTCCGCCTGTCGTCGGCCGGAAACGGCACGGTGTCGCTCCAACTCGCCGACGTAACGGGCGCGCCGGTGGCCTCGGTGGACCGCCTGGCGCTGCGGACGGTGTCCCCGGACCAGCTGAACGCCCCGCGCTCGGGCGGTGCGTCCGAGGCCCTGTTCCAGGTGGACTGGACCCCGATCCCGCCCACGCCCGAGCCGGTTCCCCAGTCCGACTGGACGACGATAGGCCCCAACACCCCCCACCCGGACCTGGCGAGCCTGGCGGCCGCCCTGGACGCGGGCACGGAGACTCCGGCGTACGTGGTGGTGACCCTTGAGGACGGCGCGGCACATCCAGCCCGTCCGGCGCTTGAGGACCGGGGTCTTGGGGCGGAGCCTCACCACGCGGCGGAGCCGCATATCGATGCTGCGGGAAGGGGCGGGGTGGGGGAAAGCTCCTCGCCCGCCGAAGGCGCACGCAACGCCACAACCCAAGCCCTCACCCTGCTGCAAACGTGGCTGGCCGACGACCGCTTCGCGAACACCCGCCTGGTGGTCCTCACCTCCGCCACCGACCTGGCCCACGCCGCAGCCCGCGGCCTGGTCCGCTCGGCCCAGTCGGAGAACCCGGACCGCATCCTGCTCGTGGACATGGACACCCACGCGGCATCACGCGACGCACTGCCGGCCGCCCTGGCATCCGGCGAGCCGGAAATCGCGGTACGCGACGGCGAGCTGAGGGCTCCCCGCCTGGCCCGCGCCACCGCGTCGACGCAGGACGAAGCACCGGAGTGGAACCCGGAGGGCACGGTCCTGCTGACCGGCGCGTCCGGCACCCTGGGCGGCCTCTTCGCCCGCCATCTGGTGGTGGAGCGCGGCGTACGCTACCTCCTCCTGGTCAGCCGTCGCGGCGACCAGGCCCCCGGCGCGCAAGAACTGTCCGCCGAACTGACCGAGCTGGGCGCGGACGTGCGCTGGTCGGCCTGCGACGTAGCGGACCGTACCGCCCTGGCCGAGACCCTGGCAGCAATCCCCACCGCCAACCCCCTCACCGCCATCGTCCACACCGCAGGCGTGCTGGACGACGGCGTGATCGCCTCCCTCACCCCCGACCGGCTCGCCAAGACCCTCCGCCCGAAGGCGGACGCGGCCTGGAACCTCCACGAGCTGACCCAGGACCAAAGCCTGGCCGCCTTCATCCTGTTCAGCTCGGCCGCAGGCGTCTTCGGCGGCGCCGGACAGGGCAACTACGCGGCGGCGAACGCCTTCCTCGACGCCCTCGCCCAGCACCGCACAGCGCACGGCCTCCCCGCCACCTCCCTCGCCTGGGGCCTGTGGGCCGAGCCCGGGGGCATGGCCGGGGACCTGGACGAGGCGGAACTCGCCCGTCTCCAGCGCGGCGGCATCGCCCCCATCACCGCCGACCAGGGCCGCGAACTCTTCGACGCAGCGAACCCCATGAACGAACCGCTGCTGGTCCCCATGCCCCTCGACATGGCGGCCCTCCGCACCCAGGCAAGCGTCGGCATGCTGCCGCCCCTCTTCCGCGGCCTGGTCCGCGTCCCCCCACGCCGCGCCGCCCAAGCGGCCGCCGCCGGGCAGGACGGCGCGCTCGCCCAGCAGCTGGCCGGGGTGGCCGACGCCGAGGCCGAGGCGATCGTCCTCGCGCTGGTCCGTACCCAGGTGGCGGCCGTACTCGGCTACGCGGGGCCCGAAGCGGTGGAGCCGCAGCGCGCGTTCAGCGAGGTCGGCTTCGACTCGCTCACCGCCGTCGAGCTGCGCAACCGCCTCACCGCGGTCACCGGCGTCCGGCTCCCGGCCACGCTGATCTTCGACTACCCGACCCCCGCCGCCCTCGCCACGTACCTCAAGACCGAGGCCCGGGGCAACGCGGCCGACGCCGCGGCACCCGTGGCCACCGCCACCCCGCACCACGGCGACGACGACCCCATCGCCATCGTCGCGATGAGCTGCCGTTTCCCCGGTGGCGTGGCCTCGCCCGACGACCTGTGGAAGCTGGTCACCGAGGGCACGGACGCCATCACCGACATGCCCACCGACCGCGGCTGGGACATCGAGGCGCTGTACGACGACGACCCCGACCAGCAGGGCACCAGCTACGCCCGCAACGGCGGCTTCCTCCACGACGCCCACCACTTCGACCCCGTCTTCTTCGGGATCTCGCCGCGCGAAGCCCTCGCGATGGACCCGCAGCAGCGGCTGCTGCTGGAGACCACCTGGGAGGCGTTCGAGCGCGCGGGCATCGACCCGGCGACCGTGCGCGGCAGCCGGACCGGCGTCTACACCGGCGTGATGTACAACGACTACGGCACGCTGCTGCACCGCGCGCCCGACGGCCTCGAGGGCTATATGGGCACCGCCAGCTCCGGCAGCGTCGCCTCGGGCCGGGTGTCGTACACCTTCGGCCTGGAGGGCCCGGCCGTCACCGTCGACACGGCGTGTTCCTCCTCCCTGGTCACCCTGCATATGGCGGTACAGGCGCTGCGCAACGGCGAATGCTCGCTGGCGCTCGCCGGAGGCGTGACCGTCATGGCGACCCCCGGCACCTTCGTGGCGTTCAGCAAGCAGCGCGGCCTCGCGAGCGACGGCCGCTGCAAGCCGTTCGCCGACGCCGCCGACGGCACGGCCTGGGGCGAGGGCGTGGGCATGCTGCTCGTGGAGCGGCTGTCGGACGCGCGCAAGAACGGCCACCCGGTGCTCGCGGTCGTACGCGGCTCCGCCATCAACCAGGACGGCGCGAGCAACGGCCTGACCGCCCCCAACGGCCCGTCCCAGCAGCGCGTCATCCGCCAGGCCCTGGCCGGGGCGCGGCTCTCCGCCGCCGAGGTCGACGTCGTCGAGGCGCACGGCACCGGCACCACGCTGGGCGACCCGATCGAGGCGCAGGCGCTGCTCGCCACCTACGGCCAGGAGCACACCGAGGGCACGCCGCTGTGGCTGGGCTCGGTGAAGTCCAACTTCGGCCACACCCAGGCCGCCGCCGGTGTCGCCGGGATCATCAAGATGGTCAAGGCCATCGAGCACGGCGTCCTGCCGAAGACCCTGCACGTGGACGAGCCGTCCGCACACGTGGACTGGTCGGCCGGCGCGGTGTCGCTGCTGACCGAACAGCAGACGTGGCCGGACACCGGCCGCCCGCGCCGCGCCGCCGTGTCCTCGTTCGGCATCAGCGGCACCAACGCGCACACCATCATCGAGCAGGCGCCCGCCGAGGAGCCGGGCGCGCGGCGGGAGCAGCGGCCGGGCGCGGTGCCGTGGGTGGTGTCGGCGAAGAGCGAGGCGGCGCTGCGCGCCCAGGCCCAGCGGCTGCTGGACCGCCTTCACGGCGAACCGGCGCTGCACCCCGTCGACATCGGCTACTCCCTGGCCACCACCCGCGCACCCCTGGACCAGCGCGCCGTGCTGGTCGGCACGGACCGCGACGACTTCACCGCCACCCTGACCGCGCTGGCCCGGGGCGAGGCGGCACCCCACCTGGTCCAGGGCACGGGCACGGCCGAGAAGACGGCGTTCGTGTTCCCGGGACAGGGCTCGCAGTGGGCGGGCATGGCGGTCGGGCTGATGGACGCCTCCCCGGTGTTCGCCGCCCGCATCCACGAATGCGCCGCCGCGCTCGCGGAGTTCACCGACTGGTCGCTGGTGGAGGTGCTGCGCGGTGCCGAGGGCGCGCCGTCGCTGGAGCGCGTCGACGTGGTCCAGCCGGT
>NZ_JBIBJI010000043.1:0-29738 GCF_042958345.1 Streptomyces sp. NPDC007983
GAAGCTGAGATAGCGGTCCAGCACGTTGCCCAGGCGGCCGCTGAGCGGGCCGGTCCGCGGCTCCTCGAAGCACCCCTCCAGCTCGTCGGCGGCGCTGCGCAGCGCCGCCTCGTACAACTGCTGCTTGCCGCCGGGGAAGTAGCGGTAGACGAGCGGGCGGGAGGCCCCGGCGGCCGAGGCGACATCGTCCAGCGACACGTCCTCCGGCGCGCGGTGGGCGAACAGGCCGAGCGCGGCGGTGATCAGTTCGGCGCGCCGCGCCTCGACACTGAGCCTGCGGTACGCCCCGCGGCGCGCGGTGGCCGGGGGCGCCGCGGTCGCCCGGTCCGCGTCCGCCGGGGCGGTGCCACTGGTCGTCGTCATGCCTGGCAGCGTAACCGCACTCGGGCAGGTGGCGAGGGGCGGCCCGGTGCCGGAGAGGGCTACAGCAGCCCGCTGCTCTGCCACAGTTTGCGGCCCACGCCGCGCAGCACCCCGACGTCGTCGAGGAATTCGGTCAGCCGCCGGGCGCCGCCGCGCATCACCTCGCGGCGGTGGCCGCTCGCCCGCACCTGGGCCACGGCCGCCCGCCGGTCGAGGCCGACGTCCGTGTACACCTGGGGGTTGACGAAGGCGAGCGAGAACACCCGGGCGAACTCGCCCGAGCCGACGCGGGTCACCTCCTTCTCCCAGCGCGGCGCCCGCGCCATCTGGCGGCGCAGCTCCTCCCGGGCGTACCGCACATGGCGCGCCTCCTCCACCACATGGATCCGGGTCACGCCGCGCACCAGCGGCTGGACGCGCTCATCGGGGAACGTCAGCCGCTGCATCCAGTCCAGCACCTCCTCGCCGAGCAGGGTGGCGGTGAACGAACCGGGCGTGGTGGAGAACGTCTTGAAGAACCGGCCCAGGTTCTGGTGGAGCCGGGCGACCGGATACGCGGGGGTGCCGCCCTTGGCGATCAGTCGCGCGAACATCTGGGAGTGGCGGCACTCGTCGGCGATTTCGGTGAGCGCGTAGCGGACATGGGCGCTGGTCGGGGACTTGTCGTAGATGTGCCGGGTGAGCAGCTGGATCAGGATGATCTCGAACCAGATGCCGAGCGAGGCCAGCGCCGCCGCCTCGTGCCGCGCCAGCAGCATCCGCTGCTCCTCGGACATCCGCCGCCACATCGGGGTGCCGTAGAGGGAGACCAGCTCCGGCGGCCAGAACCACTTGTCCGGCTCGAGCGGCGCGTCCCAGTCCAGCTCGGTGTCGGGATCGAACGAGTGCCGGGCGGAGGCCCGCAGCAGCCGCTCCGCCACCCGTTCCCGGTCCTTGAGGAGCCCGAGCGCGTCCCGGGGCGCGGTTGATTCGGTCGCGGTCGTCATGGCTGGAGGCACCTCGTCGAAGTGGTCGCGGCTGGACATCCCTTATGAGACTCTGTGTCAGCAAGCCCGTCAATCCCCTGCGGACCGGTTGTTGACCCCGTACGACGGCCGTGTGAGCCTGCCGCTCGCGGGGGAGCGCAGCGAGGCGAAGGAGACGCCGTGTCGACGCAGGAGCTCTACGCCATGGATCCCGGCGACCCGATGTGGCAGGTGCCCGCCGCCGGCGCCGCCCGGTTCAGCTGGGAGTACGACGACCACCGGGCCCGGCTGCTCGCCCTGTACCAGAAGGGCAAGGACAAGCAGTGGGACGCGGTCAAGCGGATCGACTGGGACCTGGAAGTCGACCCGTACGACCCGCTCGGCACCCCCGACGAGGCCCTGGCCCTCTACGGCACGCCCCACTGGGACCGGATGTCCGAACGGGAGCGGGCCGAGGCGCGCCGCCACGCCGCCTCCTGGCAGTTCAGCCAGTTCCTGCACGGCGAACAGGGCGCGATGGTGTGCGCCGCCCGCATCGTCGAATCGGCGCCCGACCTCGACGCCAAGTTCTACTCCGCCACCCAGACCATGGACGAGGCCCGCCACGCCGAGCTGTACGGCCGCTTCCTGCACGAGAAGGTCGGCATGGTCTACCCGATCAACGACAACCTCCAGGCGCTGCTCGGCGACACCCTCCGCGACTCCCGCTGGGACATGGCCTACCTGGGCATGCAGGTCCTCATCGAGGGCCTGGCCCTCGCCGCGTTCGGCCTCATCCGCGACACCACCGACAAGCCCCTGCCGAAGCAGCTCCTCGCGTACGTCATGCAGGACGAGGCCCGCCACGTCGCGTTCGGCAGGATGGCGCTGCGCGACTACTACCGCGACCTGACCGATGCGGAGCTGCGCGAGCGCGAGGAGTTCGTCATCGAGGGCTGCTACCTCATGCGCGACCGGCTGCGCGGCGTCGAGGTCCTGGAGAACCTGGGCATCCCGAAGGCCGAGGCCGAGGAGTACGCCGAGCGCTCCCCGTACCTCCACATGTTCCGCAAGCTGCTCTTCAGCCGCATCGTGCCGTGCGTGAAGGACATCGGCCTGTGGGGCGAACGCCTGCAGCGCGCCTACGTCGACATGGGCGTCCTGGAGCTCGGCGACAGCAACCTGGACCTGCTGATGAACCAGGACGAGGAGGTGGCGCAGCGCCTGGACGCCGAGCGCTTCGCCGCCGAGGAGGCCGCCCGGACCGGCGAGGTCGAGGCGGCCATCGCGCAGGGCGCGACCGGCGACTGAGGCGGCTGGGGCGTCTGGACTCAGATGTCCGCCGGTGAGGCCGGGCGGATGGCTTCGGCGGCCGCCGAGGCGAATCCGGCGAGGGTGCGCGGACAGCGCCAGTGGGCCTCCAGCTCGGACAGCGGCAGTTCGTCCCCGTCCGGGCCGGGCCACTGGTGGAGTTCGTCCCAGGACACGTCCTCGCTGCCCGGGTCCCCGAACAGCTCGAGAGCCGTGGGGAAGGCCTCCAACGGCCCGATGCCCAGCCCCTGGTCGCTCGGGTGGCCCGCATGGTCACAGGGGGCTCCGGCCCCGTCCGCCGCGACGGCGCGCAGCGCGGCGGCGGCCCGGTCCGCGACACCGGGGGCCGAATGCCACATCACATGGCCGTACATGAGCACCAGGCCGAGGGCCGGAAACGCCACTTCGGGAGAGCCGGCGCCGTGCGTGGCGCGGGCCTCTTCGAGCCGGTCCGCGCAACGCGTCACCACCGCGTCGATCTCTTCCTCATCGCCCAGGTAGTAGCCCTGGTAGATGGAATCCCAGTCGTCGATCAGATCCCGCACGTCATCATTCATGATCGCTGCGACGCGTTGTCGGTGCGGTGTGGTTCCCTCGGTGAACGAGCACGCCGAGCACGCCGAGCACGAGCACGCCGAGCACGAGCACGCCGAGCGCGAGCGTGAGCCGTCCCGCCGGAGAGGAACCGCCCCATGGTCACCCGCCACGCCGCCGCCTTCCGCCGTCTCCACGACGGCCGCACCGGATTCCTGATGCCGAACGCCTGGGACGCCGGGAGCGCGATCGTGCTGGCCGAGGCGGGGTTCGAGGCGCTGGCGACGACCAGCGCCGGGATCGCGTTCTCCCTGGGCCGGCCCGACCACACCATCCCGGAGGGCGGCAAGGCGGTCTCCCGGTCCGAGATGTTCGACCGCGTCCGCCAGATCACAGCGGCCGTGGACCTGCCCGTCAACGGCGACCTGGAGGACGGGTACGGGGCGGAGCCCGAGGCGGTCGCCGAGACCGTCCGGCTGGCCGTCGACGCGGGCCTCGCGGGCGGCAACATCGAGGACTTCGCGGACGGGCGGCTGTACGACGAGGAGCTGGCCGTCGCCCGGATCGCCGCCGCCCGCGAGGCCGCGGACGCGGGCGGCGGCTTCGTGCTCACCGCCCGCACCGACGGCCTGATGCTGCGCTCCCCGGCCCCGCTCGCCGACGCGATCCGGCGCGCCAACCGGTACCGGGAGGCGGGCGCGGACTGCCTCTACGTACCGGGCGTCAACGACCTCGCGAGCATCACCACCCTGGTGGCCGAGGTCGACGGCCCGCTCAACGTGGTCATGGGCCTCGGCGCCACCAGCCTCACCGCCGACGCCCTGCGCTCCGCCGGCGTCGCCCGCCTCAGCCTCGGCGGCAGCATCGCGCGCGCCGCGCTGGGCTTCGTACGGGACAGCGCCCGGGAGCTGCTGGAGCGCGGGACGCTGACGTTCGCCGACGCCCAGATCCCGCAGGGCGAGCTGAACGAGCTGTTCGCCCGCGACCGCCTCGGCTGACTCACAACCGCTGCTGCTCCTCCACCCACCGCAGGAAGGCGATCTGCCGGGACATGAGGGTGACCAGCTCGTACGCGGTGTGCGAGGCGGCCACGGAGGTGATGTCGGCGTGGTCGTACGCCGGGGCCACCTCCACCAGATCGGCGGAGACCAGATGGCAGTCGGCCAGCCCGCGCACGATCTCCAGCAGCTCCCGCGAGGTGAGCCCGCCCGCCTCGGGGGTGCCGGTGCCGGGGGCGTGCGCGGGGTCCAGGACGTCGATGTCCACCGAGATGTACAGCGGCCGCTTGCCGATCCGCTCCTTGAGCTGCTGCACCACCTCGTCCACCCCGCGCCGCATCACATCGGCCGAGGTGACGATGCCGAAGCCCAGCTTGGTGTCCTCGTCCAGGTCCTCCTTGCTGTACAGCGGGCCTCGGGTGCCGACGTGCGAGAGGGCGGCGGTGTCGAGAATGCCCTCCTCGACCGCGCGGCGGAACGGTGTGCCGTGGGTGTACTCCGCGCCGAAGTACGTGTCCCAGGTGTCCAGATGCGCGTCGAAGTGCAGCAGCGCCACCGGGCCGTGCCGACGGGCCACCGCGCGCAGGACCGGCAGCGCGATGGTGTGATCGCCGCCCAGCGTCATCAGCTGCGCGCCCGTGGCCAGCAACTCCTCCGCGCCCGCCTCGATGTTCTCGACGGCCTCATGGAGGTTGTGCGGGTTGGCGGTGATGTCCCCGGCGTCCGCGACCTGGACGTAGTGGAACGGATACGCGTCCTGCGCCGGGTTGTACGGCCGCAGCTGGCGCGACGCCTCCCGGATCGCGTTCCCGCCGAACCGCGCACCCGGCCGATAGGACACCCCGGCGTCGAACGGCACCCCCACCACCGCGATATCCGCGGCCCCGACCTGATCCAGCCGCGGCACCCGCCCGAACGTCGCGGGCCCCGCGAAGCGCAGCGTGCGGTCGGTGTCCTCCGGCGGTACGGGAATGGCAGGATCGCGATGGTTCGCGCTCATGGTGGAACTGGGCCTTTCATGTGGGGGGTTGTGCAGCAGTGGTTTCCTGCATCAACCATTGAATCCCCCGAACGGGTGATTGCCCACTGCGACGTCCCCCTATAGGGAACCAAGCCCCTACCGGCCAGGCCGGTACCGCCCCGGCCCCACCACCGACCCCCAACACCCCATGCTGATAAGCGCAGTTGACGCACCAGCCGGTGGGTCTCCGGTCGGTCCCCGGATGGCGCTCGGACACCGCCCGGTACCGGAGGATGATGGTGGGGTGCGGATTCGAACGAGCACCATCGAGGAACTTCCCCATCTCCAGGACATAGAGCGCGCCGCCGGACGGTGCTTCCGGGACATCGGGATGGACGAAATCGCCGATGACGAGCCCCTGACCCTGGCGGAGCTGGGGCGTTATCAGCGCGCCGGGCGGGCCTGGGTGGCGGTGGACGGCACGGACCGGGCCATGGCCTACGTGATCACCGACCCCGTCGACGGGAACACGCACATCGAGCAGATCTCGGTGCATCCGGACAGCGCCCGCCGCGGGGTGGGCCGGGCGCTGATCGAGTACGTCGCGGCGCGGGCCGCCGCCGACGGCGTACCCGCGCTGACCCTGACCACCTTCGTGGACGTGGCGTGGAACGCCCCCTACTACGCGGCCCGCTGCGGCTTCCGGGCCCTGGCGGAGGACGAACTGACCCCCGGGCTGCGGGAGATCCGCCGCAGCGAGGCCGGGCACGGGCTGGACCGGTGGCCACGGGTGTGCATGCGCAGGGAGACTCGCTGATGGACCTCACCGCGCCGACGGACCCCGCGCCCCGGGCCACGTCCACCCAGCTGCTGGGCCTGGCCGCCGGCGCCCGCGCGCTCCTGGTCAACGCCGACGACTTCGGGATGTACCCGGCCGTGAACACCGCGGTCATCGAGGCCGTCGAGCACGGCATCGCGGCATCGTGCAGCCTGATGGTGCCGTGCCCGGCGGCGCCGCACGCGAGGGAACTGCTGCGCGAGCGGCCGCACATCCCGTTCGGGGTCCATCTGACCCTCGTCCGCGACCTGCCCCGCCTCCCCTGGGGGCCGCTGTCGCCGACGGAGCGGGTGCCGTCGCTGCTGAACGCGGCGGGGGAGCTGTACGACCACGCCGGGATACCGGAGCTGCTGGCCCGGGCCCGCCCGGCGGAGGTCGAGCGCGAGTTCCGCGCCCAGATCGAGACCGTACTGGACGCCGGGCTCGCCCCCGCCCATCTGGACTGGCACTGTCTGGCCGACGGCGGCCGCGAGGACATCCGCGACCTGACGCTCGCCCTGGCCGCCGAATACGGCCTGGCGGTACGGATCTGGCTCGACCCCGGGCGGCGCGCGCTGCGGCGGCGCGGACTGCCCGCCCTCGACCATCCGTTCCTGGACAGCTTCGCCCTCGGCCTCGACGACAAGGCGGCCCACTACGCCCGGCTGCTGCGCGACCTGCCGCCCGGGCTCAGCGAATGGGCCGTACACCCGGGGCTGGACGACCCGCACGCCCGGGCGGCCGACCCCGGCGGCTGGCGGGTCCGCAGCACCGACCACGCGTTCCTGACCTCACCGCAGGCCCGCGACATCCTCCGTGAGGAGGGCATCGCCGTGGTCGACTACCGGGCGCTCCAGCGGATCTGGGTGACCTGAGACGGTGGGCCCGCACAGCTCGTCCACGGCCCGCCGCAGCGCCCGTATCCGCGCCGTCTCACCGCCCCGCCGCCACACCAGGCCGAGCATCGAGTCCGGCAGCCCCGCCACCGGGACGGTCGTGATGTCGCGGCGGCCGTGGTATGCGGCGGTCGGCGCGCACAGCAGCATCCCGCCCCGGCCCGCCGCGACCGCCGTCAGCCCCTCCTGGAGGGTGCGCACCCGCGGGCCGCGGGGGATCGGGCGGCCGCCGGGGGTGACGGGCGGGGCCATGAACTCCCGCCAGTAGCGGGGCGCGGGCTCGGACGGGGCGACGAGCGGGCAGTCGGCCAGCTCCTCGGCATCCAGCGCGCCCTGGTCCCGCCGCCCGGACCCGGCGAGCCGGTCCCGCCGCCCGGGCCCCGTGAGCCGGTCCCGCCGCCCGGACCCGGCGAGCCGGTGCCCGGCGCGGACCACCAGCGTCTGCGGCTGCCGGGAGAACACCGGACCGAGGACCAGGTCCGGTTCCCCGACCGGCAGACAGACGATCGCCGCGTCCACCACACCGTCCCGCACCGCGCCGAACGGATCCGCCATCGGGATCTCCACGGTCTCCGGTTCGCAGCCCGGATGCCGCTCCCGGAAGGCCGACAGCGCGGCCATCACCCGCTCGTCGGCGGCCCCTTGGAAGCCGACCCGCAGCACCCCCGTGAGACCGCGCGCCGCGCCCCGGGCCCCCTCGACCGCCCCGTACAGCGCGGCGTACGCGGGCCGGAGTTCGGCCAGGAACCGCTCACCCAGCGGGGTCAGCCGCACCCGTCGGCTGGTGCGGTCCAGCAGCCGGGCGCCGATCCGCCCCTCCAGGGCGCGCAGCAACTGGCTGACCCTGCTCTGCGACACATACAGCCGCTCCGCCGCGCGGCCGAAGTGCAACTCCTCGCTGAGCGCGAGAAAACACTCCAGCTCGCGGATCTCCAGCCCCGCCATCGGCCCCTTCCTTCCCGTTCCTTCCTGTTCCTCCCAGTCGGCCGCTCCACCGATCCATGAGTCCCGCTCATAGAAGACTGAAGACTTCGGCGTTGTTCCCGGCCGGGCGCGGCGGTTCATTTGAGTCATGTCGAATACCACGCCCACTACCACGGAACTCACCGCTCCGGCAGGCGCATCCGGGTCAGCCGCCCCCGCGCACTCGCCGCTCAGAGCCTGGCTCGCCGTCGTCGCCGTGGCGTTCGGCACCTTCTCCGTCGTCACCACCGAGATGCTCCCCGTCGGCCTGCTCACCTCCGTCGGCTCCGCGCTGGGCGTCTCGCCCGGTACGGCGGGCCTGGCCATGACCGTGCCCGGCCTGGTCGCCGCCGTGGCGGCGCCCCTGCTGACCGTCACCGTCGGCCGCCTCGACCGGCGGCTGGTGCTGTGTGGCCTGATGGTGCTCCTCGCGGCGGCCAACCTGGCCTCCGCCCTCGCGCCCGGCTTCGCCGTGCTGCTGCTGGCCCGGGTGCTGGTCGGGGTGTGCATCGGCGGGGTGTGGTCCCTGGCCGCGGGGCTCGCCGTACGGCTCGTACCGGAGAAGTCCGCGGGCCCCGCCACCTCGCTGATCTTCAGCGGGATCGCTGTCGCCTCCGTCCTCGGCGTCCCGGTCGGGACGTTCATCGGCGACCTGGTCCACTGGCGCGCCGCGTTCGCCGGGATGGGCGCGCTCGCCCTGGCGATCGCCGCGGCCCTCGCCGTCACCCTGCCGCCGCTGCCCGCCACCGAGACCATCCGGCTGCGCGAGGTGCCGGGGCTGTTCCGCAACCGCCGGCTACGGGTCGCGCTGATCACCACGCTGCTGCTGGTCACCGGCCACTTCGGCGCGTACACCTACGTCCGCCCGGTGCTGGAGGACGTCTCGGGCGTACGGGCGGGGCTGATCAGCACCCTGCTGCTGGCGTACGGCGTGGCGGGCATCGCCGGGAACTTCCTGGCGGGCGCCACCGCCCACCGCGCCCCGCGCCGCACCCTCATGGTCATCTTCGCTGCGCTGGCCACCGCGGTCCTGCTCGTCCCCGTAGCGGGCGGCACCCTCGGCGGGGCGGTCACGCTGCTGGTGCTGTGGGGGCTGGCGTACGGCGGGGTGTCGGTGACCTCGCAGACCTGGGTGCTGCACGCGGCGCCGGACGCGCGGGAGGCCGCCTCGGCGCTGTTCGTCGGCGTCTTCAACATCGCGATATCGCTCGGCGCGCTGCTCGGCGGCCGGGCGGCGGACGGGATCGCGCTCGTCGGCGTCATGTGGTTCGGCGGAGCGCTCGCGGTCCTGGCGCTGGTGCATGTGGCGATCTTCGGAAGGCGGTAGCCGCGCGCCGTGAGACCCTGAAACCAGGGGGCTCGTCTTCGGGAGTGCCGATGGCAGTGAGCATGCACGTGGTCTGGAGCAAGGCCGAGCCGGGGCGCGTCATCTACGAGACGCACTCGATCGAAACGATCACCGACGGCAAGGGTGTCCACGCGACGGTCGACAGCCACACCTACGAGATCTCCGTCCGCAGCCGCGCGGAGGCGGAGTCGATCGCGGACGCGGAGGGATACGAGCTGTTCCGCAAGGGCGAGGCGTGGGAGAGCCTGCCCGAGGAATGAGAGCGGGAGCAGCACCGCCGGGGGGCGATGCGCGTTGTGCCCGTCCAGCCGGGCCCGTGTTCCGGGACCCGGCCGGACCTATCGACTCGGTCCTCAGCCGTGGCTCAGCAGCAGGTCCACGTCCCGGGCCTCCGGGGTGTCGCCGCCGACCGTGACCGGCCGGGTGGCCGGGGCGTAACCGCTGGCGACGACCGTGTAGTGCTCACCGGTCAGCCCCTCGAAGCCGAAGGCCCCGTCCGCGCCCGTGATGGACTGCCCGACGACATCGCCGGAGGCGTCCAGCAGCGCCACGCGGGCGTCCTCAAGAGGCCGTCCGCCCTGGTCACGTACGGTGCCCCGGACCCGGGCGGCGGGCCGTAGCGACACATCGACCCGCACCGGCTCACCTGCGGTCAGGTCGACCTGGGTGGCGTGCGGCCGGTGTCCGTCGGCGCTGAGCGTCAGCGCGTACGTGCCGGAGGCCAGCTCCGGAAGCGCGAACTCACCCTTCTCGTCGGCCGTCGCCGAGCCCGCCACCTCGCCGTCCGCACCGGTCGCGGTGGCGGTGGCCCCGGCCAGCGGCCCGCCGCCCTCGGCCCGGACGGACCCGGTCAGCCCGCCGCCTCCGGCGAGCCGCAGGTCGCACAGGACGGGGACGTCCGTCACCAGCAGCGTGGCGGCCTGCGGCCGGTGGCCGGGGGCCGAGCCGATGAGGACGACGCTCGCACTGCCGGGCGCGGTCACGGTGTAGCCGCCGTCGCGCCCGCTGACCGTACGGCCGAGCTGGCGGCCGCCGGTGTCGATCAGGGTGACGGCGGCGTCGGCCAGCGGGGCGCCGTCGGCGCCGAGGACCCGGCCGTGGATGACGCTGCCGGTAAGGGCGGGAACGTCCTCCTCTGGGGCGACGTCCTCCGCGACGTGTTTTTCAGGGACACGCTCCTTCGGCACGGAAACGCTCGCGGCCGGCGCGGACGACACACTCCCCGAGGAGACCCGGCGCCGCGCGGGCAGACAGAAGGCGATGAACAGGCCGACCACCGAGGCCGCGCACGCCACCATGAACGACATCTGGAAGCCGTCCTTGCTCGGCAGCGCGACCCCGCCGAAGTCCGTCGTCTGGTGCGCCAGGATCACCCCCACCACCGCGCTGGAGGTGGACATGCCGATGGACCGCATCAGGGTGTTCAGACCGTTCGCCGCGCCCGTCTCACGGGCCGGTACGGCGCTGACGATCAGGGTCGGCATGGCCGAGTACGCGATGCCGATGCCGATGCCGAGCGCGGTGGAGAGCACCACGATCTGCCAGATGTGGTCGATCATCACCAGCCCGGCGCCGTACGTCGCGCCGATCACGATGATGCCGCTGATCAGCGAGACCTTGGGGCCGCGGGCGGCGTTGATGCGCGCGGACAGCGGCGATACCAGCATCATCGCCACGCCCATCGGGGCGAAGTACAGCCCCGCCATGACCATCGACTGACCCAGCCCGTAGCCGGTGGCCTCCGGCAGCTGCAGCAGCTGCGGCAGGATCAGCGACATCGCGTAGAACGAGAAGCCGACCATGATCGAGGCGAGGTTCGTCAGCAGCACCTGGCGCCGCGCAGTGGTCCGCAGGTCGACCAGCGGTTCGGCGGTGCGCAGCTCGAACAGTCCCCACAGGAGCAGGATCACCACGGCCGCGCCGAACAGCCCGAGCGTCGTACCGCTCGCCCAGCCCCAGTCGCCGCCCTTGGTGATGGGCAGCAGCAGACACACCAGCCCGGCCGTCAGCCCGACCGCGCCGGCCAGGTCGAAGCGGCTGGGAGTGCGTACGGCCGACTCCGGAACGACGGCGAGCACCAACGCGATCGATATCGCGCCCAGCCCGGCGGCCCCATAGAACAGCACGTGCCAGCTGGTGTGCTGCGCGACGAACGCGGCGGCCGGCAGCCCCAGCGCACCGCCGATGCCGAGCGATGAGCTCATCAGGGCCATCGCCGAGCCCAGCTTCTCCGGCGGCAGCTCGTCCCGCATGATGCTGATGCCGAGCGGAATGGCGCCCATCGCCCCGCCCTGGATGGCCCGGCCGACCACCATCACCACCAGGTCGGAGGTGACGGCGCAGGTCAGCGAGCCGACGACGAGCAGCGCCAGCGCGACGATCAGCATCCGGCGCTTGCCGAACATGTCCCCGAGCCGCCCCATGACGGGCGTCGAGACGGCCCCCGCGAGCAGGGTCGCGGTGACCACCCAGGACGCGTTCGAGCTGGTGGTGTGCAGCAGCTGCGGCAGCTCGCTCACGAGCGGGACGACCAGCGTCTGCATCACCGATACGGCGATGCCGCAGAACGCGAGCACCGCCACGAAACCGCCACCGACCTCGCGCTGCGGGAGCGACGTGCCGGGCGGCGCGGCGCTCAAGGGCTCCTCGACACGGGGTGGGGCTGACTGGGCCATGCGGATGCGGCCTCCAAGCGGTACAACTGGGATGAGTAGGAGATGTGCATCCTACACATGATGTGTATCGTGCACACTTCTGGTGCATGGCGCGGGGGCGACGAGGAGGAAGCGTGCTGGAGCGGCTGGAACGCGAGCTGATGCTGGTCGCCAGGTGTCACGTGCTGACACCCCGGGACCGCAAGGCGTCCGGTGGCGAGTCGTGCGCCGACCGCCTGGACCGCTCGGCCTACCTCCTCCTCACCCGCCTGGACACGGAGGGCGCGATGTCGATCGGCCAGCTCGCCGACGCGTTCCAGCTCGACGTCTCGACCGTCAACCGCCAGACCGGCGCCCTGCTCCGCGGCGGCCTGGTCGAGCGCATCCCCGACCCCGACGGCGGCCTCGCCCGCAAGCTCCGCGTCACCGACCTGGGCACCGAATGCCTCACCGCCGAACGCGACCGCCGCCGCACCAGCCTGGCCCGGCTGCTCGAGGACTGGACCCCGGAGGACCTGTCCCGCTTCGGCGAGGTCCTGACCCGCTTCAACCGCGAGGTCGAAGCCCAGGACGGCCGCCCGTGGCCCCGCGAGGAGACGGAATCCCCGGCCGAGGGCAAGCGTTGACCTGAACACGGACCCACCCGAGGAGGACCCACCATGCCCACTCACCCCCACACCGGCTCGGGCTCCGGCCACCGTGTGGACGTGACTCGCGGCACGCAGCACGTCAAGGTCACCATCGACGGCCAGGTCGTCGCCGAGACGGACCGCCCGCTGCTGCTCCACGAGACCGGCCTGCCGGTGCGCTACTACCTCCCGCCGGAGGACGTGGACCTGACCCTGTTCGAGCCCACCGACACCCGCACCACCTGCCCCTTCAAGGGCGAGGCGGCGTACTGGACGTACATCGGCCCGGACAGCGGCGCCGAACTGCGCCCCGATGTGGTGTGGGCGTACCCGCAGCCGATCGACGCCGTGGCCGAGATCAAGAACCACCTCTGCTTCTACGACACGACCGCCAAGGTCGAGGTCTCCTGACCCTCCGGGAGCAGGACCCCATCACCCCATCAGTGGCCTTCCCCTGACCCCCCAGGGGGAACGGCTGACGCGTGCACCTCCACGCGTACTCCTGGCTGGGCGAGAAGGAGCTGTTCGACCACGAGATCCTCCGCCGCCTCCCCGACCGCCCCACGCCCCCGGTCACGGCGGAGGACGAGGAGCACTACCGCGCCCTCCTGGACACCTTCCGCCGCTCCGAGCTGCCGCCCATGGAGACGGCGTACTGGCTCCTCAAAACCCCCACCCTCATCCGCGCCACCTTCCACGAACCCAAGGACGCCGCCACCTGGCTGGGCCGGCAGCTCACCGAACACGCGCCGGGCTTCCTCTCCCGCCAGGAAGCCGACACCGCCCGCCTCTCCCACCTGGTGGCCACCGCCGCAGACCGCCTGACCCAAGGCGGCGACGTCTCCCTGGGCTTCTACGTGGGCCGCACGTCCTTCCTCTCTCTCGCCGTGGTGACGTGCAGCCCCAACGCCTCGGCCTCGGACCTGCCGTGCCCCCAACAACGCGGCGACACAGCCCACGGCTGAGTGCCGCACGGGGGCAGCTGCAGGACCTGGTGGTCAGCCCACAGGCTCCGCGATCCGCGCCTCGTCTCCCACCAGCTCGCGCAACTTGGCACGCGTCTCGGCGTCCGTGGAGTAGATCACCGTGCCTACCATCCCCCGGGTGAGCAGCACCTTGTAGGTGTTGCGAATCAGCCCTGCCACCACATCGTCCGGGGTGGACTTCTTGAACACCGGGTCCTTGGATTTCGTACGGTCAACAACCCAGTGGTCACCACGCCACACGAAGTCCGGCCCCAGGATGACGCCGCTCCAGTCGTACTCGAAGCCTTGTGCCGTATAGACGCAGCCGACCTGGCCGAACCCGGCCGGGTCCGTGGCCCACAGCGCGGCCGGAGGCGCTCCCGCCACCGCACGTTCCCCGTAGACATTCCATGGCCGAGCCCAGTCCCCGATGACGACATCTGTGGGGAGTGGCTGGCCCGGCGCGGTCTTCGTGGTCCACTTCCAGCAGTACCCGGCCGACATGCGGGCGCTGTACCCCTCGGCACGTCGGTCCTCGAGGAACTCCTCCATCTCTTGGGGGGTTTCCGCGACCGCGAGCTGCATTTTCGCGTCCGGCTCCCACTGAACCGGTCCGCCCTGCTCCAGGTCCAGCAACCGCAGCACCCACCGCAGGTAGGCGTCACTGCCCCCGCAGCGGAACTGGCTGTCGAGTGATACCACCGTGCATCGCAGGCCCTTTCGGGCCGCAGCCGCTTCGATCTCTCGCTCAGAGCCCATCTCACCGGGACGAACGATTTGGTGGTCGTCGAGCAGGAACACCGGCACCCGGGTGGCGTCGATCAGCTCGTCCACCTGCGGCTTGTCCGTGCGGTTCGCCGCCGGTGTATAGCGGTTGGCCGAAGTCAGGCGCATCCGATGCGCCTCGTCGCAGATGAGGACGTCGAAGTCGTTGCGTTCGGCGGTCATGAAGCTGTTGAAGTACTTGAAGAGGTCCTGCACTTCGCGCTTCCGGGCGCCGGCCACCTTGCGCATGGTCTTGGTGAACGACGCGGATCCGGTGGCGTGTAGCGCCGACCGGCCCTGTCGGTACAGCTCTCCCAGCAGGGACAGCGCGATGACGCTCTTTCCACTGCCCGGGCCGCCGGTGACGACGATGACTTCCTTGCTGTCGGAGCGCTGCGCGTTCCGTACGGCCTTGAGCACCAGTTCATACGCCAGCTTCTGCTCACTCAGCAGTTGGAATTGTTCCCGATCGCGGACCTCGGCCGCGGCCACCCGGATGAGCTGGGTCGACGGCTTGGCTGCCGCGTTCCGGAGCGCGTCGGCGGCGAGAGCGCCGGATTCCGCCGCCAGGTGATTCCGGAGAAACTCGATGAACTCGCCACGCCTGTCGCCGGTGAAGAACCGTCCGCGAGGACTCTGTCCGGCGACATCCAGCCCACTGACACCGAACTCCGTCGCGTTGTGTAGATACGCGGCCCCGACGATCCGATGCTCGTGTCCGTCCAGGGTCCCGTTGAACTGTGCGAGGTAGTCGCAGTAGCCCCGCACCTGCTCGATCGGGTTGAGCACCGGCCTGTTGTGCATTCCGGCGACATGGCAGAGGTTGGGGGAGTCCTCATCGGGATAGGCCTCGGTCCACTGCTTGAGCTCGATGACCACGTAGGAGGGTTCACCGGTCTTCGGATGCACCCCGGCGAGTATCACGTCAGCCCGCTTGCTGGTGAGCGGCAGCGTGTACTCGATCATCATCTCCACGTCATCCAGCCCCGCTTCCAGGAGCGCGCTCACCAGGGCGGGGATGGAGTGCTTCCACGAGCGGACCTCGGCCTCGGAGGGGTTGTAGCCGTGCATGTGGACGAAGCGGTCCGTCAAGTGGAAGTACAGCGCTTCGGAGTGCATCTCGGCAGCGACCGAGGCGACGGATTCGCGGATCAGCAAGGAAGGCCCCCAGGCAGCACGCAGTGGCTGGCGCGGGTGGGGGCATGTCCTGTGATCCCCACACGGGCGGTGCCCGAGAGGAGCGGAAGCCCGGCGGGCCGCGTGAATTTCGGTCTCAACTCTAGCTCGGTCATTCGTGGTGCTTTCGGTCCTTCGGGCGAGGAGCGATACATCGTCGACGTACCGCTCCTCGCCACGGCCGGTGGCCTCACCTGCGCCGCCACCACGGCCTCAGGAAGTGGCGGAAGGCCGTGGCCAATGCCTGAATGATCTGCGGGCGGTCGGTCGAACGACTCCCCCGGAGTGCGGAGTTGGCGATCATGCCGAGCGTGACGCAGACAACGGCGCAGCAGGTCACTGCTGCCACCGCGGTCACGCACACGGTGAGGAGAAGAGGGGAGGACAGCACGGCAATCCTTTCGGACGCATGCGTCGCCCAGCGGGACGGAACGTTTCCCCATGGCGCGGACGCAGTCATCGGGTGAGGAGATCGGGTCAGGCAGAAGTGGGGAGGGCGCGGATCGGCCGACCTACGCTGTCCCGCTGCCTGGGTGCTGTCCGAAGGGCGACAGCCGAGAACGGCGAGTCGCTGTCACGCGATGGCTGTCGCGGGGAGAAGAAGGCACGCATGTGCTCCACATCTAGGCGGGAAGGCGTGTCCAGGTCGGCCCTGGAAGCCTTGTCGTTGCCAAAAGAACGTCCGAAACGATACAGGACGTTTTCGCATATGATCAAGAATTTTCGTCAACTTGATCGAAGCGCTCGAGTAAAGGGACTCCGCCTGACTGGTTTGCTGCGATATGCGCGCTTGGGCTGACGCCTTCGTCGACGGCGCTCCCAGGATGTCATCATGCATATGATCTGACTTTTCACGCCCCCTGGGGTTGCTCGGGGGCTCGCCTGGGATGGACTGAAGTGTCGGCAAGCGCTGGGACGGATCGCGGCCTGCAACTGTTCGTTGGGACGGTCGTGCAAGCATCTGAACGGATCCGTGAGCCTGGCTTCATAGCGAACTGTGAGCGACGCTTCGCGGCCCTCCACGGCGCCCCACCCGGAAACGCCGAACGGCTCAGCTGGGAGCGCAGTTGGCCCGCGCTCCTCGACGGGCTGATGGCGGCCGGTCTGGGTGATCTCCATGTACTGCTGGAGTACGCCCTACCCGGAACAGGCGAGCGGGTTGACGCCCTCCTGCTCGGTCGCCGGGCAGGAGAAGCGAGCTTGACCGCGGTGGTAGTGGAACTGAAGCAGTGGACGCACGCTTCATGGGACACCTCCCGCCCCTTGTTCCTTGATGTGGGCGACCGGCAAGTCATACACCCGGCCCGACAAGCAGGCGGCTATGTGCACTACCTGGACAACTGGATCAGTGACTCCCTTGGCCTGACGGTACGAGGAGTCGTCGTCCTGCATAACGCGGCCCCCGATCTCGTCGTTGCGTTACACAAAGCTGTCGCCGGAGGTGCGAGCGCGCGGTATCCGATCGTGGGTCGGAAGGATTTCGATGAATCCCTGCCCGCTCGCGAAATAGCCGCACGGCTGGACTGCGCTGACCTCGAATTCGCTCCTGCCCCGCTAGTAGAAACGTTCCTCCACACCCGGCACCGCCCCAATGCGAAACTGCTGTCCCGCGTTGCCGACCACATCAACGGAAGTGACCGATTCCCCCTCATCGGTGATCAGGACACCGCTCGCCTGACCATCCTCGACGCGGTCGGCGCCGAGCAGCGGAAGGATCGCCGCCATATCGTCGTTGTTACTGGAGGGCCGGGCACGGGCAAGACCGCCATCGCCCTCCGGATGTTCGCGGAACTGGCCGGGCGACCCCATGCGAACCCCCGTCTCCTCTGTCCCTCCGCGGCCCTTTCCAAACAGCTCACCCGTGCGGCGGGTGACGCGTCGAAGGGCATGATCAAGACCTTCACCAGTGGCTTGCCCGCCGGACTTACGAACGACAGCGTCGTCCTTGTCGACGAAGTGCACCGCGCGCATACCTATCCCGGACAACGCCGATCCGAATTCCCTCTCGTCCTCGATCAACTCATCAACCGATGTGCCGTCACAGTGCTCTTCCTCGATGAGCGTCAGATCGTCCGTCCCACCGAAGGCACCACCCTGGACGAGCTACAACGCTTGGCGGCACGCGATGGCCACCGTCTCACCGCCATCGATCTGACCACCCAGTTCCGCTGCAACGGCTCTCAGGCCTATCAGCGGTGGGTCGACTCCCTCTTCAGCCGGAACGGCACGCCGCAGGCATGGACGGGCGGTGAATACGACCTGGCTGTCGCGGACAACCCGCGACAGCTCGAAGACTGGACCGCCGCCCACATCAACAGCGGTCGTAGCGCTCGCATCACGGCAGGATTCTGCTGGCCCTGGAAGTCGCCCGAGAGGCCACCTCTCCTCCCCGAGGTCAGTATCGACTGGAAGGATGATAAGGGCGAACACCTCTGGGAACGCCCGTGGAACTCCAGGGCGTCCAACACGACGGGCGACGACCAAGGCGTGCCGGCGCGGGCTTTCTGGGCTACCGACCCCGGCGGCCACCAGCAGATCGGATGCATCTACACGGCACAGGGCATGGAGTACGACTATAGCGCCGTCATTCTCGGCGACGACCTCGTACGAACCTCCTCCGGATGGCAGGCCCGCCCCGAAAGGAGTTACGACGACGCCCTGCGGAATCTACCCGCCGAGGAATACCTCACCTACGCCCTCAACACATACCGCGTACTGGCGACGCGCGGCACACACGGCACCCGCTTCTACTCCACACATCCGGAGACGCAGGAATATCTCCGTACCCTGCTGCCCGCAGCCCCGGCTGTCTGATGATGAGCAGGGCCGACTCGCTGCGAGAACCGGAGCCTGAGGTGGGCAGGGCCCGCTCAGCTCTGCCGCTTGCCCAGCTTGCCCGTCATGTCGGTGGTCTGCCCCGCCGGCGGGGCCTCCGGCTCGACCTCGGTGCCGAAGTCGGAGAACTCGATCAGCGTGCGGACCGTCATCTTCCGCGGCGCGGCGGACGTGTCCGACCGGTCCGTGGGCTTGATGCCCATGGTGATCTGCTGGCGGCGGATGCGGCCCTGGTCGTCCAGCCAGACGTCCATCGGGACGGTGGGACCGACCTGGCGCTTCAACGCGGCGGCGCCGGAGAGCTTGTCCATGTCGACGGTGACCCGGTAACGGGTGGTCTTCACACCGTCGACCGTGGCCGTGCCGACCTTCTTGGTGTTCCGGTCGGTGATGCCCTTGCCGAACGACGCGGACTGCGCGGGGTCGTTGATCTGGTTGCTGCTGCCGCTGTTCTGCTCGGCGGCCGCCTTCTCCAGATCGATCTTGATCCACGGCTTGTCGCCGGGCACCTGCGCGCGCTGCTTGGCGGGTAGCTTCTGGTAGACCACCTGGTCGACGACGCGCTGCTCGACCTTCTGGCCACCGGCGCTGATGGACATGGTGCTGTCGCCGTCCTCGAGGTCGATGGCCCCCTCACCCTGCGCGACCGCCGACTTCCCGGCGGCCGAGGTCTCCGTCCGGAGGGTCATCCGCGCCGTTTCCTCCTCGGCGGTCTTGCGGTACGCGGTACGGACCGCGGCCGTGCCTCCCTCACCACCGCTGGCCGCCGACGAGGTCTTCCCGCCTTTGCCCCCGGAGTCGCCGTCGCTCCCACACGCGGTCAGCACACCGCACGCGAGGAGCCCCACGGCACCGATCGCGCCCGCCCGCATCCCGCTGGCTAAGTGAGTCATGTCTCCAACTCCTCTCAACGACTGGGGATACCGAGTGCCCCGGAAGCGCCGGACAAGACCGCCGAATAGTCAAACCCCGCCGGAGGCGATGCCTCCGGCGGGGCTGGACGGGGCGGCGGCTCAGGAGAAGTTCACGTCGCTGCACAGGAAGTACGTCTGGTCCATGTGCGAGGCCTGCCAGATCGTGTAGACGACGTGGCGGCCGGTGTAGCCGGAGGTGCTGACGTCGATCGAGTAGTTCTGGCTGGGGCCGTACTTGCCGGTCGTGGTGACCAGTTGCAGGTCGCTCCACTTCAGCGGCTGGGTGGTGGGGTCGTAGCCCTGCCGGGTGACGTAGACCTTGAAGTAGTCGGCGCCGTGGCTTGCCTGGTCGTACAGCTTCACGGTGAAGTTCTTGCCGATGTTGGTGGTCTTCCAGGCACCGGGGGTGTCGAGGGAGTTGTAGCGGCCGCCCTCGGTGTGGCCGCCGCTGCACAGCTGCCCGTCGGGGACGGTGGCCGGAAAGTTGCCGGCGGAGCCGTTGCGGTAGAGGCCGTTCCAGTTCCACATGGCGTTGGGGTTGTCCTGCCAGGCCTGCCAGCACATGGGGTCTTTCTGGGCCATCTCCGGGTTCTGGAAGTCGCTCGCCCAGCGCTGCCAGCAGCCGTAGTTGCGGGAGGCGGGGTCGATGACCGATCCGTGCGCGCTGGCGGTGCCGGACATGGGGATCAGGCCGAGCAGCAGCGCGGCCAGGAGCCCGAGGGCGCGAGAGGCCCAGCGGCGTAAGTAGATGGTGCGTCCATGACAAATCATTGCGCGATCTTCCTCCATCGTTCGTGGGGGAGTGGGAGGGGTGGGAGCGCTCCCAATGTCGCAGGTTGCCCGACAGCAGCCCCTCGAAACCTCGAACTGTCCAGGGCTAGACGCGGGTTGACCCGGGGTAGTCGGCACGGCATGGGTGAGATTCTGGTTGGCACCTGTTCATGGACGGACCGCTCACTGCTGTCCAGCGGCTGGTACCCGCCAGGGCTGCGCGACGCGGAGGGCAGACTCCGGCACTACGCCGCCCAGTTCCCCGTGGTGGAGGCCGACGCCACGTACTACTCCCTGCCCAGCACCCGCAACAGCGCCCTCTGGGCCGAGCGCACCCCGGACGGTTTCCGCTTCGACGTCAAGGCGTTCTCCCTGCTCACCGGCCACCCGACGACGCCGAACGCCCTGCCCGCCGACCTGCGTCCCGCCCTGTCCGGCAGCCGCCGGGAAGGGCGCGATCCAGCACTGCTTGACGACATCTGGCAACGCTTCACCGGAGCGCTGGAACCGCTGAAGAAGGCGGGGCGCCTCGGTACCCTGCTCTTCCAGTTCCCTCCCTGGTTCGCCCCCGGTGACGCACGGTCGAAGGCGTTCCTGGCCCAATGCGCGCGCCGTACGGCCGGGTGGCCCGTCGCCGTGGAGTTCCGCCACCCCGGCTGGTGGCAGGAAGGCGAGCGAGCCGGGACCGAGGCGATGCTCAAAGAGTGGGGCATGTCGGCCGTAGCCGTGGACATGACCCAGACGCTCCCCACCTCCATACCCCCGGTCACCCCCGTCACCTCACCCCGCCTGGCGGTGGCCCGCTTCCACGGCCGCAACAAGGCCTGGGGCACCGGCACCAAGGAGGAGCGCTTCCGTCACACCTACACCGCCGACGAACTGGAGGAATGGGCCCCACGCCTCCGCGGCATGGCCGAACGAGCCGACGAGGTCCACGCCCTGTTCAACAACTGCTGCGCCGACGCGGCCGTCCGCGCCGCGGAGTCGATGCGTGGCCTGCTCGGCGGCCGTACGGGCTCGGTCTGACGGGAACCGAGCATGGAACCGGGCACTGGTCACGACGCTTTCCGCGGCGCCCTCCTGTCCGCCCACACGATCAGTGCCCGCAACTCCTCCCTGCCTCGCTCGATCACCTCCACGAGCCGGGCGGGCTGGGCATCAGGTGGCAGCGGAGCATCGGCGACCAGATCGAGCACGCTCCACTCGGTGTCCAACCATCGCCGCAGGGCCGACCAGTTGCGGCTACGGTCTGCGTTCAATGTCGGGTCCCAGGGATCGGCCGCGTACGGCGTGCGGTCTTCCCCGAACGCACGCAGCAGCCCTGAGCGGCGCACGAGGCACGGGTAGCAAAGGCCGCAGTGGGCGAGTGGGGGCCCGGCGGGATGACGGTCGGGGGGAGTGCCGCAGCTCAGGGTGGCCTCCAGCACCCGCTGCGGCAGGCCCACGTCACGCGCTACCGCGCAGACGTCGCCTTTGGTGAGCACCGCGAAGGGATTCTCGACGCGTATCGCGGATTCAGGCTCCGCGACCTCGGCGATCACTCGATTAAGGTGATGAAGCGTCCAAGGATGCACCGAGCGGGTCGAGCAGGCTCCGGCCCGGGCCGCGGACAGCGGCGGGTTGACGGCGAGTTGACCGTTCTCCGGCAGGTGGACGACGGGGATGCGCTCCGCCGCGGCCGCGTGCACGGCGGTTGCCGCGTACAGCAGGCCGCGTGAGCGGGTGGTGCGTTCCAGCTCGATGCCGCTGCCACGTGGTTTACGTACCGTCTGGCTCTGGGTGAGACGCCGTATAGGCCGCTGCCGCAGAGCGCGTACGGCCCCGTACACCCGATCCTGCAACGCCTCGAAGTTCCGTTCCTCGAAGCTGACGAGGAGCAAGGCGTGGGGCGAAGACACTTTGGCCTGCTCGGCTGCCCAACCGAGGGAGTCGAGACCGCCGGAGAACAGGGCAACATCGTGGGCGCAGTCCTCGGCGAACGTGAAGGACCGTTCCCGGTTCGACTTCCCTGGCAAGGGCCGGAAGAGGACCTCCCATAGGTCGCCCGTCACGGTCCCGAGAACGGCCGTCAGGGCGGGCACTGCACGGTCCCACCGCTCGGGATGGGCGACCGGTATGGAGAGGGCGATGCGGCGCGTCCAGCGGTCGAAGCCGTCGGCGCGGCGGGTGTACCGGTCTGCTGCGAAGACGGCACGCGCCACCCGCTGGAGATCATCCGCCCAGTCCGGAGCGGGGGCGAGTAACGGCCGTCGGTCCGGCCCGCGCGACGAGCGTTCCCAGTACACGGCGTCGTGGAGGGACTGCCAATGCGGTGGCGGTGCCTCGGCGTCCGGATGGGAAAGCCAGAAGAACCGGGCGTGCGCTTCAATCATGCGGCGGTGTCCCCTTCGTGCGCCGTGCCGTCCGTATCCCTGCTCGGTCCGTCTGAGAGCAGCCCCAACGCCCGACCGGCCGCTCGGGGAACGAGCCCCTGCCCGATAAGCCGCAGGGAACCGATCGGATCCCCGATTGCTGACGCGAATTGATCCGCCTTCTCCGCCGCCTCCGTGCCCTGCGCGGCTTCTCCACACGGATCCGGCACCAGGCTCAGCACGTGCTCGGCTATCCAGTCGGCGATGTGGTCCTCGGGATCGAGCGCGGGCAGCAGCGGCACCACGAGTTTGACCTTCTCTGCGACCGCGGAACGGAGAAACTCGGCCACGACATCGGCGAAGAACCCCCGGTAGAGCAGGCAGAACACCTCGCCAGACAAGCCGTTGCCGCCGGGTGCACCGGCCTCGGGGTGCTGCTCCAGGAGGCGACGGGCGGATGCCGCGGCGGCCCGTCGTACGGCGGCGTCCGCCACGGTGCCGCCTTCGCCTCCCACAGCCGCGGTGAAGCGGGCGGCGAATTCGTCGCCGTCCCGGCTCAGTGCCCAGGCGTCCACGGCGCTGGTCAGCCGATCCCCGGCCGCGCAGGCCGCCTCGTAAAGGCCGAAGGCCCTCGGCTCCTCCCGAAGGGTGCGGTGAAGTACCGCCAAGTGCTCCGCGGCGATGTCGTCCAGCCTCGCCGAGTCGTCATGCCCCGGCCGCCAGGCCGAAACGCGTCTGCTCGCGCCACTCCATTCACCCGTTATTCCTGTACGGCCGCCGGGCCCCGGCCACCGCGATGACGTACCCATGCCTCACCTGTCCCCTCCGACCAGCGGCACGGTTGCTCTTCCAGGAGAGCAAGAAACCGAAGTCGTGGACAGGGCGCGCACCAGACACGCAGGAGCAGAGGGACGACCGTGGCGACCCCTCACCTTCGGGTGCGGCCCTGGATACAGTGGGTAGCCATAGCGCGCCCGCCCACCCCACCCGGAGGCAGACATGGCCCGCGCCTGGGAAGCCGACCCGTCCGCGTTATTCGAGCGTCGGCTGGGCAAGTCGGCCGCAGAGCTTGGGAACTCCGACGGCAACGATGAGTGCCCGGACATCTGGCAGCTCGACAACGGTGATGTGGCCGTGATCGGCAGGGATCTCACAACCGCCTACGGCACCCGCCTGCCGCAAGGCGTGCACCTCGCCCCGGACGAGCGGCTGGTCGTCATCCCCGGGAACATGCTCAGCGCCGCGAAGAAGGACATCTCTGATGCCTGATCTCCTCGCCCCCGTTCTCGACCCCGAGCAGGGCGACCGGCTTACCCGGCCCGCCTACAAGCAGGAATTCCGGCAACGGGAGGACGCGATCCGGGACGGGAGTTCCTGGAAGCTGGAGCGCCGACAGCACTTCGAGGAGCAGGGCAGCCCGAGCCGGGACGCCCTGCGCCGAGGTGACTGGGAGGAGGCGCTGCGGCTTCTCGCCGACCGGCGCGACAGCCTGGCCGCGGCCGCCCAGGAAGAGAAGAGCAGGGGGTATGCCTTTCACCGCGTACGGGTGGTCGAAAAGCCGCTGACACCGTATGTGCAGTGGGAACTCCACTCGCAACGGCAGCGCGCGGAGCACGGGCAGCGGATCAGGATCGTCCGCGCCGAACAGGTGGCCGCTTCGGAAAGCACCGGGCCGCTCCCGGAAATGGTCGTGCTCGGCGGCCGCGCCCTCTTCCAGGTCCTCTACACAGAGGCAGGAGTCGCGAACGGCGCGATCCGCTACACCGACCCCGACCTCGTCGAGCGCTGGGAGAACTACATCAAGGCGCTCTACGCCGCGGGCGAAGACGTGATCCCCTACTTCGACCGCGAGGTGGCGCACCTTGACCCGCCGAAGCTGAGCGCAGAAGGGGAGTAGGCCGATCGCAGCGCCAGACGGACAGGACGAGCACTTCGGCAACACCCACTCCGAGCTGTCGGGGTCCTCACGTGACGTCGTCCAGGCGAGAAACGTCCACGGAGGCGTCCACTTCCACACCTCACAGACATCAGCCCCGGCCAACCCCTCCAGCCCCGTCCCGCGCCAGTTACCGGCCGACGTCGGCGGATTCGTCAACCGAACCGACGAGCTGTCCGAGTTGAACGCCGTCTTCACCAGCGAGGACGGCTGTCCGCTCGTCGTCTCGGTATACGTGATCGCAGGTACCGCCGGCGCCGGAAAGACCTCGCTGGCACTGCGCTGGGCACACCAGGCCCGCGACCGTTTCCCGGACGGGCAGCTGTACGCCAATCTGCGCGGCTACGACCCCCGGGAGCCGGTCGCGGCGCGCGAGGCCCTGCACCGCCTGCTGACCTCGCTCGGCGTCCCGGCCGCATCCGTACCCCAGGACCTCGACGCGGCCGCCGCGCTGTACCGCTCGTTGCTGGCCGACCGCCGGGTCCTGGTCGTCCTGGACAACGCGGCCACCGTCGGCCAGGTCAGGCCATTACTGCCCGGAAGCGCCCACAGCCTGGTGCTGGTCACCAGCCGCAGCCGCCTGTCCGGCCTCGCCGTCCGCGACGGGGCCCGCCGTCTCACCCTCGGCGTGCTGCCGGAGCCGGAGGCGGTTGCCCTGTTGCGCGCCGTGACCGCGGGATACCGACCGGCCGACGACGAAGGGCAACTCGCCGAACTGGCCCGGCTATGCGCACGCCTTCCACTCGCCCTGCGCATAGCCGCAGAACGTGCCGCCAGCCACCCCCACCTACGGCTTGACGACCTGATCGCCGACCTGCGCGACGAATCGTCCCTCTGGGACGCCCTGAGCACGGGCGACGACGAGGAAGCCGAAGCCATCCGCACCGTCTTCGCATGGTCCTATCGCGCCCTCCCCGAGCCGGCAGCCCGCCTGTTCCGACTGCTCGGCTTGCACCCCGGACCCGAGCTCGGACTACGGGCTGCCGCGGCCTTGGCCGGTACGACCAGCATCAGCCGCTCCCGTCAGCTGCTGGACTCCCTGGTCGGTGCCCACCTGCTGGAGCAGACCGCCCCGGACCGTTACCAGTTCCACGATCTGCTGCGTGCCTACGCCATCGACCAGGCCCAGCACGAGGAGCCGCCGGCCGAGCGGGAAGCCGCCCTGCGCCGCGTGCTGGAGTGGTACCTGCACACCGCCGATGGTGCGCAGAGCTGGATCAACCCCGCCGAGGACCGCGTGCCCCTCACGCCTGCCTCGGAAGTCATCACCCCGCTGACGTTCCCCGACTACGACGCCGCCGTGGACTGGGCCGAGCGCGAGCACGACAACCTCCTCCAGGCCGTACGTACGGCCGCCGATGCCGGGCACGACCGGCTGGCGTGGCAGTTGGCCGCAGTCCTGTGGAACGCCCAGTTCCCCTCCGCTTCCGGTATGAGCTGGCCGTCCGCGGGCCACATCGGACTGAAGGCGGCTGAACGGCTGGGGGACCGCGCCGCACAAGGCGCACTCCACACCTACCTCGGCATGGCCCACACTCGGCTCAACCGCCTGGCCGACAGCCTCGAATGCCACGAGAACGCGCTCACGATCCGACGCGACCTGGGCGACCGCCTGGGCGAAGCACGCTCGCTCAACCTGATCGGGCTGAACCACCTCCGCACCAGACGACTCGACTCCGCTGCCCACCACTTCGAGCAGGCCATCGCCGCCTTCCAGGACCAGGACGCCACCCACTGGGCCGCCACCGCGTTGTCCAACCTCGCGACCACCCACTACCGCGCCGGCCGCCTCCCGGAGACGATCACGGCCATCGACCAGGCGCTGGCAGCGCACCGAGCCCTCAGCGATCAGCGAGGTGAGGGCAACATCCTGCGCGTCCTGAGCGAGGTCCAGCGCGAGCAGGGGGACGTCGAGGCCTCCCTGCTCTCGGCGCAGGCTGCCCTCGACATCGCCCTCAGCCTCCGCAACCTGCGCCTGGAGGGCTTCTGGCTGCTGACGCTCGGTGCCGCCCAGCAGGCAAGCGGCCAGTACGCCGAGGCCCTGACCTCCTACCAACGGTCCGCCACGCTGCACCGCCGCCTGGCCGACCGCGGCCGAGAGGCGCTGGCCTGGCAGGGCGTCGGCGAGGTCTACCGCTGCCTCGGACGCCCTGTCGAGGCAGCCGACTTCCACCGCCAGGCCGCCTCGGCACATCGCGATCTCGGCGATGCGTGGCACCAGGCCCAGGCCCTGGCCCTGGACGGCCTGGCCTCGGCTGTCGAAAACTCGGAAGAGGCCCGCCGACACTGGGCACAGGCCATGACACTTCTCGCCGACTTCAGCGACCCACGGTCAGCAGCGGCGCGCGAAACCATCGAACACAAACTGACCGAGGCAGGCTGAATCAGCAGTCGGCCGCAGTCGGCCGAGGAACCGGCACTGAGCTGGATCTCGGCCCACACGGTCTTGCCGCACGGATGCCTGGGATCGACCCCCCACCGCGTCGCCAGCGAATGGATGAGAAGCAGACCTCGCCCATGCTCGTCGTCGGCGCCTGGGGGCGTGACGTTGGCCGACCGGGGAAGCCGCTCGTCCCGGCAATCCGCGACCTCGATACGCAGGGTCGCGGCCCCTGACTCAGGCCATCAGTGGCGACTATTCCAAGGATGCTACTGAAGATCAACTCGCGGAGAGAGATCAGCGGATCGACGAGGCCTTCGCTGACCTCAACGCTGATCTAATCCCAATAAGTCCGGATGGCCAACCTGCAGAGACGCGCGTCGGCAAGCTTGCCCGTCAGTGCATCTACGGGACCGACAAGGAACCGCGTGCCGCGCGAACCGCAAAGATGAATATGATCATGCATGGAGATGGTCATGGCGGCATTCATGCACACGACGGACTCGTGAATATCAACGCAGTCTGGGAAGGGCGCTTCCGTGTAATCGTCACCAACCCTCCGTTCGGTGCTACGGTGACTAACGCCCAGTTGGTAGGCGCCACTCGTGAAAGCGACGTTCCTGACGACTTGAAATATAGCCGCCGACAGACGGAGCGCTACAGCGATAATTGGCAGGCTGGACACCGTGCCGTCGTGCAGGCTCGCCATTCTCCAATTCTCGATACATTTGAGATTGGGCGAGGCAAGAAGAGCCGACAGACAGAGGTTCTCTTCGTGGAGCGTGTTCTGCGTCTTCTTGAGCCTGGTGGTCGCGCTGCCATCATCCTCCCTAACGGGAATCTCAACGCAGTCTCCCTCGGTTGGCTGCGTCGATGGACTGAGGGAAACGCCTATCTATGCGGCGTCGTTGCGTTGCCAGTTGAGACGTTCAAGTTCTCGAAGGCAAGTGTGTCCGCATCAATCGTGTTCCTGCAGAAGTTTACCGACAAGGACATCGAAGTTTGGGATAATGCGTGGACGGCTGCTGCGGTAGCAACTAACCCGGAGTATGACGCGCAGCGACAGGCGGCGCTCAATGAGATCGGTTGGAAGGCGCTCACTGCAAACGGCGCCCCTGACGTGATCGAACTGATTGAGAAACTGCAGGCTCTGGGGGTTGTGCGCAAGTTTGAAGCTTACACGCGCGTCCCCAACAACGAGCTTGTGTGCAATGCTGACACAACGAAGATCGGTAACACGAAGTGGCATGGTCGTGCTGTAGGAGAAGCCGCAACTCTCAAGAAAGAGCTCACCGCCGCGCTCAAGGTGCATAGCAAAGCGGTAAAAGCGGCGGAGAAGGAACTTCGCGACACGCTAAGGGAGCTTGACGTCGCCCAGACTGCCGCGATGTGGGCCCATGTTCGCGAGCATTTCGATTATGAAGTGTTCATGGCCGCGCCCTCAAAAGTTGGTATCACCGCAACAGGGGAAACCGGGACGCACGTGCCCAATGACCTACCGAAGGTGCTTACTGAGCTCCGTCGCTTCAAGCCCTGGCGCGTACGCAATTCCTCCGAGGACGGATTCTGATGACGGTCATTGAGATCGTCCACTGGCGCGATCTACAAACGTGGGTAGTCCCCGGCGCGATGATGACCGGAGACAGCTGGCCGCTTGTACCGCTAGCTGAGCTACTTACGCCACTTACTCCGTCGGCCTACGAGCCGGGGCCGGGCGAATTTGTACGATTCGCCGGCGTCCGTTGGTACGGCAAGGGAGTGTTTGTGCGTGAAGAACGCATGCCTGACCAGATCAGTGCGAAATGCTACCCTCTCATCCCCGGCTCAATTGTGTACAACCGTCTGTTCGGGTGGAAATCAGCATTCGCGCTTGTCGGTGAAGAAATGGCCGGCGTTGTCGTGTCAAACGAATTTCCTCAATTCGAGGTCAATGTTGATCTCGTATTGCCCGCCTTCCTTAATCTAATTCTAGGATCTCCCGCCTTCGCGCCCATCATGCTTGCACGTTCGACAGGTAGCACTGCGGTAAGTCGTAATCGCCTATACGTTAGTGATCTACTCGATCTCCATGTGCCTGTTCCTGACAAGGCTACGCAGGCGGGCATCGTTGCTGAGTACGATTCAGCGATGCGTGCCGCAGAGGAGACAGAAGCTGCTGCAGGCGCGACCCGGATAGCTGCAGATGAAAAGTTCTGCTCTGAACTTGGCATCAGCATGATAGAGAATTCCCTGCCTGATGGTTTGACATCTGTTGCGAAGTTCTCTGCGCTCGATCGGTGGGATGTTGAATCCGCGGGCAATGCGATGACTTCGGCATACCCGTTCGAGCCGATCGAGCGGCACGCAGAGATCAGGCTCGGCTGCCAGGTTCCGCGTCGCGGCGCTGTGAGTGACGGCATGGTGCAGCGTCCCTATTTGCGAGCTGCGAACGTTCAGCGAGGATGGTTTTCAACCATCGACGTAAAGCGAATGTACGTAACGCCGTCGACCGCGGAGTCCCTGCGACTGAAGCCCAATGATGTGCTTTTTGTCGAGGGTAATTCACAGACCGAGGTCGGGCGCGCCGCAGTTTGGGAGCGTGACGATGAGACGATCATTCAGAACAGTGTAGTTCGGGCACGGCCACATGGTGATCTTGACCCTTACTTCGCTATGGCATGGTTCAATAGTATTCCTGGTCGGCGCTACTTCTCTGAGAATGCCACGACGACCACAGGATCACTATGGCATATTGGCTCAGGAAAGGTCGGGCGGGCGCCGATTCCCGCTGCCCCATTGGATGTACAGCAGGAGCTTGCTGCTGCCCATAAAAAAAGTATCGCGCGAGCAAATGTAGACGCTGGAAGAGCTAGCGAAATTCGCCGGAACGCAATCGACAACTTTGCGACCGCGGTGTTTGGGCTCGAGGCTTCACTCGCCGATAGCGTGGTGGAGGAAGGTGAGGAGTGAGGTTTTATCTCCGTATGCCTTCTTCCGTGTGGCCTTCCCCAGTGAGGGATCGTAGCCCACACCTCTTATAGAAACGCCGAGCTGGTCCGACGGACGTGCTGCTAGGGCCTGTGTGATGTTGTGATCAGCCAGTTGCCTTCAGGAGGTCGTCGATCCAGATCATCGAGGCACGGAGGTGGAGGCCCGGCGAGGTAGCTCTCGGGCGTCTTGTCGTATCGAGTCGCGATACCGCGCCATGCCTTCAACTTGTTGATGAGCCGCTCGACGGTGTTCCGCTC
>NZ_JBIBJI010000044.1:0-26505 GCF_042958345.1 Streptomyces sp. NPDC007983
AGCTGCCCACGTATGCCTTCCAGCGCAAGCGCTACTGGCTGATCGAGCAGCCGAAGACCCTCGCCGGGGCCGACTCCGTCGACCATCCGCTGCTGACCTCGATGGTGGAGCTTCCCGAGGACGGCGGGGCGGTGTTCACCGGGCGGCTCTCCCTCGACTCCCACCCGTGGCTCGCCGCCCATGACGCGTTCGGCGCGGTGGTGGTGCCCGGGCAGGTGTTCCTGGAGCTGGCCCTGTTCGCCGCCGAGCGGACGGGCCGGGGCCGGGTCGAGGAGCTTGATCTCCACACGCCGCTGGTCATGACCGACACAGAGGACGCCATGACGCTGCGCGTGGTGGTCGGTGAGGCGGGGGCCGTCAGCTTGCACGCGCGGCGTGAGGGCGAAACGGCCTGGGTGAAGCACGCCAAGGGTGTTCTGGCCTCCGAGGCCGATGGCACCTCCTGGCCGCGCGACGAGGCGACGTACGCCGAGGTGCTCGACGCCGCCGCAGAGGCCGCAGGCGTGCAGGCCGACGGCGGACCGACGCTCGCCCACGCGTGGCGCGGGGCCTCGGTGCGCGTCGATGAGGAAGGGCGTCCGGCCCTGTCGGTGGAGTCGGCCGGGACACGTGCGATCTCCACGGAGGAGGTGCGGGCCCACACCGGGGGCCGTGAATCGCTCTTCCACGTGGAGTGGATCGCGCCACCGGCACCACCCGCAGACCCCGGGACCGACGCTCATGCGGTGGTCTATGAGTGCCCGCCGGTGGCGGACGTCACGCCCGAGGGTTTCCGCGCGCTGACCCGTGAGGTCCTGTCCGTCGTCCAGAAGTGGCCGGCCGATGAGCGAACGGCGTCCTCCAGGCTCGTGGTCGTCACACGCGGCGCGACCGACGGCGCCGACCTGGGGCACGCGGCGGTATGGGGGCTGGTGCGCGCGGCGGAGGGGGAGCACCCGGGCCGGTTCGCCCTGGTCGACCTGGACGCTGACGCCGAACTGCCCGAGGAGGTGTTGCGCCTCGATGAGCCCGAGATCGCCGTGCGCGACGGCCGGATCCGGGTGCCGAGGCTGGCTCGCGTCCCGGCGCTGGACGGGGCCCCGTCGTGGAACCCGGACGGCACGGTCCTGATCACCGGTGGCACGAGCGGCCTCGGCGCCCTGACCGCCCGCCACCTGGCCGGTGAGCACGGCGTCAGGCGCCTGCTGCTGACCAGCCGCCGGGGCATGGACGCACCGGGCGCGGCCGAACTCGTCGCGGAACTCGGCACGTTGGGCGCCGAGGTGGAAGTGGCCGCCTGCGATGTCGCCGACCGGGACGCCGTGGCCGCGCTGCTGTCCGGACGGTCCCTGACGGGCGTCGTGCACTCGGCCGGGGTCGTGGACGACGTACTGATCGGGGCGTTGACGCCCGAGCGGCTGGACGCGGTGATGAGGCCGAAGGCGGACGCCGCCTGGCATCTGCACGAACTCACCCGCGACCATGACCTCTCGGCGTTCGTGATCTTCTCGTCCGTCGCGGGCACGCTCGGTGGCGCCGGGCAGGCCAACTACGCGGCCGCGAACGCCTGGCTGGACGCGCTCGCCCGGCATCGCGCCGCCCGAGCGCTGCCCGCGCTGTGCCTGGGCTGGGGGCCCTGGGCGCAGGTCGGCGGCATGGCCGACCGGATGGACGAGGCCGAGTTGCAACGGCTGCGTCGTACGGGAATGCCGCCGCTGACCCCCGACGAGGGGCTGGCGCTGCTGGACGCGGCGACCGTGCCCGGGCGGCCGGCCGTGACGCTTCCGGTGCGCTTCGACCTGACGGTGATGCGCACACAGGCCGAGACCGGAACACTTCCCGCCCTGTTCCGCGGGCTGGTGCGCGCCACGGCCCGCCACACCGCGTCCGGCCGGGCGTCGCTTGAGCGGCGGCTGAACGGGCTGACCGGGGCGGAACGCCGGCAACTGCTGCTGGAGCTGGTACGCGGCCACGTCGCGCGGATCCTGGGGCACGACGGGGCCGAGGAGGTGCCGCCGGACCGCGCGGTGAACGAGCTGGGCCTCACCTCGCTGGGCGCCGTGGAACTGCGTAACGCGCTCAACGCCGAGACCGGTCTCTCGCTGCCCCCGACCCTGGTGTTCGACTACCCGACCCCCCTCGCCGTCGCCGCTCTCCTGCACGACGGGCTGCGACCGGCCGAGGCCGATCCCGCCGCGCGACTGCTGGCCGAACTGAGCCGGCTGGAGGACGCCCTGGCCGTACTCGCGGCGGACGACGACGCCGCTCACGCCAAGGTCACGGCCCGGCTGGAGGCGGTGTCGCGGCGGGCACGGGACGCCCGGAGCGGTGTGGTGGCGGACGCCGGGCCAGGCGACGCCCTGGCGCCCGCTTCCGACGACGAGTTGTTCGAGGCGCTGAACAAGGAACTGGGACTGTCCTGACGGACACCGCGTCTGCTTGTGGACTTTCACGGATGGGTTGATGACGATGTCGAAGGACTCCAACGAAGACCGGCTGCGGGAGTATCTGCGGCTCGCTACCGGTGAGTTGCAGCAAACCCGGCGCCGTCTGCACGAGGTGGAGGACCGGGAGCGGGAGCCGATCGCGATCGTGGGAATGGCCTGCCGTTTCCCCGGTGGCGCGGCCACGCCGGAGGGGTTGTGGGAGCTGGTCGCCGACGGTCGGGACGCGGTGGGCGAATTCCCCACCGACCGGGGCTGGAACCTGGACGGGCTGTACGACCCGGACGGGGCGGGCGAGAACACCAGCTACGTCAACCAGGGCAGCTTCCTCGACGGCGCGGGCGACTTCGACCCGGAGTTCTTCGGGATCAGCCCGCTGGAGGCGCTGGCCATGGACCCCCAGCAGCGGCTGCTGCTGGAGACCTCCTGGGAGGCGGTGGAGCGGGCCGGGATCGACCCGCCGTCGCTGAAGGGCAGCGCGACCGGTGTGTTCGCCGGGCTGGTGTACCACGACTATCCGGCCAGCAGCGTGACGGGCGCGCTGGTGTCCGGCCGCGTGGCCTACACCCTGGGTCTTGAGGGCCCGGCGGTGACGGTCGACACCGCCTGCTCGTCCTCGCTGGTCGCGCTCGACATGGCGGTCAAGGCGCTGCGTGGCGGGGAATGTTCGCTGGCGCTGGCGGGCGGGGTGACCGTGATGTCGACGCCGGTCACCTTCGTGGAGTTCAGCCGGCAGCGCGGCCTGTCGGTGGACGGCCGGTGCAAGGCGTTCGCCGCGGCGGCCGACGGCACCGGCTGGGGCGAGGGCGTCGGCGTGCTGGTGCTGGAGCGGCTGTCGGAGGCGCGCCGCAACGGCCACCGGGTGCTGGCGGTCGTACGGGGCACGGCGACCAACCAGGACGGCGCCAGCAACGGCCTGACCGCGCCGAACGGCCCGTCCCAGCGCCGGGTCATCCAGCAGGCGCTGACGAACGCGGGCCTGTCGGCTGCCGATGTGGACGCGGTGGAGGCCCACGGCACGGGGACGACGCTCGGCGATCCCATCGAGGCGCAGGCGCTGCTGGCCACCTACGGGCAGGAGCGTCCCGACGACCGGCCGCTGTGGCTGGGATCGGTCAAGTCGAACGTCGGCCACACGCAGGCGGCCGCGGGCGTGGCCGGTGTGATCAAGATGGTGCAGGCGATGCGGCACGGGATGCTGCCGAAGACACTGCACGTGGACGAGCCGACACCGCAGGTGGACTGGTCGGCGGGGAACGTCCGGCTGCTGACCGAGGCCCGCGCCTGGCCGGAGGGCGACAGCCCGCGCCGCGCCGCCGTGTCCTCGTTCGGCGCCAGCGGGACGAACGCGCATGTGGTCCTGGAGGAGGCGCCGCCGATCGACACGCTGCCGGAGGACGGCCCGGAGCGCCCGGTGGTGCCGTGGGTGATCTCGGGCAAGTCCGAGGCCGCGGTGCGCGAGTACGCCGCCCGGCTGCGGGATGTGGCGGTGGGGGACCCGCGTCCGGCGGACGTGGGCTGTTCGCTGGCGACGCGGCGGGCGCCGTACGCGTACCGGGCCGCGGTGGTGGGTGCCCGGGCGGAGGAGATCGCGCAGGGCCTGGCCGCCGTTGCGCAGGGGCAGGCTCCGGTGGTGCCGGCCCGCCCGGGGACCGGCCCGGTGATGGTGTTCCCGGGGCAGGGGTCGCAGTGGGTCGGGATGGCGGTCGAGCTGATCGCGTCGTCCGAGGTGTTCGCGGAGCACATGGCCGCGTGTGAAGAGGCGCTGGCGCCGTTCGTGGACTGGTCGCTCCGCGACGCGCTGGGCGATGAGGCCATGCTGGAACGGGTCGATGTGGTCCAGCCCGTGCTGTGGGCGGTGATGGTGTCGCTGGCGGGGCTGTGGCGGCACTACGGCGTGGAGCCCGTCGCGGTGGTGGGCCACTCCCAGGGGGAGATCGCCGCGGCGAGCGTGGCCGGAGCGCTGTCGTTGCGGGACGGGGCCCGAGTGGTGGCGTTGCGCAGCAAGGCGCTGCCCGCGCTGTCCGGGCAGGGTGGGATGGTCTCGGTGGCCCTGCCCCGGCAGGAGGCGGAGCGGCGGCTCGCGCGGTGGGGCGACCGGATGTCCATCGCTGCGGTGAACGGTGGCGCCTCCACGGTGGTCTCGGGCGAGGTGGCCGCCCTGGAGGAACTGATCGCCACGTGTGAGGCGGAGGAGGTCCGCGCGCGGCGGATTCCGGTGGACTACGCCTCGCACTCGGCGCAGGTCGAGCGGATCGAGCAGGAGCTGCTGGAGGTGCTGGCGCCGATCCGGCCCCGCGCGGCGCGGATCCCCTTCTACTCCACCGTGACCGGCGACCTCATGGACACCACGGGGCTGGACGCGGGCTACTGGTACCGGAACCTGCGGCAGACCGTGGAGTTCGACCGGGTGATCGGCCTGCTCACAGAGCGGGGCGTGGACGTGTTCATCGAGGCCAGCGCGCATCCGGTGCTGGCACCCAGCATGGAACAGACCTCGATCGGCACCCTGCGCCGCGACGACGGCGGCCTGGACCGCTTCCTGACCGTCCTGGCCCAGGCCCACACCCATGGCGTCGACGTCGACTGGGAGAAGGTGTTCGCCGGAACCGGCGCCCGGCAGGTGGAGCTGCCGACGTACCCCTTCCAGCACCGCCGGTACTGGCTGACCGACGCGGTGGCAGGCGCCGACGCGGCCTCGATGGGACTCGGCGCGCTGGGCCATCCGCTGCTGGGCGCGACGGTCACCCTCGCGGACTCGGACGAGGTGGTGCTCACCGGACGGCTGTCGATCGGGGCCCAGCCCTGGCTGGCCGACCACGTCGTCGACGGATCGGTCCTCTTCCCCGGCACCGGGTTCGTGGAGCTGGCGGTGCGCGCGGGCGACGAGGTCGGCTGCGGCCGGATCGACGAACTGACTCTCCACGAACCCCTGGTCCTCGCCGAGCGCGGCGGGGTGGCCGTGCAGGTCGTCGTCGGCACCGCGGACGAGGCGGGCCGCCGCGCGGTCACGGTGTACTCCCGTGACCAGGACGCGATCGACCTTCCCTGGAACCGGCATGCCACCGGTCTGCTGACCGGGGCCACCTCGACCGGTGGCGGCGACGGCCTGACGGCCTGGCCGCCGCCCGGGGCCGAGCCGCTGAACCTCGATGCCGGCACCCTGTACGGGGAGCTGGTCGGCCTGGGCCTGGCGTACGGGCCGACCTTCCGGGGACTGCGGTCGGCGTGGCGGGCGGGCGACGAGGTGTTCGCCGAGATCGCCCTGCCGGACGACGCCGAGCCGGACGCGTACGGTCTGCACCCGGCCCTGCTCGACGCGGGCCTGCACGCCATCGGCCTCTCCGGGGCGGGGTCCGGGGACGCGGCCCTGCTGCCGTTCTCGTGGTCGGGCGTGGAACTGCACGCCTCCGGCGCGGGCGCGCTGCGGGTGCGCGTCACCCCGCTCCAGGACGGCGTCGCGGCGCTGACGATCGCCGACGCGACCGGGCAACCCGTCGCGACGATCGAGTCCTTGGTGCTGCGGCCGCTCACCGCCGTGCGGGCCGAGCCCCGTACGGAATCGCTCTTCCACGTCGCGTTGGCCCCGCTCCCCACCGGCGGGGACACGGCCACCGAGGCGCCGTCGCCCACCGACACGGAGGTGCTGCGCGTCGCCGCCGGAGCCGATGTGCGTACGGCGGTGAACCAGGCGCTGGAGGCGCTGCAGACCGCCGACTCGCGTCTGGTGGTGGTCACCCGGGGCGCGGTCCCGGTGACCGGCGAGGACGCCCCCGACCTGGCCGCGGCGGCGGTCTGGGGCCTGGTCCGCAGCGCCCAGACCGAGGATCCGGGCCGGTTCGTCCTGGTCGACCTGGACGCCACCGAAGCGGACGCCACCGCCGCGACGGACGACGCCGCCATCGCGTCGGCGTGCGCGACCGGGGAGCCCCGGATCGTGGTGCGCGGAAACATCCTCTACGCTCCCCGGCTCGCCCGGCTGGCCACCTCGGCATCCGACACGGCGGACGATTCGGCGCCGGTGTTCGGCGAGACGGTGCTGATCACGGGCGGGGTCGGAGTGCTGGGCGGCCTGCTGGCCCGCCACCTCGTCACCGAGTACGGCGTACGGCGGCTGCTGCTGACCGGTCGCCGGGGCGCGGACACGCCGGGCGCCGCCGAGCTGGTGGCGGAGCTGACCGGGTTGGGGGCCGAGGTGGAGGTGGCGGCGTGTGACGTCGCCGACCGGGAGGCCGTGGCCGCGTTGCTGGCGGGCCGGGAGCTGACCGGCGTCGTCCACGCGGCGGGCGTGCTGGACGACGGGGTGATCGCGTCGCTGACGCCCGAGCGGGTGGACCGCGTGATGCGTCCGAAGATGGACGCTGCGCTGCATCTGCACGAGCTGACGCGCGAGATGAACCTCAGTGCGTTCGTCCTCTTCTCCTCCGCCGCCGGGGTCGTCGGCTCACCGGGACAGGGCAACTACGCGGCCGCCAACGCGTTCCTGGACGCCCTGGCCGCACACCGCCGCGCCCAGGGCCTGCCCGCCCTGTCCCTGGCGTGGGGCGTGTGGCAGACCAGCTCCGGTATGGCCGGGAGCCTGGGCGACACCGACCGGTCCCGGATGACCCGTGGTGGCATCCTCCCGCTGTCCCACCGCGAGGGCCTGGCACTCTTCGACGCGGCCGCCCGTATGGCCACCCCCGCGGCGGTCGTTCCCGTGAAGCTGGACCTCGCGGCGGTCCGCGCGAGCGGATCCGTCCCCGAGCTGCTGCGCGGCCTGGTCCCCGTCGTCACCCGTGGCACCGCCCGGACCCGGGCCGACGCGGACGGGCTCCGGCAGCAGTTGATGGGCCTGTCCGAGGACCAGCGCCTGGTGACGCTGCTGACGCTGGTCCGGGCCCAGGCCGCCACGACGCTCGGCTACGCCGGGCCGGAGGCCGTCGACCCGGAGCGCGCGTTCCGCGACCTGGGGGTCGACTCGCTGGCCGCGATGGAGCTGCGCAACGCGCTGGGCCGGACGACGGGACTCCGGCTGCCGGTCACGCTGGTGTTCGACTACCCGACCCCCGCCGTCCTCGCGCGCCATCTGCTGGACGAGGTGTCGGGCACCGTGCACGAACGCCACGTCAAGCCGGTCGCGACCCCGGCCGACGGCGATCCCGTCGCGATCATCGGCATGGCCTGCCGCTACCCCGGCGGGGTGTCCTCGCCGGAGGACCTGTGGCGGCTGGTGGACGACGGTACGGACGCCATCTCGGCCTTCCCCGACAACCGGGGCTGGAACCTGGAGCGGATCTACGACCCCACCGGCACCCGGCCGCGCACCACCTACGTCGACAAGGGCGCGTTCCTGTACGACGCGGCCGAGTTCGACCCCGGCTTCTTCGGGATCGCGCCGAACGAGGCGATGGTCATGGATCCGCAGCAGCGGTTGCTGCTGGAGGCGTCCTGGGAGGTGCTGGAGCGCGCGGGGATCGATCCGACGACGCTCAAGGGCAGCGCGACCGGTGTGTACGCCGGGATGATGTACCACGACTACAGCCAGAACAGCAGCACGGGCGCCATCGTCTCCGGCCGCGTGGCCTACACCCTCGGCCTGGAGGGCCCGGCCGTCACCGTCGACACCGCCTGCTCGTCCTCCCTGGTCGCCCTGCACCTGGCCGCGCAGGCGCTGCGGTCGGGCGAGTGCACACTCGCCCTCGCGGGCGGCGTCACCGTGATGGCCACGCCGGACAACTTCATCGAGTTCAGCGAGCAGCGGGGCCTGTCGCGGGACGGCCGGTGCCGGTCCTTCGCCGCCGCGGCCGAGGGCTCCGGCTGGGGTGAGGGCGTGGGCATGCTGCTGGTCGAGCGGCTGTCGGACGCGCGCCGCAACGGCCACCCGGTGCTGGCGGTCGTACGGGGCACGGCCACCAACCAGGACGGCGCCAGCAACGGGCTGACCGCCCCCAACGGCCCCTCCCAGCAGCGCGTGATCCGGCAGGCACTCGCCAACGCGGGCCTGTCGCCGGCCGAGGTGGACGCGGTCGAGGCACATGGCACGGCCACCACCCTGGGCGATCCCATCGAGGCGCAGGCGCTGCTCGCCACGTACGGCCAGGACCGCGCGGAGCCGCTGTGGCTGGGGTCGATCAAGTCGAACATCGGCCACACCCAGGCGGCGGCCGGTGTGGCGGGTGTCATCAAGATGGTTCAGGCGATGCGGCACGGTGTCATGCCGAGGACGCTGCACGTGGACGAGCCGACCCCGCAGGTGGACTGGTCGGCGGGCGAGGTCCGGCTGCTGACCGAGGCGCGGGAGTGGCCGCGCGGCGAGCACCCGCGCCGCGCGGGCGTGTCCTCCTTCGGCATCAGCGGCACCAACGCCCACGCCATCATCGAGGAAGCCCCACCCGTCGAGGAAGCGCCCGCCGAGCGACGCGAGTTGCCGGTCGTACCGCTGGTGGTATCGGCCAGGACACGGGCGGCGCTGGAGGCCCAGCTCGACCGGATGGCCGCCGTCGGGCAGGACGCGCTGGACGTGGCGTACTCGGCCGCGACGGGCCGGGCCGCGCTGGAGCACCGCGCGGTGCGGATCGGATCGTCGGAGACCGTCATCGGCGCGGTCACAGAAGGCAGGCTGGCGTTCCTGTTCACCGGGCAGGGCAGCCAGCGGGTGGGGATGGGCCGGGAGCTGTATGACACGTTCCCGGCATTCACGGCGGCGTTCGACGAGGTGTGCGACGCGCTCGACCTACCGTTGCGCGAGGTGATGTGGGGTGACGAAGTCGCCCTGCGGCGCACCGAGTTCACCCAGCCCGCCGTGTTCGCGCTCGAAGTGGCGCTGTTCCGGTTGCTGGAGTCGTGGGGCATCAAACCGGACGTGCTGACCGGGCATTCCATCGGTGAGGTGGCGGCGGCCCATGTGGCGGGGGTGTTCGGCCTGGAGGACGCCGCCCGGCTGATCACGGCGCGCGGACAGTTGATGCAGTCGCTGCCGCCCGGCGGCGCCATGGTGGCCATCCAGGCCACCGAGGAGGAGATCACGCCGCTCCTCGGCGAAGCGGTGGGCCTCGCGGCGGTCAACGGCCCGGCGTCCGTGGTCGTCTCCGGCGCCGAGGACGCCGTGACCGCGCTCGCCGAGCGGTTCGGCGACCGCAGGACGACCCGGCTGAAAGTCTCGCACGCGTTCCATTCGCCGCTGATGGACCCGATGCTGGAAGACTTCCGGGAGGTCGCCGAGAGCGTCAGCTACCACGAACCGGCCATCCGGCTGACGAAGGACATGGCGTCGGCGGAGTACTGGGTGCGGCATGTGCGGGACACCGTGCGGTTCGCCGACGATGTGCGCGTCCTGCGGGACGAGGGGGTCACCCGGTTCCTGGAGATCGGGCCGGACGCCGTGCTGACGGCGATGGTCCAGCAGATCGCCGAGGGCACGATGGCAGCGGCGCTGCGCCGCGACCATCCCGAGACGGAAAGCCTGTTCACGGCGGTCGGGCGGCTGTTCACCGCCGGTGTCCGGGTCGACTGGGAAGCCGTCCTCGGCGGCCGCGGGGCGCGGCGCGTCGATCTGCCGACCTACCCCTTCCAGCGGCAGTCGTACTGGCTGGAGTCCGGGCGCGGGCCGGAGGGCTCCGACCATCCGCTGCTAGACGCGGCGGTCGCGGTGGCCGGCACCGATCAGACCGTGCTGACCGGGCGCCTGTCGGCCGGGACGCAGCCTTGGCTGGCCGACCATGTCGTCGGCGGCGGGCTGATCTTCCCCGGAACGGGCTTCATCGAGCTGGCCGTCCGCGCGGGCGATGAGGTGGGATGCGGCCGGATCGAGGAGCTGACGATCGAGGCCCCGCTGGTCCTCGCGGAGCGCGCCGCCGTGGCCCTACAGGTGCTGGTCGGGCCCGATGACGGATCCGGCCACCGGCCGGTCGAGGTGTACTCGCGCGGCGAGGACGAGGTCCACCGGCCCTGGACCCGTCACGCCGCCGGAACCCTGGCCCCGGCCACCGGCGACGGTGCGACGGAGATGACGCAGTGGCCGCCGCCCGGGGCGGAGCCCGTGGAAGTGGCGGGCCTGTACGAGGCGCTGGCGGACGCCGGGCTGGCGTACGGGCCGCTCTTCCAGGGACTGAAGGCCGCCTGGCGGCGCGGCGACGAGATGTTCGCCGAGGTCGTACTGCCCGGCGCGGCGGACCGTTTCGGGCTGCACCCGGCGCTTCTGGACGCGGCCCTGCACGCCATCCCACTGCTGTCGGACGACGACCGCGTCGTCCTCCCCTTCTCCTGGACGGGCGTGGAACTGCACGCCTCCGGCGCCGACGTGCTCCGCGTACGGGTCACGTCACCGGGCCAGGACCAGGTCACCGTGGACGCCGCGGACGGCACCGGCCGGCCGGTCATCTCGGTGGACTCCCTGAACTTGCGCCCGATGGCGACACCGTCGCTCGCCCGCGTCGACTCGCTGTTCCAGGTGGAGTGGACACCGGTAACCGCACAGGGCCGGGCGGCCGACGACATGACGGTGTGGCGGGCCGACGGCGACGACGTCCGGACCACGCTGCGTTCCGTACTGACGGCGCTCCAGGCGGGGACCGGCGCCTTGGCGGTGGTCACCCGGGGTGCGGTGTCGGTCGCCGGGGAGGACGTCACCGACCTGGCCGGTGCGGCGGTGTGGGGCCTGGTGCGCAGCGCCCAGTCGGAGGATCCGGGGCGGGTCGTCCTGGTCGACGCGGCCGGTGCGGAGGACGATGCGGACATCGCCCTGGCGCTGGCGGCGGGGGAGCCGCAGGTGGCGGTACGGGACGGCAAGGTCTACACGCCACGGCTGCGGGCCGCTTCGGTGACGGAAGCCGAACCGTCGTCCGTCTTCGGCGACTCGGTGCTGGTCACGGGCGCCTCGGGGGCGCTGGGCGGGCTGGTCGCACGCCATCTGGTGACGGGACACGGGGTGCGGCGGCTGTTGCTGACCAGCCGCCGTGGGCCGGACGCACCGGGCGCCGCCGAACTGGTGGCGGAGTTGACCGGGCTGGGGGCCGAGGTGGAGGTGGCGGCGTGTGATGTGGCGGACCGGGAGGCCGTGGCCGGGCTGCTGGCGGGCCGGGAGCTGACCGGCGTCGTCCACGCGGCGGGTGTGCTGGACGACGGGGTGATCGCGTCGTTGACGCCGGAGCGGGTGGACCGGGTGTTGCGTCCGAAGGTGGACGCGGCGCTGCATCTGCACGAGCTGACGCGCGAGATGGCCCTCACCGCGTTTGTGCTGTTCTCCTCGGCGGCGGGTGCGATCGGCTCGCCGGGGCAGGGCAACTACGCGGCGGCCAACGCGTTCCTGGACGCCCTGGCCGCACACCGCCGCGCCCAGGGCCTGCCCGCCCAGTCCTTGGCCTGGGGCCTGTGGGCGACCGACGCCGGTATGGCGGGGGAGCTGGCGGACCAGGACCGGCAGCGGATGGGCCGTGCGGGCCTGACGGGGCTGTCGCCCGCCGAAGGGCTGAAGCTCTTCGACACGGCCACCGCCCTCGCCACCCCCGTACTGGTCCCCATGAACCTGGACACCAGGACGCTGAACGCGGCCGAGGCACCCCCGATGCTGCGCGGCCTGGTACGCGGCTCCGCGCGGCGGGCCGTAGCGGCGCAGCACGACGAGGGGAGGTCGGCCCAGCTGCGGCAGCGGCTGGCCGCGCTGCCCGCCGACGAGCGGTACGACGAACTGCTCGCCCTCGTCCGTACCCATGCGGCGGCCGTGCTGGGGCACGCGGGCCCGGAGGCCATCGAACCCGAGCGGGCCTTCGGCGACCTCGGCTTCGACTCGCTGGGCGCGGTCGAATTCCGCAACGCCGTCAACGCCACCGCCGGGCTGCGGCTGCCACCCACCCTGATCTTCGACTATCCCAACGCCCGGGTGCTGGCCGAACACCTCACCACGGAACTGGCGCCCGACCACGCCGACGGCGACACCGGAGCCGACGAGGACACGATCCGCCGCCTGCTCGCCTCGATCCCGCTCACCCGGCTGCACGACGCGGGCGTGATGGACACCCTGCTCGAACTCGCCGGTGCCGTCCCCGCCACGGCCGCGCCCGTGGCGGAGCCGCGCGACGCGATCGACGCGATCGACGCGATCGACGCGTTGGACACCGACACCCTCATCAGCATGGCGCTGCAGGACACCGCCCTGGACGACGCGACGCGAGAAGCCTGAGGACACGATGGCCGACACCGACCAGAAGCTCGTGGCGGCGCTGCGCGCGTCGCTCAAGGAGACCGAGAGCCTGCGCGCCCGCAACCGCGCCCTGCGGGCCGCCTCCCGCGAACCCATCGCGATCGTGGCCATGAGCTGCCGCTATCCCGGCGCGGCCTCGCCAGAGGAGCTGTGGCGGCTGGTCGCCGACGGAACGGACGCCGTCTCGCGGTTTCCCACCGACCGTGGCTGGGACGAGGCGGGCATCTACGACCCCGAGCCCGGACGCCCCGGCAGGACGTACAGCCGGGAAGGGGCGTTCCTGTACGACGCGGCCGAGTTCGACCCCGAATTCTTCGGGATCGCGCCGAACGAGGCGATGGTCATGGACCCGCAGCAGCGGTTGCTGCTGGAGGCGTCCTGGGAGGTGCTGGAGCGCGCGGGGATCGACCCGTCGACGCTCAAGGGCAGCGCGACCGGTGTGTTCGCCGGGATGATGTACCACGACTACACCTACAACAGCAGCACGGGCGCCATCGCCTCCGGCCGTGTCGCCTACGCCCTCGGTCTGGAGGGCCCGGCCGTCACCGTCGACACCGCCTGCTCGTCCTCCCTGGTCGCCCTGCACTGGGCGGTTCAGGCGCTGCGGTCGGGGGAGTGTTCGCTCGCGCTCGCGGGTGGTGTCACGGTGATGGCCACGCCGGAGACGTTCATCGAGTTCAGCCACCAGCGCGGGCTGGCCCCCGACGGCCGCTGCAAGTCGTATGCGGCGGCGGCCGATGGCACCGGCTGGGGTGAGGGCGTGGGCATGCTGCTGGTCGAGCGGCTGTCGGACGCGCGCCGCAACGGCCACCCGGTGCTGGCGGTCGTACGGGGCATGGCGATCAACCAGGACGGCGCCAGCAACGGCCTGACCGCCCCCAACGGCCCCGCCCAGCAACGGGTGATCAAGCAGGCGCTGGCCAACGCCCGGGTGTCCGCCGACCAGGTCGATCTGATCGAGGGGCACGGCACGGGGACGACGCTCGGCGACCCGATCGAGGCGCAGGCGCTGCTCGCCACGTACGGCCAGGACCGCGCGGAGCCGCTGTGGCTGGGGTCGATCAAGTCGAACATCGGTCACACCCAGGCGGCGGCCGGTGTGGCGGGTGTCATCAAGATGGTTCAGGCGATGCGGCACGGTGTCATGCCGAGGACGCTGCACGTGGACGAGCCGACCCCGCAGGTGGACTGGTCGGCGGGCGAGGTCCGGCTGCTGACCGAGGCGCGGGAGTGGCCGCGCGGCGAGCGGCCGCGCCGCGCGGGCGTGTCCTCCTTCGGCATCAGCGGGACGAACGCCCACGCCATCATCGAGGAGGCACCGCCCGTCGAGGCCGAGGAGGACGCGGCCCCGGCTGTCACCGAGGGGCCCGTCCTGTGGACCCTGTCGGGCAGGAACCCGGAGGCGCTGCGGGCCCAGGCCGAACGCCTTCACTCCCACCTGCGGGAACGACCGGACCTGACCCCCGTGGACGTCGCCTTCTCGCTGGCGACCGGCCGCGCGGCCCTCGAACACCGCGCCGCGGTCGTCGCCGACGACCGTACGGAACTTCTCGCCGGCCTTACCGCGCTGGCCCGGAAGACCCCGTCGCCGTCCGTCGTCACCGGCAGGACCCGCGAGGGCAAGGTGGCGTTCCTGTTCACCGGACAGGGGAGCCAACGCCTGTGCATGGGGCGGGAGTTGTATGACAGCTTCCCGGATTTCGCGGCGGTCTTCGACGCGGTGTGTGAGGCGTCGGGGCTGCCGTTGAAGGAGGTGATGTGGGGTGGTGACGAGGCGGCGCTGCACCGCACGGAGTTCACCCAGCCCGCGATCTTCGCGCTGGAAGTGGCCCTGTTCCGGCTGGTGGAGTCCTGGGGGCTTCGCCCGGACTTCCTCGCCGGCCATTCCATCGGGGAGCTGGCGGCGGCCCATGTCGCGGGCGTGTTCGGCCTGGAGGACGCCGCGCGGCTGATCACGGCGCGTGGTCGGCTGATGGGGGCGTTGCCGTCGGGTGGGGCGATGGTGGCGATTCAGGCCACGGAGGAGGAAGTGGCGCCGCTGCTGGACGGTGCGGTGGGGATCGCGGCGGTCAACGGCCCGTCGTCGGTGGTGGTTTCCGGTGCCGAGGACGCGGTGGCGAAGGTCGCCGCCCACTTCGGCGACCGTAGGACGAGCCGTCTGCCGGTCTCGCACGCGTTCCACTCGCCGTTGATGGATCCGATGCTGGAGGACTTCCGCAAGGTGGCCGAGACCGTCACCTACGGTCGGCCGGCGATCCGGCTGGTCAAGGACATGGCGTCGGCCGAGTACTGGGTGCGGCATGTGCGGGAGGCGGTGCGGTTCGCCGACGATGTGAGCCGTCTGGAGAGCGAGGGCGTGACCCGGTTCCTGGAACTCGGGCCGGACGGCATCCTCACGGCCATGGCCCGGCAGACGGCCCCGGACGCCACGGCGGCGGCCGCTCTGCGCCGCGATCGGCCCGAGGCCACAACGCTGCTCACGGCGGTCGCGCGGCTGCACACCACGGGCACCTCTCCCGACTGGACGGCCCTCTTCGCGGGACGGGGAGCACACCGCGTCGATCTGCCCACCTACGCCTTCCGGCGAAGCCGCTACTGGCTGTCGGCGCCGGTGGCCACCGAGGGCGGAAACGCCGTGTCCATGGGCCTCACCGCGCTCGACCACCCCTTGCTGAGCGCCGAAGTGGCGGTGCCGGGATCCCAGACCGTGGTGTTCACCGGACGGCTGTCGACGGACACCCAGCCCTGGCTGGCCGACCACGCCGTGCTCGGCACGACGCTGCTGCCCGGGACCGCGTACGTCGAACTGGCCCTGCGCGCGGGCGAACGGGTCGGCTGCCGCGTCCTCGAAGAGCTGACCCTGCACGCGCCGCTGACCCTGCCCGAGGGCGGCGGGGTGCGGCTGCGGCTGACGGTCGGCGAACCGGCCGACGACACGGGCCGACGCCCCCTCACCATCCACGCGCAGCCCGAGGACGCCGACCCGGAGTCGGCCTGGACCCTGCACGCGGAGGGCGCGCTGACGCCCGAGGACACCGCCGCGCCGCCGCCTTCCGACCTGACGCGGTGGCCACCGCCCGAGGCGGCGAGGATCGCCACCGACGGCGCGTACGAACGTTTCCGGGAGGTCGGTTTCGTCTACGGCCCCGCGTTCCAGGGGCTCAAGGCCGCCTGGCGCGTCGGCGACGAGACCTTCGCCGAGGTGGCGCTCGGCGACGCGGCCGGCGCCGGGCATTTCGTACTGCATCCGGCCCTGCTCGACTCCGCGCTGCACGCGGTGCTGCTCGGCTCGGGCGACGACGACGCGACGAGGCTGCCGTACGCCTGGAAGGGAGTCCGGCCGCACGCCTCCGGCGCCACGGCCGCGCGCGTCCGGCTCACGTCCCAGGGCGAGGGCGCGATGGAGCTGCGTATCGCCGACGACCAGGGGCGGCCGGTGGCGTCCGTGGCGTCGCTGATCGCGCGGGAGGTGTCGGCCGCGCAGCTCGCACCGTCGCCCGCGACGCCCGGCGACTCCCTCTTCCACATCGCATGGACGCCCGCCTCCGCCCCCGCCGCCGAAACCGACTGGACGATGGTCGCCGACCTGGCCGAACTCACCGGCCGGGTGCCCGCCACCGTCGCGCTGACGCTCCCCGGCGGTACGGGCCGCATCGCCGACGACGTCAGAACGGTCACCGGCGCGACACTCCGGGCCCTGCAGACCTGGCTCACCGACGAACGGTTCGCCGACCGCAGGCTCATGGTGGTCACGCGCGGCGACGACCTCGCCCACGCGGCCGCCCGGGGTCTGGCCCGCGCCGCCCACGCGGAGGACCCGGAGCGCTTCGCGCTGCTCGAGACGGACGGCGACGACCTGGAACCGATCGGCCGGGCCATCGCCTCCGGCGAGCCGGAACTACGTGTCCAGGGCGCCGAAATCCTCGTACCCCGGCTGGCGCGCACCCCCGCCGCCCCGGAACGGGCGACCGCCTGGGACCGGCACGGCACCGTGCTGATCACCGGCGGTACGGGCGGCCTCGGCGCGCTCGTCGCCCGCCATCTGGTCGCCGAGCACGGCGTCCGCGACCTGCTGCTGACCAGCCGTCGCGGCCTGGACGCCGAGGGCGCCGCCGACCTCCATCAGGAGCTGACCGGCCTCGGCGCGACGGTCGAGATCGCGGCCTGCGACGTGGCGGATCGGGAGGCCCTGAAGGCGCTGCTCGCCGATCGCCCGCTGGGCGCCGTCGTGCACACGGCCGGGGTGCTGGCCGACGGCCTGATCGCCAACCTGACACCGCACGGCCTCGACCAGGTGCTGCGCCCCAAGGTGGACGGCGCGCTCCATCTGCACGAGCTCACCCGCGGCCACGACCTGGGCGCCTTCGTGCTGTTCTCGTCGTCGGCGGGAGTGCTCGGCGCGCCCGGCCAGGGCAACTACGCCGCCGCCAACACCTTCCTCGACGCGCTCGCCCACCAGCGCCACGCCGAAGGGCTGCCCGCGCAGTCCCTCGCCTGGGGGCTGTGGGCGGACACCGGCGGAATGGCGGGCGGCCTGGGCGAGGCCGACCTGCGGCGGCTGCGCCGCCAGGGCATGCCCGCGCTGTCGGTGGACGACGGCCTCGCGCTGTTCGACGCCGCGTCCGCCCGACCCGAACCGGTGCTGGTGCCGATGGGGCTGGACCTGCGGGTCCTGCGCGGCGCGACCGGTGGCGAACTCCCGGTGCTGCTGCGCGGCTTGGTCCCCGCCACCGGACGCCGTGCGGCGGCTGCCGATCCGGTGGCGCTGCGGCGTGAGCTGACGGCGCTGCCCGCCGAGCGGCGGGAGGGAGCGCTGCGCGATCTGGTGCTGAGCCTGGCCGCCACCGTACTCGGACACAGCGGCCCCGAGGCCGTCGACCCCGAACGGGACTTCCTGGAGTCCGGGTTCGACTCGCTCACCGCCATGGAGCTGCGCACCGCGCTGAACGCCGCCACCGGACTGAAGCTGCCCGCGATGGCGGTGTTCGACAGCAAGAACCCGTCCCTGCTGGCCCGTCTCCTCACCGATGAGCTGGCACTACTCCCCGCCACCGAGCCGCAGGCCCAGAGGGAGACAGGGACAGAGCCAGAAGCGGAGACGGACGAGAGCGTGACCGGCCTGTTCCGGCAGGCCGTCCACGCCGGTGACTCCTCCGGCGCGCTGGCGCTGATGTCGGCGGTCGCGGCGCTGCGGCCCCGGTTCACCGCGCCCGGCGACCTCGACCGCGCCCCGAGGGCGGTGCGGCTGGCCGACGGCCCGCGCCGTACCCGGCTGATCTGCCTGGCCACGCCCATGGCGGTCGGCGGTGTGCACCAGCACGCCCGGCTGGGCGCGGAATTCCGGGACATCCGCCACGTGTCCGCGCTGCCACTGCCCGGATTCGCCCGGGACGAGCCGCTGCCCGGTTCGGCCGAGGCGCTGTTGCGGGTGCTGGCCGACGCCGTACTGGAGGCGGCCGAGGGCGAGCCGTTCGCGCTGCTCGGCTACTCCTCCGGCGGCATCATCGGCCACGTCCTCGCCCGGCATCTGGAGGAAGTGGCCGAGGTCCCGCCCGCCGGGCTGATCCTGATCGACACCTTCCGCGTCGACGACACGGCGATGAAGGTCGGGTTCGACCAGCTCATGGAGGAGGTGCTGGCGATGGAGGCGGCCTTCGGACCGTACGACGCGGCGCGGCTGTCGGCGATGCCGCACTACTTCGGGGTGCTGGGGGACTTCGACCCCGTACCGCTGGCCGCGCCGACCCTGTTCGTCCAGGCGGCCGAGCCGTTCGTCGCACCGCCCGAGGGTGTCGACCCGGCCGAGATGCGGGCCCGGCCCTGGGATCCGGACCACACACTGCGCACCGTGCCGGGCGACCACTTCTCGCTCGGGCAGGACCACGCCCCGACGACCGCCCGGGTCATCGACGAGTGGCTGACGGCACTCGACTGACACCGCGACCGACGTACAGGACCCGAACCGAGGTGGTTTGAGACATGGCGCCCACGCCCACGGCCAAAGGAACCGTTCCCTTCCGGGAGTACAAGACCTGGTACCGCATCACCGGACAGCCGGGATCGGGCCGCCCGGCCCTCGTCGTCGTCCACGGTGGCCCCGGATCCACGCACGACTACCTGATCCGGCTGGCCGACTTCGCCGACCACGGCTGGCCCGTGGTGCACTACGACCAGCTCGGGAACGGGGGCTCCACCCATCTGCCGGACGCCGACCCCGGTTTCTGGACCCCTCAGCTCTTCCGCGACGAGCTGGACAACCTCCTCCACCGGCTCGGCATCGCCGACGACTACATCCTGTTCGGTCAGTCGTGGGGCGGGATGCTGGCCGCCTGGCACGCCTCGGCCCGCCCCGCCGGGCTGCGCGGTCTGATCGTCGCCAACGCCCCCGCCTCGTACCCGCTGTGGCTGTCGGAGATGGACGTGCTGCGCGCCCAGCTGCCGCCCGGTGTGGACGACACGCTGCGGCGACACGAGGCCGCGGGCACCACCGACAGCGACGAATACCTGGAAGCGATGCTCGTCTTCTACAGCCGCCATGTGTGCCGCCTCGACCCGTGGCCCGGCGAACTCATGGCCTCGTACCTGGAGGCCGTCACCGACCCGACGGTCTACCGCACCATGAACGGGCCCAACGAGTTCCATGTCATCGGCAGCCTGCGCGACTGGTCGGTGATCGACCACCTGCCCCGCGTCAACGTGCCCACCCTCGTCGTCTCCGGCCGCCACGACGAGGCCACCCCGGTCACCGTGCGCCCCTATCAGGAACTCATCCCGAACGCCCGCTGGGAGATCTTCGAAGACTCCAGCCACGCCCCGCACCTCGAAGAACCGGAACGCTTCACCGAGGTGCTCGGCACATTCCTTGACACGGTCGGCGCCACCGGCGCGCGGACCACGACGGTGAGCGGAGGCTGAGACGACGGTGGAAGCCAAGGTCGAGGAGATCGTCGAGGCGCTGCGCGGCTCGCTCGTCGAGAACGAGCGGCTGCGGCAGGACAACGAGAGCCTGCGCGCCGCCGCGAATGCCGCCACCGAACCCATCGCGATCATCGGCATGGCCTGCCGTTTCCCCGGTGGTGTCGCCTCCCCGGAGGGGCTGTGGGAGCTGGTCGCCGAGGGCCGCGACGCCATCGGCCCGTTCCCCGGCGACCGTGGCTGGGACCTGAGCGCCCTGTACGACCCGGAGCCCGGAAAGCCCGGCAAGAGCTACGTCCGCCACGGCGGTTTCCTGTACGACGCCGCCGACTTCGACCCCGAGTTCTTCGGCATCAGCCCGCGCGAGGCCCTGACCATGGACCCCCAGCAGCGGCTGCTGCTGGAGATCACCTGGGAAGCGGTGGAACGGGCGGGCCTCGACCCGGCGTCGCTGCGCGGCAGCCGCACCGGCGTGTTCGCCGGAGCGATGTACCACGACTACGGCATCACCAGCAGCGACGGCAGCCTGGTGTCCGGACGGATCGCCTACACCCTCGGCTTCGAGGGCCCGGCGGTCACCGTCGACACCGCCTGCTCCTCGTCGCTGGTGGCGATGCAGTGGGCGGCGCAGGCGCTGCGTACGGGGGAGTGCACCCTGGCGCTGGCCGGCGGCGTCAGCGTGATGGCCACGCCTGAGACGTTCATCGAGTTCAGCGAGCAGCGCGGGCTCTCGCCCGACGGCCGCTGCCGCTCGTTCGCCGCCTCCGCCGACGGCACCGGCTGGGGCGAGGGCGCGGGCGTCCTGCTGCTGGAGAAGCTGTCCGACGCCCGCCGCCACGGCCACCCCGTGCTGGCGGTGGTACGTGGCTCGGCGGTCAACCAGGACGGCGCGTCCAACGGCTTCAGCGCCCCCAACGGCCCCTCCCAGCGCCGCGTCATCCAGCAGGCGCTGTCCTCGGCCGGGCTGACGCCCGCCGACGTCGACGCCATGGAGGGGCACGGCACCGGGACCTCGCTCGGCGACCCGATCGAGGCGCAGGCGCTGCTCGCCACGTACGGCCGGGACCGCTCTGATGACCGCCCGCTCTGGCTCGGCTCGATCAAGTCGAACATCGGCCACTCCCAGGCCGCCGCCGGTGTCGCGGGCGTCATCAAGATGGTCGAGGCCATCCGGCGGGGCACGCTGCCGAAGACCCTGCACATCGACGCGGTGACACCGCAGGTCGACTGGGACGCCGGAAACGTACGCCTCCTCACCGAGGCCCGCGCCTGGCCCGACACCGGCCGTCCGCGCCGCGCCGCGGTGTCCTCGTTCGGCGTCAGCGGCACCAACGCCCATGTGATCATCGAGCAGGCGGACACCGGCCCCGTCTCCGAGCCCCTGCCCGCCGAGCGGCCCTCGGCCCCGGGCGTGCCCGTACCGCTGCCCCTGTCCGCCCGCACCACCGCCGCCCTGCGCGCCCAGGCCCGGCAACTGGCCGGCCACCTGCGGGCCACGCCCGGCCTGGACCCCGTGGACCTGGGATTCTCCCTCGCTACCGGCCGGGCCGCACTGACCCGCCGCGCCGTCGTCATCGGCCACGACCGCGAGGAGATCCTGAACGAGCTGACGGCGCTGGCGGACGACACGGACGACACGGCCCTCGGCGGCATCGCCCGGTCCACCGGGCTGACCGCCTTCCTGTTCACCGGGCAGGGCAGCCAGCGCCTCGGCATGGGCCGGGAACTGCACACGGCGTTCCCCGTCTTCGCACGCGCCTTCGACGAGGTGTGCGCCGCGCTCGACCCCGCCGTACGCGAAGTGATGTGGGACGACGAGGAGGCGCTGAGCCGCACCGAGTTCACCCAGCCCGCCATCTTCGCGCTGCAGGTGGCGCTGTTCCGGCTGCTGGAATCGTGGGGCGTACGGCCCGACTTCGTCGCCGGACACTCGATCGGCGAGCTGGCCGCCGCCCAGGTGGCCGGGGTGTTCTCCCTCGCCGACGCGGCCCGGCTCATCACCGCGCGGGCCCGGCTGATGGGGGCGCTGCCGCCCGGCGGGGCGATGGTGGCCGTCGAGGCCACGCCGGACGAGGTGGCCCCGCTGCTCGGCGAGGGCGTCGGCATCGCCGCCGTCAACGGCCCCGCCTCGGTGGTGCTCTCCGGCACCGAGGCGGGCGTCGAGGCGACCGTCGCGGCGGCCCTCGAACGGCTCGGTGCCCGCAGGACGAACCGCCTGACGGTTTCACACGCCTTCCACTCGCCCCTGATGGACCCGATGCTGGACGAGTTCCGCCACGTCGCCGAGACCGTCACGTACGCCGAGCCACGCGTCCCGGTCATGGCGGACGGCGACGTCACCACCGCCGCCCACTGGGTGCGGCACGTCCGTGACACGGTCCGGTTCGCCGACGCGGTGGCCCGGCTGGAGGCCGAAGGGGTCACCCGCTACGTGGAGTTGGGGCCCGACGGCGTACTGACAGCCATGGCCCGGCAGTGCCTCACCACCTCCGCCGACACCGCCGTACTCGTCCCGGCGCTGCGCCGCCGCGACCCCGAGGCGGTCGCCGCCCTCACCGCCCTCGGCCGGCTGCACGGCGCGGGCCTGCGCGTCGACTGGGCGGGCGTGTTCGACGGACGGGGCGCCCGGCGCGTCGACCTGCCCACCTACCCCTTCCAGCGTGCCCGCTACTGGCTCGACAAGAGCGGCCAGGGCGGCGACGTCACCTCCGCGGGCCTCGACCGGCCTGACCACCCGCTGCTCGGCGCGATGGTGCGGCTGCCCGGCTCGGACGGTGTGGTGTTCACCGGACGGCTGGCCACCGGCGCCCACCCCTGGCTGGCCGACCACACCGTGCTCGGCTCCGTGCTGCTGGCCGGCACCGCGTACGTGGAACTGGCCGTACGGGCCGGGGACCAGGTCGGATGCCACCGCGTCGAGGAACTCACCCTGGGCGCGCCCCTGATCCTGCCCGACCACGGCGGCGTCCACCTCCAAGTCGCCGTCGACGCGCCCGACGCGTCCGGCCGCCGCCCGGTGGCCGTGTACTCCCGCGCCGACGACGCACCGATCGACCGCGAATGGATCCAGCACGCCGAAGGGATCCTGGCACCCGACGCCGGTGAACCGGCCGCCGACCTCGCCGCGTGGCCACCGCGCGACGCCGAACCCCTCGCCGCCGACGGGCTGTACGAGCGGCTGGACTACGGGCCCGCGTTCCGCGGACTGCGCGCGGCGTGGCGACGCGGCGACGACGTGTTCGCCGAGATCGCCCTCCCGGCGGGTGTCGACGCCGGACGCTTCGGCCTCCACCCCGCCCTGCTCGACTCGGCGTTGCACGCCCTCGACCTGGCGGACGACGGCCCGGCCGTCCTGCCGTTCTCCTGGTCGGACGTCACCCTGCACACCGAAGGCGCCACCGCCGCCCGGGCCCGCCTGCGCATCGGGGGCGACGACACGGTGGCGCTGGAGCTGGCCGACGCCATGGGGCGGCCCGTCGCCTCGGTCGGCTCGCTGACGCTGCGCCCCGTCACCGCCGACGGACTCGCCCTGGCCTCGGCCCGGGTGGCGGACGCCCTCTTCCGCGTCGAGTGGGTCCCGGCCACCGGCGGACTGCCGCCGGCCGACGACGCCGAGGTGGCCGTCCACCACTGCCCGCCGACGACCGGCGACACGCCGAGCGCGGTGCGCGCGGTACTGGGTGGTGTGCTGGAGGCCGTGCAGACCGCGGTGGACGGCGACGCCACCCTCGTCGTCGTCACCCACGGCGCGATCGACGGCTCCGACCTCGGCCACGCCGCCGTCCGGGGGCTGGTACGCGCCGCCGCGAGCGAGAACCCCGGCCGCGTGGTCCTCGTCGACACCGACACCGACGCCCCGATCGACCCCCGCTCCGTCCTGGAGAGCGGCGAGCCCGAGCTGTGCGTCCGTGGTGGCGAAGTGCTGGTGCCCCGGCTGGCCAGGGCGCCGCTCGGCCCGGACGCCCCCGTCTGGGACACGGAACGCACAGTCCTGATCACCGGCGGGACCGGCGCCCTCGGCGCCGCCGTCGCCCGCCACCTCGTCACCCGGCACGGGATACGGCGGCTGCTCCTGACCAGCCGCCGTGGCCCGGAGGCGCCTGGAGCGGACGAGCTGTTGGAGGAGCTGGCCGCGCTGGGCGCCGAGGCCGAGGTGGCGGCGTGCGACGCGGCCGACCGCGACGCCCTGGCCACGCTGCTCGACGGCCGGACCATCGGCGGGGTCGTGCACGCGGCGGGCGTGCTGGACGACGGCGTGATCGCGTCGCTGACACCCGACCGCGTCGACCACGTACTGCGCCCGAAGGCGGACGCGGCATGGCATCTCCACGAGCTCACCCGCGACATGGGGCTGACCGCGTTCGTGCTCTTCTCGTCCGTCGCCGGTGTCCTCGGCGCCCCCGGACAGGGCAACTACGCGGCCGCGAACACCTTCCTCGACGCCCTCGCGCGCCACCGGCACGCGAACGGGCTCCCCGCGCTCTCGCTGGCCTGGGGCCCCTGGGCCGGAGACGGCATGGCGGACGGTCTCGACCAGGCGGGACTGCGCCCCCTGGCACCGGAAGAGGGCCTTGCGCTGCTCGACGCGGCCGCCGGTGTCGCGGAACCCGCGCTGGTGCCCGCCCGGTTCGACCCGGCGGCCTTCGACACGCCTCCGCCGCTCCTGCGCGGCCTCGTACGGGGACGGGCGCGCCGCGTCGCCGACACCACCGCCACCGCGACCGACGCGCTACGGCGGCGCCTGGCCGCACTCACCGACGACGACGAACGCGCCGCCGAACTCCTCGGCCTCGTCCGCTCCCAGGCCGCCACCGTCCTCCGCCTTGCCGGAGCCGAGGCCGTCGACCCCGAACGGGCCTTCCGCGACCTCGGCTTCGACTCCCTCACCGCGATCGAGCTGCGCAATCTCCTGGGCGCCGCCACCGGGCTCCGGCTGCCCGCCACCCTCGTCTTCGACTACCCCACCCCCGGCGAGCTGGCCCGCCACCTCCTGGGCGAGCTGTCCGGCGCCGTGGAGAACACGGCGGCCGGGCCCGCCATGGTCCGGGCGGACGACGAGCCGATCGCCATCGTGGCGATGGCGTGCCGCTATCCGGGCGGGGTGGACTCGCCCGAGGGGCTGTGGCGGCTGGTGGACGAGGGTGTGGACGCGATCTCGGAGTTTCCGGCCGACCGGGGCTGGGGCGTCGAGGACATCTACGACCCCGAGCCCGGCAAGCCCGGGAAGACCTATGTGCGCGACGGCGGGTTCCTGCACGACGCGGCGGAGTTCGACGCGGACTTCTTCGGCATCAGTCCCCGAGAGGCCCGCGACATGGACCCGCAGCAGCGGTTGCTGCTCGAGGTGTCGTGGGAGGCGCTGGAGCGCGCCGGGATCGACCCGGGCACGTTGAAGGGCAGCCCGACCGGGGTCTTCGCCGGGGTCATGTACCACGACTACTCGGGTGGCACGGGTGGCGGCAGCCTCGTCTCCGGCCGCGTCGCCTACACCCTCGGTCTCGAAGGCCCCGCGGTGACGGTGGACACGGCGTGCTCGTCGTCGCTGGTGGCCCTGCACTGGGCGGCGCAGGCACTGCGTTCCGGCGAATGCTCACTCGCCCTCGTCGGCGGCGTGACCGTCATGGGGACGCCGCAGTCGTTCATCGACTTCAGCGAACAGCGTGGTCTGGCCGCCGACGGCCGCTGCAAGTCCTTCTCGTCCTCCACCGACGGCACCGGGTGGGGCGAGGGTGTGGGCATGCTGCTGGTCGAGCGGCTGTCGGACGCGCGGCGTCACGGCCACCCGGTGCTGGCGGTCGTACGGGGGAGCGCCCTCAACCAGGACGGCGCCAGCAACGGCTTGACGGCCCCGAACGGACCGTCCCAACAGCGCGTCATCCGCCAGGCGTTGGCGAACGCGGGCCTGTCGGCGGCCGAAGTGGACGCGGTCGAGGCGCATGGTACGGGGACGACGCTGGGCGATCCGATCGAGGCGCAGGCGCTGCTGGCCACGTACGGACAGGACCGCGCGGAACCGCTGTGGCTGGGGTCGGTCAAGTCCAACATGGGCCACACCCAGGCGGCGGCCGGTGTCGCGGGCATCATCAAGATGGTGCAGGCGATGCGGCATGACGTGCTGCCGAGGACGCTGCATGTGGAGGAGCCGACGCCGCAGGTGGACTGGTCGGCGGGCAACGTCCGGCTGCTGACCGAGCCGAGGAAGTGGCCGCGCGGCGAGCACCCGCGCCGCGCGGGCGTCTCCTCGTTCGGCATCAGTGGGACGAACGCCCATGTGATCGTGGAGGAAGCCCCGCCGGTCGAGGACCAGCCCGGGGAACGCCGCGAACTCCCGGTGGCGCCCATCGTGGTGTCCGCGAAGACACATGACGCGCTCCACGCCCAGATCCAGCGGATCAGCGCCTTCGCCGCGGATCACGATGAGCTTGATGTGGCGTTCTCGGCGGCGACGGGGCGTGCCGCGCTGGAGCATCGTGCGGTGCTGGTCGGGTCGGAGACGATCAGCGATGTGGCGGCGGGCGAGGGCGGCAAGCTGGCGTTCCTGTTCACCGGGCAGGGGAGTCAACGCCTGGGGATGGGGCGGGAGTTGTATGACGCTTTCCCGGTTTTCGCGGCGGCGTTCGAGGCGGTGTGTGAGGCGTCGGGGCTGCCGTTGAAGGAGGTGATGTGGGGCGATGCGGCAGCGTTGGATCGTACGGAGTTCACCCAGCCCGCGATCTTCGCCCTGGAAGTGGCCCTGTTCCGGCTGGTGGAGTCCTGGGGGATCCGCCCGGATTACCTGGTCGGTCACTCCATCGGCGAGCTGGCCGCCGCCCATGTCGGGGGAGTGCTGAGCCTCGAGGACGCCGCGCGGCTGATCACGGCGCGTGGTCGGCTGATGGGGGTGTTGCCGTCGGGTGGGGCGATGGTGGCGATTCAGGCCACGGAGGAGGAAGTGGCGCCGCTGCTGGACGGTGCGGTGGGGGTCGCGGCGGTCAATGGCCCGTCGTC
>NZ_JBIBJI010000045.1:0-18110 GCF_042958345.1 Streptomyces sp. NPDC007983
GAGAGCTACCTCGCCGGCCTCCACCTCCGTGCCTCGATGATCTGGATCGACGACATCCTGAAGGCAACTGGCTGATCACAACATCACACAGGCCCAGGCATGATCGAATCCCACGAGGTGCGCGTCATCCGGCTCACCCGCCCCTCGCATGTGCGCCGGGTCTTAGCAGTCCGCCGCACCTCGGACCCAGTCCCTTCCTGTACCAGGCGATCTCCATGCTCCAGACCGCAGCCGCGACGATCGACCACCGCCTCACCCGCTCCGAACTGCCGAGAGCAAGCTGACACGCCGCCGGCAGCCAGGCAACCGCACCGACCGACGCTCATGTGAGGGCAGTGGCCGAGTGATTTTGCTCCTGCATCCGCACCCGCCAAATCGTTCAACGAGATAGCTTTGCCGGTACCGGTTCACGGCAGGTCAGGCCATCGCTGCTGCCACCCTTGCTCTGTGCTTTCGGGCCGCTACGATGGGAGATCGCTGCTAGGGCCACCGGTTATAGTCGTTGGCAGGGAACGTTCCCGGATGGCATTGGCTAACGCGTAGTGGGGAGCTGGAACGGATGACGAGGGCCCGCGGCAAGGCTCCCACGATCTTGGACATCGCCGCGGAAGCAGGGGTCTCCAAGTCTGCCGTGTCGCGCGCCCTGTCCGGGCAGGGCGAGGTAAGCGCAGAGACCCGGGAGAAGGTCGAGCGTGCCGCGCGCAAGCTCGGCTACGTGGCCAACGCCATGGCCCGGGGGCTCGTCAGCTCGCAGACGAAGACAGTCGGTGTCCTGCTCAGGGACATGACACGGCCGTTTTATGCTTTGCTGCAGACGGCGATGCAGCGCGCAGCCGAGGACCGCGGCTATCAGGTCGTCACCGCCACGAGCGCCGCCGACCTGGGTGTCGCCGACGCGCTGCGTGCGCTGAGGAATCTCGTCTCGTTGCAGGTGGACGGCTTGGTGGTGTCGTCGGCCCGTCTGCCTTCGGAGGAGATCGTCCCATTCATCGACCGGGTACCGATCGTGGTGGCGGGCCGGCGCGAGACGAGCCGGGGCATCACCAGCGTGTTCTGTGACGACGCCGACGGCGGCACCGTGCTGGCGGAGCACCTGCTACAGCTCGGACACGAGCGCATCGCGGTCGTCCTGGCCGACGAGGCCTACTCCCTGAGCCAGTACGCCCGCGGCTTCGCCATGGTCGAGCGCATACGCGCCGTAGGGAAAACACCCGTCGTCTGGCAGGTCGCCACCGACCGAGAGGCGACCCAGGCGATCACCGACCAGCTCGACGGCACCGGAGTGACGGCCATCATGTGCCCCACGGACGGGTCAGCGGTCGATGCCCTGGAGGTCCTGCGGCAGCGAGGGCAGTCGGCACCCGAGGACTACACGGTGACCGGTTACGACGGCTTCGGCCCGCTGAACACCCCGTACCTTGGGCTCACCACGTTCCGCCAGCCGGTAGAGGAGATCGGCAGGACCTCGATCAATCTCCTGCTCGACAAGATCGAAGGCAAGACCGACCAGGACCGCCTGGTCGAGCTTCGGGGCAGTCTCATCGAAGGCCGCACGGCAGGCAGGCTTCCCCGCCTGCCGTGACCCCTGCACGGCCGGGAGGGCCCGGTCAGTCATCGGTTTCGGCCGGCCACCATCGGCTCGATGTCACCTTCGGGTCCATGCCGATGCGCTGGACGGCGACCTCCAGGCCCTCCGAGTCACCGGCGTGCTGCGCCGACACACCCGCCAGGACCTTGGTCTGCGAACTCTTTCCGGGCCGTATGTTGAGCGAGCGGAGTGTGTATTCCGGCCGGTCGACGGCCTGCAGGACCATCGCCCTGACGCGCGGTTCGCTCTTGTCGGTGGTGACGACCTCGAGCATGTAGTCGGTCGGCTCGTCGTCCTCGTCGCCCGCCTGCTGCGGTGACGCGCCGGAGTTTCGCTGGCGGCCGTTGACGAACCGGCCCAGGGGGCGCAGGAGTGTGTTGGTCGCGATGATCGCCACGCAGCCGATGAGCGCCATGATCTCCATCCCGGCTCCGGCGAGGGAGCCGATCGCTGCGGCACACCACAGGGTCGCGGCCGTGGTCAGTCCGCGGATGTTGAACCCGTCCCGCAGGATGACGCCGGCGCCGAGGAAACCGATGCCGGACACGACCTGCGCCGCCACCCGCGTGGGGTCGGCTCCGGGGTTCTCGCCGAGCCCGACGGCTCCCATGAAGACGAACAGGCACGCACCGACGGAGACCAGGGCGTTGGTGCGGATGCCGGCAGTGCGCAGCTGCCATTGCCGTTCCAGGCCGATCGCCGCGCCCAGCACCATGGCGACGAGGATCCTGAACGAGAGTCCGAATATGAGACCGGGATCGGTCACGGGCGCTCCTTTCCTGGCTGATGGTAGGCGCCCGGCACACCATCGAGCCGGGAGCGTTCCCGGCGGGGCAGGTTACGTGCATCGCCCCCCTCGGGCAAGAACGCCGGTCTATCATTTCGGATTTTTGCGGCCACTTCACGTTTACGAAAGTGTTACTTGTTCGCGTCGAACGACCTCTGATACTTTCACGCCATTGCCGGACCGGGAACGTTCCCGTAACGTCGCAGACGTGTGAGGTGCCGGGCGACGCAGTACATAGGCCTTCCCGTACGTCGTCACTCCGGTGGCCAAGAGGCGTAGGAACGGTCTCGGCCCGTGGCTGACAGTTTCGGTCGCAGAAGGCGCCCCACAGCAGGAGATCGAAGGAGGTCCAGAGAGATGCTCTCGTTCAAGCGCGCCCAAGGTTCCGATTCCGCTGCTGTCGGCGCGGCAGCCCTCAACACCGGCATCGTCGGCTGTTCAGCATCACCGACGCACACCAGCGGTTCCATCAATCTGAGCTTGATGATCTGGGGCCCCACCCAGAAGGCGGGTGTTCAGAAGGCCGTGGATGGACTCAAGGCTGCGAACCCGGACGTCAAGCTTTACCTCCAGCAGGTCCCGGTGGACCAGTACTACCGGCTCGACGTCCCCCTCGGCGCAGGCGAAGGCCTTGACGTCATGCGGCAAAGCGCCACGGCTCCGAACTACGTCGACGGAGGCGCATTGCAGCCGTTGGATGAGTACACCAAGGGAGAGCACTCATGCTGAAGGTTCCCGACGGGTGGGCATGGGACTTCTGGATCGCCCAGGATACGGATCGTTTCCACCTCTACTTCCTGAACGCTCCCCACAGTTTGGGGGATCCACAACGGCGCCACCGCGCCGCCCGTATCGGTCACGCGGTCTCTACGGATCTCCGTACATGGGAGATCGTCGGGCGCGCCTTCGAGGCTGGGGACGAGGGCGCGTTCGACGCCACGGCGACGTGGACGGGCTGCGTTGTCCGCGGAGATGACGGCCTCTGGCGCATGTTCTACACCGGCTCTCGATTCCTGCACCCTGAACCGGAGTACGCCAACATCGAGACAATCGGGGTCGCCGTGTCTTCGGACCTGACCACCTGGGAGAAACTTCCTGGCCCCATCACCCGTGCTGATCCGCGTTGGTACGAGACGTACGTGCCCGGCGAGGGCTGGAAAGAGGAAGCGTGGCGGGACCCGTGGGTCTTCCGTGATCCGAACGGATCTGGGTGGCACATGCTCGTCACCGCCCGTGCCAAGGATGGGCCTCTCGACAACCGCGGAGTGATCGGGCACGCGTACTCACCGGACCTTCAGGAGTGGGAAATCCTCCCGCCGCTGTCCGATCCCGGTGCAGGATTCGCTCACCTTGAGGTGCCGCAGGTCGCGCAAATCGACGGGCAATGGTGGCTCGTGTTCTCGTGCGGACCGAACACGCTTTCAGCCGACAACCCGGCGCGCCAGGGCGACCCGGGCACGTGGGCGCTTCCCATCTCTGCGCCTCATGAGCACATGGATGTGCGGGCCGCGCGCCCGATCACGACGTCATTTCACTACTCCGGCCGGCTCGTGGCAGATCGCGACGCCCAATGGTCCCTCATGTGCTTCATCGGCGCCGAACCCGGAAGCGACTTCCGTGGCGTGATCAGCGATCCCCTCCCGGTCAGCCTCGACGCGGACGGTTACCTGGCTGTCGACGATGCCGCTTTCGATTCCTCACCGCTGTAACGCAGCACCCTCCAGCTTCGGACCGCCGTGGCAGACGCGGCGGACTTAAGGCCCCAGCCACCCAACCCGTGATCCCAGCCCCAGCGCACGACAAGAGGAGAATCATGAACATCAAGCGTGCTGCGCGTCGAGGAAGCCTCGCAGCTCTCGCCGCGGTCACCGCCGTCGCTGTCATCACCGGCTGCAGCTCCAGCGAACCCCATTCCGCGGCCGGCGACGGAACCGGGACGATCCAGATCTGGTCGCACCAGGGCCAGGATGCTGAGGTCGCCGCGATCAAGGCGGCCGTCAAGGGCTTCAACTCGTCCCAGTCGAAGGTCAAGGCGTCGCTCCGGCTGATCCCGGGCGACACGTACACACAGACCATCACCAACACCCCCGCGGACAAGCTCCCGGATGTGATGGACATCGACGGCCCGACCCTCGCCTCCTTCGCCTACAACAAGCGGATCAGCCCACTCAGCGACTACGTCTCCAAGGCCACCATCGATAACGCGACCGCCGGCTCCATCGCGGAAGGCACCTACGACGACAAGCTCTATGGGCTTGCCCAGTTCGACTCCGCCATCGGCCTGTACGGCAACAAGAAGCTCCTGGCGGCCGCCGGCGTCCACATACCGACTTCCAGCGATCAGGCTTGGACAACTAGCCAGTTCGCTGATGTCCTGAAGAAGGTCGCCGCGGTCTCCCCGTCCGGCAAGGCGATCGACCTCAGAGAGTCAGGCCTGTCCGGCGAGTGGGGCATCTACGCGTTCTCCCCCCTGATCTACTCCGCCGGCGGAGGCATCCTCAAGGACAACAAGGCCTCCGGCGCCCTCAACTCGGCCGCAAGCGTCAAGGCCCTGAAGACGTTCGCGTCGTGGAAGCCGTACGTAGCCTCCAGCCCCGACGGCAAGGCCTTCCCCGACGGCAAGGTAGGTCTGCAGTGGAGTGGTCACTGGCTGTACCCGGACAACAGCAAGGCCCTCGGCAAGAACCTGGTGGCATTGCCGCTGCCCAACCTCGGTGACGGAGCGAAGTCCGACGTCGGCTCCTGGACGTGGGGAATCGGCGCCGGCACCAAGAACGGCAAGGCCGCCGGCGCATTCCTCGACTACCTGCTGAGCGACACCAGCGTCAACGCCATGGTCAAGGCAAACGGCGCTCCGCCCGCGACGAAATCCGCGTTCGCCGAAGCGAGCCTGTACAAGACCGGAGGCGCCCTGGCGCTGTGGGGTAAGCAGCTGGCAAAGGCCTGCGCGGCTGACAAGGTGACCAGCGACTGCGCCGCCATCTACCGCCCGGTCACCCCGGGATACCCGACCGTCACAGCGAAGTTCGGGAGTGCCCTGTCCGCCATCTACGGCGGCGCCGACCCGAAGACCGAGCTCACCAACGCTGCCAAGGCAATCGACTCGAACTTCGCCGACAACAGCAACTACAAGTAGGAACAACGGGTGTGGGCGCAGGGCACCCACACCCATCTCCCGAAAGAGATCTCATGGCTGAGCCAGGCCTTCCCACCGCTACCACCGCTTCGAGCGCACGCACACGTCGGGCCCGCCGACGGCGACCGAACCGGGACACCGCCACGGGCATCCTCATGGCCCTCCCCGCTGTCGCGGGACTGATCGCGTTCATCGCCATCCCCTTCATCACCGCAATCGCCCTGTCCCTGTTCAACGTGCAGGTCAATCAGGTTCGGCCAGCCACCTTCGTCGGCCTCGACCAGTACATTCGGCTGTTCACCGATCCCCTGGTCTCAGGAGCGTTCCTCCGTTCCCTGATCAACAACCTCGTCTTCGCGATCGTCGTCATCCCGGCTCAGACAGGACTCGCGCTCCTCCTCGCGGTCCTGCTCAACCGCAAGCTGAGAGGCGTGCGCTTCTTCCGCACGTTGTTCTTCATGCCCGTCGTCTTCCCGATGGCGCTCGTCGCCGTCATCTGGCGGCTGATCCTGGACCGCAGCTCAGACGGTCTGCTCAACGCCTCGGTCCACTTCCTCACGGCGGGTCTTGTCCCCACGCAGGACTGGCTCGGCTCGTCCGCAACTGCGCTCGGGTCTGTCATCCTGCTCTCGGTCTGGCAGGGCGTCGGCTTCCAGATGGTCATCATCCTCGCCGGCCTCCAGGACATTCCCGAAGAACGTTACGAAGCCGCCCGCCTTGACCGCGCCAACGCATGGCAGCAGTTCATTCACGTGACCGTTCCCGGTATCCGCAACACGCTGATCTTCGTGGTGCTCCTGACGACCATCCTGGCGTTCCGCGTCTACGACCAGATTTACATCCTCATTCGCACCGCAGGTGCGAATGAGAACGCGACACAAACGGTGCTGTACCAGGCGACGAATTCCCTCTCCTCGGACAACAATCTCGGCCGGGCATCGGCCATCTCCGTATTCCTGTTCGTCATCGTAGTGATCATCACTCTGGTCCAGCGACGACTGCTTCGACAGAGGAGCGAAGAGTGACACCCCCCACCCTCCGGCCCAGGAACCGCCGACGCACCCTCGCAGATGCTCGCGACTACGTCGTTATGGCGATCGCTGCGATCATCATGGTCGCCCCGATCTACTACCTCGTCATCGGCAGCCTGAAGCCCTCGAACGAGGTCCTCAACGGCTTCAGCGGGTTTCTCCCCGTGCACCTGTCCTTCAACAACTACCTGGCCGCGTTCTCCGCACTGAATTCCGGTGCCACCGGATACTTCTGGCGGTTCTTCGTCAACTCGTTCGTCATCTCGTTCGTGATCGTCATCGCCGGGCTGATCGTCAACTCGATGGCTGGCTACGCCTTTGCACGGTTGAAATGGGCCGGTCGCGACAAGGTCTTCATTCTCGTCGTCCTGCTGATCATCGTGCCGTTCGAGTCGATCGCGATGCCGCTGCTGTGGCTGATGTCGGGACAACGCGACACTCTGTTCGTGCAGATGATCCCGTTCATCGCCAACGCGTTCTCGGTGTACCTCTTCTACACGTTCTTCCTCAACATCCCCAAGAGCCTGGAAGAGGCTGCCCGCCTGGACGGCCTGAGTTCCTGGGGCGTATACCTCCGCATCGTCGTCCCGAACTCGAAGCCGGCATTCGCAACCGTCGCGATCCTCTCCTTCCTCGACTCATGGGGGAAGTTCCTCTGGCCACTGCTCATGACCTCCGACCCGAATGTGCGGCCCCTGCCACTCGAGATGAGTGTCTTCTCCGCGCAGCAGCCGCCGGACTGGGGCCAGGTGTTCGCGTTTGGAACACTCCTCGTGCTTCCGGTGCTGATCGTCTTCCTCCTCTTCCAGCGATACTTCATCCAGAGCGTCGCCGGCTCCGCGCTCAAAGGATGACCTACGCAACACCAAGCTCACCCTCGCACCAGGCATCGCTCCGCTCCGCGGTGCGTACACAATCGATGGGAACGTGCTGATGCCGGCCGGCGTCCTTGCCGCCCTGCCCATGGTCATCATCTTCGTCATCCTCCGGAAGCGGCTCATCGCCATTCACCCGAAGCGGGTTGAAGTAGCTCGGCCCGTCGATCTCGCAGGAGCACACGTCCCGTGAGCCGTTGTCTGCAAGATCGCTTCACGTGCCGTCCACGGATGTCACGTCCCCGGGCGAACCTGATGCCCGCGCCGGTTGTGGACATCGTCTGCGACACCGCACAGAAGACCAGTGAAAGGACACCGTCACCGTGACGAACCCCGATCCCCTGGAATTGCTTGATATCGCCCGGAGTATCGCGGCCGAAGCGGGGACGCTGGCCACGACCATGCGGAACGCCGGAATCAGCGTGGAGACAACGAAGTCCAGCCAACTGGACATCGTCACCCAGGCCGACACCGCCGTAGAAGCGCTCATCCGGGAAAAGCTGACCGCAGAGCGACCGCACGACGGATTCTTCGGCGAGGAAACCGGCGAGGTCTCCGGCAGCAGCGGCATCACCTGGATCGTCGACCCGATCGACGGCACCGTGAACTACCTGTACGGCTCCCCGTACTACGCGGTGTCCATTGCCGCAACGGTTAAGGACGAGGACGGCGGACACACCTCCGTCGCGGCCTGCGTCTACGCACCGGCGCGCTCGGCGGAGTACACCGCAGCCGTCAGCCATCCCGCCCGCCTGAACGGAACGCCGCTGCACGTCAACGAGAACGTGCCCCTGGACAAGGCTCTCGTGTCCACGGGCATTCACTACGACCTCGCCAGGCGCGCCCAGATCCTTGAGGACATCAACAGACTGACCCCGCGCATCCGCGACTTCCGGCTGATCGGGGCCGCGGCACTGGAGATCTGCGGGGTCGCGGAGGGCCGCACAGACGCCCACATCCAGCGGGGACTTCCGATCTGGGACTACGCGGCGGCGACTCTCATCGCAGTCCAGGCGGGAGCCGACGTGCGCGTCGTCGCCGGCGTGGCGCCCACGGCCGAGCGGCTACTCATCGCCAGCCCCCGGCTCGCCGACGCGCTCGATCCGCTGCTCGACTGACAGCACCGCCAGCACACCCCGCTCACCCCCACGGGATGGAGGACTCCTGATGACAGACTCACGCACCTTTGTGCTCTGCGGACACCGCGGAAACGTTGCGGACACGCCGGAGAACACGTTGTCGTCGTTCGCCAGCGCAGAACGCGTCGGCGTCGACGAAATCGAACTCGACGTTCGTGTGACACGAGACGATGTACTCGTGGTCATCCACGATCGGACAGCCGCCCGAACCGCCGCAACGTCGACCCCCCATCTGCACACCCCCGTCGAGGAGCTCACCTTCAGCGAGCTGCGGAGCGTCGACCTGGGTTCGGGGGAACGGATCCCCACGTTCGACGAAGTACTCGATGCGACGACCGTCCTCCTCCAGGTCGAGATCAAGGCGCCGGCCGCGGCACGCGGCCTCGCGAAGCTGCTGCGTGACCGGCCTGAACGCGATCAGGCACGATGCCTGGTGACGAGCTTCGAACCGCTGTCGCTGAGCGACTACACCGACGAGTGGCCAGACACCCCTCGCGGAACCGCTCTGCACGTCCCCGACATGGACAGCAACTGGCGCGACGACATGCGGCGACTGGACGTCTCGACGATCCTGCTTCCACTGGCGACACTGAAGCGGTCGCTCGTCGATGAGCTGCACGACGCGGGATACGTCGTCGGCGGGTCCCTCATCGAGGGACCCGGTGACGTCCGACGCCTTCTCGAGCTCGACGTCGACATGTCGGCCTCGAACGCACCGGAATACGCACGCCAGCTCCTGCTGGCGAGCGACGAGTTCACGTCGCGATTCCCGTCCTTCGCCCGCAACGATGCGGCGTTGATTCCAGAAGCATCCTGACCCGGCGTGGCCGCCACCGGTTTCGGCGGCGGCCACGCGGCGCAACTGGCTGTAGCTGCACTTGCACCTCCTGGCCACCGTGTGGGGCTCGGTTATTCATCGCTGCTGGTCAAACGCCCCACCCGGCGTGCACAGAGCTGCGACCATGATGGGATGATCGTGTCGCTCCTATACCAGGTGACTCGACGCCTTCTCGCCGTCCCGACGGTGCTTCTACGGCGGGACACCTCGAAGGAGGCCGAACTTCTCGTCCTGCGCCACGAAAACGCCGTGCTACGACGCCAACTACAAGGACGAGTACGGTACGAGCCCGCGGACCGCATGTGGTTCGCCTCCCTGTCCTCACTGATCCCCCGCCGCCGCTGGGCCACGGTCTTCCCCATCACCCCCAGCACGCTCCTGGCCTGGCACCGCAACCTCGTCGCCCTCCGATGGGACTACTCCCGACAACGCCGCGGTCCCGGACGGCCGCCCACACAGGCCGCCATCAAGAACCTCGTACTGCGCCTCGCCCGCGAGAACAACCGATGGGGCCATCGCCGGAGCCAGGGCGAACTGGCCCGGCTCGGACACCCGATCGCCGCCTCTACCGTCTGGCAGATCCTCCACACAGCAGGCATCGACCCCGCACCACGCCGCACCGGCCCAACCTGGCGCGAGTTCCTCTCCGCACAGGCCACCAGTCTGATCGCCTGCGACTTCCTCCACATCGACGCCATCAGCCTGCACCGCCTGTACGCCCTGGTCTTCCTCGAGCACCACACCCGGCGCCTGCACGTCGCCGGCGTCACCGCACACCCGACCGCGGCCTGGACCACCCAGCAAGCCCGCAACCTCGCCACCGACCTGGGCATACGCATGGACTCGCTGCGCTTCCTCATCCGAGACCGCGACAGCAAGTACACCGACGCCTTTGACGCCGTGTTCCAGGCCGAGGACATCGAGATCATCAAGACACCGGTCCGCGCACCGAAGGCCAACGCCCACTGCGAACGCGTGATCGGCACCCTCCGCCGAGAAGTCCTCGACCACACACTCATCCTTGGCGAAGGTCACGCGCGCCAGGTCCTGGCCACGTACCAGAGGCACTACAACGCGCACCGCCCCCACCGGGCCCGATGCCAACTACCTCCCCAAGCTCACGGGCAACCACCTCCGGTTCTGGAGCCGACCAGCCGCAGAGTCCTGCGCACTCGCATCCTCGGCGGCGTGATCAACGAGTACAGATATGCCTCTTGACCAGGCGCGACGATTATTCGAGCCCCACAGGCTATCAGGGAAAGACGGAGACGGCCTGCGAGATCGCCGCGGCCTTCGAGGATTCCTGGCTGGAGCTGTACCAGCACGTCAACCCCGATGCGCTCCCCGGGGCCCGCGACCTGTACGCGCCGGTCGCCTATGTCCAGACACCGGTGACGGCCAAGCCGAAGAGCACTTCCAAGGCGATTTTGAACTTCTACGGCGCTCCCACGAAGAACCTCGACCTTCCCGATCTCGTCCATCAGGTCGCCGCGTCCCTGAACGATCACGGTACGAAAGCACTTCTGCTGGACGACATCACCCGCCTGCGCATGCACCGGGCCGACGACCAGGACGCGCTCGACCTCATCCGCGCCTTCATGAGCATGCACGTCACGCTCATCCTTATCGGCGTCGACATCCCGGGCTCCGGGCTGCTGCGGGAAGGCCGCCATGATGCCCGCACCGGGCAGTGGGTCCTGCCGCCCTCCCGGCACGCCAAGGTCCACGGCCTGGAGGCCACGCAGACCGAGCGCCGCTTCGATCTGGTCGAACTCGACCACTTCCGCTACGACACCCCGCCCCAGATCACCGCCTGGGTCCAGCACCTGGCCGGTCTCGAAGACCAGTTGCGGCTGATGAACGCCCCGCCCGGCATGCTCACCGACGGACACATGCCTGAGTACCTGTTCGAACGCACCCACGGAGTGGTCGGGCTGCTGGAGCGGCTGGTCGAAGACGGCTGCCAGGAAGCCATCGACACCGGGACAGAGTGCCTGACCGAGCCCCTTCTGGAGGGCATCGCCCTCAACCTCTCCTCCGAGCCCGGCCGCGATCCGAACGCCGGCGAGATTCCCGACGTCCCGGCCACGCAGGCCGCGGCGACCGCCCGGCAAGCAGCCAAGCGGCCGGCCCCACGCAGACGCGGCCGGAACACCGTGTTCGACGATCAAGGACCGGCCGCCGAAGCCGGAGCGTGAGGCCGCCGTGCGACCGCTTCCGCGAAGCCTGAACCCTGTCCCCGACGAGACGCTGCCCAGTTTCCTGCTCCGGCTGGCCCACCGGCTCAGCATCGCGCCGCTCCACATCGGCGAGCGCACCGGGCTCTTCCCCCGCACAGGGAACGTCATCTCGCCCCGTCATCTTCTGCGGCTCACTCCCGAGCTCACAGCCCACATCGCGGGCATCTGCCGCCTGTCCGTCCAGGAGGTCCACAACCTGACCCTCGCCCCGCAAGCTCCCGGATTCCCGCCCCTGCACCCCAACTACCTCAAGCCCGGGCGCCCTTTCGAGGCGGTGGTCAACGAAGGATGGGTGTTCACCCGCTTCAGCCGCTACTGCCCCGAGTGCCTGGGCGACATAGACGACACCGCCACGGCGAGCTGCTGGAGCGGCACCTGGCGGCTTCCCATGACCTTCGCCTGCCTGCGACACCACCGATTCCTCGACTGGCAGTGCCCCGCCTGCGGCAACCCTGCCTTCTCCACCGGCATCGGTACTACGGGCCGATGGCGTCCGGCCAGCCTCATCCCCAGCCCGCTGGCGAACCTCCACCCCGCCCTGTGCCGCAGCCGGATCACCGGTCATGGCGAAGCATTTCGCTCCCCTCGGCCCTGCGGTCACCACCTCGACCGCGCCAACAGCCCCGCTATCCGCCCCGACCCCGAAGTCGCTGCCCTCCAACGACGTCTGCTGGACCTTGCCTGCGCTCCAGCCCCAGGCCCCGTTCTCTCGGCCGGCCGCCCAGCCAGCGCGGCCGAGCACTTCAACAACCTCCGCGCGATCACACTGCTGATCTGCGGGACCTGGCCGACCGCAGCGGAACTGTTCCCCGACATACCCCAGCTCAACGTCATCGCCTCACACGTCGAAGAACGCCTGGCAGCAGTGAGCAAACGCCAACAGGGCGGACACCGTGCTTCCACCCTCCGGGCTCTCGACGCCCCACCACCGGACGCCGCAGCCAGCGCGGCCCTGGCCACGCTGGCCACCCGCTTCCTCACCACTCCTGAGACAGCCGAATGCATCGACCGCCTCCTGGCCGAATGCCATCTCCACTGGCCGGGACGAGCGAAGCTCCTTGAACTGGAACCTCACTGTTCAGCAAGCTTCCGCGCCGCCGCGAAGCCGCGCCTGGACCCCCTCCGCGTTCGCAGGAGCCCGGGAATCCCGGCCATCTTCCCCCCACCACCAACGCATGACGGGAAGCTGGACGCCCGGACCATCCCCCAACGGCTCCCCGAGGACTGGCTGGCACCACTCGCGACCCTGGACGCCCCGCCCCAGCTCCTTCGGCAGGATGCCGCTATCCGCCTGGCCCAGATGGCTCGCGGCGGAGCCCGCGCCGATGCCGCCTTCTACCTGGGCTTCAGCCGCGCCCACGTCAGCAACCTCGCCGCGCGGGTACGACAATGGCAACGAAAGGACGACAACGCACAACGCTACGAAGAAGCCCTCTCACGCCTCGCCGACCTCATCGCCGCGACGCCCAACCTCACCAACTACCAGCGCCGCAGGGACCTCCTGAGCCAATGGACCATCCCTCCAGACGCCTGGGAGGTGATCATTGACGTGGTCCGTCAGCAGCAGACTCCAGCCAGCCACCACAAGACCCTCTGGAACACCGCCCGATACCTTGGCGCCTCAGCGGTGGTCTGGGCATGGGCCACTCAAGGCGAACGCCTCCACGCACCCGCCCTGCGCTCCACACAAGGCTCCCCCTCCAAACAGGTGCGGGATACCGCCGTCTACGAATCCCTATGGCTGGAGAACCCGGACCGCCGGCGCGCACGCCACCGCCCGATTCACCAGCTTGTCCATGCCGCACTCCAGGAGTACCGCGGCCAGCTCATCACGCAGCTCGACGCCTGACCGGACCCACTAGCGACGATCTTCAGGATCAGCCGAGGACCGCTCCTCAGGCACCGCACCCGCAGCCTGCGTCGGACTTATCGCCGTCCTCCGACCCGCCGCAACAGCCGCCGGGGCCGTTCTCGAGGGCAGGGCTCTTGCCCATCTGCTCGGCGTCGGCCTTGACGACGTAGACCTCCCACGGCTCCTTGCCGGGGCCGTGTACCCACACCTTGTCCTGGAGCGCGTAGCAGCACGAGGTGGCTTTGTACGCGAGAACGGGAGTCGTTTGTCGATGAGCGCGGGAGGCACCCCGACGGCGGCCAAGTCGATGTTCACGAGTTTGGGAGGCACCCGCCGCTGAGCCGATGGGTACTTGTACCGGTGTGCCCAGACTCCAGTGGCCGCGCATCGTGAAACGCGCAGCCGATATCGTCACCAGCTACGACCAGGTCGGCGGCTGCACCCTCCGCCAGGCGTACTACCGGCTCGTCTCGGAAGGGAGAAGCTGAGGTCGATGGCCGAGGCGGACGACTGGGCCCGCGCCGAGGCCATGCCCTCGGACGCGGAGATCACCCGCATCCGACGTCTGATCCAGCGCGTCACCGAGGACGTCGAGACGCTCACCGAAGCCGAACGCGCCGAGATCCAGCGGGCCGCCCAGGTCGTCCGCCAGATGCGGCAGAACTTCCTCGGCATGCCCCGCATCCGCCAGCCCCTGCCCGACCTTCGACCGGAGCGACCCGCATGACCGCACCCGACCCCACCGTCCAGGCGATGATCGAGGGCCGCCGGGCCGACACCGGACGACGGCGCCAGCGCGTGCTCGCGGCCTTGGCCCAGGCCGCGAAGGACGGCTCGGACGTCAGCGTCGCAGCGATCGCCCGCCGCGCCGGCGTCGACCGCACTTTCCTCTACCGCCACCGCGACCTGCTCGGCCAGATCCACGCCCAGGCCGCCGAGCCGCCCACGGTCCCCGGGAGCCGCGGCCCTGCCGTCAGCCGGGCCTCCCTGCAAGCCGATCTGCTGGCCGCCGACGCCCGAACCGCCCGGCTCGCCGCCCAGGTCCGCCGCCTCGAAGCGCGCCTCAGCGAGGTCCTGGGCGAGCAGGTCTGGCGCGAGTCCGGCATCGGCGGCCCCGAGGACACCGAACAGTTCAAGGCCCGGATCACCACCCTCGAACAACAGGTGATCGACTTGGAGCTGAAACGCGCGAGGGCCCGGTTCCCAGCCGCTGCACGGCCGGGAGTCGGCACAGGGCGCCCCGAGGCGGTGACGGCGACACCGCCTCGGGCGTTCACTGGAAGTATGGCGTTTTACGACGCTAGCTTCGTAAAAGCTCCCGCCGGACAAAGGACCAGGTGGAGGCCCTGCGCGAGGCGATGTCCTCGATCGCGGAAGGGGCGCGGCCGTGCAGCGTGCGCCACGTCTACTACCTGGGCATCGGACGGCTGTGGGACAAGGACACCGGCACCTCGTGCCGGAACTACTCGGTCGTCGTCCGGGAACTGGGCTATATGCGGGAGTCCGGGAAGATCCCGTGGGAATGGCTCACCGACGGAACCCGCATGGTGCGGCAGGAGCTCCAGTACGACTCCATCGAGGAGCCATGGAGCGCGCTGCGGAAGGCTACCGGCGCAACCTGTGGGCCCCGCAGAGCCGCCGCGTCGAGGTCTGGTGCGAGAGTGCAGCGTTGGGGGCGTGCTTTTGCCCGTGACCTCCGCGTGGGGCGTGGGGCTCGACGATCGGGCGTGGTTTACACGGATGTTGCCGGCCTTTTTCCGCTGACCGTGTCGAGCAGCAGCTTCGCGGCCACCGTCGCCCCGTTGGTGCGGATCGTGCCGGCCACGGCGGTCGCTCGTGCACGGGTCTCGGGGCTCAGGGCCGTGCTCAGCGCGGCCGACAGGGACTCGAAGGTCGGGGTCGGACCGTCGTGTGCCGCGCCGATGCCCAACTCGGCCACCCGGCCGGCCCAGTACGGCTGATCCGCCAACTGGGGGACCACTACCTGGGGGGCGCCGACCCGGGCGGCCGTCGTCGTCGTACCCGCGCCGCCATGGTGCACGACAGCGGCTACCCGGCCGAACAGTGCCTGATGGTTGACCTCGCCGACGGCGAAGCAGTCCTCCCGGCCGTCGATCAGCGCCAGGTCCGCCCAGCCGCGCCCGATGACGACGCGGCGGCCCTGCGCGCGGACAGCCTCGATGGCCACCTGGGCGGCGTCCGTCGAGGCGTGCATCGGCATGCTGCCGAAGCCCACGTACACCGGTGGCGCGTCGGCGTCCAGGAACGCCACCAACTCGGCCGGGAGCGGGCGTTCGTCCGGCAGGATCCACGCGCCGGTCTGAACGACGTCGAGGTCGGGTGTCTCCTGCCACGGGTCCAGGATCGGGTCCGTCGCCAGCCATGGCTGGTCGCCGATGACGTAGTCGCGGACGTGTTTCACCGGGGGCAGACCGGCCGCCGCACGGTTCGTGTTGAGCGCCTCGCCGAACAGCGCGTCGATGTTCTGGGCGTCCAGATCCCACAGCACCCGGTTGTCGGTCACCTCCGGCGGGAACGGCCGCCCCGGATACGCCAGTGGCCGGCGGTGCGGCGCCGGCAGGGTGAGCTGCTGGAAGGTCACGGACACGGATCGGATGCCCAGCATCTCAGCCACCGACAGCGCTCCGGCCGCGGCCGGCATCATCCCTGTCGCCACCAGCACGTCGCATCCCTCGGCCGCCGCGGTGACCGCGTCGAACTGCCCGGCGATGACCTCGGCCGCGCGTTGCGGCAGGCTCGACGCCGGCGGGGCCTCCTTCGTCATCGCCCGCGCCGACCGGCTGACGGGCACCAGCGGCACGCCCACACCGTCCAACCGCTGCGCGAAGTCCTCGTCCGGCGGCGCGCACACCTGCACCTGCGTGCCGAGTTCCCGTAACCGCACCGCGAGTCCCACCAGCGGTTCGACGTCCCCGCGCGACCCATACGTCGATAACAACACACGCACTTCGCGACACCCGTTTCTGTAGGTTCTGGCTTCGACCGGCGATTCTGCGGCACGCCGGGGGTCTTGCCGCAAGCCCCCTGGTGCGCTATATGTTGAGCATGGCAAGGAGTGGGTAACCTCCTTGCTTTTGCCTTTTGCCGTCCGTTATGGACGGACGACCTCCTTTCGAAGCGGCGGCCCGCCGCGTACGGCGGTGCCGTCGGCCCCGGAGGATCTCCGACGAGCTGTGCACTCCATCGAAGCCTGGCCGACGACATCCGGCAGTGGAACATCGAGGCCCGGACGGAAGAAGCCGAGCGGGAGCTGCTGCGCTCCCTGCGAGGGACAGTGAGGAAGATCGTTCGCCGCGCGTCCGCCGAGCCGGTCGCCGAAGACGACGAAGACGTGTAGGCCCCGTGCACCACACGTGTTGCATCAGCTACAGTGCTCGCGACCGCTCCTGAACTGCGGAAACTCCAACCCGCACACTCGTGGCGCCCCGGAGAAGTGTCGGCGACTTCGACGCCTCGGGTGCCGATATCGAACGGGACTGGGTGGCCCGCACGGACTGCTGGAGCCACGTGGAACGCATCCTGCTCACCCACGAACAGGTCCGGGACCACGAGCTGCCCGCGGCTGTGGGGAAGGCGCCGCCTTCCTCACCCACCTCGCGGGCGACCACATCGAGGTCCGCTCCGCCGGATCCGCCCCCGCCGACACTGTCAACCCCGCCGTCGTGGAGGCGATGACCGAGGTCGGCATCGACATCGCCGCCGAAACCCCGAAAATCCTCACCGTCGACGCCGTGCAGGCATCCGACGTGGTCATCACCATGGGCTGCGGCGACGCCTGCCCCGTCTTCCCCGGCAAGACCTACCTCGACTGGAAACTCGACGACCCAGCCGGACAAGGAACAGCGGCAGTACGGCCGATCCGCGACGACATCCGCACCCGCGTCCCGAACCTGATCAACGAACTCACCCCAGGTGACTGTGCATGACCGTGACCACCGGCACCCTCCGGATCACCGAGCTGACCGCCGAGCACGCTCAAGACGTGCTAGCGATCTACCAACTCGGCATCGACGAAGGCAACGCCACCTTCGAGACCACCGCACCCACCTGGGAAGCGTTCGACGCAGCCAAACTCCCCGACCACCGACACATCGCGCTCCACACCGACGGCCGCGTCCTCGGCTGGATCGCCGCCACGAAGGTCTCCGACCGCTGCGCGTACGCGGGCGTGGTGGAGCATTCCGTCTACGTCCATCCCGGAGCCCGTCGGCAAAGAGTCGGAGCCGCTCTCCTCAACGCACTGATCGCGTCCAGCGAAGCGGCAGGGATCTGGACCATCCAGTCCGGCATCTTCCCCGAGAACACCGCCAGCCTCCGCCTCCACCAGCAGGCAGGCTTCCGCATCATCGGCACCCGCGAACGCATCGGCCGCCACCACGGCACCTGGCGCGACGTCGTCCTGATCGAACGCCGCAGCCCCACCGTCACCTGACCAAGGCCGAAGTTGCGCCCCGGTGTGCCGGGTCGCGGTAGTTGGCACCATCCGACCGCCACGATCTCGCGTTCTCTGAAGTTTCCCCGTGATCCTGGACACTCTTCTTCTACGCTGCGAGTGCTTGGTCGTTCTGGAGCCGCTGGCGTGTCTCGCGGGGCGTGATGTACC
>NZ_JBIBJI010000046.1:0-17817 GCF_042958345.1 Streptomyces sp. NPDC007983
TACCGCTTCGAGTACTGACTACCCACCTGGCACTACTTCCTCTGGAACCTCACGTCCCAGTCTCCAGGTGTCCAGTCACAAGGGGAAGCTTCAGGGACCTCGCGATCATGGAGTTGCGACGCTCCGTGATCATGGATGAGTACCCCCTCACTCGACGGCCATCGTCGCCTGCCATGCGCCCGGGCGCATGCCTGTCGCCTTCCGGAAGAACACCGAGAAGTTGGACGCGTCGGGGAAGCCGAGCGTGTTGGCGCAGGCGGCCGCGGTGAGGCGGTCGTGTGCGAGGAGCCGTTTGGCTTCCAGGACGATCCGATCGACGATGTACGCCTTCGCGCTGCGGCCGGTGACCTGCTGCACCGCTCTTGAGAGGGTGCGGGGAGCGTATCCCAGTGTCCGGGCGTAATAGCCGGCGTCATGATGTTCCCGGAAGTGCGCTTCGACGCTGGACCGGAACAGTCGGAACACCGGATTGATCGACCGTGCATCGGCGTGCGGGGGCCGGAGCCGGGCGATAAGCGCGGACAGCAGGATCTCGGGCAGCTCCGTCGAGATATCCCCGGGTGGGGCGGATGCTTCGAGCAGGAGATGGTTGCGCGCGGTGTCGACGAACGGCCAGTCGGCGTCGGGAATGCTCCAGTGAGCGACCAGGTCCGGGGACGCGACGAGCTCCCGGGTGGCGTGGGTGACCGGCGCGGTCGGCACGAACAGCACGACGTGCCCAGCCACGCCAGTGATGTCGTCCCATCGGTGCACAGCTCCAGGAGAGACCCACACCGCGGACCGCTCCAGGAACGGGTGTCGGAGGAAGTCCACGGTGACGGATCCGTGCCCGGCATCGACGACGGCGAGGACGTGGAAGTCGGCACGCTGTGTCCCGCCGTCGTTCAGCTCGCGAAGGCGGTCGAACGTCATGGTTTCGACAGTGGCGGCACGGCGCCCGACGGGCTGGTAGGTCATCTGCCGGATCACGGTCATCTGTCCAGTTTCCACCATCAGGCGACCAGTCATGCCGATGCCCCGACACAGCGGAAGGAATTCAATGAACACACAGAACAACCGCCCCAGAACACTGATCGAGAGGGTCATGATGAACACGACGCAGCAGCCGCTACTGCCCGCTTATGACCACCGGCCGGGGAGCGGACCGACCCTGGTGTTTCTGCACTACTGGGGTGGATCCGCCCGCACCTGGGACCTCGTCGTCGACCGCCTCGCGGGACGCGACATGCTCACTGTCGACTTCCGCGGGTGGAGCCGGTCGAGCAACCTGGCCGGCCCCTACACCCTCCGCCAACTCGCCGACGACATGCTCGCCGTGATCGCCGACGCGGGCGTCACCGACTACGTCCTCGTCGGACATTCCATGGGTGGCAAGGTCGCGCAGCTCATAGCGGCGACCCGGCCCGCCGGCCTCCGCGGGATCATCCTCGTCGGTTCCGGTCCGGCGAAGCCCGCCGCAGGGATCACTCCCGAGTACCGGCAACGCCTTTCCCACGCCTACGACTCCGACGAGTCCGTCGCTGGCGCACGGGATCACATCCTTACCGCGACCGAGCTGCCCGAATCGATCAAGTCGCAGATCGCGACCGACTCGCGGGCCGGCACCGACGCCGCCCGCATGGAGTGGCCGCTGCGCGGCATCGCGGAGGACGTCAGCGAGCACACCCGCATGATCAGCGTCCCCGCCCTCGTCGTCGCCGGAGAGAACGACCATGTCGAGCCCGTCGACGTGCTCGTCAACAACCTGGTGCCCTACCTCTCCGGAGCCGACTTCACGGTGATTCCGAACACGGGTCACCTGATCCCGCTGGAAGCTCCGGCCGACCTCGTCGACGCAATCACGGCCTTCGCACCAGCAGCCTGATCATCTGCGCGGCCTGAAAATCCACTTCGTCCCCGATCACCCGCGGGACGCCCCGCCGCGTGACAGCGCAAGACCGAGGCCCGACCCTCCCGCGTTGATACGCACCCCCACCAGACCTGCTTGCCGCAGCCGACCGGGGCGACAAGCAGGTCGGCCTCACCGCCCGACGCCGTGCCGAGACACCTCAGCAGGTGGGGCCCTTGTTCATGGACTACCAGCAGGCCGGTGACGTCGAGGGTCTGCCTACCGCCCGGGGCCCAGAGGGATGTGGTGAGCGGCGCCCCCACGAACCAGAGCGAGCCCGCGGCATGGCCACGAGACCTCTGACCCGATCGTCGTGGACACCAGCCGACGACCAGCGCGCGTAGTTCTCTTGCCCCTCACACCAGGGCCGTGACCAGCAACTTCACCACGCACACCACTCATTGGGGAGACCTCATCCGCTGGGCTGCCACCGCCGGCGCATCAGCGATCGGATCGTCTTCGACAAGATGCTGCAGCTCCTGCGTTTCGGCTGCTCCTACCAGGCGATCGCAGACACGACCTGCTCGGCCACCACGATCCGCAACCGCCGCGACGAGTGGATCGCCATGGGCGTCTTCGCGCGGCTCAAGCAGATCGCGCTGGAGTCCTACGACCGGATCGTCGGGCTGGAGCTCGACCAGATCGCCGTCGACGGCTCGATCACCAAGGCCCCCGGAGGTGGCGAGGTAGCCGGGCGTTCCCCAGTCGACCGCGGCAAACGGGGCCTGAAACGCTCGGGCATGACGGGCGGTTACGGAATTGGGTGTGGTTCCTCTGGAGTGAAGGGGTGAGCTGGGAGAACGCCGATCGGGGCTGTGCGCGAGGCCGCTCGTCTCTACCGTGGGAGCGGGAGAGGAGCGTGCATGGGCTCGCTGTTCGAGGAGTTGGAGGCCCGCGAGGCGGCTGCCCGGGCGCGGGTAGAGGAATTGGAAGCCGAGCTTGCTGAGATATCCGGCAAGCTGGATACCGCTCGGGAGGGGCTGGAGCGTCTGCGGATCGCGCGGGAGACGGTCGTCGAAGTGCTCGCCGAGATGACGCCGGAGGGTTCCGCGGTGTCGGTGAAGTCCCGCGAGACGTCTGCCGCCCAAGGGGTGGCGCCGGCGTATGCGGGGGTCGAACGGCGGGTGGTCGGGGTGCTGACGGTGCCGAACTGGCAGCCCGGTATGGGGGTGGACGTGCTGCCGTCGGTATACCGGGACATCGTGGAGGTGGTGGCCGATGCGCCGGGACCGGTCCGCGCCAAGCAGATCGTGCCCAGGATCGAGCTGCCGGCCGAGACCGGGAAGATCGAGGGCACCCGGTCGAAGCTGAAGCGGTTGGTGGAGCGGGGCTGACTGGAGGAGGATGACCCCGGCTTGTTCACCCCGGCCCGCCGCCGAACGGGCGCTTCGCCCAACTACCGCTAACCGAAGGGCTTTTCCGCCTACATTCGAAGGTACCAACCATGTCGGATGCCGGACGAGAAGAGCCCCGGAGATGACACCGTACGACACTCATGCCGCAGCTGACCCCTTTGCCCGCTCGGTCAGCGCCTTCGAGACGCTGATGGACACCCTGTCGGGCGACCAGGCCAGCGCATGGACCCATGCCGAGTTGGAGGAACACCTGGAGGCGGCGGGGCGGGACCTGTTACGGCTGCTGCTGCAGGCCACCTGGACCTGCGTGCCCGGCGAGAGGAAGACCAGGTCCGCGTCGGTGCACGGCCGGTCGTGGTCGGGCCGGAGGGGCGGGTGCGGCCCTGGCGGGAGACGGGACACGCGCGCTGGCTGGTCGGCGTGTTTGGTCCGGTCCGCGTCGCCCGGGTCGCCTATCGAGGTCCCGGCGCCTGCAATGTCCACCCCGCTGACGCCGCGCTGTCCCTGCCCGCCGGTCGGCACTCCATGGGCCTGCGCAAGATCGCGGTGATCGAAGCGGTGCGCGGCTCGTTCGACCAGGCGCGGGACGCGGTGACGCGCCGCTGCGGGAACGTGCTCGGCAAACGGCGGCTGGAAGAGCTCGTGGCCGGCGCCGCGGTCGACGTCGACGCCTTCTACCGCGCCAAGATCCCTCTCCCGTGCAGCCGGAACATGCCACTGGTCGTGCAGGCCGACGGCAAGGGGGTGGTCATGCGGCCCGAGGCCCTGCGCGAGGCTACCCGCCGGGCCGCCATGAAGGCCGCTGGCGGCCACCGCGCCCGGCTCGCGCCCGGCGAGAAGCCCAACCGCAAGCGGATGGCCACCGTGGCCTGCGTCTTCGACACCCGCCCCGCACCGAGGCGCCCCCACGACGTGATCCATCCCCCTGGCGGCCGCAGCGACGAGCGAGCGGCCCGCCCGGGCCCGAGGGCCGAGAACAAGTGGTGCACGGCCTCTCTGGTCCGCCCGCCCGAGCAGGTCATCGCCGACGCCTTCGACCAGGCCCAGGCCCGCGCCCCGAAGCAGCTGCGGCCGTGGATCGTCCTGGTCGACGGCGCCCGCCACCAGCTCGACCTGATCACCGCCGAGACCATCCGACGCGGTGCCACCGTGCATGTGCTCCTGGACTTCGTCCACGTCGCCGAGTACGTCTGGGCCGCCGCCCACGCCTTTCACAAACCCGGCACCACCGAAGCCGAAGCCTGGGCCGCCGACCACCTGACCGCGATCCTCGCAGGTCATGCCGCCCGCACCGCCCGCGAGATGACTGCCCAAGCCGACCGGGAAGGACTACCGGCCGCCCGGCGGGAGGCCGTCGACGCCTGCCACCGATACCTGACCGGCCACCTCGACCAGCTCCACTACGACACCGCCCTCGCCAGCGGATGGCCGATCGCGACCGGCGCGGTCGAGGGCGCCTGCCGCTACTTGATCGCCGATCGCCTCGACATCACCGGCGCCCGCTGGGGCCTTGCCGGAGCTGAAGCCGTCCTGCGACTTCGCGCTCTCGTCTCCAACGGCGACCTCGATGCCTACTGGCGGTTCCACGCCACCCGCGAGCACCAGCGTCTCTACCCCACCTCTGACCAGGACCAATACGAGCTCATGGCCTGATCACGAACCTCCCTCATGCCATGCCGAACCGGAAGACCATGTCGGGCCAGTCGGTATCAGGTACTCCGCCATCGAGCGCCTCGCTGATCGTCCGCTCTTCATAGCTGAAGTGGGATTCCATGATCGCCGCCAATCCGTCAAGCTCACGCCCGATCGTCTCCAGGACCGGGCCACGCGATTCGGCAGCCCTCTCGGCGAGTTCACGCACCCGGGACAGGATCGACGAGATCATTCCATGATCCTCGACAAGCTTCGCGACCGTCGCTGCGAGATCCGGGCGTTCGCGCAGCAACTGAGAGAACATCCCGTCGTCCTCGCCTTGATGGTGCGACGTCAAGGCGGCACAAAAGGCCAGGCAATGGGTGACAAGTGCGTCGTCGCTCAACCGGCGGTGTCCGAGACTTGTCCTGATCTCGTTGATCTGACGACGCAGTTCTTGATGTGCTTGTGAGAGCTGCAGACTCAAGGCGACTACACGGTCGCCGTCGCGGGAAGCCACGGATGGCGGTCCCTTCAGTTCCGCACCTCCATGCCTGACGCAGTCCGCCACCGGCACGCGATGCTGCCGCAATCCGATCACGCAACGCGGCGACACGGCAAGCACAGTGCCCGCCCGCGCCTAAAACCAGCTCCGTGCTCCGGCGTTCTGCCAGCTCAGCGCTTCACTCCAGAGGAACCGCACCCAAGAACGAATGCGGCCGGTCCGCCGTTACTCGGGCTGGTACCGGCACATCACCCTGGTCATGCTCGCCCATGCATTCCTGGCCGTCGTCGCAGCTCAGACCACCGAAAGCTGGGCCGCAGAAACGACACCAGCACTATCCGATTCACGGTGGGAGAGGTCCGCAGACTCCTGGACACTTTCCTGCCCCGCCCCGCACCCCGCCTCGGACCAGTCACCCACGCACTGAACTGGTCGGCTTGGCGCAGACAGCACCAGGCCATCGCCCGCCGCTGCCACTACCGACGAAGAACCAGATCAGGCAACGATTTCTGACTCCTTGGTGCCACCGCACACCCGACCACATCCTGGGTCACACAGACGGCGAAGAACCTGGTCATGGGCCTCGAGGACATCGGCTGCCGGGCACGATTCATCATCAGAGACAGGGACGGGAAGTTCCCCGCCCTGTTCGACGCTGTCCTCAATGACACGGGGATCGAGGTCGTCCTCACCGGCATCCAAATGCCGAGAATGAACTCGATCATGGAAAGGTGGGTGCAGACCTGCAGACACGAACTCCTGGACCGGACCTTGATCTGGAACCAGCGCCACCTCCTCCGCGCCCTACGGGAGTTCGAGGAGTTCTACAACTCCCATCGACCGCACCAAGGCATCGCGAACGCCCGACCGCTACACCCACTGCCCACACCAATCGACGACCCGGACAAGCTCAGCCACCTCGACATACGACGCCACGACCGCCTCGGCGGCATCCTCCACGCATACAGACATGCCGCATGACCTGCACGGACGAGGTACTCGGCAAGCGCAGGGCCGTTCCAAACGCGCCTGGCCGGCGGGGAGAAGAACGGGCGCAAACGGATGGCGACCGTCGACGCGGTCTACGACCCGCGCCGATGCCGCGCCAGCCGAGCGATGTGATCAGAGGCGGCGGCAACACCGATCGCACGGATCGCCCCGAACGCCCCAGGGCGCGGGCGAAGTGGCTGACCGCCTCCGCCGAACGCGACGCCGGCCAGGTCATCGGCACGGTATTTGACGAGGCCGAGCGCCGCGACCCGGACCGGGAGCGGGAGATGCTGGTCGACGGGGCCCGCCACCAGTTGGATGTGATCCACGATCAGTGCGACGCACGCGGGCTGGAGGTACGCCTCCTCACCGACTTCGTTCACGTGCTGGAGTACCCATGGGGCGCGGCCTGGTGCTTCTTCGCCAGGACGGACCCCGTCACCGAAACCTGGGCCGGCGAGATCGCGCTGGAGATCCTCCAAGACCGGGCCGAGCAGGTCGCCGACGCCCTCGAAGCCCCGCGCGGACGCGGCGGAACTGGACGGCCAGCGGCGCTCGGGGGTCAAAAAGGCGGTCGGCTACCTGCGGGCCAAACTCCCCTGCCTCGGCTACGACATCGCGCTGGCCGAGGGCTGGCCGATCGCGACAGGCGTGATCGAGGGGGCGCCCCCGGCACCTGGTGAAGGACCGGATGGACATCACCGGCGCCCGCTGGGGCCTGGCCGGCGCCGAGGCCGTCCTCGGACTCCGCGCAGTGATTACCAACGGCGACTTCGAGGAGTACTGGGAGTATCACGTGCAGCGCGAGCACCCGCGGGTTCACGCCGTCCGCTACCGCGACGGCCTCGCACTCGCGGCCTGATCACCGTCCCTCAAACCGAGCCGCACCCAACTGCGACTGACCTGCCTTGCAACCAACACCAAGGCGGCCAACTCGCCGACCTCGACCTATGCCACCGCCGCCGGGCTCGCTCCGGGGACCGCATCCGCAACGCCCGCGACACCGGCCTGCGCAACCTGCCTCTGCACGACACCGCCCAGAACCGGATCTGGCTGGAGATCGTCTCCCTCGCACTCGACCTCCTCGCCTGGATGCCAATGCTCGCCCTGACCGGCCAACCCCGCCGCTGGGAACCCAAGAAGCTCCGCCTGCGACGGTTCTCCGCCGCCGCCCAGCTCGTCACCACCGGCCGCCGCCGGCTTCGCTTCACCACCCGATGGCCCTGGACCAACGAGATCACCCGGGCAATCGACCGGCTCAACGCCTTGCCGAGCCCCGCCTGAACGTCTGAACGGTTGGCCGACCACCATGGCGCGCGCTGAACTCGTCGTGGACGCCTTCGACATGGCCCACGGCCGGTGCGGACCGACGCTCGGATGCGTGATTCACGATGGCCTCGGCACTGTATACGCGTCCACCCGTATCCGGTGCCAGATAAGGGAGTTGGGGCCACAGCCTTGGCCTGATCCTTGGTCTCGAGTGACGCCCGAGGTCAAAGATCGAGCTCAGAAGGCGTGAAGGGGCACCTGCCGGTATCGCCCGCGAGCCCCACAACGGCGTCGAGGTCCGGTTCGGCGTCGTTGTCCACGACGATGTGCCGAGCGCCGGTCCAGGCGCAGCCCTGGGCCCCCAGTCGTTGCCAGAATGCCGACCAGTCGGCAAGCTTGGCCCGGTCGCGGGGCAGGCCTCGTTGCGTCAGTCGTGTGCGAACGGTCTCCGCGGAGGCCCGTACCTCGACCACGACGACGGGTGTCCCCGTGGGCCAAGAAGCTTGGTCGGCCGAGGCGGTCAAGAAGTCGGGGTGGGCGAGGTACGCGGCGAAGGGTGCGTCCAAGACGACAGGGAGGCCCAGCCGCAGGTTGTCCGCCGCCGTGGTGAACAGGGCCGCGTACTCGGCCGGCATCAACCGTTCGATGTAGGTCGGGTCGTCTTCACGGCCTCCGGTCCGCCGGCCGACCAGTTCGAGCGCGGCGTCCACGAGGTCGCCGGCCAGAGAGTCCTTGTCGAGGTAGACCGCGCGGAGCCGTTGAGCGAGCTGCCGGGCGACATGAGACTTTCCCGATCCCGCAGGTCCGACGGCGACGAATACCGGTGGCATCCCGGAGGCGGGGGACAGTGGGTCAGGCGCGGGCATCGGCCACCGCCTCGAGGAATGTCCGGGCCGCCGCGCGTACGGGGTGCCGCTCGGTGCCTTCTCGCCGTGCCGCCTTGGTGATGAAGCTTCCGACGCCGACTGCTGCGACTCCTGCATCGAACCACTCGGCCACGTTGTCCGGGGACACACCTCCGGCCGGGACCAGGGGGATGTGGCCGAGTGGTTCGAGTACTGCACGGGCGTAATCGCGGTTGAGGACCGACGAGGGGAACAGCTTGACGAGATCGGCTCCTGCCGTGGCCGCTTGGACGATCTCCGTGGGTGTCGCGGCTCCGCAGATGCTGACGGCCTGGTAGCGGCCGGCGGTCTCCAGCATGCCGAGATCGACCTGGGGGCTGACCAGGAAACGCGCGCCGGCCTGGATGCTCGCATACGCCGACGCCGCGTCGAGCACGCTGCCGGCGCCGATCTCGGCCTCGGGATACTCCGAACTCAGCCGGCGGATCACGTCCAGGGCACCCGGCGTAGTGAGCGTCACCTCGACCGCTCGTATCCCTCCTGCGATGGCCTCGCAGGCCACTTCGTACGATGCCTCGGCGGTGGGCAGGCGCACGATCAGCACTGTCCCGGTCTCGCACACGGCATTCAGGGTGCGCAGCTTGCGCATCGAGTCACCTCAAAGGAAATCGGATGGCGGGGGGGTTGACAGAGCTTATGACCCTCTGTTTCGGTTATGCAACCGATCTCAGCAATCGATTGCAGTGACCGGCCCTGGAGAGGAAGATCGGGAGAAGTTGCCCCATACCGAAGTTGGGAGGCGCGTCGTGAGACGTCCGCTCACAGCAGTTCTAGGTGCCCGCCACTGGCACGTACCCCTGTATGTCAGCGCCTGGGCGGACACTCACGACGTCGTGCTGATCCAGGACGAGGAGCCCGACCAGATCGTCGACATCGCCCGACGCCTCGACGCGTCCGTGTACGGCGAAGTCGAGGCCGCTCTGGACGCCGGGCCATTGGACTTGGCTTACGTCTTCGGGCCACACGACCGCATGGTGGACACCTGTCTGTCCCTGGTCGAGCGCGGCATCCCTTTCGTGGTCGAGAAGCCGGGCGGCCTGGGGCCCGAAGACGGGGAGCGGATTCGGGATGCCGCCGCCTCAGCAGGGGTCGCAGCGACCGTCCCGTTCGTTCAACGTGGCGGCCCCGTGGATCACGCTCTGTCCCTGGCCGGCGCACCGACATACCAACGGTCGAGCTTCGTGGCCGGCCCGCCGGAACGCTATCGGGAGGCAGGCTGCTCCTGGATGCTCCGGCCCGCTCGCTCCGGCGGGGGGTGTCTGGTGAACCTGGCGCCGCACTTCATCGACCTCTTCTTGCAGCGAAGCCGTGCCCGGCGCGTGGAACTTGTGGCGGCCACCCTTTCCGCGAGCCTGCACGGCGAGGGCGTCGAGGATCACGCCACCCTGGTGCTGGCGGGCGACGACGGCAGCGAGGCGATCATCGAGGTCGGCTATGCCTTCCCGGCGAGTCCCGCCAAGCGGTACTGCTCCTACACCAGTGCCGGTGGCAGGGGATACGTCGACGTAGGCACCTCCGGCGAAGTCTCTTTCACACGTGCGGCGGACGGTGCCACCGAGTCGAGCACCATCGACGTGGACAGCGACCCGCTGTACGACGCGTTCGTCCGACAGGTTGCCGACACCTGGGCGGACGGCTTCGCCGGACTGCCGACGTTGGACGACCTCGCCGACACAATGAGCCTCATCTGGGCCGCGTACCAGCGGTCTCCCACTGCGTCCACGGAGGTCAGCCTTGGCTGAGGTGAGTATCGACGACGTCGCCGCCCGAGCGGGGGTCCATCGCTCCACGGTTTCCCGCGCGTTCTCCCGGCCGGAAGCCGTGAACGCGGCGACCCGGCGACATGTCCTGGAGGTGGCGGAGAGCCTCGGTTACCGGGTGAATCCGCTGGCGCAGGCCCTGCGCCGCCGGGCGAGCAAGCTTGTCCCGCTGATCGTCCCGGACATCACCAACCCCTTCTACGGTGAGCTGGCGAGAACCATGGCTGCCGCGGCGGCCGACCGAGGTTATCAGTTGGTGTTGTGCGTGACCGGTGGCGAGGTGGCCCAGACCAACGCGTATCTGACCTCCCTGCAAGAGATGTACGCACCCTTCGGGATCGTCGCACCGTCGACCAGCGTGGATCTCGACGAGCTGCAGAACGTCGCGCTCGGCAGCAAGGTCGTTGTCGTCGACCGCGTCGAACAGGCACAGGTGCCGACCGTGACGGTGGACAGCGCCGAAGGGATCGCCCTCGCCGTGGACCATCTGCGTGGCCTGGGGCACCGGCGCATCGCGTACGTGTCCGGCATCTCCGGGGCGTACACGTCCAGGGACCGATTGGCCGCCTACGAGGGGCTGGCCGCAGAGCTGGACATGCCAGCGATGATCTTGGACGCGGGTGCCGGGCCCGACGTGGGTGAGCGGGCCGCCGAGCGCCTCGTGCACATGGCACGCGAAGAGCGTCCGACAGCGGTCATCGCGGCCAATGACATGGTCGCGTTCGACCTCATCTCCGCTCTTGGTGTGCGAGGTCTATCCGTCCCGGACGAGGTGTCGGTGATGGGCTTCGACGGCCTGGAGTTCGGCGCCCGGTTCAATCCGCGACTGACCACGGTCCGCCAGCCCATCGCCGACATGGGAGTGATCGCCATCGACCTCGCCGAGAAACTCCTCAAGGACGGGGAGACGGGACATGTCGTTCTCGCCCCGGATCTGCTGATCCGCGAGTCGACCGCGGAGGTGGCACGATGAGCCGCCCCGCAGGGTTCCGGTACGTCGACCATGTCGCCTTCACGGTGCCCGACCTGGGCGAAGCGGTCACCTTCTTCGCCGACGCCCTGGGCGCCGAGGAGCTCTACCGCTCGACGCGAGGGCCCGACGCCGCTTTCATGCCCGAACATTTCGAGGTCCCGGCCGATGCCCGGCTGGAACTCGCCATGTTGCGCATGCCACCCAACCTCAACGTGGAGCTGTTCCAGTGGTGGAGCACCGACCAGCGGCGCGACTATCCACGCCACTGCGATCCCGGTGGCCACCACCTGTGCTTCACCGTGGAGGACGTCGACGCGGCCGTCGAGCATCTCCGGTCGCACGGCGCCAATGTCCTGGGCGGAACCAAGGAGGTCGGCCCGGACAGCCCTCGCGTCGCGGGCAACCGGTGGACCTATCTCCGGGCGCCCTGGGGGCTGTTGATCGAGCTGGTCGACCGCTCCCGCGTCCACAACCCACCACCGTTGGTCGGCCCCGCGGACTGGGCCGCCCCCTCCCGAACTGGAAAGGACCTGTAGTGCGGATCATCGGCCACACCCTCGGCACGCCGGAACAGACCCTCCCCGAGGCATTGGAGCTTTTCGCCGCCGCCGGTCTGGAGGGAGCGGAGGTCATTTACCAGAACGACTACCGCAGCGGACTGCCGGTCGGGGACAAGGCGGCCGCGGCCGAGGCGGCCCGCGTGGCGGACGATCTCGGTGTACCGGTGGTGGGGCTCGCTCCGTACACCACCGGGATCAACCATGAGGACCCGGCGCAGCGCCGCGCCGCGCTCGACGAACTGCGCGCGACGGTGGACTGCGCCCATCGCGTGGGCGCGACCCGGATCCGGGTGTACGCGGGTTCCTGGGGAGCCGATCGAACAGATCACGCCGGACATTGGGAGCGCCTGCGCTCGGGGCTTTCGGAACTGGCGCCGCTCGCCGCCGACGCCGGAGTACGCCTGTGCGTGGAGAACCACTTCGGAACCATGACGCAATCGGCCAAGGAGACCGCTCGGCTGATACGCGAGGTGGACTCGCCTGCCGTCCGAGTGCTCTACGACCAGGCGAACCTCACCTTCACACACGACGAGGCATGGCCGGAAGCACTGCGGGAGCAGGGCGACCTCATCGGGCACGTCCACGTGAAGGACCTCGTCTTCACCGACCCGGACGCCCCCTTCATCGCCTCCGAGACGGCCCGGGTGAAGGCGGACGAGCGAGCCGTGCGCTCCCGCGTCGTCGGCGACGGCATCGTGCCCTGGTCGGACATCCTTCAGGCGGTCAAGCAGCACGGATACGACGACGTCCTCAGCCTCGAGTACGAATACCGCTGGCACCCACAGGATCTCCCGGCTCCGGCGGAGGGCTTCGCCCGGTCCGCCCGCGCGCTCCGGTCACTCCTCGAAGAGGCCGCCGGCCTCACGCCCGCGGAGGTGTCCCGATGAGCCGGCGCCCGCTGCGCGTCGGTGTGGTCGGCGCCGGGAACATCGCGCACATCGCGCAGTTGCCCACCCTGGTGGAGCGGGACGACGTCGTCCTCGATGTCCTGGTGTCCCGGCGCGAGGACCCGTCCGAACTGGTCCGTCGATGGGGGTTCTCCACTGCGGTTCCGTCAGTTGAGCAGGCACTCGAGCGTGACCTGGACGCCCTGTTCGTCCTGACCCCGAGGTCGGAGCATTTCGCCGGCGTGAGCCGCGCGCTGGAGGCGAACGTCGACGTCTTCTGTGAGAAACCCCTCGCGACCGCGACCAGTGACGCGGAGCGGCTCGCCGACCTCGCCGACGAGCGCGACCGTGTGCTGATGGTCGGGTTCAACCGCAGGTTCGCGCCGACCTATGTCGCCGCTCGTGACCAGTTCGGGGACACCGGTGCCGCCTTCTGCATCGCGCAGAAGAACCGCCGCGGCACTGAGTACCGCGCGACCTTCGAGAACTCCATCCACATGGTGGACCTGCTGCGCTGGTTCTGCCCGGGCGAACCGGTCGACGTCTCAGCCCACGCCGCCGGTGACGACCCCTGGCAGGAGGACGGTGTCTCCGCCCTGGTGCGATTCGCCGGTGGTGGCACCGGCGTCCTGACGGCGGCGCGGAACGCGGGTGCGTGGGCGGAGAAACTTGATGCCTACGGCGCCGAGCGCTCGGCCGAGGTGGTGGCTCCGGACACGGTGACCCTCACCCGGGACGGCGTGAGCACCGTGCGCTCGATGAGCCCCGAAGCATTCGGCTGGGCCACAGCGACGAACACCTTCGGGTTCGCCGCCGCCGTTCGCCACTTCCTCGACCGCGTACGAGACCGAGGCGCGCCGCTGACGTCGGGGCGGGAAGCCGCCCGCACGCAGGCGCTCCTCGACAGGATCCTGCTGGCCGCCGGCCTCCCCGTGAAGGAGCAGGAGGGCCGCACCTGGTCCAGTCACGCGACGCGCTGACCCTCCGCAAGCCCCGGCCGGCCCACCTCATCGCGGCCGGCATCGGCGACATCACCTTTCGAAGAAGGCTTCCGGAACCGCCGACAGCGTCGACCGGAACCACCTGGTCCGCGGCGCCCCAGACCGCCGACTGTTCGCACAGCCCCCATCCCTCACTGCACTGAGGAGCGCTCAATGGCGAACGCATCAAGAACAGCCTCACCGAAGTCCCCCTCCGCCACCGGCCACCCGGAAGCCCCACCCCGCGGAAGGCCGGTCAACGTCCTGGCGGGCACCATCGGCCACTTCATCGAGTGGTACGACTGGTACATCTACGGCCTGCTGGCCGCCGTCTTCTCAAGCCAGATCTTTCCCGGGGGCAGCCCAGCGATGTCGCTGATCAGCGCCCTGCTGACCTACGCGATCGGGTTCGTGGTGCGGCCGCTGAGCGGCATCATCATCTCCCCCCTGGCCGACCGCTACGGCCGCCGCGTCGTCCTGGCCACCACCATCGGCGGCATGGCCGCGGGCAGCCTGATCATCGCGCTCACCCCGCCGTTCTCCGCCATCGGCTACGCGGCGCCGCTGCTGTTCCTGCTCGCCCGCGTACTGCAGGGCATCTCGGCCGGCAGCGAGATGCAGAGCGCCATCGCCTACATGGTGGAGAACGGCTCGACCGACCGGCGCGGCCTGTTCGGCTCGCTGTCGAATATGGCCAGCGGCCTGGCGACGCTGGCCGCCACCGCCATGGGGGCGATCGTCACCTCGACGCTGAACACCCATGACCTGGAGACGTGGGGTTGGCGCATCCCGTTCGCCATCGGCGGTGTCCTCGGCGTGGTCGGTCTGCTGCTGCGATCGCGCGCCGACGAATCCCCGGAGTTCGAGGCCGCTGTCGAGGATTCCGCCGCCGACCGGCAACCCGAGAACCTGCGCCTGCGGGAACTGCTGCGCAGGCACCCCAAGGAACTCCTGCAGACCGCGGCTCTGTCGGCCCCGGCAGTCGCCTACTACACGTGGGCCACCTTCCTGCCCACCTATGCGCACCTGACCACCGGTCGTGACCTGGACTCCGCCTTGGCCGGGAACGCCATCGGGCTGGGCCTGCTGGTGATCATCGTGCCGCTGTGCGGCGCCCTGTCCGACCGCATCGGCCGGCGCAAGCCGTTCCCCATCATCGGGGCCATCGGCATGGTGGTGCTCTTCTATCCGCTGCTGCTGTTGCTGCAGCAACCCGGATTCGGCGTATACGTGACGGTGACCGTTTCCGGTTGGGTGGTCCTGGCGATCTGGCAGGGGGTCTACCCGACGATCCAGGCCGAGCTGTTCCCTGCTTCCGTGCGTGTGTCCGGCATCGGTGTGGCCCACCAGATCGTCATCGCGGCCCTCGGCGGGACGGCTCCGCTCATCGCCAGCGCCTTCATCGAGGCGGGCCACCCCATGGGCGTAGCGGTGTACATGACGGTCATCGTCCTGCTCTGCCTCATCGTCTACCTGACCCTGCCGGAGACGGGCAGCGCAGGCACGCACACCACTACCACCACGCCCCCTGCTGCGGCATCCGACGCCGGGCACAGCTCCACATCCAGGAAATCCACGAAGTCCACGGAGGACACCCCATGACCGCCCCGTCCCAGATCGCGCTGGTCACCGGGTCCAGCGGAGGCATCGGAGCCGCTGCCGCGGAACGTCTGCACGCATCGGGTGCGGTGGTCATCGGCTGCGACCGCACGGCACCGGACAGCCGGCCGCCGTGGCTCGCGGACTTCCGTGAGCTCGACGTCACCGATGAGCAGGCGGTGCACGACACCGTGACCGGGATCCGGGCGGAATTCGGGGCGATCGACGTCCTGGTACACGCTGCCGGAGTGCTCGGCAACGAGCCGGACCTGCTCACCACCGCGAGCTCCGAGTTCGCCCGAGTGATGGCGATCAACGCCACGGGTGCCTTCTCCGTACTGCGCGAAGTCGGCCTTGTGATGCAGGCCCAGCGCTCCGGCTCCATGGTCGCGGTCGCCTCGGTCGCCGCGAAGGAGGCCCGTCGCGCGTACGTGCCGTACAACGCCAGCAAGGCGGCTGTGTTGAACATCTGCTGGTCGCTCGCTCTGGAACTCGGCCCGGACAACGTGTCGGTCAACTGTGTGTGCCCCGGGCCGGTCAACACCGCCATGTGGGACCAGCTCGCGACCCGCGCCGGCGGCGGCGACCCCGAGGGGGACCAGCGCGCCCGCCAAGCCCGAGCCGCGCAGATCCCGATGGGCCGGTTCGCCGAGCCGGAGGAGGTGGCGGCGACCATCTCCTTCCTCAGCGACCCGGCAAACCGTTACCTGACCGGTCTGAGCCTGGATGTCGCCGGTGGTGCCCGGCTGGGGATGGGCAGTTGATGGAATGCCTCCGCACGGGGAGCCGGTGACACCTCCCGGGGGAACACCCCCCACCTACGCGGGGCCGACGCTAGCCTCGGGCTTTCGCGTGGCTGGGTGTCCGATGCATGATCAGAAACATGAAGAGTGCTCCTGACCTGCAACGATAGGGCTTGTCTAGAGTCCAGTTCGTCGCATGAAAGGAGCACTCCTCAGGTGAAGAAGCGTATCGGGTCCTATCGCTGCGGCACCTTCTGCTGCTGGTCCGCCCCGAGACGGTGTCGCGCTGGCATCGCGAGCTGCTCAGGCGACGCCGGGCCGCGGCCTGCGTACCCAGGCGACGTGGACGCCCACCCACCATTCGGTTCGATCCGCGCCACGGTCCTGCGCCTGGCCAGGGAGAATGCCGCGTGGGGATATCGCCGGCTCCACGGCGAACTCGCCGCGCTGGGGATCAAGGTCGCCGCCTCCACCATCTGGAAGATCCTCCGCGATCACGGCATCCCTCCCGCCCCCGAACGGCAGAGCACCACCTGGACCGACTTCCTCCGCAGCCAGGCCAAGGCCCTTCTCGCCTGCGACCTGTTCGAAGTCCGCACACTGACGGGGTCGCGTCCGTACGTCTTCGCTTTCATCGAGCACACCACCCGTCGCATCCGGGTCCTCGGCGCCACGGCACACCCCACCTCGGAGTGGATCGTGCAGCTCGGACGCAATCTCCTCATGGACCACGAGAACGCGAGCAGCAAGGCGAAGTTCCTCATCCGCGACCGCGATTCCAAGTTCACGGCCGCTTTCGATGCCCAGATGTCCGATGCCGGCATGAAGGTCGTCACCACCGGCATTCGGATACCGCGGATGAACTCGCTCATGGAGCGCTGGATACAGACCTGCCGCACCGAACTCCTGGACGGACCCTGATCTGGAACCAGAGCCACCTCCTCCACACACTGCGCGAGTACGAATCCTTCTATAACGAGCACCGCCCACACAGGGCCCTGGAACAAGCCGCCCCCTGCCGCCCGCTACCCACACCCATCACCCAACAAGCCCAGCTCACCCACCTGGAAGTCCGCCGACGAGACCGACTCGGCGGAACCCTCCACCAGTACCAGCACGCCGCCTGAGCTGCGCGGATGATTTATCGGCACCCCCAGGCCCACACCTTCACGACAGCCGAGCGCGCATTCGCCGTCGAGCATTCTGCGGCGCAGTTGTTCGGCGGTCCGGAGACGCTGCGCGACAAGCTCGCGACGCTGTACGCCAAGGCCGAGGCGGACGAGCTGATGGGGATCACGCTGGTGCCGGACCACGCAGACCGGGTCCGGTCGTACGAACTTCTCGCCAAGGTCTCCGGTGAGCTGGGCAACGGTGCGCCGGCGGTGCTGCTGCCGTGACCTCGGGACGCCTGCCGCTCGAGCCCGTCAGCCGGGTCAGTCCTGGGCTGGGGCGGCGAAGGCGCGCGTAAAGGTTTCCACGGCGGCCTGGACCGTCTCCCGCAATTCCTTGTCGGGCACCTGGCGGGTGCCCAGGACGAGCGACCTCGCCCAAGACCCGCAACAGCAAGAACTGGGTCGCCATCTCCCCGCGCGTGGCAGCCTCTGCCGACCCGACGGCCGACCGCTGAGGCCTCAGACCGTCCTGGACCGCTTCCGCCGACGCGCCAAAGAAGCCGACGCCCCCCCCGTTATCTTCTTCGCGGTCCTGCAAGGGGACCGCTGGCCTCCGGGCCCGGCATGACTGTTCCCCCCTGTCGAAGGGATGACCTGGG
>NZ_JBIBJI010000047.1:0-17632 GCF_042958345.1 Streptomyces sp. NPDC007983
CAACCGCTCAGCCAGAACACCACGCCCAACCCCCACCACATCCAGCACCCAACGCTCCACCACCGCACCACCCCCACCCAACGCCGCCACCAGGGAATCGGTCTCGCCCGGTGTGGCGCCGGGGGGCGTGACCAGCAGCCAGCGTCCGGACGGCGCGCCGGTGCCGGCGGCCTCCAGGGCGGTCCAGGCGACGCGGTAGCGCCAGGCGGCGGACACGGCGGTGGCCGGGCTCTCGGCACTGCGCCCACCGACGGTGGTCCGCAGCCAGAACCGGTCACGGCGGAAGGGATAGACGGGCAGAGGCACACGACGGGCGCCGGTGCCTTCGAAGAACGGGTCCCAGTCGCCCCGGACGCCGTGGGCGAACGCGGCGCCCGCCGAGGCACGGAAGCGGACCAGGCCACCGGAGTCACGGTGGAGGGTGGGCAGCGCGGTGGCGTGCACGCCCTCGTCCTCGGCCACCTCGTCGATCGCGGAGCCGAGCAGAGGGTGCGGGCCCAGCTCGATGAAGGTGCGGTGTCCCTGGCGCAGCAATGCGCGCACTGTGGACGCGAACTCCACCGGTTCGCGCATGTTGCGGTACCAGTACGCGGCGTCCAGGGCCTCGGGGTCGTGGGCTCCGGCGGTGACGGTGGAGAAGAACGGCAGCCGGGCGGTGGTCGGCCGGACTCCGGCGAGCGCCGCGAGGAGTTCGGTGCGGAACTGTTCCACCTGCGGTGAGTGGCCGGCGAAGTCGACACCGGCGATGGGCCAGCGCAGCACCCCGTCCGCGGAGAGCCGATCGCCGAACTCCTCCAGCGCCTGAACGTCGCCGGCGACCGTGACCGAAGCGGGGCCGTTGACGGCGGCGATGGATATCCGTTGGTTCCAGGGCTCCAGCAGCTCGCGGGCCCGGTCGGCCGGGGCCATCACGGAGAGCATGCCGCCGTTGCCGGCCAGCCGCCCCCACAGCCTGCTGCGCTCGGCGATCACCCGAGCCGCGTCGTCGAGGGTGAGGGCGCCGGCCGCGTAGGCCGCGGCGACCTCGCCCTGGGAGTGCCCGACGACGGCGGCGGGCCGCACGCCGTGGGCCTCCCACAGTGCGGCGAGGGAGACCATCATGGTGAACAGCGCCGGCTGGGCCACGTCCGCCCGGTCGATCGGCGGGGCGTCCGGCGCCCCGCGCAGCACATCGAGTACCGACCAGTCGAGGTGGGGAGCGAGCGCCCGGGCGCACTCTTCCGCCTTGGCACGGAAGACCGGGGCCGAGGCCAGCAGTTCGGCGCCCATGCCGGCCCACTGGGATCCCTGCCCCGGGAAGACGAAGACGGGGGGCCGGTCACTGCCCGCCTCGCCGACGACAACGTCGGCGTCCCTCCGGCCCTCCGCGAGCGCGGTCAGCCGGGCGATCAGTTCCTCGCGGTCGTCGGCGAGGACCGAGGCCCGGTGCGTCAGCGCGGCGCGACCGGTGGCCGCGGAGTAGGCGGCGTCGGCGGGGGCGATCTCCTCGTGTGCCGTCAGGTGTTGGGCGAGCCGGCGCGCCTGGTCGCGCAGGGCCTCCCCGTCGGCGGCGGACAGGGGGAGGACGGTGGCCCGGAGGGCGGCGGACTCCACGGGAGCGTCCGGGCCGGCGGCCGGCTCCTCGGCCGGGGCGACCGGCGCCTGCTCCAGGACGACATGGGCGTTGGTGCCGCTCACGCCGAATGACGAGACCGCGGCGCGGCGCGTGTGGTCGGCCTGCTCGGGCCAGGGCCGCGTGTCGGTCAGCAGCTCCACGGCGCCCTCGCCCCAGGGGACCTTCGACGAGGGCGCGTCGACATGGAGGGTGCGCGGCAGCATGCCGTGCCGAAGCGCCTCGACCATCTTGATCACACCGGCCACACCGGCAGCCGCCTGCGTATGACCGATGTTGGACTTCACCGTCCCCAGCCACAGCGGATCGCCCGACCGCTCACGCCCGTACGTGGCCATCAGCGCACCGGCCTCGATCGGATCGCCCAGCGGCGTCCCCGTCCCATGCGCCTCGACGACGTCCACGTCGCCCGGGGCCAGACCGGCATCGGCCAGCGCCTCACGAATGACCCTCTGCTGCGCCGGGCCGCTGGGCGCCGTCAAACCGTTGCTGGCACCGTCCTGATTGACGGCGGTGCCCCGCACCACCGCCAGCACTTCGTGGCCGTGACGGCGGGCATCCGAGAGCCGTTCGACCAGCAGCATGCCGGCGCCCTCGGCGGGGCCGAAGCCGTCGGCGGTCTCGGCGAACGCTTTGCAGCGGCCATCGGGAGCGAGCCCGCGCTGCCGGGAGAACTGAACGAAGACGGCGGGGTCGGCGATGACCGTGGCACCGCCGGCCAGCGCGAGATCGCACTCGCCCCGGCGCAGCGACTGCACCGCCAGGTGCAGCGCCACCAGCGACGACGAGCACGCCGTATCGATCGTCAGCGCCGGGCCCTCCAGACCCAGGACATAGGCGACCCGGCCCGCGGTGAAGCTGACGATTCCGGCCAGGAGCTGGGCCTCCAGGTCGGCATCGACCCCTGCCACGCCCTTCTGGTAGCCGCTCTCCCACGCCCCGGCGAACACACCGGTGCGGCTGCCCGCCAGCGAGCGGGGATCGACGCCGGCCCGCTCCAGCGCCTCCCAGGACGTCTCCAGCAGCAACCGCTGCTGGGGGTCCATGGCGAGCGCCTCGTTGGGGGAGATCCCGAACACGGCGGGGTCGAACTGGTCGATCCCGTGGACGAAGCCGCCCTCACGGCAGTATGTGGTGCCCGCCCGGTCAGGGTCCGGTGAGTACATCGCCGCCACGTCCCAGCCGCGGTCGGCCGGGGCGGGGCCGACCGCGTCGGTCCCCTCCAGCAGCAGGTCCCACAGATCCTCCGGACCACGGACACCACCGGGCAGCCGGCAGGCCGCCCCGACGATCGCGATCGGCTCACGGGACCGCTCCTCGAGCGTGCGCAGCTGCTCCGTGGCCCGGTGCAGCTCGGCCGTCACACGCTTGAGGTAGGCGCGCAGCTTGTCTTCATTCGCCATGGTGGTACTTCCCTTCGAGGACGGGCGACGGGGTGCCGGGCCGGTGATCACGACGCGCCGTACCGCTCGTCGATGAATGCGAAGATCTCGTCGTCGTCGGCGGTCTCCAGGGCATCGGCGATGTCGTCGGCGGCGCCGGACGCGCCGTCGTGGAGGACACGCCAGCGAGTGGCCAGGGCCTCCAGGCGCAGGGCCACCTCGTCGCGGTCATCGGCGGCCGGTGCGACCGCCGCGAGACCTTCGGGGGTGAGGGCGGCCAACGCTCCCTCGATCTGGTCGAGTTGGGCCAGCAGCGGCGCGGTGGGGGTCGGCTCCTCGGGCACCAGCAGGCTGTCGAGGTGCGCGGCCATCGCGGCCGGCGTGGGGTGGTCGAACACCAGGGTGGCGGGAAGCCGGAACCCGATGACCGCACCCAGGCGGTTGCGCAGTTCCACGGCCGTGAGCGAGTCGAATCCGATGTCGCGGAACTGCCGGTCGGACCGCACCTCCGCGGCGGAGCCGTGGCCCAGCACCGCGGCCACATGCTCGCCCACCAGGCTCAGCAACTGGTCGTGACGCTCCTCCGCGGAGAGCCGGGCCAGCCGCTCGGCGAAGGGCTCGCCGGTGGGCTGGGCGGTGTGCGGGTCCGGTGCCCCGGTGCGTAGCCCGTCGGCCGCTACGGGAGCGACGAGGTCCGACAGGAGCGGCGCGGTGATCCCGGTGGCGGACAGTGCGGCCGGGTCGAGCCGCATCGGGATCTGCACCGCCTCGTCCCTCCGCAGCGCGGCGTCGAACAGTGCGGTACCCAGGGCGGCGGACATGGGCGGGAAGCCGCTGCGCGCGAAGCGCCGCTGGAGACCCTTCTGGTCCAGCCCGTCGGCCATCCGGCTGGTGTCGGACCACAGCCCCCAGGCCAACGACACCGACGGGAGGCCCAGGGCCCGCCGCCGGGCGGCGAGGGCGTCGAGCGTGGCATTGGCCGCCGCGTAGTTGCCCTGGGCGGGGCTGCCCAGCAGACCGGCGCTGGAGGAGAAGAGGACGAACGCCGCGAGGTCGAGGTCGCGGGTGAGGGCGTCCAGGTGGACGGCGGCCGCCACCTTGGGTCGCAGCACGGCGTCGATCCGCTCGGGGGTGAGCGTGGGCAGCACGCCGTCATCGAGGACACCGGCACTGTGCACCACCGCCATCAGCGGGCGTTCGGCCGGTATGTCGGCAAGCAGCCGGCGGACGGCGTCGGCGTCGGCGACGTCGCAGGCGACGACGGTGGCCGTGGCGCCCAGCTCCTCGAGTTCGGCGACCAGCTCCGCGGCACCCCGGCCGCCCGGACCGCTGCGCGCGGCGAGCAGCAGATGGCGCACCCCGTGGGCGGTGACCAGGTGGCGGGCGACGCGGCTGCCGATGGTGCCGGTGCCTCCGGTGATGAGCACTGTGCCGTACGGGTGCCAGACGGGCGGCATGGTCAGCACGAGCTTCCCGGTGTGCCGGGCCTGGCTGAGGGTGCGCATGGCGTCCGCGGCCCGGCGCACGTCGTGGGTGACGGCGGGCAGCGGGTGCAGCGCTCCGGCGGCGAACAGCTCCATCAGTTCCCGCAGCAGCCGGCCGAGTTCGTCGGGGCCCGCCTCGTTGAGGTCGAACGCGCGGTACCGGACTCCGGGGTGGTCGGCGCCGACCTGTGCGGGGTCGCGCACGTCGGCCTTCCCCAGCTCCAGGAACCGGCCGCCGGGACCGAGCAGTCCGAGCGAGGCGTCCACGAACTCCTTGGTGAGCGAGTTGAGGACGACGTCGACGCCGGCCGCGCCGTCCACGCCGGCGAAGGCGGCGGCGAAGTCGAGGGTGCGGGAGGAGGAGATGCGCTCGTCGGGGATGCCCATGGTGCGCAGGGCGTCCCACTTGCCGCTGCTCGCGGTGGCGAGCACCTCGGCGCCGAGGTGGCGGGCGATCTGCACCGCGGCCATGCCGACGCCTCCTGCGGCGGCGTGCACCAGCACCTTCTCCCCCGGGCGGAGGTCCGCCAGGGTGACCAGCCCGTAGTAGGCGCTGAGGAACACCGCGGGCACGGACGCCGCCTGGGCGTACGTCCAGCCGTCCGGGATCGGCGCGAGCAGCCGCTGGTCGGCCACGCACACCGGGCCGAAGCCGCCGTTCCACAGGCCCAGCACCCGGTCGCCGGGGGCGATCCCGCTGACGCCGGGGCCGGTCTCGACGACGATGCCGGCACCCTCGGTGCCCATGTCGGCGTCACCCGGGTACATGCCGAGCGCGATCAGGGCGTCGCGGAAGTTCACGCCGGCGGCGCGCACCGCGACGCGCACCTGACCGCGCTCCAGCGGGGCGTCCGCGTCCGGGGCCGGCACCAGCGCCAGGCCGTCGAGGGTGCGGTCGGCGCCGCGGCCCAGCCGCCAAGCGCCCTTGTCCGGCGGGATGAGCGCGTGGTCCGTACCAGCGCCGGACCGCTCCAGCCGGGGCACGTACACCTTCCCGGCGCGTACCGCGGTCTGCGGTTCCCCGGTGGCCAGCGCGACGGCCACGGCCCGGGCAGAGGCCGGGTCGTCGTCCAGGTCCAGCAGAAGGAAGCGGTCGGGCTCCTCGGCCTGCGCGGAGCGCAGCAGACCCCAAGCGGCAGCCGCGGCCGGGTCGTTCACCTCGGCGTCGCCGCGCACGGCGACCGCGCCGCGGGTGGCCACGACCAGGCGGGGGCCGTCGGTGTCCGCCGGGGATGCCAGCCGGCTCTGGACGAGGTCCAGCACCTGGCAGGCGACGGCGTGGGCGTCGGCCGCGACGTCGCCGGTCCCCGCCGGCACGCCGAACACGACGGCGTCCGGGACCGGTTCGCCGGCCACGACCGGCCACGGGGCGTCCGGCCCCAGCACGTCGGGCAGGTGCGCGTCGGCGGCCTCGGCCAAGTCCAGGGCGTCCGGTCCCGCGACCACCCAGCGGGCCGTGGAACCGGTACCGCTGCCGGTCCGTTCCCGCCAGGTGACGTGGAAGAGCGCGTCGGCGCCGACCGGGCGCCCGTCGAGGAGCTGCTCCGGGTCGACCGGCCGCATGAGGAACGAGTCGATCTCGGCGACCATGCGGCCCTCGGCGTCCGCGCACTCGATGCGGACGGCGTCCTCGGCAACGGGCGAGACGCGCACCCGCAGCCGGTCGGCCCCGGTGCGGTACAGCCGGACACCGCGCAGTGCGAAGGGCATCCGGATACGGCCGTCCTGGGGGAAGAAGTCACCCAGGCTCATGGTTTGCAGCGCCGCGTCCAGCAGCGCCGGGTGGAGGCCGAACCGGGCCGCGTCGCCCTGGGCTAGAGGCGGGAGTGCGACCTCGGCATGGATGTCGGGGCCGGCGCGGTGCGCGCTCACCAGTCCGCGGAAGAACGGCCCGTAGTCGTAGCCGAGTTCGGCGAACCGCTCGTAGAAGTCGCCGGTGTCCAGCTGTTCGGCTCCGGGCGGCGGGGCCACCGCCGAGGCGTCCGGCGCGTCGGTGGCCTGCTCCGGGGTGAGCAGGCCCTCGGCGTGCAGGGTCCACCCGGTGGCTCCCTCGGCACGGGCGTGCACCGCGAAGCGGCGGGCGTCATCCGTGCCCGGGGCGCCGACGTTCAGCCGCAGCCGGACGCCGCCGGACCCGGGCAGCACCAGGGGCGCGGCCAGGGTGAGTTCGTCGATCCGGCCGGTGCGGGCCTGGCGGCCGGCCCACAGCGCGAGGTCGGTGAACGCCGCGCCGGGCAGCAGCGTCGCCCCCATCAGCGCGTGGTCGGCCAGCCAGGGGGTGGCGTCGGTGGAGAGGCGCGCGGTGTACATCTGGTCGCCCGGTCCCGGCAGTTCGATGGCTCCGCCGAGCAGCGGGTGGTCGGTGGCGTCCAGTCCGAGGGAGACGGGGTCGTCGCCGCGACTGGTGGGGCTGTACCAGTACCGCTCGCGTTGGAACGGGTAGGTGGGCAGGTCCACCGGGCGCGAGTCGGGGCCGAATATGGCCTCGGCGTCGATCTCCACGCCGTGGGTGTAGGCGCGGCAGGCGGCGACGCCGAGCCAGCGCGGTCCGCCCTGGCCACGGCGCAGCGTGCCGAGCACCGCCGCCGAGGAATCGGCGTCGTTGATCGTCTCCTGGAGGGGGACGGCCAGCATGGGGTGCGGGCTGGTCTCCAGGAATACGTCGTGACCGTCGGCGATCAGCGCGCGGGTGGCCTTCTCGAACTCCACCGGGTCGCGCATGTTGCGGTACCAGTAGTCGGCGTTCAGCTCGGCGGTGTCGAGCAGCCCACCGGTGACCGTCGAGTAGAACGGGATGTCGGAGGATGACGGCGCGACGGGGGCGAGCACTTCCCGCAGGTGGTCCTCCAGCGTGTCGACCTGCGGCGAGTGCCCGGCAGTGTCGACGCCGGGGATCGGGCGGGCGCGCACGCCCTCGGAGACGAGCTCGGCGGCCAGCTCCGCCAGGGCGTCCGGGTCGCCGGCGACGGCGCAGTTCTCGGAGCTGTTGACGGCGGCCACGGCGAGCCGGTCGCCCCAGAACTCCAGCCGGGGTCGCAGTTCCCGTTCGGACATGGTCACCGCGACCATGCCGCCCTTGCCCGCCAGCCGCAGCCATGCCTGGCTGCGCAGGGCGACGATGCGCGCCGCGTCGTCCAGCGAGAGGCCACCGGCGACGTGGGCGGCGGCGATCTCGCCCTGGGAGTGGCCGACGACGGCGGCCGGTTCGACGCCCAGCGAACGCCATGTGGCGGCGAGCGAGACCATCATGGTGAACAGCACCGGCTGCACCACGTCGACCCGGTCGAGGCCGGGGGCGTCGGGCTCCCGGTTCAACACGTCCAGCACGGACCAGCCGAGGTAGGGCCGCAGCGCGGCGTCGCAGGCCCGTGCGGTCTCGCGGAAGGCGCTGGAACGCTCGAACAGCCCGTCGCCCATTTCGGCCCACTGCGAGCCCTGGCCGGGGAAGACGAAGACGACCTGGTCGGCGGTGCCCGCGGTGCCCCGCATCACGAGGGGGTGCGGGCGGCCCTCGATGAGGTCGTCGAGCGCCGCGATGAGTTCGTCGAAGTTCTCTCCGACGACGGCGGCCCGCTGCTCGAAGCGGGTGCGGGTGGTGATCAGCGAGTAGCCGACGTCGGCCGGGTGCAGCCCGGGGTGGCCGAGCAGGTCCGCGCGCAGCCGCCGTGCCTGGTCGCGCAGCGCGGCCTCGTTGTGCGCGGACAGCATCAGCGGCACGGTCACCTCGTGCCACCACTCCTCGGACCAGACGTCGCCGTCGGCGGCCTCGTCGGGCCGGAGCGGTTCGGCGCCGGTGGGCTCCGGCGGCTCCTCGACGATGACGTGGACGTTGGTGCCGCTGATGCCGAACGAGGAGATGCCGGCGCGGCGCGTGTGGTCGGCCTGCTCGGGCCAGGGCCGCGTGTCGGTCAGCAGCTCCACGGCGCCCTCGCCCCAGGGGACCTTCGACGAGGGCGCGTCGACATGGAGGGTGCGCGGCAGCATGCCGTGCCGAAGCGCCTCGACCATCTTGATCACACCGGCCACACCGGCAGCCGCCTGCGTATGACCGATGTTGGACTTCAACGATCCCAGCCACAGCGGATCGCCCGACCGCTCACGCCCGTACGTGGCCATCAGCGCGCCGGCCTCGATCGGATCGCCCAGCGGCGTCCCCGTCCCATGCGCCTCGACGACGTCCACGTCGCCCGGGGCCAGACCGGCATCGGCCAGCGCCTCACGGATGACCCTCTGCTGCGCCGGGCCGCTGGGCGCCGTCAAACCGTTGCTGGCACCGTCCTGATTGACGGCGGTGCCCCGCACCACCGCCAGCACCGGACGGCCCTTCTTCCGGGCATCCGACAGCCGCTCGACCAGCAGCATCCCGGCGCCCTCGGCGAGGCCGACGCCGTCGGCGGCCTCGGCGAACGCCTTGCTGCGGCCGTCCGGCGAGACGGCCCGCTGCCGGGCGAACTCCACCAGCATCTCGGGGGTGGACATCACCGTGGCACCGCTGACCAGCGCCATGTCGCACTCGCCCCGGCGCAGCGACTGCACCGCCAGGTGCAGGGCGGCGAGCGAGGCCGAGCAGGCGGTGTCGACGGTGACGGCGGGGCCCTCCAGCCCGAAGACGTAGGAGAGCCGTCCGGACATCACACTGGCGGAGTTGCCGGTGGCGATGTAGCCGTCGAAGGTCTCGTCGCCCTCCTGGAGCAGCGGCACATAGTGCTGCCCGTTGGTGCCGACGAAGACGCCGGTGCGACTGCCGCGCAGCTCCACCGGGTCGACCCCGGCCCGTTCGAAGGACTCCCAGGCGGTCTCCAGGATCAGCCGCTGCTGGGGGTCCATGGCCAGGGCCTCGCGGGGGCTGATGCCGAAGAAGCCGGGGTCGAACTCGGCCGCGTCGTGCAGGAATCCGCCCTCGCGCACATACGTGTGGTGTCCGGGCGAGTCGGGGTCGGGGTCGTAGAGGGCGTCGTTGTCCCACCCCCGGTCGGTGGGGAAGGGAGTGATGGCGTCGACCTCGCCGGTGAGCAGTTCCCATAGCTCCTCCGGCGACCGGACCCCGCCGGGCAGCCGGCAGGCCATGCTCACGATGGCGACGGGTTCGTCGGCCGGCACCGGGACCACGGGGCCGGTCTGGGCGTCGGTGTCCCCGCGGCCCAGGAGTTCCTCGCCGAGGTGGCGGGCGAGCACGGCCGGGTTGGAGTGGTCGAAGACCAGGGAGGCGGGCAGGCTGAGGCCGGTGGCGGCGCTGAGCCGGTCGCGCAGTTCGAGGGCGGTCAGCGAGTCGAATCCCAGGTCGCGGAAGGCGCGGGCGCTGTTCACCGCCTCGCCGGAGGTCTGCCCGAGGACCGCGGCGGCGTGGGTGCGGACCAGCCGCAGCAGGGTGACGTGCCGCTTGCGGCCGGACTGTGCGGTCAGCTCACGGACGAGTTCGGAGGTGGCCACGTCGCCGGTCGCCGCGGTGTGTTCGGCCGCGCGCAGCCGCCGTACCTCGGGAATGTCTTCGAACAGCACGGCCGGGCGCACCGAGGTGTAGGAGGCGGCGAAGCGCTTCCACCGGATGTCGGCGACCGCACCGCAGGTGCCGCCGCGCTCCAGCATGCGGCGCAGGGACCGCACCGCCGCGTCCGGGTCGAGGGGGGCCAGGCCGCGCCGGTTGAGGAACTCCTCGTCGGCTCCGCCGGCGCGCGTGCCGCCCGTCCAGGGGCTCCAGGCCACGGAGACGGCGGGCACGCCCGCGGCGCGGGCCTGTTCGGCGAGCGCGTCGAGGTGAGCCGTGGCGGCCGCGTAGCAGCCCTGTGACGCGCCGCCCCACACACCGGACACCGAGGAGAACAGCACCAGCGCGTCGAGTCCGGCGGCGGGTGCCAAATCCACCAGGTGCGCGGCGGCCGCGGTCTTGGCGGCGACGGCGGTGGCGATGTCGCCGGGCGTGGTGTCGTTCAAGGGCGCCAACGGCACCAGCGGCGGGGCGTGCACGACGAGGGTGGGCGAATGCTCGTCGAGCAGACCGGTCAGCACGGCGCGGTCGGTGACGTCGCAGCGGACGGGGAGGACGGCGGCCTCGGTGAGCCCGGCGGCCGCGACGGCCTCCGCGTCGATGTCCGGCCCGGCCAGCACCACGCGATCCGCGCCGTCCTCCAGGAAGGAGCGGATCAGCCGTCCGGGCACCATGGTGAGGTCGCCGGCGACGACGACCGTGCCCCGGGCGCGCCAGGACGGTGGGGCGGAGTCGACGGGATCCGGGAGGACGCGGCGGCCGAAGACGCCCGCGGCCCTGATGGCCATCTGGTCCTCGGTGCCGGGCTCGGCGAGAACCCCGGCGAGACGGTCGAAGACCCGGGCGTTGGGCCGCTCGGGCAGGTCGATGAGGCCGCCCCACAGTTCGGGCAGCTCCAGCGCCGCCACCCGGCCCAGGCCCCACAGTTGGGCCCCGGCGGTGCACGGCACCTCGTCGGGGGCCGTGGCGACCGCGCCGTGGGTGACGGTCCACAGCGGTGCGGTGCCACCGACGCCGGCCAGGGCCTGGAGCAGGGCGAGGGTGGCGGCGACCCCGGTGGGCACGGCGGGATGGTCGGGGTGCCCGTCGGTGCACAGGCCGAGCAGCGAGATCATCCCGGTGACCGCGGTGTCGCCGTTGGTGACCGGTGCGAGGAGACCGTGCAGTTCGGCAACGGTGGTTCGGGCCGGGTCGACGGTGACGCGGCGGACCGTCCCGCCGAAGGAGGTGATGGCCTCTTCCACGGTGTCGGCGAGGTCGGCGTGCTGTTCCCCCGTGGGCACGATCAGCAGCCGCAGGCCGGGGCGCCAGCCGCCGTTGGCGGAACGCAGCCCCTTCCAGGCGACGTGGTAGCCGAGCCGGTCGCCCGGCTCCGGGGTGGGCACGCCGCTGTCGGCGGTCTCCGGCCGGTCCGGCCGGGCGGAGCCGACCCAGTAGCGTTCGCGCTGGAAGGCGTAGGTGGGCAGGTCCACCCGGCGGGCTCCGGGGTGGAGCGTGGCCAGATCCACCGGCACACCGGCGACCTGGGCTTCCGCGGCGGAGGTGAGAAAGCGCCGCAGCCCGCCCTCGTCACGCCGAAGCGAGCCGACGGCCGGTGCGGTGGTGCCGTCGCCCTCCAGGGTCTGGCGGACGCCGACGGTGAGGACGGGGTGCGCGGAGCACTCCACGAATGCGTCGATGCCGTCGGCGAGCATGGCACGGACGGTCGGTTCGAACCTCACGGGGAGCCGTAGGTTGCGGTACCAGTAGCCGGCGTCGAGCCCGGTCGTGTCCAGGAGTGCCGCGTCGACGGTGGAGTAGAAGGGCACGGTGCCGGCCCGGGGCCGGACCGAGGCCAGGACGCTGGCGAGCTCCTCCCGGATGCTCTCGACGTAGTGGGAGTGGGAGGCGTAGTCGACATCGATCCGGCGGACCCGGGTGCCCTCGGACTCCAGTGTGCGCAGCAGCGCCTCCAGTGCGCCGGGTTCTCCGCAGACGACGGTGGACTGGGGGCCGTTGACTGCGGCGATCTCGACACTGCCGGCACCAGCGGCGTCGGCGAGCCGCGTCTCGACCTCGGCCGAGGGCAGCGCCACCGACGCCATCCCGCCCCGGCCCGCCAGTTCGCGGGCGATGACCTGGGAGCGCAGTGCCACGATCCTGGCGCCGTCGTCCAGGGAGAGCGCACCCGCCACACAGGCCGCGGCGATCTCGCCCTGGGAGTGGCCGATGACGGCGGCGGGTTCGACGCCGAGCGAACGCCACAGCGCGGCGAGCCCCACCATCACCGCGAACGTGGCCGGCTGGACGACGTCGACGCGGTCGAGGCCGGGTGCACCGGGTGCACCGCGCAGGACGTCGGCCAGGGACCAGTCCACGTACGGTGCGAGCGCGGCCTGGCAGCGCTCCACCTCTGCGGCGAAGGCCGGAGCCGTGTCCAGCAGTTCGGCGCCCATGCCGGCCCACTGAGAGCCCTGGCCGGGGAAGACGAAGGCGACGCGGCGGGCGTCCGCCGCGGTCCCGGTGACGGCGTCGGGGGTGGTCTCGCCGGCGGCCAGGGCGGCGAGGGCGTCCATGGGGGCGCCGTGGTCACCGAGCAGCACGGCGCGGTGGGTGAGGGCGGCGCGCTCGGCGGCAAGCGCGTGGCCGATGTCGACGGGAGAGGCATCGGGGAGCTGCCGCAGGTGCGCGCGCAGGCGGCCGGCCTGGGCGCGCAGGGCAGGGATGGACTCGGCGGACAGCGGCCAGACCACGGTGGACGGCGTCGTGGGAGCGTCGCCGGCCGCCGGCTCGGCGGGCGGTTCCTCCAGGATGACGTGGGCGTTGGTGCCGCTGACGCCGAAGGCGGAGACCGCCGCCCGGCGCGGACCCTCCGCCTGCCGCTCCCACGACCGTCCCTCGGTGAGCAACTCCACGGCACCGGCGTCCCAGTCGACCTTCGACGAAGGGGCGTCCACGTGCAAAGTGCGTGGCAGCGTGCCATGCCGCATCGCCTGCACCATCTTGATCACACCGCCCACACCGGCAGCGGCCTGACTGTGCCCGATATTGGACTTCAACGACCCCAACCACAACGGACCCCGGCCCGCACCCCGATCACGCCCATACGTCGCCATCAACGCACCGGCCTCGATCGGATCACCCAACGGCGTCCCCGTCCCATGCGCCTCCACCACATCGACCTCACCCGCGGCCACACCGGCATCGGCCAGCGCCTCACGAATGACCCTCCGCTGCGCCGGACCGCTGGGCGCCGTCAAACCATTGCTCGCACCGTCCTGATTGACCGCACTACCCCGCACCACCGCCAGCACCCGATGGCCACGACGACGGGCGTCGGAGAGACGCTCCACCAGCAGCACACCCACACCCTCGGCCCAAGCCGTGCCATCCGCACCCTCGGCAAACGCCTTGCACCGCCCATCCGACGCCAGCCCACGCTGCCGGGAGAACTCCACGAACACCGTCGGCGTCGCCAGCACCGTCACACCACCGGCCAGCGCCAGATCACACTCACCCCGCCGCAACGACTGCACCGCCAGGTGCAACGCCACCAACGACGACGAACACGCCGTGTCCACGGTCACGGCAGGTCCGTTGAGGCCCAGGGAGTAGGCCACCCGCCCGGATGCGACGCTGCCCGCGGTGCCGAGGCCGAGCTGTCCGCTGGGGTCGGCGGCCGTTCCGACCTGATGACTGCCGTAGTCGTGGTACATCACGCCGGTGAAGACTCCGGTGCGGGAGCCACGCAGCGCGTCCGGCACGATCCCGGCCCGCTCCAACGCCTCCCACGACGTCTCCAGCAACAGCCGCTGCTGCGGATCCATCGCCGCCGCCTCACGCGGCGACACACCGAAGAACTCCGCGTCGAAATCACCCGCCTCGTACAGGAAACCGCCCTCACGCACATAGCTCTTGCCCGGGACCCCCTGCTCCGGGTCGTAGAGCCCCTCGGTGCCCCAGCCACGGTCGGCGGGGAAGGACGAGATCGCGTCCGTACCGGCGTCCACCAGGTCCCACAGATCCTCCGGCGACGCCACCCCACCCGGATAACGGCAGGCCATACCGACGATCGCGATCGGCTCCCGACTCGCCGACTCGACCTCGCGCAGCCGCTCGCGCGTGCTGTGCAGGTCGGCCATCGCACGCCGGAGGTACTCCCGCAGCTTCTCCTCGTTCGTGGCGGACATGGTTCTCCTCTGCGTCATGTCATGGGTCAAGGGGTGGCAAGCGGTTCAGTCGCCGGCGCACGACGCTGTCCGGCTCACTGGAAATCGCTGTCGAGCAGGTCGAACAAGTCGTCGTCGGAGGCCGATCGAAGGCGGTCGATCACTACTTCACCGGAGCCGCGGGCGTCACCGGCACCCTCGCCGGGATGCTCGGGGGCGCCGGCGGTGAGCGTGGCCAGCAGACCGCGCAGTCGGCGCGCGGCGTCGGCGCGGGCATCGCCGTCGTCGGTCGCGGCGAGGTTGCGCTCCAGCAGGCCGAGAGCTTCGGTCAGGCCCTCGGGACCGGCCGGTTGGCCCGCAGCCGGGCTGCCGTCCCCTGTGCGGCCGGCCGCCTCCAGGTCGGCGAGCAACAGCTCGGCAAGGGCCAGAGGGGTGGGGTGGTCGAACACCAGTGTCGCGGGCAGTCGCAGGCCGGTGCGCGCGTTGAGCCGGTTGCGGAGGTCGACGGCGGTGAGGGAGTCGAATCCGGCGTCCTTGAGGGAGCGGCGGGCGCCCACCGCAGCGGGGTCCTCGTGTCCCAGCACTGCCGCGACTTCGGTACGCACCAGGTCCAGCAGAAGGGCCAGGCGCTCGGGTGCGGAGCGGGTCGCGAGCCGGTCCGCCAATGCCGCGGCCGGGACGGCGTGTTCGGCGGTCCGGGAGCCGGCGTCGGCAGGCGCCCCGGGACCGGGCGGGCTTCCGGCATCGGCGGGGACACCGGCGAGATCGCGCAGCACCTCCGGCGGGTCGGTGGCGAGGGCCGCGTCGCGCAGCGCGGGCAGGTCCAGCCGTACCGGGAGCAGCGCGGCCTCGGGCCGGGCCAGCGCCCGGTCGAACAGCTCCAGCGCGTCCCTGGGGGCGAGCGGGGCGACACCGGAGCGCCGGATGCGTGTGGCGTCCACGCCCGCCAGCTCGGTGGCCATGCCCGCACCGGACCACCAGCCCCAGCCGAGCGACAGCGCGGGGTGGCCGGCGGCCCGCCGTCGGGATGCCAGCGCGTCCAGGAACGCGTTGGCCGCGGCATACCCGGCCTGGCCGGCGCTGCCCAGAGCCGCCGAGACAGAGGAGAACAACACCAGGGGTATGGAGCCGAGTTCACGGGTCAGCTCGTCCAGGTGCACCGCGGCGTCCGCCTTGGGTCGCAGCACAGCGCCGATCCGCTCGGTCGTCTGGGCGGTGAGCACACCGTCGTCGAGCACGCCGGCGGTGTGCACCACACAGGTCAGGGGGTGTTCGGCGGGGAGGCCGTCGAGCAGCCCGCGCAGGGCGTCGCGGTCGGCGACATCGCAGGCCCGGACGGCGACCTCGGCGCCCAGGGCGGTGAGGTTCGCGGCCAGGCCGGCGGCGCCGGGCGCGTCCGGGCCGCGCCTGCTGACGAGCAGAAGCCGCCGTGCCTTGTGCCGCTCGACGAGATGCCGGGCGGTCTCCGCGGCGAGTGCTCCGGTGCCTCCGGTGATCAGCACGGTCCCGTTGGGATCCAGTGCCTCGCCCGGCTCCCCGGCGCCGGTGGCCTCGATGTCGGCCACTGGTACGAGGCGGGGGACGGCAGCACGTCCGTCGCGCACGGCGGTCTGCGCGATACCCGTGGCCGGCAGCCCGGCCAGGGTGTGCAGCGACGCCTTGGTGCCGTCGATGTCGACCAGGCTGAAGCGGCCCGGCTGTTCGGTCTGGGCGACCCGGACCAGCCCCCAGGCGGCGGCGCCCGCCGGATCGGCCGCCCCGCCCTCCGGGCCGGCCGCGCCCCGTGTGAGGACCACGAGCCGCGGGCCATCGGTGCGGGTGTCCGCGGTGCGGTCGCTGCCTGCCAGTGGGGCCCGTACGGCTTCGAGGACCCGGCGCACCGCGGCGCGCACGTCGTCGAGGAGACCATCGGGGGACGTGGAGCCGTCCGCGGTGGTCAAGTCGAGGAGGAGCACCTCGGCGTCCTGGCCGGCCTCCGGCGGCAGCGGCTCATCGGGGGACAGCACACGGGCATGGGCGTCGACACCGGCGGCGCGCAGCCCGGACGCGGTGGCTTCGGCCGCCGGCCCGACGACGGCCCAGCGCGCGGCGTTCGCGGCCGGCACCCGCCCAGGGAAAGGCACCCAGTCCAAGCGGTACAGGGGGGCGGCAGGCCCGGCCGGAAGCCGGTCCGCGGCGATGCGGCGCAACGCCAGGGAGCGGGCAGCGAGCACCGGCTCACCCTCGCGGTTCACCGCGGCGACGGACACCGCGCCGTCGTCCGTGGCGGCCAGCCGCACCCGGAGGGCGTGTCCGCCGGCGCCGTAGCGCTGAACTTCGCTCCAGGAGAACGGCAGCAGGCCGTGTCCGCCGTCGCCCAACGGGTCGAGCAGCGCGATGGGGTGGAGGGCCGCGTCGAGCAGGGCAGGATGCACTCCGTAACCGTCGGCGGAGTGCGCGTCCGGCAGCTGCACGTCGGCGAACAGCTCGTCGCCGCGTCGCCATGCCGCGCGCAACCCGCGGAAGGCGCCTTCGTAGCGCACTCCGGCCGCGGCGAAGAGCCGGTACTGACCGGCGATGTCGAGGGGCTCGGCGTCGGCGGGCGGCCAGGCACCGGTCAGTGCGGCGAAGGCGTCGGTGTCGGCGCGGTCGACATCGTGGGCGTGGTCGTCCGGCGCCGTCGGGCCGGTGTGGTCGGCGGCCGGGGCGAGCAGGCCGCAGGCGTGCCGGGTCCAGTCGCCGTCGGCCTCCGCCGCGACGTGCGGGGAGGAGGCGAGGGGTTCGGGGCGGGAGTGAAGTGTCACCTCCCGGGCACCGCCGGGGCCGGAGCCGGGAGCGGACACGACGACCCGTATCTGCAGTGGAGCGTCCGCGGCCCAGGACAACGGGGTCTCGAAGATCAGCTCGCTGACGCGGGGCAGCCCGATACGGCTTCCCACCTGCAGCACCGTCTCCAGCAGGGCGGCCCCGGGAACGACGCCGCGGTCCCACACCAGGTGGTCGGCGAGCCAGGGCAGATCGGCGGCAGAGATCCGGCCGGTCCACACCTCGGTGCCGGTGTCGGGGAGTTCCACGGCGGCGCCGAGCAACGGGTGCTCCACCTCGCGCTGCCCTGCCGCCGCCACCCCGCCGGTGGTGGGCCGGGGCGGGGCCGCCAGCCAGTAGCGGGTGCGTTGGAAGGGGTAGGTGGGCAGGTCGACACGTCGGGCGGACGGCAGTGGAGGGTTCGGCGATACCGGTAGGCCACGGGTGTGGAGGGTGGCCAGTGCGGTGGTGAACGTCTCCGCCGCCGGACGATCACGGCGCATCACCGGCACGAACGCCAGATCACCCCCGTCCCCGTCCTCTTCCAGACACTCACCCGCCATCACCGACAACACCGCATGCGGACCCACCTCCACAAACGTATCCACACCCAACGCCCGCGCCGCCCGCACACCATCCGCAAAACGCACCCCCTCACGCGCATGCCGCACCCAATACTCCACACACCCCAACTCCCCCGGACCAGCCACCGCCCCCGTCACATTCGACACCACCGG
>NZ_JBIBJI010000048.1:0-12702 GCF_042958345.1 Streptomyces sp. NPDC007983
GAGGCCCTGTCTTCATGCGCGTACAACGGGAAGATCACCCCGGCGGGAAACCTGTTCGACCCGCACGCTCCGTGATCGGTTGAGATACGGCTTCTGAGGTCAACGCCCAGCTGGCTTTCCAGATCGCTGACAGCGTCATTGAGGAGATGCGCGCGTTCCGTGACAGCGGCGGGGAGCTCGACGAGCGGCTGAGCCGACTGGTCGATGAGCACGTGGGACCGGATCGCCGTAAGGCTATGGACAACCATCTGCACGAAAAGACCAAGTTCCTGATGCAGAGGGGCGTGCTGACAGCCCATGAACGCGAAGTGCTCGACCGGCTGCACCAGTACCGCAACGCGGCATACCACCGAGACACACTGGAGCCGGACCTGATCTCAGATCTTGTACTGGCCTATAGGGTTCTGGCCGACGAACTTGTCGGCCGGCACAAGCCAATCGCGTGGACGATGGCGTCATCGGACCCAGCTCCCGTCGTGACGCCACAGCAGCTTCGGGGTCGACTCGTCGAAGGCGTCAACGTCGATGTCAAAGCGATGGCCCACCGATTCCACGATCACGCCGAGAAGCGTGTGCAAGCCGTCATCGCGGCCGTAGCCACCGCGCAGCAACTGTTGGGCGTCAACAGCTCCGGGGAAGCGGACGCCTCCCTCCCAGATGACGACATGGCCCGCATGCTGACCGGCCTCAGCCACGTATCCAAACACCTGACGTCCTGGGCGAAACAGGCGGAGGGATTGAAGTCCAAGACGTCGTCACTCACCGGACTGATGATTCCGTTCATCAACCTGGACCGAGACCTGAACCGCATCGAACCGTCCGTCAGGCGCCTCGACATGATCCTGGACTACTGGGAGCAGCGTCGGATCGATGAACTCCGGGGCAAGTAGCAGCGCCCCGACCGAACTCGCGTGCAGCCAGGCCGCTATGACGCAGGACAGACTGATATCGCGTATATGTCAACTGCCCAGCCTTACGTCCCCTATGCGGATAATGTAGGAGGGGTTGTTGTGAGAGGAAGATCCTGTGGACGAGAGCGAGTTCGAGTCGACCAGGCCGGTGGTGGTGCTGACCGCTTTGAGCCTGGAGTACGAAGCCGTGCGTGCGCATCTCAAAGGTCCGCAGCGGCTGGTGCACGATGGCACGTGGTTCGAGGCGGGGAAGGTGAGCGGTGCCGGGTGCCCTGTCCTCCTCGCTGAGGCAGGGCCGGGTAACCGTCCGGCCGCGTTCGTTACCGAGCAGGCTCGGATCCGGTTCATGCCTCGTGCGGTCTTCTTCGTCGGGGTGGCTGGCAGCCTGAAGGCCGATGTCCGTATCGGCGATGTCCTGGTGGGTACGAAGATCTATGCGTATGACGGGGCCAAGCATGTCGACGGTGCGGTGCTGGCCCGCCCGGACAGCTGGGTTGCTCCACACGGTCTGCTCCAGACGGCCTTGCACGCTTTGAAGGGTGAGGCGTGGCAGCAGCGCATCGCGGGCGGTCGGGACCGTGCTGGCCAGCAGTCGCCCAAGGTCCATTTCAAGCCGATCGCGGCGGGCGAGACAGTGCTGAGCTCGCTGGCTTCCGGGCTGCGGGAGATGTTGTTCCGCAACTACAACGATGCCGCCGCCATTGAGATGGAGAGCGTCGGACTTGCCGCGACTGGTGCGCTGGGGGGTATGGAGACTCTCACGGTCCGCGGGATCAGTGACCATACGGACGGATACAAGGCGGCTGCCGACGCTGCGGGTTCGCAGGAGAAGGCAGCGGTACATGCGGCAGCCGCCGCCATCGAGACCATCGCCGCTCTGGATGGCACAGCTCCGCCGTCGGCCCGGCCTGGCGGTGAGACGGCAGCAGGGGTGTCGAAAGCGATCCAGATGAACACGGCGAGCGGCGGGGGTGTTATCAACGCGGTGCAGAAGGGCACCCTCACCATCACGCAGACGCCGGGGCACGTACCGGGACCGGCTGAGCGGTGAGTGAGCCGCCAGCCCCTGATGCCGAACGCGAGGGGCAGCCGGCCGCTGGGCTGTCGCAGGTCAACCGCGCTGAGTCTGGTGGCACCGTCAATGCCGTGCAGCACGGTGTCCAGAACATCACATACCACACAGGCCCGGACGGCCAGCTGCTGTTCGAGCGGTGGGAGGAGCAGCTACGGCGGCTACCTCAAGCTCTGGACATCGCGGAGGGAGACCCGCTGGCCCTGGAACGCACCGCTGCGCTGCAGGCCTTGGTCGAGGCGGTACGGGATACCGCTGCGGGGCAGGTCATGGTGGTCCGGGGCGAGCCCGGTGTCGGCAAGTCCTCGCTGATCCTTCGGGCTGCTGATGCGCTGCGCGCCGAGGCCAGGTTGGTGTTGGTGGCGCCGCTGGGGGCGATGCGGCCGCATGCCGGGGCATTGGTGCAGCTCTTGGGCGATGTCGTGGGAGCCCAAGGAGCGCCGCCGTCGGGCGGGCTGCGCGGTGTGCTGGTGCTCGACGGCGCAGAGGCTGCGCAGGATGGGCTGGCCGAGCTGTGTGTGGAGGGGCTGGGCGCCGCGGTGGGTGCCGGTCTCACGCCGGTTCTGGTGTGCCGGGATGACGCTTGGGAGAATGTGCGGGAGCTGGCTGGGCGCATCAGTTCGGTGGACGTGGCGCAGATGTCCGTCCCGCCGTTGACCGATGAGGAGATCGGTGATGTCCTCGCCGCTGCCCCGCAGTTGTTGCACTTAGCCAGTCAGGCCCGCTCTCGCTGGCTGCTGCGCCGTCTGTTGATTATCGACCTGCTGTTGCGGTCGGCGCGGCGCGGCGCCGGCTTGCCAGAAGTGTTAGCCAGTGAGGCCGATGTGTATACCCATGTATGGGTTGCGCTGGTGCTGAATCAAGGCAGAAGTGTGCAGGGAGTGGCGCCCGATGACCGGGCAGCGGTCCTGGTCTCCTTGGCGGAGGAGCGGCTGGCCGGTCGCCGTGCGGTGGCGTTGCCAGGGGCGGCGCTGGCGGCGCTGCGCTCGGACGGTCTGCTGGCGCCGCTGGGTCCGGCGTCCGCGGTCTCCGCGGAGGAGCACCGCTTTGCCCACGATGTGTATCGGGATTTTGCCACCGTACGGCGGTTGCTGCTGGACGGTGGTATTGCGCTGCTGGGTGCCCATGGTCCGCGGTGGGCAGTCCGCGCGGCCCGTATCTTCTGCCAGATCCGGCTGGGGCCGGGGGCTGCCGCGCCGTTGCCGATGCGCTGGCTTCAGGTTCATGCCACGTTCCGGGAACTGGCGGGCCTGCATGGCTCCCGCTGGGAGGAGATTCCGTGGGAGGCAGTGCTGGCCGCTGGCTGGTGCGGGGAGGTCCTGGCTGGCTTGACCGGAGAGTTGCTGCAGGAGCCGGCGCTGCTGGCGCAGTTGCTGCGCTGTGCGGCGCGTTTGGCTGAGGACGGTCTGAGTGCTGCTCTGATAACGGCGCCGGTCGTGAGCTGGCTGGTGGAGCACACCTCAGTGCTGACCGGCCCGAAGGACGATGTGGGCCAGAAGGTGGTCTTGGAGTGGCTGCGCAGTGTGGCCTTGCAGGAAGTCCGGGGATCGGACATCGCCGCCTACCGCTCCATCCGGGTGGCGCTGCGGGATGCCGTGCTCCGCTCGGCTCCTGCCTTTCCGTCGGAGACGTTCATCGAGGCGCTGGCGTTGCTGGGAGCTGACTGCGATGACCGGGCGGTCGCCATGCTGCGGGGACTGGCCCGGCAGCGGCCGCATGCCCTGGTGCCCGCCGTGGACCGCGTGGATGCGGCGTGTTCATTGGCGGCCGGTGCCCCCGGCCTGCTGGTGGAACTGGCCTTGGCCTACTACCTGCCGGGCTCTACTCGGGCGAAGCATGCGCTGCGAGATGTGGTGCGCGGTCATGAGTATCTCGGTCCAGTAGCGCGGAGCCAGGCGGCCTGGTATCGGGGCCCGTTCTTTCCGTTGCTGCGGGCCGCTCCGCGGCAGGGCATGGCGTTGATCAGCAAGCTGCTGGCCGGGGCGCTCCAGGAGAAGGAGCCGGATGCCGGAGTCGGTCAGCGGGTCGAGGTCAGCGTAGATTTACTGGAGACGGGCGTTCGTGGCTATGCCGGTGATGCTGGAGCGTGGGCCTGGTACCAGGGCGCTTTGGCCGGGCCGCAGCCGTGTATGAGCGCCCTTATGGCACTCGAGCGGTGGCTGGAGAGCCAGGTAGCCGTCGGATCGGTGTCCGTTCGGCAGGCCGCGAGGGTGGTTGTGGAGCGGGTGGGGACCGTGGCCGGGGCCGGCCTGGCTTACGGGCTGCTGGCACGGCACCGGGGAGACGTCACCGACGAGCTGGACGCCTTCTTGGCCCTTCCCGTGGTGTGGCAGCTAGAGAACGGCCGTGTGGTCTCAAGCCAAGCCATGGGCCGGGCGAGCGCGGAGCGGACGCCGATGCAGGTCGCTATGGACCTGGTGATTGCCGCTGCGCAGCGCGAGGACAACAAGGCCTTGGCCCGACTCAAGAAGGTGGCTGAGCGGTTACGTGCGGCAGGCGCCGAGAGTGCGGACCGGTTGGCGGTCGGGAACTGGGCCGCCCACCTGGACTGGGAGTGCTACGTCCTGGTGCCCGCCGGTGACCAGATGGCTGTGGAAGTGCGGCCAACGTCGGACATCGCGCGCGAGCTGGAGCAGCGTCGAGCCCGGTCCGCGGGCCAGATGCTGCGGTATGAGCTGCAAAGCCGGTACGCCTGTGGTGTCCGCGGGGTACACCGCGTCCTGGTGCCGGAGCCCTGCGACATCGATCGGCTGAAGCTTGATCTTTCGCGAGCCCGGAGTCTTGCTGGCAGTGATGACGGTACCTGCGCTCTGGCTGCGGCCGTCGTGGTGGCCGCGGCGCAGGGACGGCCGATCCCGGCGGAAGACATGCGGTGGTCGCTGGATCTGCTGGCCGCCGCTGCCACTGCTGTGCCGGAGCCGTCCAAGGGCTTAGCCGAGGCCGTACTGCCGTGGGATGCCCGTCGTCTGGCCGCCCTCGCCCTGCCCCTGTCTCTCCTGCCTGCTGTGGCCGCTGCGGCACCCCCGCTATTGAAGGCCTGGCAATTGGATCGTCTGGGCGATGTGGTGCTGGGCTGTGCAGCCGATCCAGTCCATGAGGTACGCGACCATCTCGTCGAGGGCATGCGTCCGGTGTGGTCTGCCGCCTGTGTGGCGGACAGGCACCGGTGTCATCACGTGGTGGCCTGGGAGTGCGCGGACGTCGGCGTGCGCCTGGTGGTGCAGGAGGCCAGCCGTGTTCTGCGCGCTCAGCATGCGGCGCGCCCGCCGGTGTGCTCCTTGGAGGAGTTGACGGGTGAGGAGGGTGTGCTGGCGCCCCTGGGTACGGTGGTCCCCTTGGTGCTGGAGGCCGCTCGTACGCGGCACTGCCGCACGGCGGCGGCGCGCCGTTTGAGAGCACCGTTGCTGGAGGCCTATGCGCGCACCGCGTGTTCCTGGGCCGAGGGGCACTATGAGCGCCGGGCTGAGGAGCACAGTGCGGTGGCCGCGGCCCTGCTGCGGACGGCGGTGGATGAGCCTGAGGTACTGACCACTCTGGCCGATCAGCTCGCTGTCTCGGCGGGAGCACTCAGTCATCTGCTGCACGGGATGAAGATGGCTGCGGCCTATGAACCCGAGCTCGTCCCTCCCCTGGCCGCGGTCTGGCCGTATCTGATGGAGTCGGTGCTCACCCGGCCTGCTCCGCACCATGGTGATGACGATTTGGGATGGTTGGCGGAGGAGACTCTTTTCGATGAGCTGGTGCCCAGTCCCGCTGTGTCTGTGGCCGATGTGGATGTGGACGGGACGCTGCGCCGGATCCGCGGCCGGTGGCTGTCGCTGACGCCTCTGACGGCCGTGCTCGAGGCCTGGACCACCGCTGAGGGGGCAGGTCGATTCACCACGGACACCCTCATCAGCCTGCTGAAGACCCAACCGGTGCACGAACAGATCGATCCGGGGCTGCGATGGGTTCGCCAGCGCGCTCTGGACGGGCGCGGCGTCGTCGCTGCGCCCGGGTTCTTGCTGGCAGAGTGGCTGCGCGAGCTGCATCCGCTGCTGACCAACGCCTCTCGGCCGCACTACCAGGCGCTGGTCGACGGTCTGGCCCTGTATGGGCATCCCGAGACTCGGGGCCTGCAGCAACTGGATGAATAGCCCGTTGGATCGGCTGCGGCGGCCGACAGTATACCCCTGCCGAATGCGGCCGAAAGCCGAGCCGCTTTTCATCCGCCACGCCCCGGGGACACAAGGAGACTCACCAGGTGAGCGAGAGGAACCAGCCATCGGCCCCGGAGGGGAACCCTGCGGCGGGCGGTACCGGTGGGGAGATACAGGCCAATACGGCGTCCTTTGGCGGCGTGGTGTATGCCGCGATGCGCGGCAACGTGGTCGTCAATTGCCCTCCTCCGCCCGGCGATGCACCAGCGGTCTGGCTCACGCCCTCCGCAGCATTCGATGATGCTGCTGCCCTGCAGGGCCGCCAGCACCGGTGGGCGTTGCGAGGGCGTGAGCACATTTTGGCGCAGCTGACCGACTTCGCCACGGCAAGCGGTGCTTCAGAGGGACTCGGGGTACTGGCGGGCCCGGCTGGCCAGGGTAAGAGCCGTCTGTTGAAGGCGCTGGCGGAAACGTTCGAGTCCGGCGGACAGGGAGTCGTCCGGGTGCTGGGCTCCGGGCCCGCCGGGGTGTCCGCCGCAGCGCAGCTGCCGCCGGAGGGCCGGTTGCTGGTGTTCATCGAGGACGCCCATCAGCGTGCGGAGGATCTGGCAGGGATCATTCGCGGCATCCGGCAGGAGCGGCCCGAGGCGCTGCTGCTCTTCTCCGTCCAACCCTCGGGGTGGGCACTGCTGAGGACGGCCTTCCGCCAGGCCGGGGTGGACCATAGTCAGGTGCCGTCGTGGGAGCTGGAAGAACTCTCCGCGCAGGCCGCCGCCCAGCTCGCCGCGGAGGTTCTCGGCACCTCGCACGCGTACCTGGCCCGCCGGCTTGCGGCTGCGGTGGGTGACTGTCCGTTCCTGCTGGTGTTCAGCGCAGTCCGGATCGCCGACGGCAGACTCGATCCTCGTAGGCTGGAGAGCGACGCCCATCTGCGCCAAGAAGTACTGGATGCGTTCATCGAGGAGGCGCTGGCCGGCTCCCCCTCCCCGGACGCTGACCGGGGTCTGCTGGGCGCGGTTGCGGCACTGCAGCCGTTCCGCCTGGCCGATTCTGGCTTTCTGGATGTCGTGACCAGCCTGCTCGGTGGCCAGAGCGCCCTGTTGCGGGCCCAGTTGGATCGGCTGACGCACAGTGGGGTGCTGACGCGCAGGGGCAACTCGCTGCGTATCTTGCCCGATCTACTAGGCGATGTGCTGCTGGCCGAAGCGGCCGTCGACCCCGCCACCGGTATCTCCACCGGGTACCTGGAACAGATCCTTGCCCACGGGGATGGGACGCCTGTGGTGCACGCCCTGGTCAACGCCAGTCGGTTGGACTGGCAGTGGAGCGACCTGCAGGCTGGCAGCCGCTCACCGGTGGAAGAGCTGTGGCGCGCGTTCATGGACGCCTATGCTCACAGCGAGTTCCTGGAACGTCGTCACCTGCTGGGCATCGCCGAGCAGATCGCTCCCTACCAGCCGCGAAGGGTGCTGGAGTTGGTGCGCTTGGTGACAGGCAGCGGTCACGCCCGCGGTGATCACCCGGTGGAGTGCCTCCCGCCGGTCCTGGCAGGCATTGCCCAAGACCCCGCGCACCTGGGCGAAGCCTTAGAACTGTTGTGGCTTCTGGACCGCGATGACCTTCGTCCGCCGGCACAGCACCCTGATGCGGCGTTGCGGGTACTGAGCGATCTTGCCTGTTACGCGCCGGGGAAACCGCTGCTGTATCAGCATGCAGTGGTTGACGCTGTGGCCCGTTGGGCGCAGCAGGGGCCGGTGCGGGGTGTGGATCGGATGCCGTTCGCTCTGCTCGATCCTCTTTTCGCGCCGGAGGCGATGCAGCAGGTGTTTGACGGCCGCACGCTCAGTGTCTCCCGGCTGCAGGTGGCTGTTGAGCTGGTTGCGCCGATCACGCAGCAGGCTTACGAGGTCCTGCTGGACGCGTACGGGGCAGACGATGGGGTTCGTGCCGGTGCTGCGGCTCGGAGCATGCAGGTGGCCCTCGAGGGTCTTTGGGGTCACGGTGAGCAGACACAGGCGGAAGCGTTGGAGGCCTTGGCGGCCCGTACCAGGCAGGTGCAGCCGGATCCGGTGGTGGCATTGGCGGTGCGCCGTGCGGTCCACTGGCACGTGCAGTACGGCTCCCCTGTCGTGGCAGCGGCGGCCCGGGGGGTGGTGGAAGCGCTGCCCGGCACGGTGAGCCACCGGCTGGCGATCGTGCTGTATAGCGGCTGGCATGAATGGCTTGATGCTGAGGATGTCGATGTGATCCGGGCGGAAGCCGAGTGGCGCCGCCGGCTGGACCAGACGGTTGCCGATCTCGTCGTTCTCGGCCCAGATGCGGTCTGGGCGATGCTGAGGGATCTGCTGGCCGACGGGGCTGAGGTCTTTCCCGATTCCCCGCCTGCGGCTGCGGCACTCGTGCAGGATCTGGTGCTGGCCCGGCCCGCTATCGCGGCTGTCATCGTGCGGGAAGCCCCCGCATGCGGAGACCTCATCATGCTCCATCTCGCGGGGCCGGCGCTCGCGGCGTTGTGGTCGACAGATGCCGGTGCCGCCCGCCAGGCCGCGCGGAGGGTGGTGGGTGCCAGCGATGTGGGCGCACAGGCCGCGCTGCAGGCCAGCCGCGCTCGACTGGTGATCGATGAGGGCCGCCTGGATTCCCACGAACTGTCCTTGGCTCATCGGCTGTCCACGCACCACAACGCTGCCGTGCGCGCTGAGGTCATGGGCCTGGCCACCGGCATGCTTCGACACCCGCTACGACGGCAGCAGGGAATCAAGCTGCTGTGCTCCGTTTCCTTCGCCGACGTGGCTTTCGGTGCCGAAGCATTCGGCTGGGCCTTTGTGGGCCCCCAAGCCCTGTCGTGGACCGAGCTCACGCCGCCGCAGCGCGCTTTCTGCCAGGCCGAACTGGTCGGCACGCCGACGCTGCGGGGTCACCGTGCGCAGAAGGCGCTGGCTGCCTTGTCGGCGACGCACGAGGACGAAGCGCTGGATGTCCTGATGCGGCGGGTGGAAGCCTGGGAGAACGATCCTGCCCCCAGGGCCGAGTATGAACCACTGCCCTACCGCTGGAGCGCCGCGCTGGCCTTCGGACGCAGCTCCCGCCGCGGTGTGCTGCTGCGGCGGCTACGACAGTGGCTGGCAGCCGACCGTGACCACCCCTGGCGCCGAGAACTGTATGGCGGGGATCTGTTCGCCACCGTCGCCGACAACACCTGCGATGCCGACGTTCGCGAGGTGATAGCCGAAGCCGTCTGCAGCGGTGAGGAGAAACAGATCGCCCGCGTCACTCCCCTGCTGGCCCGTGCCCCTCGCGATCTGGTCTGGGAAGAGCCGCAGTTCATCACCGACCTGCTCATCGCCGCAGCCCGGCATTCGCAAGAGCTCTACCGGAAGGTGGGCGGCAGCCTGTTCAGATCGGTCACCTCAGGGGTGAAAACGACCTCGTTCGGCCAGCCGTACCCACGCGATCTGGACCTGCGAGATCGGGCCGCACAGGTCCGCGCGACACTGCCGCCCGGGTCTCCGCAAGAGCGCCTGTATGCCGCGCTGGAGGAGCACGCAAACACCGAGATCCACCGGGCACTCACCGAGGACCTCTACGTCGACCTCCGCCGACCATGGTGAGCCAGACGCATCGTGATGACAGCGTCGACGCCGGAAGGCGCCACGACTACAGCCACCGTGGGCTCGGCGCCAGCGGCAGTCGACGTCGTCAACCCGGCTGTCGGCCCTGGATACGGCCGACGCCGAGTACTCCAGGATGCTGGCAATAGCCTGGCGTGTGGGCTTCGACCACTGGTGGAACGGCCCCAAAGCGGTGCAGGTCCTATGAGCTCTGCCTGCGCCGAGTTGGTTGCTCCCGCCAGGGGCAGTCGCTGCTGGTTGCGATGTCATGCGCTTAAGGCTGCGGACCTGCCGGGCCGGGGCAACCGGGCACGTCGCCATCAGCATCCGCGTGCGTGAGGGGCCGGTGTTCCTCCTGTCGGCGGGCAGGCCGCCGCATGGCGGCGATGAGGGCGGCCACACCGGATGCGGCGCTCCCCAGCGCCGCGATCAACTCGATCATCTCGTTCCCCGACACAGCACGGGCTCCCTCGAACAGGCCGGCGGTGGCCGGCAACGGATTGGCTGCGCCCATTGCAGCAACCCGCGTCGCTGCTCACCCGACGAAACGTCCCGGGGTTCTATCATGGCCGAATGCCACGATCGGTCAGCCCAGCGGATGCGCATCTTCTGGAGGAGTCGGGAGCGACGCAGGAGCAGCTGGAAACGTGGCGGAGGGTAGGGCTGCTGCCGCGCAACGCCCGTGAATGGCGTGGCAAGAAGGGATCCGCCTCCTCGCTTCCCGAGGGGGCGTGCGCGGTGGCGACGGCCCTGCGGGGAGCGTGCCGCAGAGGGCGGCCATTGCGAGTGGGCGCAATCGAAGTGCTCACCATGCGTCCGGAGGTTCCGCTGCCCGAAGCAGGAGTCCGGTGGGCGCTGAGCGAGTTCGTCAGGCACCGGGATGACGGTGTGATCCGCCGCATCGAGAAGGCTGCGCGGGCTGCCGCCACGAGCGAGGGTGCTGCAGACCAAGCGGCGGCGATCGCCCGCCGGTTCGCGCTCGGGCCTGCGGGCCGATGGCCCCGCGGTGTACCGCGGTTCACACATGCGCGGGAAGCGGTTGATGGGCTGGAACGGCATACCGCGGTTCGGGCTCTGGGCACAGAAGCAGCAGACGTCGACACCGAGTGGTACGTGCGTGCAGCGCAGACAGTCATGGCGCGGGTATCAGCCGAACACAACCGTGACCCGGGGCTGGGTTCCCTTCAGTACACGATGCTGGAGATGGCCGCGACGCAGGAAGCACAGGCTGCCGGAAGGCGGACTCGTGCGTTCTGGCGCACGCACGACCTGGGCGTCGTCCGCAGAACTCCGTTCGAGGATTTGATCCGGACGCGGGACGACCGGGTACTGGTGGAGTGGGTCGGCCGGGTGTTCCGTGCTGCCCACTGGAGTGTCCCTGGCGATCCAACGCTGCTGCGGCTCCAGGAACTTCTCGAAGCGGAGCAGTCTGTGGCTGCGCATGTGCCCCTGGTCGGACCGGGGCTCGATGAGGTCAATCTCCATGAGTGCACAAGCCGCGCCCAGATGCTCATCGAGGACTGCTATCCGCTCTTCCGCAAGATTGCACCGCTCGCGCCTGCCGTCACCGCGCTCACCCCTCTGCTGCAGCACATAGCGGATCTGATCCCTCGTGCCCGCCTGGCTCGGCGGGCCCTTCAGCAATGGAGCGAGAACGAGACAGCCAGGGCACGTACGGTGTCAGCGCATCCGCGTCCTGGCTGCGACTGGTGCGGCAGGGCCGTCACCTCCGGGGACAAGACGGGAACCGTGGCTGACTCCTCCTTCGCCCATCCTCACAGCTCAGAACGGGACGGGCAGCGCCCCGTCGCTGCATGCTCCTCCCACCACTGGGACGCCTTGCACGACCACTACGGGAAGCGTCCCTTCTTCGACGACGAGGTGCAGACAGCCAAGATCGCCCGTGTCTTCCACCGCCACCGCACCGGCTCGAACAATGGACAGCTCGCCCAGCTCACGGGCCTCTCCGAAGAAGAAGTGGACCGCCTCAGCATCTGGCACAACGAAGCTGAACACCGCGGCTTCTACCGAGCACACGCTGTCCTATCACGCGGTGACTCCTCGTTCATCCGACGCGACTTCAAGATCACGTTCGTTCCCGGTCACTGACCCTCTCGTCAAACCCTAGGCCGTTTCGTTTGGATCAACTCGTCGTTGGTCCGGGTGTGCCGTTGATTGATGCGCAGTGGGCGCGGATCAAAAGCGTTACACCGGGGTCAGACGCCGAAGCGGGGTGGCCGGTGGAGGGATCACCGTGAGGTGATCGATGCGATCGCTTTCAAGTTCCAGACTGGAAAGCAGTGGGTCCACCTGCCGGAGAGGTACGGCAACCGATGCATCAACCGCCTCAGGCAATGGCGCAGCATCGCCACCCGCTACGACAAGACCGCCACCATCTACCTGGCCGGACTCCACATCGCAGGCATCTCCCTCTGGTCCGCACGTGCTGTGACCAGAATGAGGTCGCCACCGCCGCGGCGTTCCCAGTAACAGCACTAGGCTGGGGCCGCCTGCAAGCGAAGGGAAAGCTGTGATCGGCGAATCTGACGACCGGCCGTGGGGCACCTGGACAATCCTCGACGAAGGCGCCGGTTTCAAGGTCAAACGGATCGAGGTCAAGCCCCACGCGCGGCTCTCTTACCAAACCCACGAGCACCGCGCCGAACACTGGGTGGTCGTCGCAGGCACCGCATCATCGATCATCGACGGTGAGACAGTCGTTTCCAGGGTCGGCGAGTGCATCGACATTGCGATCGGGCAGCCCCACCGCATCGTCAACAATGAAGACGAACCGCTGACCATCATCGAGATCCAGCGTGGCGACTATCTGGGCGAGGACGACATCATTCGGCTTGCGGACGACTTCGGGCGCGTCTAGGGCCTGTGTGAGGTCGTGATCAATCTCGGGGTTTTGGTCCCTTGCGGGGGCAGGACCTGGTAGGACGCTGGGTGTGACACGTAGGCAACTC
>NZ_JBIBJI010000049.1:0-10561 GCF_042958345.1 Streptomyces sp. NPDC007983
CTGGCACACCTCGTCCAGGGCGCGGGCGAACACGGGATGGGTGTCATACAGCTCCCGTCCCATGCCGGGGCGCTGACTGCCCTGACCGGAGAAGATGAACGCGACCTTGCCGCCGGTGTCGTCGGCGTGGCCCTGGACGACGTTCGCATCCTGAGAGCCCGCCGCCAGGGCATCAAGACCCGCCAGCAACTCCGCCCGGTCCTGGGCGACCACAGCGGCCCGTTGGCTGAAGGCGGTGCGGTGAGTGGCCAGGCCCGCCGCGACCGCGGGCAGTGGCAACTCCACTCGCTCGGCGACGAAGCCCCGTACCCGCGCCGCCTGCTCCCGCAACGCCTCCTCGCTCCGCGCCGACAGCACCACCGGCACCGGAGCGGGCCCAGCCACGGGCTCCTCCGTCACAGGCTCGGGCGGAGCGTTTCGGGCGGCAGGATGGGACTGCCGGTCGGCCAGGGGCGGCTCCTCGATGATGGCGTGGGCGTTGGTGCCGCTCATTCCGAAGGAGGAGACGGCGGCGCGGCGCGGGCGGCCCGCGGGCTCCCAGGGGCGGGCCTCAGCGAGGAGCTCTACGGCGCCGGTGGACCAGTCGACGTGAGGGGTGGGTTTGTCGAGGTGGAGGGTGCGGGGCAGGGTGCCATGGCGCATCGCCATGACCATCTTGATGACGCCGCCGACGCCGGCGGCGGCCTGGGTGTGGCCGATGTTCGACTTCAACGATCCCAGCAGAAGGGGACGTTCGCGATTCTGGCCGTAGGTGGCGAGCAGTGCCTCCGCCTCGATCGGATCGCCGAGGGCGGTGCCCGTGCCGTGGGCCTCCATTGCGTCGACGTCTGCGGCCGTCAGGCCCGCGTCGGCGAGGGCCTGACGGATGACCTTTTGTTGTGCGGTGCCGTTGGGAGCGGTTAGGCCGTTGCTGGCGCCGTCCTGGTTGATGGCGGAGCCCCGCACCACCGCGAGGATCTCGTGGCCGTTGCGGCGGGCGTCCGAGAGCCGTTCCAGCAGCAGCAGGCCCACGCCTTCGGCGAACGCGGTGCCGTCCGCGCCTGCGGCGAACGCCTTGCAGCGGCCGTCGGGGGACAGACCGCGCTGCCTGCTGAACCAGATGAACAGGTCCGGCGTCGAGAGCACGGTGGCCCCGCCCGCGAGCGCCAGATCACACTCGCCGGACCGCAGCGCCCGCGCCGCCAGATGCAGTGCGACCAGGGACGATGAGCACGCCGTCTCCACGCTCACCGCGGGGCCTTCGAGGCCGAAGACGTACGCGAGGCGGCCTGACGCGACGCTGCTCGCGCTGCCGATGCCGAGGTAGCCCTCCAGATCGTCGGGGACGGTGTGCAGGCGCGACGCGTAATCGGTGCCGACCATGCCGACGAACGTGCCGGTGCGGCTGCCGCGCAGCGCATCGGGGCGGATGCCCGCCCGTTCGAACGCCTCCCACGCGACCTCGAGCAGTAGCCGCTGTTGGGGGTCCATCGCGAGTGCCTCGCGGGGGTTGATACCGAAGAAGTCCGGGTCGAACCGGTCGGCGTCGTGCAGGAATCCGCCCTCGCGTGCGTACGAGGTGCCGGCGTTGTCCGGGTCGGGGTCGAAGAGCGTGTTGAGGTCCCAGCCGCGGTTGGTGGGGAAACCGGTGATCGCCTCGCCGCCCGCGGCGACGAGGCGCCACAGATCCTCCGGCGACGCTACGTCGCCGGGAAAGCGGCAGGTCATGGCGACGATTGCGATCGCGTCATCGTCATGCTGCCGTGTGGAGGAGCGCACCTCGAGCTCGGCGTCCTCATCCGTGGTGCCCAACAGCTGTGTCAGCAGGTGGTCGGCGAGCACGGTGGGGCTCGGGTGGTCGAAGGCGAGCGTGGCGGTGAGCCGGAGCCCGGTCGCCGCGCCCAGCCGGTTGCGCAGCTCGACGGAGGTGAGCGAGTCGAAACCGATCTCCTTGAAGGGTCGATCCGCGGGCACGGCGGTGGGAGAGTCGTGCTGGAGCACGGCCGCCACGTGCTGCCGCACCAGCGTGAGGAGTTCGTCGGCGCGCCGGTCCGCGGGTATACCGACGAGGCGGCGGCGGAGCGCGGCCGCGCCCGTCGCTTGTACCGGGGCGCCGGCGCCCGTCCCCGCGAGGCCGGTGAGGACGGCGGGAAGCGTGCCCGCCGCCGCCTGCGCGCGCAGCGTCGGCGCGGCCAGTCGCACCGGCGCGGCCACCGCGCGGCCCAGGTCGACGGCGGCATCGAACGCCGCGAGCATGACCTCTTCGTGCAGCGGTACGAACCCGGCCGTCCGGGCCCGCTCGGGATCAACGCCTTCACTGATCTCCCATGGGCCCCAGGCGAGGGACACCGCGGGCAGGCCCGCCGCGCGGCGCCGCTCGGCGAGTGCGTCCAGGAACGCGGCGCCCGCAGCGTGCCCGGCGCGTCCGGAGCCGCCGACCGTCCCCGCGATTGATGAGAACAGCACGAATCGGTCGAGGTCCGCAGTGAGGTCATGGAGGTTCCAGGCGGCTGCGGCAATCTCGCCCACCACGGCTGCCAGCTGGTCGGGCGTACGCGAGGACAACACGCCGTCGTCCGCGCTCCCGGGGATGTGCAGGACGGACGTCGGCCGCTGCGCCGGGGGGAGCCCCGCGAGCAGCCCGGCCAGCGAGTCCCGGTCCGCAGGGTCACACGCGGCCACCGTGAACTCGGCGCCGTGCGCGGCCACGTGCCGCAGCAACTCCTCGGCCCTGTCGGTATGGGCGGCGGGGGCGGCGGCGAGGATCCGCCTGACGCCGTGTCGCTCCACCAGGTGACGGACTACCAGAGACGCCGTGGCGCCGAGGCTCCCGGCCAACAGGACCGTGCCGTCGGGTGCGAACGTCGTGGCGTCCGGTCGTTCGGCGGGCGGCCGCTGCACGGCGAGGCGCGGCATCAGCAACGCCCCGTCACGTACGGCGACCTGGAGTTCTCCGCAGGTCACGGCGGAGGCGAGCGCGGCTGCCGAGGCCGAGGTGCCGTCGACGTCCACCACTGAGAATCGGCCCGGCTCCTCCAGCTGGGCCGTGCGGACCAGGCCCCACACTGTGGCGGCGACGAGCCCTGCCGCGTCCGCGGCCGTACCGTCGGCCGTGGCATCCGCCACCGTTGCGCCGCGCGTGACGAGGATGAGTCGGGACGAGCCGAGCCGGGTCTCGGAGAGCCAGCGCCGGGTGATCTCCAGGACCCGGCCCGCCGTCACGGCCGCGGCGTCGGACGGACTGCCGGTGTCACTCATCGGGGCGGCGATGACCACCGCGTCGGGCGCCGCCGCACCGTCCGCGACCGCCGCGGCGACCGCGTCGAGATCCGGATACTCCGAGGACACCACCGCGCCCGGCAGCTCGACGCCCTCGCCGACGACTGCCACAGAGGTGCTGGACACGGGAGACGCCGGGGTGCGCACCGGCCGCCAGTCGACGGCGTGCAGCACGTCGCGCGGCAGCGCCATCCCCGCGGACGTCAGAGCCCTGGTGGACACCGGACCCAGGGCAACCGTGTCCACGGCCGAGAGCAACGTGCCCCGGCCGTCCGCGATCCGCACGCGAGCCGCCGGACCGTTGATCCGACTGTCCACGGTCACTGGCGCGAGATGAACCCGCAGCGCGGAGTCCGCTGCCGAGTTCTCCGCCAGCGTCACGCCGCGCCAGCGGAGCGGCAGCCGCGCACCGGCCGCCGAGTCCCGCCCGGCGTCCGCCACCAGCGGCCGGAGCGCGGAGTCGAGGAGCACCGGATGCAGCTCGTACCCCTCGGCCCCCTCGTCCGCACGCTCCGGAAGCTCCACTTCCGCGTAGTGGTGGTCGCCGTACCGCCAAGCACGTCGCAACCCCTGCACCGTGGGACCGTGGCTGAGCCCCGCCGCGGCCAGGGCCCCATCGATCTCATCGACGGGCACCTCCACGGCCCCGTCTGGGGGCCATGCGTCCAAGGCCCCGCCCACCGGCCCGGCCGGGCCCTCGCCGGACGCGAGCACACCATGGGCGTGCCGCGTCCAGGCGGTGTCCGCCGCACCCTCCGCACGCGCGTACAGCGTGATGCGGCGCTCACCGGACCGGTCCGGCGCCCCGACCGCCAACTGGAGTTGGATGCCGCCGTCATCCGGCACCGCGAGCGGTAGCTCCTGGACGAGTTCCACCACATGTCGGCTGCCGACGCGCCGCGCGGCGTGCAGCACCAAGTCGAGCACGGCGGCGCCCGGCAGAAGCGCGAAGCCGTCGAGTGTGTGCTCCGCGAGCCACGGCTGAGCCCGCAGCGACAGTCGCCCAGTGCACAGCAGCCCATCGCCGTCCGCCAGTTCGACGGCGGCGCCGAGCAGCGGATGATCCGCCGTGCCAAGTCCCGCCGCCGACACGTCACCGCCCGCCTCGGGCGCCTCCAGCCAGTAGCTGCGCCGCTGGAACGCGTACGTCGGCAGCTCCACGCGCCGCGGCCCGCTGCCCGCGAACACCGCCGCCCAGTCCGTCGCCACGCCCTGCGCATACGCCTCGAGCAGGGACGTGATGAAGCGGCGGGCACCCCCGTCGTCGCGGCGAAGCGAGCCGGTGACCACCGTGTGCGCCATACTCGCGTCATCGATGGTCTCCTGAACGCTCGCAGTCAGCACCGGGTGCGGGCTCACCTCCAGGAACGTGCGGTGCCCGGACGCCAGCAGACCTCGCAGCACCGGCTCGAACCGCACGGTCTGGCGCAGGTTGCGGAACCAGTACTCGGGCGTCAGGGCCGCGGTGTCCAAGCGTTCTCCGGTCACCGTCGAGTGGAACGCCACCTCCGACGGGTGCGGTGCGATCCCCGCGAGCCCGTCGATCACCTCCCCGCGCACGGCCTCGACGTGGGCCGAGTGCGACGCGTAGTCGACGGGGATGAGGCGCGCCCGCACTCCGGACGCCCGGCACTCCTCCACCAGCTCCCGCAGGGCGCCCGGGTCACCCGCCACGACCACGGCCCGCGGCCCGTTGACCGCCGCCACTGACAGCAACTCGCCCCAGCGGGCGAGCATCTCCTCGGCCCGCTCCGTCGGCAACTGCACGGACGCCATGCCGCCGCTGCCCGCGAGTACGGTCAGCGCCCGTGACCGCAGCGCCACGACCTTCGCCGCGTCCCGCAGGGACAGTGCCCCCGCCACGCAGGCCGCGGCGATCTCCCCCTGCGAGTGCCCGATCACGGCCGCGGGCCGTATCCCGGCGTGCTCCCACAACGCCGCGAGCGCCACCATCACCGAGAACAGCGCGGGCTGCACTACGTCGACCCGGTCCAGCGGCGGCGCACCGGGCGCGCCTCGCAGCACGGCTGTCAACGACCAGTCCACATATGGTTCAAGCGCCCGTTCGCACTCTTCCAGACGCGCCCGGAACACGGGGCTTTCCTCCAGCAGTTCCACGGCCATGCCTGCCCACTGCGAGCCCTGCCCGGGAAAGACGAACACCGCCTTGCCCGGCGCGACCGCCGTGCCGGTCACCGCACCTGCGGGCACCTCTCCAGCTGCGAGCCGGCCGAGCTGCGCCAGCGCCTCCTCCCGGCTGTCCGCGAGGACCGCGGCGCGGTGCGGGAACGCGGTGCGCGTGGTCGCCAGCGTGTACCCGATGTCGGCGGCGGCCAGCTCCGGTCGCCCGGCGACGAACGAGCGCAGACGCCCGGCCTGCTCGGCCAATGCCTCGGGGGACTTGGCGGACAGCACCCACGGCGCCGGACCCGACACCGTGAGCGGCGCCGCCGCGCCCGGACCGGCTCCGTCCGCCGTCGGCGTGTCCGGCTCCGGCGTGTCGGCGGGCGCCTCCTCAAGGATGACGTGGGCGTTGGTGCCGCTGATCCCGAAAGACGACACGCCTGCGCGACGCGGCCGCTCGCCGCGCGGCCACGGCTGCTCCTCGGACAGTAGCGCGACACCGCCCGCCGCCCAGTCGACCAACGGTGTGGGCCGCTCGGCATGCAGCGTGCGCGGCAGCACACCGTGGCGCATGGCCATCACCATCTTGATGAGACCGCCCACGCCCGCTGCCGCCTGCGCGTGCCCGATGTTCGACTTCAGCGATCCCAGCCACAGTGGGCTCTCTGCCGGATGCTCCTTGCCGTACGTCGCAAGCAGCGCCTGAGCCTCGATGGGGTCGCCGAGCCGGGTTCCCGTGCCGTGCGCCTCCACCGCGTCCACGTCGGCGGCAGTGAGCCCGGCCGCGGCCAGAGCTTGCCGGATGACCCGCTGCTGGGCGGGTCCGTTGGGCGCCGACAGCTGGCTGGATGCGCCGTCCTGGTTGGTGGCGCTGCCCCGCACCACCGCGAGCACCGGGTGTCCATTGCGCCGCGCGTCGGAGAGCCGTTCCAGCACCAGCAGGCCCACGCCCTCGCCCCACCCGGTACCGTCCGCGTCCTCTGCGAACGCCTTGCACCGCCCGTTGGGCGACAGACCGCGCTGCCTGCTGAACTCGATGAACAGGTTCGGCGTGGAGATCAGCGTGACGCCCCCGGCCAAGGCGAGCGAGCACTCCCCTTGACGTAGCGACTGCGCGGCCAGGTGCAGCGCCACCAGCGATGACGAGCACGCGGTGTCCACGGACACCGCGGGACCCTCCAGACCCAGGGTGTACGAGACTCGTCCCGAGGCTGCGCTGGAGGCACTGCCGGTGCCGATGAATCCCTCGAAGCCCTGCGGGAACGTGTGCAGCCGCGAGCCGTAGTCGTCGTACATCACCCCGGCGAACACCCCGGTGCGGCTGCTACGCAACGACGCCGGGTCAATGCCCGCCCGTTCGAACGCCTCCCACGCCCCCTCCAGCAGGAGCCGCTGCTGGGGGTCGATGGAGAGCGCCTCACGTGGGCTGATGCCGAAGAACTCGGCGTCGAAGTGGTCGGCGTCGTACAGGAAACCGCCCTTCCGGGTGTACGAGGTCCCTGTGTGGTCGGGGTCCGGGTGGTACAGGCCGTCCAGGTCCCAGCCCCGGTTCGCGGGAAAATCGCCGATCGCGTCCTGGCCGCCCGCAACCAGCTCCCACAGCTCTTCCGGCGAGCTCACCCCGCCCGGGTAGCGGCAGGCCATGCCCACGACCGCGATCGGCTCCCGGCTCGCCGACTCGACCTCGGCGAGCCGCTGCCGGGTCTGCAGCAAGTCGTTCGTCGCCCGCTTGAGATAGCCGCGGAGCTTGTCCTCGCTCGACGGGCTCTCGTACAACTCCTTTGACATGCGAAGTCAACTCTCCTCAAGGGTTCCGGGTGGCCGGTGCCCGGAGGGACACCAGCCGGGGCGGCGCCGGCCCGTCAGTTGGTGCCGAGCTCGTCGATCAGCTGGAAGATCTCGTCGTCGGTCGCCGCGCCCAGCGCGTCCCCGCCGGGCGCGGCGGCGGATGCGGCCTGGGCAGCGGAATGCGGTGTGCCCTCGGCCCCGCCGAGTCGGTGCAGCACGGCCCGGAGCCGATCGACGGCGGCGGTACGGGACTCGGCGTCACGCTCGAGGGTGGGCAACGATGCCTCGATACGGGTGAGGTGGGCGAAGATCCCGTCGTCCTGTCCACCTGCCTCGGCAACCCTGGGCGTGAGTTCGTCGTGCAGGTGCCCGGCGAGCACGCCTGGCGTCGGGTAGTCGAAGGTCAGCGTCGTCGGCAGACGCAGACCGGTCCGCGCGTTCAGCCGGTTGCGCAGCTCGACTGCCGTCAGCGAGTCGAGCCCTAGGTCGAGCAGTCCGCGGTCCTCGGCAATGGCCTCCGGCGCGGCGTGGCCGAGCACGGCCGCGGTGGTCTCCCGCACGAGGTCGAGCAGCACCTCTCGTCGCTCCTCGGACGGCAGCCCGGTGAGCCGGGCAAGCAGCCGCTCGACGTCCTCCGCACCGGTGTCGGCGTGAGCCCTCCGGTCCCCGGAAGCCGCGCCGCCGGGTGACGCTCCACCTGCCGCGCCACCGTCCGCGGCGCGCACCAGGCCGCGCAGCACGCCCGGCACCGGAACTGGAGAGGAGACCAGCGCGGTCGTGTCGAACCGTGCCGGGACCAGCACGGGCCGCGCATTGCGCACGGCGTGGTCGAACAGGCTGAGTCCTTCCTCCGGCTCCATCGCGACCACCCCGATCCGCCGCATCCGCGCCAGCTCGGCCCCCTCGAGGGCCGCCCCCATCCCGGACTGCCCCCACAGACCCCACACGAGCGACGTGGCGGGCAGGCCGAGGGTGCGGCGGTGCTGAGCGAGGGCGTCCAAGTAGGTGTTGGCGGCGGCGTAGTTGGCTTGTCCAGCGCTGCCCAGAGCGCCCGCGATGGAGGAGAAGAGGATGAAGTGGGTGAGGGGGAGGTGGGTGGTGAGGTGGTGGAGGTTCCAGGCGGCGTCGATTTTGGGTCGTAGGACGTCGGTGAGGTGTTGGGGGGTGAGGGTGGTGAGGGTGGCGTCGGCGAGGGTGCCGGCGGTGTGGATGACGGCGGTGAGTGGGTGTTCATGGGGGATGGTGGTGAGGAGGTTTGCCAGGGCGTTGTGGTCGGCGGTGTCGCAGGCGGCGAGGTGGACGGTGGCGCCGAGGTTGGTGAGTTGGGTGTGGAGTTGGTCGGCGCCGGGGGCGTGGGGGCCGCGGCGGCTGGTGAGGAGGAGGTGTCGTACGCCGTGTTGGGTGACGAGGTGGTGGGCGAAGAGGGTTCCCAGGGCGCCGGTGGCGCCGGTGATCAGGACGGTCCCCTCCGGATCGAACGACCGCACGTCGGCAGCCACGTCCAGAGCGCTCGGCGCAGCCGGTACACGGGCCAGCTCTGGCACTGACACCAGGCCATCGCGCAACACGAGTTGAGACTCACCCGTACCGATAGCGGCGCCGAGGGAGCGGGCGTCGCCGCTCCCATCCACGTCGACCAGCACGAACCGGTCCGGGTGCTCGGTCTGCGCTGTGCGGACGAGCCCCCACACGGGCGCGGCTGCCAGGTCGTCCACCGCCTCACCAGGTGCGGTGACGACAGCCTTGCGCGTGAGGACCACAAGCCGGACACCATCGAGCACGTCGGCAGCGAGCCAATCCCGCAGCGTGCCGTGCACCCGCTGGACGGCCTTGTGGGCGGCCTCCGGCGAGTGGGGCTCGCAGTCGGCATTGGACAGAACGGGCAGCAGCACCGCCTCGGGCACCGCGTCACCCGCTGCCACCGCCGCCGAGAGCGCGGCGACATCGTCGTACTGCTTGAGCTGCTCCGTGCTGTCGAACAGATCACCACAGAGCCTGGCCGAGTCGCTCGGGCCGACGACGGCCCACGGGCCGTCCTCGCTCGACGGTACGACGGGCCGCGGAGGCAGCGGACTCCGGACCGGCTCGAACAGCGACCGGTGCCGCCCCTCGAAAAGCGCAACATGGTCGTCCAGGAGCGCCGCCAATTGGGCACGGCTGGTGCTCCGCACTATCAGCTCCTCCGCTTCCGCGACGAGGGCACCGCTCTCATCGGTGATCACCAGCCGTGCCGTGTCCGTTCCGTCGCCCGCCGAGGCGGTCGAGAGCCGCACGCGCAGCAGGCTGCTCGCCGTGCCGTGCAACCGCACACGGGACCATGCGTACGGCAGCCGCAGCACCGGCTCCGCCGCGTCTCCCGCCGCGGGACCGGCGAGGTGGTCGAGGGCAAGCACGTGGAGCGCGGCGTCGAAGAGTGCCGGGTGCAAGGCGAAGGGGCGGGCAGACTCCCGCAGTCCGGCGGGCAGGGCGAGCTCGGCGTACAGCTCTCCGGGGCCCTGCCATGCGGCGCGCAGCCCTTGGAAAAGGGGACCGTAGCCGTAGCCCGCGTCGCGCAGTCGTCCGTAGGCGTCATTCAGCTCGACCGGCTGGGTCCCGGATGGTGGCCACTGGGCGGGCAGACCGGTGCCCGAGCCGTCAACCGGAACGGGGGGCCGGGTGGACGCCGGAGCGACCGTGCCCGTGGCGTGCGTGGTCCACTCCGGATGTCCGCCCACCGCCTCCCCGCCAGGGTCGGATGTACGGGCGGATGCTGCAGCCCGCGACCGCAGTTGCACCGCGCGGCGTCCGTCCGTATCGGGCGGCCCCACGTGCACCTGCACCTGGGCGCCACCCACCTCGGGCAGGACAAGCGGAATGGCGAGCATCAGGTCCTCGAGAAGACCGCAGCCGCTCCGTTCTCCGGCCCACACCAGCAATTCGACCATGGCCGTTGCGGGCAGCAGCGGTGTGCCGACGATGACGTGTTCGGCCAGCCAGGGGTGTTCGTTGAGAGAGATGTGTCCCGTGAACAGCACGCTGTCATCGGGCAGTTCGAGGGTGGCGGGGAGTAGGGGGTGTGTGGTGGGGGTGAGGCCGAGGGTGGTGGTGTTGGTGGTGGGTTTGGGGGTGTTGAGCCAGTAGCGGTGGTGTTGGAAGGGGTAGGTGGGTAGTTCGTGGGGTGGGGTGGGGTGGTGGTTTTGGTGGTAGGTGGTCCAGTTGATGGGGGTGCCGTGGGTGTGGAGGGTGGCGATGGCGGTGGTGAGTGTGTGGTTTTCGGGTTGGTTGTGGTGGAGGGTGGCTGTGGTGACGGTGGCTGGGGTGTGGATGTGGGGGGTGAGGGTGGTGTCGGGGCCGATTTCGAGGTAGGTGGTGACTGCGTGGTTGTGGAGGGTGGTGATGGCGGTGGTGAAGT
>NZ_JBIBJI010000050.1:0-8326 GCF_042958345.1 Streptomyces sp. NPDC007983
GGTACATCACGCCCCGCGAGACACGCCAGCGGCTCCAGAACGACCAAGCACTCGCAGCGTAGAAGAAGAGTGTCCAGGATCACGGGGAAACTTCACGGGTGTGGAAGGAGCCGTACCACAGGCAGGTGTGCTCGGCGAGGAAAACGGTGTCCACGCGTCCGTAGCGGCGGACCTTGGTTCGGTGCCAGTCCAGCTGCTGGGAGAGATCGGTGGGTGTCCCCAGGCGTGGGCCCCGGGTGCGCGGGCGTCCCTTCTTGCCCGTGTGTGGGGGCGGGAGTTCGTGCAGTACGGAGGTGACTTTCAGGCGGCTGGTCCAGGTGATCTGCGGGTTGAGGCCGCGTAGGTGCTCGCCGACGTAGGAGGCATCCCCGACTGTGTGCAGGGTGCGGTCGGGGAAGTGGGCGGCGAGCAGTTCGGTCATCTCGCGGGCCAGGGCGATCTTTCCGGTGTGTTTGGGGCGCCATAGACGGGCCAGGACGGGCAGGCATACCGGCCGGGTCAGGAACGGCACGGTCACCACGATCCCGGCGATGACCCAGCAGTTCCCGAAGCCGGCCGGGCGCGGCCCTTTCGCGGCGCCGTGGTGCTGCCAGGCAGCGCCGAAGACCTTGCGGCCGGACCGTTTGAACAGGGTGTCGTCGACCGCGACCTGCAGCGGCGCAGCGTCCGGGAGAAGGCGTGCCACGACCAAACCTGCCAGGGCCAGGCCGACCTCGTCGGCCGACCAGCGGGCGGTGGAGAACAGTCGGTGACACCGGGTGTGGTGCCACATCCGTTCCAGCCCTGTGCCCAGCAGCATTCCGCACAACGTGCGGCGGCGGGTCTGCGCGACCAGCCCGGTCAGCAGAACGCAGAACGTGCGGAACGTCGGAGCGGTGAAGCAGGACCGGCAGACAGCCAGCAAAGCGGATAAGGACGGCGGTATCGTGCCCACTGGAAGCATCGGCGGATCACTCTCAACTGGGTGAAACAGACACCGCCGATGCTTCTGTCTACCTGTCACATCCCAAGAGCAGTATGGTCTCGCGCCATCCGATCGAGCGCATCAACACACACCCGTTCACCGCCCCGGTGATCCAAAAAGTGCGAAACACGAGGGGGCAGCGAGGTGAACGCCCGCGCGTGCGCGGTGTCCTGGCCGCAGGCACTCGCCTTCATCACCGCGGCCGCCGGGGAATCAGCGCCGTGACCGCGAGCGCGATCAGCACGACGCCGTAGCCGGTCGCGGTGGTCAGCAGGCTGACGCTGGTCGCGATGATGCCCGCCGCGACGGCCGGGATGGAGAACGCGAGGTAGCTGAGCACGTAGAACGCGGCGACGAGCTTGCCGCGTTCGGCGGCCGGTGCGAGCGGGAAGACGGTGCGGGTAACGCCCTGAAAGCTCGCACCGAAGCCGGTCCCGGCGATCAGTGTGCCCGCGAACAGCAGCGCCTGGGACCCGGTCTGGGTGGCCGCGATGGTTACCGCGATCCCGATCGCCAGCGTGGCGGCGCCGAAGCGCATCACCCGGCTGGCCGCGACCGTGCGCAGCAGCCAGATCGCCGCCGCACCCGCCGCGGCCAGCGTGAACACCAGCAACCCGCCGAGCAGGATCGAGGTTGAGCCGGTGACCACACGGATCAGGCTCGGGCCGAGCGAGAGGTAGAAGCCGCCCAACGCCCACGCCGCGATGTCCAGCAGCGCGATGGCGGCGAACGCGGACCGCGCCGCGGCCGGGATGCCGACATTCGGCCGGATCGCCTGCCGTGCGCCGGGCATCATCGGCGAGGTCTCGGTCACCACGATCGTGCCGATCGCCTCGACCGCGAACACCACGAGCAGCACCAGGTACACGGTCTGGCGCGGCCACGGCAGGAACTGGACGAGCGCGGCGGAACCAAGTCCGCCGACGGCGAGACCCGCTATCGGGGCAACGCTGTTCACGATCGGCCCGTGTGGTCGCTCCGCATCCAGGATCGCGGCGGCCAGCGCACCGGTTGCCGCGCCGGTCGCGATGCCCTGCACCATGCGCGCCGCGATCAGCAACGGAACGCCGTCCGCGGTGCTGAATACCAGCATGGCAACCGCGTCGAGCGCGAGGGCGCCGAGGATCACCGGGCGGCGTCCCACGTGGTCGGACAGCGACCCGACGGTCAGCAGCGCGAGCAACAGGCACACCGCGTAGACGCCGAAGATCACTGTCAGCATGCCCGAGGAGAACGCCCAACGCGCCTGGTAGACGCGGTAGAGCGGGGTCGGCGCGCTGGACGCGGCGAGGAACGTCAGCATGGTCGCCGCGGGCAGGACGGTGGCCGGCCCGGACGACATGCGCCGGGTGGCCGGAGCGGTCAGCATGGAGTACCCCCACGATCAATTAAAGCGAAGATCATTGCTTTAATTGACGGTACACGGAGCGAAGCTTAAAACAAAGACTTCTGCAATAATGGTCGTATGTCGACCACCACACCAGCCCGGCGGCCGGGCGGGCGCAGCGCGAAGGTCCGGGACGCCGTCTACACCGCCGTCGGCCAGCTCATGGGCGAGGGCAAGGCGGACCGCATCACCATCCCACTGGTGGCCAACCGGGCAGGCGTCAACCCGACCAGCATCTATCGCCGCTGGGGCGACCTGGACACGCTGCTGGAGGAGGTCGCTGTCGCCGCGCTCACCAAGGACGGCGACGAACTGCCGGACACCGGGTCACTGCGCGGTGACCTGTTGGCGTGGGCTCGGATCGTGGTCGACGACATCACCCAACCGCGCCGGACCCGTTACCTGCGCGCCATGACGTCCGCCCGGGACGAGGTGCTCACCTGCCCGTGCTGGGAGCAGCGCCGCACGCAGGCCAAGGTGATGCTGGATCGGGCAAGGGCGCGCGGGGAGCGGGCGCCGACCGAGCAGCAGGTCCTCGATCACGTGATTGCACCGATGTATCACCACGTGGTCTTCGGCCTGTCCGTCGACCGGGAGTACGCGGGCCAACTGGTCCACGACGTGCTCGCGATGGCCTAGCTACTTGCCCCTTAAGAAGTCTGGGGCTGCCTCTGGGTTGCCCTCTGGGGAGAGCTGGTGAGGGCCGGGCCATGGCCGCGACAGTGAGTCTTTTCCAACCTCACGTTGAGGGTGCGTGATGGAGACTGCAGTGCCTCCTCACACAGTCTTGCCCGACTACGTCGTAACGTCGGCGCGGTACCGGTGATCAACTGCGATCTTCGGCGCTGGTGTCGGTAATCGCTCGGAACAGCTCGCGAGCCCGCTCGCAGAACTGCTCGCCCTCCGTGATGTCCGGCTTGTCACCGTCACCGTCCGCCAGCATCCGGCCTGGAGCTGCTCGGAGCGCAGCCCGCCGTAGCGGGCCCGCACCTCAGCGGTCACCGGCTGGACCGCGATGTGCAGGTGCTTACGCTCGTCGCGACCGTGCGCCCACATGCAAACGTAGGTCTGCTCGGGCCGGCACAACGTCTCCACGACACGAGCGGCGTCGCGCAGCAAGGGCCGGGTTCCGCCGCTGCCGTGTCGTCGAGCTCCGCGATGGCCACGACGTACTCCCGTGGACCGACGATCAAGGTGCCGAGATTCATCGGACCGACGACGTGGTTCACCACCCAAGCAGCGGTCTTGTGCAGGAAGTCCCCGGGCAACTCCCGGCGCCCGGTCAGAAGGTCACACCCAAGACACCCCGTCACATCGACAACGCCAGCCTATACAGAGCTCGCAGCGATGACGTCGACGGCCAACTTGGTTGATGAGTCCGCCGGTTGCCTGCGCACGCGATGAAGCTCCTGGTAGACGGGTTCACGGCTAAGATCGCCCGTGCCGACAGGAGCTTCATGTGCTTGTCTATCCGTCTGCCCTCGACCTGTCCACCCGGCATCTGCGGTTCCTGGCCGACCGGTTGGCCACGCATCGGGCGGCGTGCGGGACTCGGTGGCGCCGGCTATCGGCCGGGTTCGAGATTGGCGTGAGCACGGTGTACCGGTACATCACGGAAGCCGTCGGTCTGCTCGCGGCGCGGGCGCCCGACCTGACCACGGCGGTGAAGGCTGCCTCAGCAAAGACGTTCGTGATCCTGGATGGGACGCTGCTACCGATCGACCGGATCGCCGCCGACCGGCCCTTCTACTCCGGCAAACACAAGAAGCATGGCATGAACGTGCAGGTCATCGCCGATCCGCACGGGAAACTGCTTTGGGCCTCGGCCGCCCTGCCCGGCGCCGTGCACGACATCAAGGCCGCCCGAACCCACGGCATCATCGACGCCCTCACCGAGGCGGGCCTGGCCTGCTGGGCGGACAAGGGCTACCAGGGCGCGGGCGGCAGCGTGCGGGTGCCCTTCCGCGGCCAGTGGGACCGCCTCTCGGCAGGTCAACGCGCGGTTACGCGCTGGGTTTCCTCGAGCACGGCACACGCCGCCACATCGCTGGCGTAACCGCGCATCCGACCGCACAGTGGACGGCCCAGCAGGCCCGCAAGCTCGCCCTTGAGGCGGGCGTGCGCCTCAAGTCGTTGCGCTTTGTGATCCGCGACCGGGACGGCAAATACCCCGAGTCCTTCGACGCCGTCTTCGAAGACGAGGGCATCGAAACCGTCAAGACCGCCCCGCAGTCCCCGCGGATGAACGCACACTGTGAGAGGGGCATCGGGACACTGCGGCGCGAGGTCCTCGACCACCTGTTGCTCTGGAGCGAGCGCCACGCTCTCCGTGTTCTCAGCGCCTACGCCGGACACTACAACGGACATCGACCGCATCAGGCCCGAGAGCAACTACCTCCCCTCGCCGACCACCACGCCGCGCCGCTGACCGACCTGAAAACCCCACGACGGCTGTTCCAGACTCGTGTCCTTGGCGGCCTGATCAATGAGTACAGGTACGCAGCATGACCAGCAGTGATGCGTTTCTGAACGCCGCAGGTCGAGCGGCACACGACAAAGACGTTGACCAGACTCGCAATCGTACTGGGGCGCTAAAGGATCTCGAAGTGTCCGAACCGGGAGGAGGTCACGGCGCGGAAGTGGCGGGAGTCGAGGGTTGCGATCTTGGGGGTGTCCAGGCGCTCCGCCGCGGTCATGACGGAGGCGTCGGTGATACCGAGGGGGAAGTCGTGGTAACGGCCGACGAGCTCGGCGATCCGGGGCCAGTCCTGGTCTTCGACCGGTTCGACTCGAAAGGTGCCTGCGGTGATGTCCTCGATGAGGGCGAGCTCGGCTTCGGCGGCCTTCTTGGCGCCAACGGCGCGTTTGACCCGGGTGTTGATGAAATACGAGACCTCCGCCAGGACGAGCTGGGGGATCACGAGTTCGCCCTCGAAGCTCTCCAGCAGGGCCGCGCAGCGGGCGTGGTCAGGGTCGTCCGCGGATAGATAGGCGAAGACGGGACCTGCGTCGACGATCAGCTTCACGCGTCGTCTGCTTCCCCACGCATGTAGGCCTTGAGATCGCGGGCGTGGGGCGCGCTGCTACCGGCGTGTAGCACGCCTTTGCCCCGGAGGGCGCGGACGGGGCGTGACACGACGAGTTTGGATAGTTCTTTGGTGACCAGTTCGTCCACGGTGATGCCCTGGGTCGCCGCCAGCTGGCGCAGGCGGGCCTCAAGGTCTTCGGGCACCTGAATCGACATGCGGCCAGAATATCGCGGGACACACCGCGGGGAGAGATCCGCAGGGGCCGAATCGGCGCGACGTTGCCCCAGGCGGTCAGATTGGGATGGTACGGCTGCGTACGACCCCGGGTGGGGCACTACGGTGCACTACGATTCGTTACAGTGGGTTGCCGCGCCGCTGGGGGTCAAGGGGTCGCAGGTTCAGATCCTGTCGTCCCGACCAGCGTTTTCGCAGGTCGGAGGCCGTTTCCGCGGGTAGCGGAGGCGGCCTTAACCATTTCCGGGCTGGGAGTAATGGGGGGCCCTCTGGGAGCCCTCGTGCTCCCAACTCGCGGACGTGTCAACGGTGTCCGATTCGTCCGTCACCCGATCCGGTAGACCTGCTGCGCCGTACCGAGTCCCTGTGTGTCGTTGTCAACCGTAGGCCCCCTGAGGTCATCCCGTCGATCCGGATGCTCTCTACATCGAGAGGCATAAGGGCCCCTTGTCGGTTCCCGACCCCCTTTCCGGGTGGGGGCACGGTCCCGCGCTCCCCATGCGACAGGAGTAGAGAGGCTGTCGGTGATCCTTGTGGGCTGGTTTCCGCAGGCAGTCCGTACGTGGGGCTTTTGGTTACCGTAGGGGTCTGCGTCAAGGGATGGCAAAGCCCCTTGGTGTCTGCCGGCAGATAGGGCACTCCCAGGGTGTGAGTGCTGTACCCGGCTCTGGAGCGCCGTAGGGAGACTGTTTTGTAGAGGCCTGGCCGGAAGAAAAAGTGTGCCAAGCAAGAATGATGTCCCCGCTGTGTGTCCACGTGGCGTGGTGATCGACGAGCGCTGCTTACCTGCGTGTCGCACGAGTGCGGTGCTTTCGTCGTTGATGTATCCGGCCTGGGTGGCACGGGAGGCCGGACGGCCTGGGCGGCGTCTGGCCTGTGGGTTGGTTTGACGGCCTCTGGCGGTGCTCAATCGCAGGCGGTTTGGACCTGGCGCGGGAAGTGTGGCCAGTGCTCCGGTGGGTTGGCGCTGTGCCGCATGCTGCGGAGGGTGAGCTGGAGGGTTTTCCTGAGCGGGTGGGGGGAGTGCATGATCGCCTCGTTGCGCTGGGCGAGCCGGTGGAGTTCTTCGGGGGTGGGGAGCCGGTCGCTCTTCGCGCTGTTGCACGCTTGGTGTGCGGGCGCGAGGTTCCAGATGACGTCCAAGTCCGGTCCGTGCCGGCCGGATACGGCGCCGAAGCGCTGCATCAGGGAGTAGGGGAAGACGTGGTCGACAGCGGTGCTGTCGCCTGGCGTGATGGGTTGAGCGCAGATGAGGCAGCGGCCGTGCTGGAATCCGATAGTGCGTCGGTGACTCCGGTGACCGAGCGGCGGCGGCGCTTGTCCGTGAGCTGTAGCGTCGCCCAGTCCAGCGAGAATCCCTCGTCGATGAGGCTGCGGCCGATGCCCGCGGCGAAGGAGCTTTCCGCGATGTCCCACCGAGCGCCCAGCTCGGCACGCAGCCCCGGAGCTTGCTCGCCCTGGGCGATGGTGCGCAGTTCGGGAGTCAGGTGCACGATCCTGTGCCGATCGAAAAGTCATCGTCGCAGGTGGGAGTGGTACGGCCAGTCCGCTGGGATCATGTCCTCCCTGATCGTGTCCTTGCTGGACGACGTGACCCGGAAGCTGCTGACCGTTCCATCAGTTCTCCTCCGTCGCGGGACGGCGAAGGACGCGGAACTTCTGGTGCTGCGGCACGAGAACGCGGTCCTGCGTCGCCGGCTGGCCGGACCGGTCCGCTACCAGCCCGCCGACCGATTCTGGTTCGCTGCCCTGTCCGCGCTGATACCCCGACACCACTGGCGCGAGGTGTTCCCTGTCGCCCCCGGCACTCTGCTGGCCTGACACCGCAGGTTCATCGCCGCGAAGTGTGGCTGCACCGCGCGCGGAATCCCGCCGCCGACTTGGGTATACGCAGAGAGGTCCCTGCGCTTCTTGCTGCGCTACCGCGATGGCAAGGTGCGGTGAGGCGTTCGACGCCGTCTTCCGGGCCGAGGGGATCGAGGTCCTCAAAAGGCGTCACAAGCGCCCCGCATGGCACAAAGTCCTGCGCACCCGGATCCTCGGCGGCATCGTCAACGAGTACGGCTATGCCGCCTGATCAGCAGCGATGACTTTCCGAGCGGCACAGGGTGAATACGGCGCGCTCGGCCCGCGCGAGCGCGGCGCGGATCTTGCCGGGGCGCGAGGCCGGCGTCTCGGTGCGGTCGTCCATGCCGCCCATGACACGCCTGTTCGCCTGTGGACAGAGGGCGGCTGATCTCCACCATTGCGGGTGACGGCGCCCTGGTGCTCGGTCTGATCGGCGCCGAGTCTCTCTGACTGCGCCTACCGACTCTGACCCGGTGGCACCCCCTGCGCCACCTGTTGCGAACTGAAACCGTTCGCTTGCCGTCTCGGGTGATGCGAGGGCCGGCCGTCTCGGTCAGCTGCTCGTCGTTCGCTCGTGGTCTTTCCCGTACCGCACCCCACCGTTTCGCGGTTCTTTCTCGGATTGCCGGACGTGACCCTTGCCAGTGACCAATAAGCATCATATGGTCGTACGAACGTAAGACATACGAACGTAATCTAAAACCCAAGGGAGTCTGTCATGGCGACAACTCGGCCGGTGGCGCTCGTGACAGGTGCCTCATCGGGGATAGGCAAGGAGACGGCCCGCGCCTTCGTCGCGGCGGGTTTCGAGGTGATCGGAACCGGCCGCAAGACCTCCGGGCTCACCCCGCCCGCCGGTGTGAC
>NZ_JBIBJI010000051.1:0-7441 GCF_042958345.1 Streptomyces sp. NPDC007983
CACTCCGCGAAGACCTCGGTAATCACCGAACCCCCGAAGCCGCCACCCTGCGAACCCCACGACTCCAGCACCCGAACCACTCCCCCACACATAGACATCGACCGATCGGCACACACGGATCGAGAACACCACCAACCCGGCGGCTGGCACAACGAACTAAAGACACAGCTGAATTCAGTGGTGAGCGGTCGCCGGAAGAACCCGGCCAGCCGTGAAGGGAGGGGCACGGGCAGGCCCGTGTCCCTCCCTTCACGAACGGGCCGGATCAGCCGGCGGACACGATCTCCGCCAGCCCGGCGACGAACCGCTCGGTGAGCGCCGACACCGTCGCGGGGCGGTAGGTGTCCGTCGCGTACATCACCTGGACCTCCAGGCGGCCCTCGGAGACGACCGCCACGATGTCCAGCAGGTGAGGACGGCGCTCCGTGGCCGGGGCCGTCGGCACGGAGTACGGGACGGGTGCCCCGTAGAACCCGTCACCGGCCTCGGCCGTGTCGTACTGGCCGAGGTAGTTGAAGCTGACCTGCGGCCGCCGGCCCTCCGCGAGGATGCCCCGGATGTGGCGCAGCAGCCCGTACCCGATGCCGCGCTCGGGCACGGCGCGCAACGCGCGCTTGACCTGGTTGATCTGCCGACGCCAGTCGGAATCGGCCGGGGCGGTCAGGCGGACGGGGAATTGCGTGGTGAACCAGCCGACCGTGCGGGACAGATCGGCACCGTCGATGATCTCCTCGCGTCCATGGCCCTCCAGGTCGACCAGCACGCTGTCCTCACCGGACCACTCGGTGAGCGTCCGGCCGAGGGCTGACAGCAGCACGTCGTTGATCTGGGTGCGGTAGCGGCCGGGGACTTCCTGGAGCAGCCGCCGGGTGGTCTCCTCGTCGAGTCCGGCACGGTGGACCGCGCGGAGCCGGTCGAGGTTGGCACCGTCGAGGTCGACGGGCAGCTGTCCGGCGCCGCCCTCGGTGATCCCGTTCCAGTACGCCGCCTCCGCGTCCAGCGCGCCCGACTCCGTGTGGCTGACGAGCGCGCGGCTCCAGTCCCGGAACGAGGTGGACTTGGCGCCGAGGCCGACCGGGCGGCCGGCCCGCACCTGGTTGTAGGCCGTGGCCAGGTCGGAGAGCAGGATGCGCCAGGAGACCCCGTCGACGACCAGGTGGTGCACGGTGACGAAAAGGCGCGGGAGACGGCCGTCGCCGTATTCGAGGAGCACGGCCCTGATCAGCGGCCCGTCCACCGGGCTCAGGCTGCCCTGCGCCTCGGCGATCAGCCGGGCCGTCTCCGCCTCGGGGTCGGCGGACCCCGACAGATCGTGGCAGCTGAGCACGGGGTGGGTCTCGGCCGGCGGGTTGTGCTGGCGCCAGCCGTTCGCACCGCCGTCGCCGTCGCGCACGTAGCGCATCCGCAGGGCGTCGTGGTGCCCGAGCAGGAACCGGACCGCCGTCTCCAGTGCGGTGCGGTCCACATCGGCGGACCCGAGCTCGACGAAGGTGGCCATGGTCAGGTGCTCCGGCACGGTGAAGGTGTCGAAGAACCAGCGCTGAATGGGGCTCAGCGGCACGTCTCCGGTGACCGGAGCGGCGGCAGCGGGGTCCGCGGCCGGCTCCCCGGTCTCCGTGACCAGCTCCGCGAGGCCCGCCACGGTCGGCGCCTGGAACAGTTGCTTCGGGGAGATGGCCAGGCCCGCTTCGCGTGCTCGGGAGACCACCTGGATGGTGAGGATGGAGTCGCCGCCGAGCTCGAAGAAGTCGTCGTGGATGCCGACCCGGGGCACGGCGAGAACGGTGGCCCACACGTCGGCGAGCAGTTCCTCGCGCCCCGTGCGCGGAGCGGCGTACTCGGTGCCGGCCGCCGCTTCCGGGGCGGGGGCCGGCAGCGCCTTGCGGTCGACCTTTCCGTTCGCGTTGAGCGGCAGCGCGTCCAGCACGACGAAGGCCGTCGGCATCATGTAGTCCGGCAGGGCGGTGCTCGCGAACGCCCGCAGGCCCGCGGGGTCCAGGCCCGTTCCGGCGGCATAGGCGACCAGACGCTTGGTGCCCGGCGTGATCTCGCGTACCGCGACGACGGCCTGCGCCACGTCCGGGTGGGAGGCCAGCGCGATCTCGATCTCGCCGAGCTCGATGCGGAATCCGCGGATCTTCACCTGGTTGTCCGCCCGGCCGACGAAGTCCAGCTGCCCGTCCGGCAGCCAGCGGACGACATCGCCGGTGCGGTACATCCGGCCGGCCGAGAAGGGGTTGGCCACATAGCGGCCGGCGGTGAGTGCGGCGTGCCCGGCATAGCCGCGGGTCACGCACTCGCCGGCCAGGTACAGGTCGCCCGCGACTCCGACCGGCACCGGGCGCAGCCAGGCGTCCAGCACATACGCCCGGGTCTGGCCGAGCGGGGTCCCGATGGGCACCGACGGCTTCTGTTCCGCCCAGTCGGCCAGGTGGATCGTGGCGAAGATGGTCGTCTCGCTCGGCCCGTAGGCAGCCACCAGCTGGACCTCCGGGGCCTCCTCGACGACCCGCTGGAAGTGCCGGGGCGACAGCACGTCGCCGCCGGTCATCACCATGCGCAGGTCGCGCAGCATCATCACGTCGGCGTCGACGACCTCGTGGAAGAGCCCGGTGGTCACCCACAGAACGGACACCCGATGCGTCCGCACCAGCGCGCCCAGTTCCTCGACCGACAGCACCCGTGCTGTGGAGACCACCAGGGTGGCGCCGTTGGCGAAGGCGCTCCAGACCTCCAGCGCGCTCGCGTCGAAGGACAGCGTCGCGGTCTGGCTGATCACGTCGTCGGCCGTGAAGGCGAGGCGGGGGTCTCGCGCCACCCGCAGGACTCCCGCGTGCGGCACCACGATGCCCTTGGGCCGGCCGGTGGAACCGGAGGTGTAGAAGACATAGGCGGCGTTCTGCGGAGCGAGCCGGACCGGCGGCGGTCCGTCGTGGGCGGCCTCGGCCGTCCGTCCCAGATCCTCCAGGAGCAGAACGGGCACCGGTGTGTCCGCGACGGCTTCCCGGGTGTCGCCGGTGGCGAGCAGCACCTGAAGTCCGGAGTCGCTCATCATGAACGCCAGCCGGTCGGCCGGGTAGTCCTGGTCGAGTGGCACGAAGACGCCACCGGCCTTGAACACCGCGAGCAGCGCGACGATCGGGGCGGTGCCGCGTGGCAGGCATACCCCGACCCGCACCTCCGGGCCGACTCCGTGAGCACGGAGGGCGTGCGCGAGGCGGTTGGCCCGTACGTCCAGTTCCCCGTACGTGAGCCGCTCGCCCTCGCACACCACCGCGACCGCGTCGGGTGTCCGGGCCACCTGGCCGGCGAAGACCTCGGTCAGCACCGCACCGGCGGGTCCCTCGGCTCCGTCGGTCCAGCCGAGGATCTCGGTGTGCTCGGCACCGGTCAGCCCCGGCATGGCGCGCAGGGGCAGGTCGGGGTCGGCTGCCATCGCACCCAGCAGTTCGAGCAGGTGTGCCGAGAGCCGGCGGATCGTGGCTTCGTCGAACAGGTCCGTGTTGTAGACGATGTTGCTGAGCAGTGCCCCGTCCACCTCACCGAAATCGAGCGTGAGGTCGAACTGCGCGGTAGTGGACCTCAGGGCGTAGTCATGCCAGTCCAGACCGTCCGTCGCCGGGCCCGTGGGGGCCCCGGAGAGCTTCTCGTGGCTGATCGCCACCTGGACAAGCGGGCTGCGGCTGGGGTCGCGTTCGGTGACGACGGCGTCGACGACCCGGTCGAAGGGCACGTCGGCGTGGGCGAAGGCGTCCAGGACCGTGGCGCGCACCCGGTCCAGCAGGGTGGCGGTGCTGTCGCGCTCGTCGATATGGGTGCGCAGGGCGAGCGTGTTGATGAAGAAGCCGACGACATCCTTCAGTTCGTCGCGCTCCCGGCCGGAGGTGACCGTGCCGACCACCACGTCCTGCTGCCCGCTGTGGCGGGACAGCAGGACCTGGCCCGCTGCCGTGAGGCCCATGAACAGGGTGGCGCCCTGGGCCCGGCATACCTCGGTGAAGCGGGCGAGCAGACCGGCCGGGATCACCGTCTGGAAGCTTGCGCCGCGAGTGGTGCGCTCGGCGGGACGCTGCCGGTCGGTCGGCAGTTCCAGCGCCGGGGCTCCGGCGAGCTGTGCCCGCCAGTAGTCCAGCCCGCTCTCCAGCGTCTGCGGGGTCGTCCGCTCACGCTGCCAGACCGCGTAGTCCGCGTACTGGACGGGCAGTTCGGCCAGGGTGCGGCCTGCGTAGAGCTCGCCGAGCTCACGCTGGATCACCCCGAGGGACCAGCCGTCCATGACGATGTGGTGCATCGACAGAACGAGCACGTGCTCCTGTGGGGTGACCCGGATCAGGGTGGGCCGCAGTAACGGCCCGGTGCGCAGGTCGAAGGGCTCGCCGAGCAGTCGGTGGACGAGCACGTCGAGTCCATCGGCGGCACAGTCCAGCACCGGCAGGTCGAGGGGGGCGGCGGGGTGGATCACCTGGACGCCCTGTCCGTCGGCGGTGCCGAAGGTGGTACGCAGCGACTCGTGCCGGGCGACCAGCGCCTGGAGTGCGGTGCGCAGAGCCTCGACGTCGAGCGGCCCGTACAGCCGGGCGGCGCGGCCCGAGTTGTACTCGGCGCTGGCAGTGTCGTGCTCGGCCGCGAACCACATGCGTGCCTGCGGGAAGGAGAGCGGGAGGGCTCCGTCGCGGGGGACCCGCGCGATGACGCCCGGGTCGGCGACCGCCGCGCCGGTGCCGGAGACGCTGACGTACGGGGCCAGGGCCGCGGCCGTGGGGTGGTCGAACAGCCGGCGTACGGAGATCTCCGCACCGGCCCGGCGCAGCCGCGACACCACCTGGATACTCAGGATGGAGTCGCCGCCGAGTTGGAAGAAGTCGTCCAGGGCACCGACCCGGTCCAGACCGAGTACGGCGGCGAAGATCTCGGCGACCAGCGCCTCCCCCGCCGTGCGCGGTGCGGTGAACCGCTCGCCGAGGGACGACAGGTCCGGTGCGGGCAGGGCCCGCCGGTCCAGCTTTCCATTGGCGTTCAGCGGCAGGGCGTCCAGCACGGTCAGCGTGGCGGGAACCATGTACTCGGGGAGCACGCCGACCAGCGCGGCCCGGAGTTCGTCCGGCTCAGGTCTCTCGTCGCCGGGGCCCGGGACGGCGTAGGCGGCGAGCCTGCGCACACCTGGCTGGTCCTCGCGGGCGACGACGGCGGACTGCGCCACACCGGGAAGCCGGGCCAGCACCGTCTCGATCTCGGACAGTTCGATGCGGAAGCCGCGGATCTTGACCTGGTCGTCGCTGCGCCCGGCGTAGTCGAGCACCCCGTCGGACCGCCAGCGCACCACGTCGCCGGTGCGGTAGAGCCGCGCGCCGGAGCCGGCCGGGTCGGCGACGAAACGCTCGGCGGTCAGTGCGGACCGGTTGTGGTAGCCGCGGGCCACCCCCTGGCCGCCGATGTACAGCTCGCCCCAGACTCCGGCGGGGACGGGGCGCAGCCACGGGTCGAGAACCCGCAGGGACTTGCCCGCGACCGGGCGTCCGATGGGCACGGAGCTGCCAGTGGGGGCCTCTTCGGCGTCGGAGAACCAGCCGGTCGCGTACACCGTGGCCTCGGTGGGCCCGTAGATGTTCGCGATCACCGCCTGGGGCGCGATCTCTGAAATCCGCTCGTGGAGGGCAGCCGGGAAGGCCTCGCCTGCGAGCACGACATGCCCGGCGGAGACCCGTGGGCCGTCCTCGGCGAGGACGGCGCCGAGGGCGGACGGCACCGCCGAGATCAGACTGCCGGACCAGCCCTCGGGCCGCTCGGCCGGCTCCAGTACGTCGCGCATCACCTCGACGACACCACCGGCGGCGAGCGTGCCGAAGAGCTCGAAGACGGAGACGTCGAAGTTGAGTGAGGTGGAGAAGCAGGTCCGGGCGAAGACGTTCTCGCCGAGCGAGACGGCCCACTGCACCAGCGAGGACATGGCCTCGTGCGAGACCACGACGCCCTTGGGCCGTCCGGTGGAGCCGGAGGTGTAGATCACGTACGCCGCGGCGGCGAGCGGCGGGCACGACGGGGCCACACCGACGCCGGGCTCCGGAAGCCGGTCCACGGCGAGCAGCTCGGCCTCGCCTGCGAACGGGAGCTCCCCGGCGAGGGCGCTCTCGGTGAGCACCAGCCCGATGCCCGAGTCCGCCGCCATGTAGCGCAGCCGGTCCGCGGGGTAGTGCGGGTCCAGCGGCACGTAGGCGCTGCCGGACTTGAGCACGGCCAGGACGGCGACGACCAGGTCGGCGGTCCGTGACATCGAGACGCCGATCCGGGTCTCGGGCCCGGCGCCGCGGGCCACGAGTACCGCGGCGAGCCGGTCCGCGCGCTCGTCCAGCGCGGCATAGGTGAGGACCCGCCCCAGGTGTTCGACGGCAGGCGCGTCGGGCTGCGCGGCGACTCTCGCCCCGAAGAGGTCCAGGAAGGTGATGTCCGGATCCGCCGGGCGGGCAGCCGTCCAGGCGGCCACCCGGGTCCGTTCCACCGGCGTCAGCGTGGGCAGAGCGGACAGCGGCCGGTCCGGGTCCTGGGTGAGGGCTGCCAGAGTGGCGGCCAGATGGGTCGCCAGGACCTGGACGGTCAGATCGTCGAACAGCTCGGGCCGGTAGGTGATGCGCAGGGCGATCTCAGCGGCCGTACCGCCCAGCGCGACCAGGTGATTGCTGGTGTACGCGCTGAGCGTGAGCGGGTAGTTGGTGGCGAGGCCGCCCTCGGAGCCGGTGACGGTCAAGCCGTGCCGGGCGGCCAGTTCCTCGTCGACGGGGTAGTTCTCGAAGACGAGCAGGCTGTCGAAGAGGGCGCTGCCGGCCGGGAGTTCGGTGACCGTGTTGATCTGGCTGAGGGAGAGGTACTCGTGGGCGCGGGACTGCCACTGTTCGGCCTGGAGTTCCTGGAGCCACTCCACGACCGGCTTGGCCGGGTCGAGGAGGGTGCGGACCGGGACCGTGTTGATGAACAGGCCCAGCATTCCCTCCGCCTCGGCCAGTTCGGCCGGCCTCCCCGAGGTCGTGGCGCCGAAGACGATGTCCCGCTGACCCGAGTACGCCGACAACAACAGCGCCCAGGCACCCTGGACCACCGCGTTGACCGTCAGCCGGTTACGGCGCGCGAACTCCACGGCTCTGGCGCCGGTTTCGGGGTCGATCGGCACATCGTGGCCACGCGCGGTCCAGGTCTGCGCTGTGACGGTCCGGTCCGTGGGCAGCGGGACGGGGGTGTCGAACCCGGCCAGTACCGAACGCCAGTGTTCGAGCCCGGCCGCCGCGTCACGCGAGCCCAGCCACTCCAGATAGTCCCGGTACGGACGGCGAACCTCGGGACTGCCACCCGTATAACGGGTGAAGACATCCTCCAGCAGCAGCGGAGTACTCCAGCCGTCCAGCAGCACATGGTGGAAGGTGAGAACGACCTGGATCCGGGACCCACCAAG
>NZ_JBIBJI010000052.1:0-4832 GCF_042958345.1 Streptomyces sp. NPDC007983
CCACATCACCTCCGGTAGGGGGGCGTCGAGGTGGTGGGTGAAGTGCTGGCACACCTCGTCCAGGGCGCGGGCGAACACGGGATGGGTGTCATACAATTCCCGTCCCATGCCGGGGCGCTGACTGCCCTGACCGGAAAAGACAAACGCCGTCCGGCCCTCCTCGGTCGCGCGTCCCTGCAGCACGTGTGGCGCACGGCGGCCGTGGGAGAGGGCGGTCAGGCCGTCCAGGAGCGCGGTGCGGTCCTCGGCGACGACGGCTGCGCGGTGGCTGAACGCGGCGCGGGTCGTCGCCAGGGCGAAGCCCACATCCGCAAGTGGCAGATCCGGGTGAGCGCGGACGAAGGTGCGAATGCGAGCGGCTTGCTCGGCCAATGCCCGCTGGCTCTTGGCGGACAGCACCCAGGGGAGCGGTCCGACCGCGTCAGCCCGCTCGATGGGCGGTTCTGCGGGGACGGGCTCCAGCGACGGCGCCTCCTCCAGGATGACGTGGGCGTTGGTGCCGCTGATCCCGAAGGAGGATACGGCGGCCCGGCGAGGCCGCTCCTCCGTCACCTCCCAGGGTCGCTCCTCGGTGAGAAGTTCCACGGCGCCCAAGGACCAGTCGACGTGAGGCGTGGGCTCGTCGATGTGCAGTGTGCGCGGAAGAACACCATGGCGCATCGCCATGGCAAGTTTGATGACACCGGCTACTCCGGCCGCGGCCTGGGTATGGCCGATGTTCGACTTCAAAGACCCCAGGAGCAAGGGCTGTCGGCGGTCCTGTCCGTAGGTCGCGAGCAGCGCCTGGGCCTCGATCGGATCGCCGAGGGCGGTGCCTGTGCCGTGCGCTTCGACAGCGTCAACCTGTGCGGGAACGAGGCCCGCGTCGGCGAGGGCCGCGCGGATGACCTTCTGCTGCGCGGCGCCGTTCGGGGCCGTCAGACCATTGCTCGCGCCGTCCTGGTTGACGGCGGAGCCACGCAGCACCGCGACGACCGGATGGCCGTTGCGGCGCGCGTCCGAGAGCCGCTCTACCAGGAGCATGCCGATGCCCTCGGCCCATACGGTGCCGTCCGCGCCCGCGGCGAACGCCTTGACGCGCCCGTCCGGGGCCAGCCCCCGCTGTCTGCTGAACCACACGAACAGATCCGGTGTCGCGAGCACCGTCACGCCGCCTGCGAGCGCCAGATCACACTCGCCGGACCGCAGCGCCCGCGCCGCCAGATGCAGCGCGACCAGGGACGATGAGCACGCCGTGTCGAGCGTTACCGCCGGTCCCTCAAGGTCGAGGGCGTATGCGAGGCGGCCTGAGGCGACGCTGGCCGCGTTGCCTGTGAGAATGTGACCCTCGTAAGTAGCGGGCACGTCCTGCCGGTCCGGCGCGTACCGCTGCGCGGACATGCCGACGAACACGCCAGTACGGGTCCCGCGCAGCGAGGTCGGATCGATCCCGCCCCGCTCCACGGTTTCCCATGTGGTCTCCAGGAGCAGTCGCTGCTGCGGGTCGGTGGAGATGGCCTCGCGCGGACCGATGCCGAAGAACGGGGCATCGAAATCTCCCGCGCCGCTGAGGAATCCGCCTTCCTTGACATAGGAGCGATCGGGTTTGTCCGGGTCAGGGTCGTAGAGCTGATCGAGGTCCCAGCCGCGGTCCGTGGGAAAACCGGAGACGGCGTCACGACCCTCCGCGACGAGCCGCCACAGGTCGTCCGGCGAGCCGACGCCGCCGGGGTAGCGGCAGCCCATCGCGACGATCGCGATCGGCTCGTGCCGTGCCGCCTCCAGCTGGCGCACCCGCCGGTTGGCCTGGCGCAGGTCGGCCGTGGCGCGCTGCAGGTACTCGCGCAGTCTCTGCTCATTGGACATAGATGGTCACTGCTCCCTGATGAGTGCGGTGAGGACCGTCGCTTCTCGCGTGGGCTGCGGTTTCGATGAGAGGCGACGGAACGACGTCATGCGGTGCCCAACTCGTGGTCGAGAGCCTCGAAGAGCTCCTCGTCGCTGGCCGTGAACAGTTCCTCGTCAGACGTGGCCGCCGCAGCGGAGTCGGCGTCGCCCGCCACGGCGGCGTCCCACCGCCCGAGCAGCGCCCGCAACCGGGCCACCACCTCTGTGGCGGCCTGGTCCCCGGGCCTGTGAGTGGCGAGGACTGTCTCCACCGCAGCGAGCCCCTCGTCAAGCACAACTCGTGCACCGTCCGCCGGACCGTCAGGGGACAGCGCGCCGCGCAGGTGCTGGACGAGGTCCTCAGGGGTCGGGAAGTCGAAGACCAGCGTGGCCTGCAGACTGAGCCCGGTCGCAGCGCTGAGCCGGTTGCGCAGCTCCACGGACGTCAGCGAGTCAAAACCGATCTCCTTGAACGCGGCGTGCCGGTCGACCTTCTCAGGCCTGCCATGTCCGAGGACCTGCGCCACCTGCGTCCGTATGAGGTCCAGGAGCGCCGCATCGCGCTCCGCCGCCGGGAGCGCGGTGATCCGACTGACGGCGGCCTCCGCCGCACGCTCGGTGCCGCGCACCGCCGTCCGCCGTGCCGCGCCGCCCACCAGCCCGCGGAAGATGCGCGGCAGTCCGCCCTCGCTGTCTTGGGCGCGCAGGGCAGCGAGGTCGATGCGCGCGGGCACCAGCACGGCGAGGCCCTCCTCCGCCGCGACCTCGCGGGCGGCGTCCAGGAGCGCCATGCCGGCCTCCGCCGACAGCGGAGCGAACCCGCTACGGCCTAGACGCGCCAGGTCACCGGCGGTCAGCTGGTCGGCCATGCCACCACCAGGCGCCCACGTGCCCCAGGCCAGCGACATGGCGGGCAGCCCCAGGGCGCGCCGGTGCCGGGCGAGCGCATCGAGGAAGGTGTTCGCCGCGGCGTAGTTGCTCTGACCGGCGCCGCCAAGGAGGCCGGACGCCGAGGAGAACAGCACAAACTCCTGCAGGTCGAGCTCCGCCGTCAACTCGTGCAAGCGCCACGCTGCGTCCGCCTTCGGCCCGAGGACAGCGTCGAGACGCTCCGGTGTCTGTGCCGTGAGTACCCCGTCCTCCAGTACGCCCGCGAGGTGGAACACCGCCGTCAGCGGGTGCTCTCCTGGAACGGCGGCCAAAAGTTCGGCCAGCGCATTCTGGTCGGCGATATCGCAGGCGACGATGCGCACGTCGACATTCAACTCGGCGAGTTCTTCGCGTAGTTCGGAGGCGCCTGGTGCGTCCGGGCCGCGCCGCCCGGCGATCAGCAGCCGGCGCGCCCCGTGTGTGGTCGCCAAGTGCCGGGCCAGGACACGGCCGATCGCCCCCGTCCCGCCTGTGATCAGCACGGTGCCATCCAGGGCGGAAGGAACCCTGGTGGCGACACGGTCTGCGGTCGTCCGGGCGGTACGGTGTGCCCCTGCTGCCCGGCGGACGATCCTGGGCTCGAAGACCTCACCGTCGCGGACGGCGAGCCGTGAGGCCCCGGCGGCCCCGGCGGCCAGCGCGGTGGGCAGCGCGCGTAGCGACGCGTCGGTGCCGTCGAGGTCGAGCAGGACGAACCGGCCGGGGTTCTCGGTCTGGGCGGAGCCGACGAGCCCCCATAGGGGGGCCTCAGCAAGCCGCGGAACCGGGTCGGACGCAGCGGCCGCCACGGCGTTCCGTGTGACCACCACGAGCCGGGACCCCGTCATGCCGGTCTCGACCGCCCATTCCTGGGCGGCGGCCAGGACAGCCTCCGTCGTGGCACGTACGGCACTCGGAACGTCATCCGGCGTATCGCCTGGGGCTGCTAGCAGGACGAACTCCGGGGCGAGGGCGCCGTTGGCGACTGCCGTACGGAGGGCGGTGAGGTCGTCGAACGTCTCCACCGGGACGCGAGGGACGGTCAGAACCTCAGCCAGCCATGTGGCGGACCCACCCACGATCGCTATACGGGCCGCTGCGGTTGTCGTGCGGGTGTCGGAGACCGCCACTGGGACCCAGGTGGGCTCGTGCAGGGGCGCTGCCTGCACGGACGTGCCGTCCCGGGGGGCGCGTCCGGGTGCCGCCGGCGTCAGCGCGACAGAGTCGATGGTGGCCACCAAGGCGCCCGACGAGTCGGTGAGCGTGAGGGCGACGGCCCGCTCACCGCTCTCGGAGGGGTCGAGCGGGGTGACCCGCACCCGGACCGCCTCGGCTCCGACGGCGTGCAGTCGCATCCCATGCCAGGAGGTGACAGTCGACTCGCCCACGGCGGCGTCGGCGGCGCGTAGCGCGGCCGCCACCAGCGCCGGGTGCAGGGCATACTCGTCCGGCTGGGCACCGTTGAGCTCAATTTCGCACAGGATGTCGTCGCCGAGCCGCCAGGCGCCGCCCAGGGACACGGGCTGCGTCCATTCCACGTTGCTCAGGAGCTGGGTGAGTTCATCGTTGCCCAGCGCCCTCGCGTCCGCCGGTGGCCACACGTCCGTCGTATGCGGCGCCGTATCGTGCGGGAGCGCGGCCGACGACAGTCGGCCCGTGGCGAGCCGGGTCCAGGGCCACTCGACGATGTCGGGGCGCGCGTGCATGGAGAGCGCACGGTCACCCGCCGCGTCGGCCGCGTCCACCGACACCTGGAACTGCAGTGCTTCGGAAGCGCAGGAGTCGTAGGGCTCCAGAAGGTCAGGGGCGTCGTACAGCGTGAGGTCGTCCACCTGCTTGCCGTCACTGTGTAAGGCTGCGGTAAGGGCGGCCTCGGCGAGCACTGCTGCGAGGTCGGCTGGGCCGGCGTCGATGGTGTGAGGAGGGAGATGCCCCGTCAGTATCAGCCCGTCGCCTTCGGCGAGTTCGAGGGTGGCGGGGAGTAGGGGGTGTGTGGTGGGGGTGAGGCCGAGGGTGGTGGTGTTGGTGGTGGGTTTGGGGGTGTTGAGCCAGTAGCG
>NZ_JBIBJI010000053.1:0-4187 GCF_042958345.1 Streptomyces sp. NPDC007983
CAACCGCTCAGCCAGAACACCACGCCCAACCCCCACCACATCCAGCACCCAACGCTCCACCACCGCACCACCCCCACCCAACGCCGCCACCAGGGCGTCCGCGCAGTCCGTGCGGTGGCCATGTTCGACTATCAGCCAGCGATCCGAGGGGCCGGGCCTGACAACGTCCGGCGAAAGCGCCTGCCAGGCGACGCGGTAGCGCAGTCCGTCGGTCTCCGCGACCGTACGGCGCCGGTCGTGCCAGGCGGCGAAGTGCGGGAGGACCGCGCGCAATGGAGCCTCGATGTCCGCGTCGCCGGCACCCAGCCGGGCCGCCGCGGATGCGGCGTCGCCCGCGCGCACCGCGGCCCACAGCGCGTCGTCGTCCTCCGCCGCCACGGGCTTGGCCGCGGGCCCCGGGGCGGCGGCGGAGGTCGCCGTGGCGGCGGGGGCGAGCCAGTAACGGTGGTGCTGGAAGGCGTAGGTGGGCAGGTCGACCCGGCGCGCGCCGGTACCGCGGTAGAGCGCGGCCCAGTCGAGGTCGGCGCCGCGGACGAACGCGGTGGCGGCCGCACTCAGCGCGGTCTCGCTCTCCGGGTGTCCGCGGCGCAGCGCGGGGGCGAACGCGGTGTCGGTCTCGCCGTCGGCCAGGCACTCCTCCGCCATGCCGGAGAGGGCGGCATCCGGTCCGATCTCGATGAAGGTCGCGGCGCCGCGGGCCCGCGCGGTGCGCACGGCGTCGGCGAAGCGGACCGGCTCCCGTACCTGCCGGGTCCAGTAACCGGGGTCCGTCAGCTCGGCGGCGGTGGCGAGTTCGCCGGTCACATCGGAGACGACCGGCAGCCGGGGAGGGTGGTAGCCGACCGTTCCGGCGACCGCGCGGAAATCGGCGAGCATGGCGTCCATATGGGGAGAGTGGAAGGCGTGGCTCACCGCGAGCCGCTTCGTACGCCGCCCACGGGTGGCGAGTTCGGCGGCCGCCGCATGTACGGCCGCCTCGTCCCCCGAGAGCACGAGTGCCTGCGGCCCGTTGAGCGCGGCGATGACCGCGCGACCGGCGACGACCGGCTCCAGTGCGGCGGCCTCCTGCTCGGTGGCCTGCACCGCGACCATCGCGCCGCCCTCCGGCAAGTCCCGCATCAGCCGGCCGCGCGCCGCCACCAGCAAGGCGGCGTCGGCCGTCGAGAAAACCTCCGCGGCGTGCGCCGCCACCAGGCCGCCGATCGAGTGCCCCAGGAGGAGGTCGGGCACCAGGCCCCAGCTTTCGAAGAGGCGGAGGAGCGCGGTCTCGACGGCGAACAGCGCGGGCTGGGTGTAGTCGGTGCGGTCGAGCAGTGCCGCGTCCGACGAGCCGGGTTCGGCGAACATCACCGAGAGCAGGGGGCGTTCGAGGTGGACGTCGAACGCCGCCGCGATCTCGTCGAGGGCACCGGCGAAGACGGGGAACCGCGCACGGAGTGCCTGTCCGGCGCCGAGCCGCTGGGCGCCCTGTCCGGAGCAGAGGAAGGCGATGCCGCGGCCGCGCCGGGCGAGACCGGTGACCACGCCGTCCGGTGTGTGGCCCGCGGCCAGCGCGTCGAGGTCCTCCCGGGCGGCCCGGGTGTCGTTCACCAGCACGACGGCGCGGTGCTCCAGAGCCTCCCTGGTGGTGGCCAGGGAGTGACCGACGTCGGCGACGGCGCCGGAATCGGTGTCGGCGGCGTCCCCGGCCCCCCGGTGGGCTACGGCGGCGGCGAGCCGGTCGGCCTGGGCGCGCAGGGCCTCCTCGGAGCGCGCGGAGATCACCCAGGGAAGGGGCGTCCCGGCCGCGTCTCGTGCGGCGTGTCCGGTCTCGTCGCCGCCGGGCTCGGCCGCCGGCTCGACGGGCGGTTCCTCCAGGATGACGTGGGCGTTGGTGCCGCTGACGCCGAAGGCGGAGACCGCCGCCCGGCGCGGACCCTCCGCCTGCCGCTCCCACGACCGTCCCTCGGTGAGCAACTCCACGGCACCGGCGTCCCAGTCGACCTTCGACGAGGGGGCGTCCACGTGCAAAGTGCGTGGCAGCGTGCCATGCCGCATCGCCTGCACCATCTTGATCACACCGCCCACACCGGCAGCGGCCTGACTGTGCCCGATGTTGGACTTCAACGACCCCAACCACAACGGGTCCTGGTCCGCGCCCCGATCACGCCCGTAGGTGTCCAACAGCGCACCGGCCTCGATCGGATCGCCCAACGGCGTCCCCGTCCCATGCGCCTCCACCACATCGACGTCGCCCGGGGCCAGACCGGCATCGGCCAGCGCCTCACGAATGACCCTCCGCTGCGCCGGGCCGCTGGGCGCCGTCAAACCATTGCTGGCACCGTCCTGATTGACCGCGCTACCCCGCACCACCGCCAGCACATCGTGGCCGTGACGACGGGCGTCGGAGAGACGCTCCACCAGCAGCACACCCACACCCTCGGCCCAAGCCGTGCCATCCGCACCCTCGGCAAACGCCTTGCACCGCCCATCGGGAGCGAGCCCACGCTGCCGGGAGAACTCCACGAACACCGTGGGGTCGGGCATGACCGCGACGCCGCCGGCCAGCGCGAGATCGCACTCGCCCCGCCGCAGCGACTGCACCGCCAGGTGCAGCGCCACCAGCGACGACGAGCACGCCGTCCCGATCGTCAAGGCCGGGCCCTCCAGACCCAGGATGTAGGCGATCCGGCCGGACAGCACCGCGTCGGCGTTCCCGGTCAGCAGATAACCCTCGGCCCCCTCGGGCGCCCGCGCGCTGTCGGCGACATAACCGGTGTGCGCGGCCCCGACGAACACGCCGGTACGGCTGCCCCGCAATGTGGCGGGGACGACACCGGCACGCTCCAGCACCTCCCAGGACGTCTCCAGCAGCAACCGCTGCTGGGGGTCCATCACCAGCGCCTCGTTCGGCGAGACACCGAAGAAGGCCGCGTCGAAGTCGGCGACGCCGGTGAGGAAGCCGCCCTCCCGGCAGTAGGTGGTGCCGGGGGTGTCGGGATCGGGCGAGTAGACGGCCGACTCGTCCCAGCCGCGGTCGACGGGGAAGCGGGTGACCGCGTCGACGCCGTCCGCGACGAGCTCCCACAGGTCGTCGGGGCCGGCCACGCCGCCGGGGTAGCGGCACGCCATGCCCACGATCGCGATGGGTTCGCGCGCGGCGGCCTCGAGCTCGTGGTTGCGTCGACGCAGCCGCTCGGTCTCCTTGACCGAGGTGCGCAGCGCACCGAGCACGTCGTCCATGGAAGGTGACATCTTCGGCTTCCTCGTCTGCTCGCTCTGGGGTGGGTCGTCGCTGCGGCGGGCGCCGCCGGTCCGGGCGCCCGGGTGAGGGGTTTTATCGCTGGGACGGTCCGCGACGACGCGTCGCGGCGTCGGCGGTCCCGTCACCGGCCGGTGCGTCACCGGCCGGGCCGGTCCCTTCGGTCACCAGCCGGACGAGGGCGTCCGCGTCGAGCTCGTCGATCTCGGCGTCCTGTGCCATGGGCTCGGGGGCGGGTGGCGGCGCCGCGTGGCCGCCGGCCGGGGCCCCGCTACCGTCCGGGCCGCTGGTCCCGCCGTCGTTCCCGCCGGTCAGCTGCTCCAACAGCGCCCCGCCGAGCCGGTCCACGGTGGGGTGGTCGAAGATGACCGTGGCGGGCAGGACGAGCCCGGTCGCCTCGGCCAGCCGGCCGCGCAGCCGTACGGCGGCCAGCGAATCGAAGCCGAGGTCCTTGAAGGCGAGATCGTGGCCGATGCGGTCGATCCCGTCGTGGCCCAGGACCTCCGCCGCCATCGTGCGGACCAGGTCCACCAGGACCTTGGTGCGTTCGCGCGGGGTGAGGGCCGCGTCGATGCGGCCGCGCAGTTCGTCCGAGGCATCGACCGCGGGCGCGGCGGACGCCAGTTCGCGGACCTGGGGGATGTCGGAGATCAGGGGGCTGGGACGGAAGGCGGTGAACCCGGTGACGAAGTGCTCCCAGTCGATGTCGGCGACCGTGACGCAGGTGTCGTCCTGGCTCAGGGCCGTGTGCAGGGCCTCGATGGCCAGGTCCGGCCGCATGGGGGCCAGTCCGCGCTCGGCGTAGAAGTCGGCGGCCCCGTCGATCTCGCCCATGCCGGTGCCACCCCACAGACCCCAGGCGATCGAGGTCGCGGGCAGGCCCCGCGCCCGACGCCGCTCGGCCAACGCATCCAGATGCGCATTGGCCGCCGCATACACCGACTGC
>NZ_JBIBJI010000054.1:0-4025 GCF_042958345.1 Streptomyces sp. NPDC007983
CTCCACTCGCTCGGCGACGAAGCCCCGTACCCGCGCCGCCTGCTCCCGCAACGCCTCCTCGCTCCGCGCCGACAGCACCACCGGCACCGGAGCGGAACCTGTGGCGTCGGACGCCTCCTGCCGCGGGGGTGCAGCAGAGGTGGCCGGCGCCTGCTCCAGAATCACGTGGGCGTTGGTGCCGCTGATACCGAAAGAGGATACGGCGGCTCGGCGTGGCCGGTCCTCGGTCGGCTGCCAGGGACGTTCTTCTGTGAGGAGTTCGACGGCGCCCGTCGACCAGTCGACGTGCGGCGTGGGTTCGTCGGCATGGAGGGTGCGGGGCAGGGTGCCGTGGCGCATCGCCATGACCATCTTGATGATCCCACCGACACCGGCCGCCGCCTGGCTGTGGCCGATGTTCGACTTCAACGAACCGAGGTACAGCGGATGTTCACGACCCGTGCCGTAGGTGTTGAGCAGGGCCTGTGCCTCGATCGGGTCTCCCAGGGAGGTGCCCGTGCCATGGGCTTCGACGGCGTCGATGTCGTGGGTGCTGAGTCGGGCGTTGGCGAGAGCCTGGCGGATCACGCGTTCCTGAGAGGGCCCGTTGGGGGCGGTGAGGCCGTTGCTGGCGCCGTCCTGGTTGATGGCGGAGCCGCGTAGTACGGCGATGACGGGGTGGCCGTTGCGGTGGGCGTCGGAGAGTCGTTCGACGAGGAGGAGTCCTGCGCCTTCGCTCCAGCCGGTGCCGTTGGCGGTGGTGGAGAAGGCTTTGCAGCGGCCGTCGGGGGCGAGGCCGCGTTGGCGGCTGAATTCGATGAAGGTGGCGGGGCTGGCCATGACGGTGACGCCGCCGGCGAGGGCGAGGTCGCATTCGCCTTGGCGTATGGATTGTGCGGCCAGGTGTAGGGCGACCAGGGAGGAGGAGCAGGCGGTGTCCACGGTGACCGCCGGGCCCTCCAGACCGAAGGCGTACGCCACACGCCCCGAGACGACACTCGACGTGTTCCCGGTCAGCAGGTGACCCTCGTACCCCTCGGGCGCGGGGCTCAGCCGGGCGCCGTAGTCGTGGTACATGACGCCGGCGAAGACAGCGGTCCTGCTCCCGCGTGCCTTTTCCGGAGCGATGCCCGCCCGCTCGAACGCCTCCCATGCCACCTCGAGCAGCAGTCGCTGCTGCGGATCGGTGGCAGAGGCCTCGCGCGGGCTCAGCTGGAAGAAGTCGGAGTCGAATTGGTCGGCGTCGTGGAGGAAGCCGCCTTCGCGGGTGTAGGAGGTGCCTGTGTGGTCGGGGTCGGGATGGTAGAGGGTGTCGAGGTTCCAGCCGCGGTTGGTGGGGAAGCCGGTGATGGCGTCGGCGCCGGTGGCGACCAGGTGCCACAGGTCTTCGGGTGTGGTGACACCGCCGGGGAAGCGGCAGGCCATGCCGACAATCGCGATCGGCTCGTCCGCTGACATTGAGGTGACAGCGGACGAGGCGACATTGGTGGAGCGCGCGATTCCCGTCCGGACCTCGGCGTTTTCCGTCGCGGGCGCCAGCTCGGACAGCAGATACTGGGCCACCGCTTCCGGGGACGGGCGGTCGAAGACGACAGTGGCGGGCAGCCGCAGCCCGGTCGCGACATTGAGTCGGTTGCGCAGCTCGACACCGGTCAGCGAGTCGAAACCCAGTCCCTTGAACGGCCGGTCCATGACGACCGACTCCGTCGTCTCGTGCCCCAGGACGCCGGCGACCAGGTTCCGCACCAGATCCCTGACCACCGCTTCGCGTTCAGGCAGTGGAAGCGCACTGGTTTGGGCAGTCCATGAGGACGCGTCGGCCGCAACTGCTGCGCCCGCCGCGACAGGGCGGGCCGTCCGGCGCGCTGAGGGGACCAGGCTGCGCAGCATCGTGGGCAGCGTGCCGTCCTCTAGCCGGCGGCGTAGCACACGTACGTCGAAGCCCGAGGGCACCACTACCGGAACCCCCGTCGTCAGTGCCCCGTCGAGTAGTGGTAGGTCTCGCTCCGTCGACAGTGTCTCGACGCCGCTGCGGACCCAGCGGGCACGGCTCGCCTCGTCCAGCTGATCGGCCATGCTCGTCCCCTCCCACAGGCCCCAGGCGAGGCTGGTGGCGGGTAGGCCGTGGGCGTGTCGGTGGTGGGCGAGGGCGTCGAGGAAGGTGTTGGCGGCGGCGTAGTTGGCTTGTCCTGGGGTGCCGAGGGTGCCGGTGATGGAGGAGAAGAGGATGAAGTGGGTGAGGGGGAGGTGGGTGGTGAGGTGGTGGAGGTTCCAGGCGGCGTCGATTTTGGGTCGTAGGACGTCGGTGAGGTGTTGGGGGGTGAGGGTGGTGAGGGTGGCGTCGGCGAGGGTGCCGGCGGTGTGGATGACGGCGGTGAGTGGGTGTTCGTGGGGGATGGTGGTGAGGAGGTTTGCCAGGGCGTTGTGGTCGGCGGTGTCGCAGGCGGCGAGGTGGACGGTGGCGCCGAGGTTGGTGAGTTGGGTGTGGAGTTGGTCGGCGCCGGGGGCGTGGGGGCCGCGGCGGCTGGTGAGGAGGAGGTGTCGTACGCCGTGTTGGGTGACGAGGTGGTGGGCGAAGAGGGTTCCCAGGGCGCCGGTGGCGCCGGTGATCAGGACGGTCCCCTCCGGATCGAACGACCGCACATCAGACGTACCGGTTTTTATGGAGGTCAGTCGAGGGATCAGTACATGACCGTCGCGTAGGGCAAGGTGGGGTTCTTCGGTGTGGAGGGCGGTGGCGATCGCGGTGGTGATGAGTTCGGTGTTGTCCGGGTCATCGGTGTCGATGAGGAGGAAGCGGTCGGGGTTTTCGGACTGTGCGGTGCGGACCAGACCCCACAGGGGTGCGGTGGCCAGGTTGTCGGCCGTCGTGTCGTGCGTGACGAGGGCGAGCGGGGTCTGGTGGAGACGGTCGTCGGCCAACCATCGCTGGAACAGGTTCAGTGCGTGGCGGGTGACGGAGTGGGCGCGGGCGACCGTCTCTTCGTTGGGATCGGCGGGGCAGAGGACGGCGACGGCGTCGGGGAGGCCGGAGTCGGAGGTGAGGGACTCCAGAAGTGCGTCGATGTCAATGCCGAGTGTCGTCGTGTGGACGGTGAGCCCTTCTGCGGGCTGCTGCGCGGGAACCCGCTGCCACGTCGTCTCGTAGAGCGAACCCTGGGTCCGCTGCGGGGCGGAGGCGGTGCGGAGGGTGAGGGTCGTGGTGGCGACCAGGTTGCCGCGCGGGTCACTCGCGGTAAGGCGGTAGGTCCGTGCGTCCGGGCTAGTGGCCTCGCGGGTCCAGCGCAGGCGGAGGACGGTGGATTGCGCTTGGTGCACGGCGAGGTCGACCCAGGAGTAAGGGAGTTCGAGGACGTGAGGGTCGCTGCGGTCGAGGATGAGAGGGTGGAGGGCGGCGTCGAGGAGCGCGGGGTGGATTGCGTACGGGGTGTGAGCGGTATCGGGTGATGCGGGGAGGGTGACCTCGGCGTAGAGGTCGTCGTTGTGCTTCCAGGCATGGGTGAGACCTTGAAAGACGGGCCCGTAGTCGTATCCCGTCGCTGCCAGACTCTCGTACGCGTCGGTGAGGTCGAGCGGGATTGCGTCGGGCGGAGGCCAGGGCAGTGCGGTGGTGTCGGGTGACGGTGCGGGGGAGTGAGGGCTGAGGACGGCGTCGGCGTGGTGGGTCCACGCATGGTCCGTCTCCGCCGTGTCGGCCGGACGCGAGTGGACCGTGAGGCTGTGGCGGCCGGCTCCATCCGGTCGGCCCACGCGCAGTTGCAGCTGGACGCCTGTGCTCGGAAGCGGCAGCGGGGCGTGTAGCGTCAGCTCGTCGATGTGTCGGCATCCCGCGTGGTCGCCCGCGTGCAGCGCCAGTTCCACGAATGCCGTCGCGGGCAGCAGCGGTGTACCGGCGATGACGTGTTCGGCCAGCCACGGTTGTTCGGCAAGTGACAGGTACCCGGTCAATACCAGCCCGTCGCCTTCGGCGAGTTCGAGGGTGGCGGGGAGTAGGGGGTGTGTGGTGGGGGTGAGGCCGAGGGTGGTGGTGTTGGTGGTGGGTTTGG
>NZ_JBIBJI010000055.1:0-3999 GCF_042958345.1 Streptomyces sp. NPDC007983
TGGTGTGCGTGTGGTGATGTCGGGGGGTGATGCGTTGTCGCCGCGGCATTGCCGTCGGGTTCTGGATGAGGTGCCGGGTGTGCGGCTGGTCAACGTCTATGGTCCTACTGAGGTGTCCATTGCTGCTTCGTCTCATGTGATCGTTGGTCCGGTGCTGCTGGGAGGGCCGGTTCCGGATACGCAGTTGCGGGTGCTGGATGGGTCGTTGCGTCCGGTGGGTGTGGGTGTGGTGGGTGAGTTGTATGTGTCGGGGATCGGTCTGGCGCATGGGTATGGCGGCCGGTCGGGGTTGACGGCGCAGCGGTTCGTGGCGGCTCCGGATGGTCGTGGCGGGCGGATGTACCGGACGGGTGACCTGGTGCGTTGGACGCCTGAGGGGGTCCTGGACTTTGTGGGCCGGGTGGATGACCAGGTCAAGGTGCGTGGTTTCCGCGTCGAGCTGGGCGAGGTCGGGGAGGCTCTGGCCTCTCATCCCGCGGTCGACCGGGCTGTGGCGGTGGTTCGGACCGACGCACGCGGCACCAAGCGCCTCGTCGCCTACGCGGTGGGCGAGGAGGGGACCGACCCGCTCGCGCTGCGCGAGTTCCTCGCGGCATCCCTGCCGGACTACATGGTTCCGGCCCTGTGTGTCGTCCTGGACGCCCTGCCGCTGACCGTGAACGGGAAGGTGGATCGCAGGGCTCTGCCCGAGCCGGATCTGTCCCGGCTGAGTGATGTGGAGTATGTGGCTCCGCGTACTGGGCGTGAGGAGACGGTCGCCGCGGTCTTCGCCGAGGTCCTCGGTCTGGAGCGGGTCGGGGTGCGTGATCACTTCTTCCGTCTCGGGGGTGATTCCATCCGTGCGGTCCAGGTGGTCTCCCGGCTCCGGCGAGAGGGTCTGGAGTGCCCGGTCCGTGAGCTGTTCGATCACCCCACTGCCGAGTCCGTCGCCGCCGCCACCGAGGCCGTTACGGTCGTCGGTCCGCTGTCGGTGGCCCCGGCTCGGCGCGGTGCCGGCTCGTCCGCGTCCTTCCCGTTGTCGTTCGCGCAGGCGCGGGTCTGGTTCGCCGCCGAGATCGACCCGGAGGGCACGGAGTACAACACCGGTGGTGCCGTCCGGCTGCGCGGGCCGCTGGACGTCACGGCTCTGGAGGCCGCGCTCAACGCTCTCATCGCCCGGCACGAGTCCCTGCGCACCACCTTCGCCACCGTCGACGGCCAGGGCGTCCAGACCATCCACCCGGCCACCCCCATCACCCTGCCGGTCCGCGAGGCCGACGCCGAGCAGACCGCAACCGTGCTGCGTGCCGAACTCGAAACACCCTTCGATCTCGGCGCCGGGCCACTGCTGCGGCCCACTCTGCTGCGTGCCGCCCCGGACGACCATCTCCTGGTGCTGTCGATGCACCACATCGTCACCGACGGCTGGTCCGTGAACGTGCTGACCCGCGAGCTCGCGGCGCTGTACGCGGGTGACCCGCTGCCCGAACTCCCGCTGCAGTACGCCGATTACGCGGTCTGGCAGCGTGAGGCGCTCACCCCGCAGGTACTGGACGAGGGGCTGGCGTACTGGCGGGAGCAGCTGGCCGGCGCTGCCGTCCTCGACCTCCCCACCGACCGCCCCCGCCCCGCCGTCCGCACCCGCGCGGGCAGCACATACGACACGGAACTGCCCGCCGAGCTCGTCGACCGGCTCGCCGAGGTCTGCCGTGCCCAGGACGCCACCCTCTTCATGGGGCTCACCGCCGCCGTCCAGCTGATGCTGGCGCGCACCACCGGCCAGCAGGACGTGGTGCTCGGGACCGCCGCCATAGGCCGGGATCGCCCTGAAATCGAAGATGTGCTCGGCTTCTTCGTCAACACCCTCGCCCTGCGTACCCGCATCGACGAGGCCGCCTCCGGCACCCAGCTGCTCGCCGCCGTCCGCGAGACCGTTCTCGAAGCGTTCGACCACGCCGAGGTGCCCTTCGACCGGGTCGTCGACGCCGTCGTCACCGAGCGCGACCCCTCCCGCACCCCTCTCGTGCAGGCCATGATGGTGCTCCAGACGCGCCCGTGGCAGGCGGACGGGGTGCGCGGCCTGAGCATGGAGGCCGGCGACCTGCCGCGTCAGGACGCGCAATTCGAGCTGACCATCGAGTTCTGGGAACAGGCCGACGGCATGCGGCTCTCCCTCAACTACAACTCCGACCTGTTCGACGCCGGCACCATCCACCGGATGGCGGACCACTTGGCCGAGATCCTCGGTGCCCTCGCCGAGACGCCGGAGCTGCCCCAGTCCCGCATCCCGCGGCTCTCCGCGTCGGAGCGGGCCCTCGTACTCGGGGACTGGGCCCAGGGCGCCGACGGGCCGGACGCGGCCGTGCTCACCGACGTGTTCGCCGGGCAGGTCGCGCGTGCCCCGGAGGCCGTCGCTCTGGTCTGTGGCGACGAGCGCATCACCTACCGCGACCTGGACCTGCGTACCAACCGCCTCGCGCACGCCCTGCGCGCGCGTGGCGTGGGCCCCGAGACCCGGGTCGGCGTCTGCCTGCCCCGCGGCACGGAACCCATCGTGGCGTTGCTGTCCGTGCTCAAGGCGGGCGGGGTATTCGTACCCCTCGACACCAGCTACCCCGCCGAGCGCCTCGCGTACATGAGCCGCGACGCCGACGTCGAACTACTGCTGGTGGACGACTCGACCGCCGACGCGGTCCCCGGCACCGACGTGCCTGTCGCGCTCCTCACGGAACTGGAGGACCGTGCCGCCCGGTCCGTGGACCCGCAGCGGCCGCCGCAGGTCACGACGGCCCCGCAGAGCGGCGCCTACGTCTTCTACACCTCCGGCTCCACCGGCCGGCCCAAGGGCATCGTGCTGCCGCACGCCGGAGTGCTGCGGGTGGCCCGCGACGCGCGCCTGGGTATCACGGCGGCCGATGTGGTCGGCCAGTTCGCCACCCTCTCCTTCGACGCCAGCGCGCTGGAGATCTGGAGCGCCTTCGCCAACGGCGCCGCTCTCGTGGTGTCCACCGCCCGGGTGCTGTCCGTGGAAGAGCTCGGCGCGCTGCTGCACGGTCAGGGAGTGACCGTCGCCTGGCTGACCGCGGGCCTGTTCCACGAAGTGGTCGACACCGACGTGACGATGCTGTCCGGGCTCCGGCTGCTGATGGCGGGCGGCGACGCACTCGCGCCGCAGCACTGCCGCACTGTGCTCGAACGGCTCCCGCACGTACGGCTGGTGAACGGATACGGGCCTACGGAGAGCACCATCTTCGCGGCCGTCCACCCGGTCGGACCCGCCTCGGTCGGTGCCTCCGTGCCGATCGGGTCGCCGATCGGGCGCACCGGCGCCTACGTGCTGGACAACTGGCTGCGCCCGGTTCCCACCGGGGTCGCGGGAGAGCTCTACCTCGCCGGCGACGGCCTGGCCCGCGGCTATGCGGGCCGCCCCGGGCTGACGGCGGAGCGTTTCGTCGCGTCTCCGTTCGGGGTGCGGGGTGAGCGGGTGTATCGCACGGGTGATGTGGTGCGGTGGCTGGCGGATGGGCAGTTGGAGTTCGTCGGGCGTACGGATCATCAGGTGAAGGTGCGGGGTTTCCGGATCGAGACGGGTGAGATCGAGTCGGCGTTGTCGGCGCATCCGGATGTCACGCATGCGGTGGTGACGGTGCGTGAGGCGCGGCCGGGTGTGAAGCGTCTGGTGGGTTATGTGGTGGGTGAGGGGGTCGATCAGACCGGGCTGCGTGAGTTCGTGGCCAAGTCCCTGCCGTCGTACATGATCCCGACAGCCTTCGTCGTCGTGAGCACGCTCCCCCTCACGGCGAACGGCAAGGTCGATCGCCGGTCCCTGCCCGAACCCGATCTGGCGGTGGCGGCGCACCACGGGTATGTGGCTCCGCGTTCGGAGGTGGAGCGGGTGGTTGCGGATGTGTGGTCGCGGGTGCTGGGTGTTGAGCGGGTGGGGGTGCGGGACAACTTTTTCGAGTTGGGTGGGGATTCGATTCTGAGTATTCAGGTGGTGTCGCGTTTGCGGCGGGCGGG
>NZ_JBIBJI010000056.1:0-3930 GCF_042958345.1 Streptomyces sp. NPDC007983
GTGCCGGCAAGCGCCACGGAGTCCTGAACTCCTGGAACGCTCAGGAGCCAGGGCCTTCGAAGCCGTATGCACAGGATGGAATCCTGTTACTGATCTCTTCGGTTTGTTGTCGGATGGTGGGTGAGGGTGAGTCTGGTGCCGCTGAGGCAGCCGTCGATGAGGTCGGGGCGGTGCTGGATGTGGCGCAGGCCCCGGCGGAGGGTGCGTTCGAGGTGGTCGTCGTCGGTGAAGGCGACATTGGCCAGCGGGCCGCGCCGTAGCAGCGACCAGATGCCCTCGTCCCGAACAAGGACGCCCTCCTGGAGGGCGTGGCCGAGATGCTGCTCGCCCGGACGACTTCTCCGGAGCGGAAAGCGGATCGTCCACCAGGAACCGGCCGAGATGCCGCACGGTGCACATCTGCACCGCGAATCCCAGCGGGTGGCCTTCGTCCGCCGCAACGCGATCAGGTCCCGATCCACATCGTCCAGGTAGAAGGACCGCTCCAGCTCCGGACGCGTGGGCCTCGGCGTACGGAACGTTCGCCGTGGAGCCGACGAGGCCCGAGCTGGAGCGTCGGTCGGGGGCGCCGACCGAAGACCGCAGCGCGGAGGCCTGTAGGAGCCGGATTCGGTTGTGTTGGCAGCCCGCGCGTCGGTGACCTTCTGGCGCATGCCGGTCGGTCTACCGGATCGTCGGCAGCAAGGAGTCGTGGAAGAGTGCCGGGGGTAGAGGCCCGGTGCCGGTGGCGCACATGCCGTCGAAGGTGAGCCGCAGGTAGCGCCGCCAGGCCGACGGATCGGCAGCCAGCAAGGGTGCGGCGGTGTAGTACACGCCGCAGATCAGCAGCATCACGTCCTGCCCGTTCAGGTCCGCACGGAGTGAGCCGTCGCGTTGCGCCCGCCGCGCCAGTGACTCGGCTGTTGCGATCAGCTGCTCCTGTCCGGCCTGTATCTCCGGGCGCCGAAGATCCGACACCATACGGAGTGCCTCCGCGAGCGCCCGGTTGTTTGCGTAGAGATCGACGCCCGCGCTCATGAACTGCAGCAGGGCGGTGTCGGCGTCGGCCTGCTCGGCCTGCTGGCGGCCCACTGTCACCAGCCCGTCGATTTCCTCGCCGATGATCGCGGCGAACAGGTCCTCCTTGGTGGGGAAATGCCGGAAGACGGTTCCCTTTCCGATACCCGCCCGTGCCGCGATCTGCGCAGTGGACCCTTCCGCGCCGTGCTCGGCGAACACCTCCGCGGCAGCCTTCAACAGCGCCTTGCGCGTCCGCACCGCGTCGGCTCTCATCCGTCGCGCGGGCGGCGCTGCAACAGCTTCTTCTTCAGTGCTCATGGGTCCACTCTACGCAACATGACCGAGCGGTCCGGTTAGGTGGTACGGTAGTTAAAGTGACCAGCCGGTCCGGTTATGGTTCGTGGCTGTGGCCGGTCCTGCATTTCCTCATCCCCTTGGAGAACAAAGCACCATGAGCAAGACACTCGGCTTCATCGGCAGTGGCAACGTCGGCGGCATCTTGGCCCGCCTTGCTGTCACCGCAGGCTTGGACGTCGTCCTGAGCAACTCCCGCGGCCCCGAGTCCCTCGCCGATCTCGTCGCCGAACTCGGCCCCCGCGCCCGGGCGGCCACTCCCGCCGAGGCCGCCGAGGCCGGGGACCTGGTAGTGGTGTCCATCCCGCTAAGCGCCTACGAGAAGATCCCGGCACAGCCGCTGGCGGGCAAGATCGTGATCGACACGCTGAACTACTACCCGGAGCGCGACGGCCGCATCGCCGAGCTGGACGCGAACGAGCTGACGAGCAGCGAGCTGGTACAGCGCCACCTGGCCGACTCCCGTGTGGTCAAGGCGGCCAGCAACATCGTCGTCAGCCAGCTGTTCAGCCTGGCCCGCCCCTCGGGTGCGCCGGACCGCAGTGCCATGCCGATCGCCGGCGACGACGCCGCCGCCAAGGCGGAGGTCGTGGAGTTGCTCGACCTCCTCGGCTACGACGCGGTGGACATCGGCACGCTCGCCGACAGCTGGCGCAGCGAACCAGGCACGCCCGTCTACTGCAAGCCCTACTTCGGGGAAGTGCCCAAGGACGTGAGCTTGGACAAGACGATGGAATGGATCTTCCAGGCCCCGGGCGTTCCGGTACCTGCCGACCGGGTGAGGGAACTGACCGCCACGGTTGTCCGGCCCGCGGGCGGCAGCTTCTCGATCGACGACTGGATCTGAGTGGAGAGCATCGCGGAAGAGGTGGAACCGGAACTCCTGACCGGGTCCGGACACCGACCCACCGTGGTGGTTCCGGCCGCCGGCGGGGAGACAGGCGCCTGCGGCCGCCGCCCCGGCCGCGACTGCTGCGGCTGAGCCGGCACCTGCACGAGGCAGAGGGACCCCGGCCCGCAACCCGTCACCGACCTCCCACGGCTTCCGCCGCGGCTGGTCATACCCCCCAGAAAACACGGGATTACGTACACCTCCACCGTGCCACAACACGATCTTCCTGCAAGGACCCCTAAAAAAGGACGTAACACCACCATGAACGCTTTCACCACCGCCGCAGCCGTCGGGTCGGAGGAGCCGCTCAGCCCCGGCTACGACACGGCGACCAAGGACGACGCCGAGTTCAACAAGCTCTTCCGGCACGGCTTCACCACCATCGACGACGTGCAGATGCACTACGTCATCGGCGGCGACGGCCCGCAGGTCATGGTGCTGCTGCACGGCTGGCCGCAGAACTGGTACGAGTACCGCCCGATCATGCCCTCGCTGCTGCCCGGCCGCACCGTCATCGCCATCGACCTGCCGGGCCTGGGCGACTCGACCGGAAACCCGCCCTCCATGACCAAGACGGTCCTGGCCACCTACGTCCACAAGCTGCTCAACCACCTCGGCCACCACGAGAACGTACAGGTCGTCGCCCACGACCACGGCCTCAACGTCGCCTACTCACTGGCCGCCCAGTACCGCGACCAGGTGGCGGGCCTGTTCCTCATGGACGCCGCCCTCGTCGGCAAGAACCTGAAGTTCGCCACCCTCGAATCGATGTTCTGGCACTTCTCCTTCTTCCTGCAGAATCCGCTCGCCGAGGAACTGGTCACCGGCCGGGTCGAAACCTTCCTCACCTACTTCTTCCAGAGTGTGAAGACCGCCGGCGAGAACGTCTCCGACGACGAACTCGCCGAGTTCGTCCGGGTGTACTCCCGCCCCCAGGTCCTGCACGCCGGCTTCGGGCTCTACCGGACCCTGACCCAGGACGAGGCCGACAACACCAAACTCCAGGACACCCCGCTGACCATCCCGGTCCACCTGATCACCCAGGCCGGCCTCGCCGACGCGTTCCTGCCGCCCCTCCAGGACGCCGCCCCCCACGCCACCTCCGCCGTCGTCCCCGGGGCCGGACACTTCCTCCTCCACGAAGCGCCCGACCGCGTCCTGGCCGAGATCAACGCCTTCTACCCCAACCCCACCCCCTGACCAAAAAGCACCACACGACCACACGACCACACGACGTCCAAACCGTCCGATGCCAGAACTCTCGCGGCCCCTGAACGGCGACCTCGAAAGCCGGCACACCGAGGCCAACGTAAACGGCGCCTGACGACGTCTCAGCCGGATCACACCTGCCTGCATCCGCGTACGAGTGGATCCGCACCCCGGTCGGGGAACACGTCGAGGTGCAGTCCGCGAGCGGTGGGACGGGCGTGGCGACCGCGCTCGTCGGCGGCGCACCGATCCTGCCGGTCCGGCCGGTGAGCTGTCCGGTCCGTCCCTGGGTGTCACGCTGGAGGCGTGGGGTCCGGCGGGCGGGCCGGTCCGTGGGCAGACCGCCGAGCTAGTGATCATGCGACCAATGCCGTCCATGCCGCTGCACTTCTGGAACGACGCAGGTGGCAGCCGTCACCACGACGCCTACTTCCCCGCCTACCCGGGAGTGCGGCGGCACGGGCGCTTGCCCGCAA
>NZ_JBIBJI010000057.1:0-3689 GCF_042958345.1 Streptomyces sp. NPDC007983
CCCACGACGTCTCCAGCAACAGCCGCTGCTGCGGATCCATCGCCGCCGCCTCACGCGGCGACACACCGAAGAACTCCGCGTCGAAATCACCCGCCCCGTGCAGGAAACCGCCCTCACGCACATAGCTGTGTCCCACTGCCTCGGGGTCGGGGTCGTACAGCCCGTCGAGGTCCCATCCGCGGTCGGCGGGGAAGGACGAGATGGCGTCCGTACCGGCGGCCACCAGGTCCCACAGATCCTCCGGCGACGCCACACCACCCGGATAACGGCAGGCCATACCGACGATCGCGATCGGCTCCCGGCTCGCCGACTCCATCTCGGCCAGGCGGGACTTGGTCTTGTGCAGTTCGGCGGTGGCACGCTTCAGGTAGCTGCGGATCTTGTCGTTCTCGGCAGTCATTGCGGCCACCAACTCCTCGGCATGCGGTCGGTCCACGGTGCGATCACAGCTGCTCGTCCAGGAAAGCGAAGATCTCGTCGTCGGTGGCCTCGTCGAGCCGGTCCCCCACGGTCGTTGGAGCACTCACGGCGGCGGATGCGGTACGGGCACGGTGCCCGGGGGCGTCCAGCTCGGTCAGCAGTCCGAGGAGTCGCTCCCGTACCTCGGCCCGCCGGGTGTCGTCGGAGCCCAGCAGGGCGACAGTTCGGGACAGCTCGTCGATCCCTGCCAGGGCGGAGTCCACGGCCGGCGATCCGGTCGGGTGAGGCAGCTCCCCGTCGATCCACGCGGCGACCTCCTTCGGCGTGGGGCGATCGAAGGCCAGCGTGGTCGGCATCCGCAGGTCGACCAGGCGGCTGAGCCGGTTGCGCAACTCCACCGTCGCCAGGGAGTCGAATCCGATGTCCCGGAAGGGACGCTCGGGGTCGACGTCGGCGGGCGACGCGTGGCCGAGTACCTCGGCGACCTGCTCGGTGACCAGGTCCAGCAAGGCCGCGTTCCGTTCCTCGGCCGGGAGCGCCACCATCCGCGCGACACGTCCGGCGTCGGCCTCCGTTTCCCCGCCGCGCCGGCCGGCGGACGCCGTGGTGCCCGCGCCGGCGCGGCGCAGGGCCGCGGGAAGCAGGCCGCGCAGCAGTGGTGGCACCGCGGAGGCACCGCGCTCCTTGGCCGTGCGGCGCAGGGCGGCACCGTCGAGCAGGAGCGGGACGAGGAGCGCGGGCCCTTCCCGGTGCGTGGTCAGGACCAGATCCAGCAGGTCGAGACCTTGCTCGGGCGGCATTGCCGCGATGCCCTCGCGGCGCAGCCGGCGAAGTGCCACCTCGTCCAGGCCCCCGGCCATACCCGCCCGTTCGTCCCACAGGCCCCAGGCGAGCGAGACGGCGGGCAGCCCGGCGGCTCGACGGTCCCGCGCGAAGGCGTCGAGGACCGCGTTGGCCGCCGCGTAGGAGCCCTGCCCCGGACGGCAGAGCAGCCCGGCCGCGGCGGAGAACAGGACGAACGTGCGCAGCGGCCGGTCGAGGGTGGCCTCGTGCAGGTTCCGTACGGCGTCGGCCTTCGGCCGGAGGACGGTGTCGAGCCGCTCCGGGGTCAGGCCGGTGAGGGCTCCATCATCCAGTACTCCGGCGGTGTGCACCACTCCGGTCAGCGGATGCTCCGGTGACACCGTGGAGACGGCCTCCCTCACGTCCGCGGGGTCGGCGAGGTCGCACGCCACGAAGGTCGCGGTGACCTGGAGGCCGGCCAGCTCCCGCTTCAGCACGGCGGCTTCGGGGGCGTTCGCGCCGCGCCTGCTGAGGAGGAGCATATGGCGCACCCCGTGCCGGCGTGCCAGGTGCGGGGCCACCCGGCGGCCCAGGGCACCGGTGGCACCGGTGATCAGCACGGTGCCGTCGGGGTCGAATGCCGCCTCCGCGGCCGTGCTGCTGCTGACGGGCACGAGGCCGGGGGCGAGTACGTCGTCGCCGCGCAGGGCGAGCTGCGACTCTCCCGATGCCAGCGCCCGGGGCAGGGACGTCCAGGCCTCCGGGGAGTCATCCACATCGACGAGGGTGAAACGGTCCGGGTACTCCGACTGGGCGGAGCGGAGCAGGCCCCACAGGGCCGCGCCCGCCAGATCCGGTACGTCGCCGGGTCCGGCGTCGACCGCACCCCGGGTGAGCACGACGAGCCGGGCGTCCGCCAGGCGTTCGTCCTCGGTCCACTCCCTTACCAAGGCCAGGCCGCGGGCGAGGGCGGCGCGCACCGGATCGTCAGCCCGCTCCGCTGCGCCCGGGTCCGCACCCCGGCCGTTCCCTTCTTCCGGCCCGCCCCGGTGAGTGCCGGTCGGTGGCACCACGACCAGGTCGGGGGCGGGAGCCCCGGCGGTCAGGGCGGCACGCAGGGCTGTGAGGTCGGCGTGGGCTGCGGGTTCCGCGCCGGGCAGGGCACGCAGGATCGCGCTCTCCTCCGCCGCGGCGCTCTCCCCCGCACCGGGGCCGAGGACCGTCCAGCGGTGGGTGCCGAGGGCGTCGGACCGATGGGGCACGGGCTGCCAGTCGACGCGGTACAGCGGTTCCTTCGCGCTGTCCGTGCCCAGCGTGACCGGGCGCAGCACCAGCGCGTCCAGGCTGAGGACGGGCGTGCCCTGCGGGTCGGCGGCACACAGCGAGAAGGCGGCGTCGGTACCCTCGCCCACGGGCACCAGCCTGACTCGGAGCGTCTCGGCTCCGACGGCGTGCAGGCCGATACCCTGCCAGGAGAACGGCGCCAGCGTGGTGCCGCCCGTCTCGGGCAGCAGCCCACCGGCACGCCATGGGTGGAGAGCCGCGTCGAAGAGCGCTGGATGGATGCCGAAGCCGTCGCCGTTCGCCACCGTGTCGGGCAGCCGCACCTCGGCGAAGAGTTCCTCGCCGCGGCGCCACACCCCGGACAGTCCGGTGAAGGCGGGACCGTAGCCGTAGCCGTCCGCGGCGAACCCCTCGTACAGCTCCTCCACATCGACCGGTCGGGCCCCAGGAGGCGGCCAGGCCCCCGCGCCCCATGCGGTGTCCGGTGCCTGCGGCGGCTCGGGCGCGAGCACACCCTCCGCATGCCTGGTCCATTCAGGCTCCTCGCCGTCCCCATCCGTGGTCTCGGGGCGCCCGGCGAGCACGACGGCGCGACGGCCCCGTTCGTCGGCCGCCTCGACGAGTACCTGCAGCCGCAGTCCTCCGTGTTCGGGAAGAATCAGCGGCGCGTGGAGCGTGAGTTCCTCCACGCCGCCCGCGCCCACCTCGTCCGCGGCCCTCAGCAGCAGGTCGGCGATGGCCGTACCGGGGAGCAGTGTCGTGCCCGAGATGGCGTGGTCGGCCAGCCACGGGGAGGCGGACAGCGCCACCCTGCCGGTGAGGAGCAGCGAACCGGAACCGGCAATCGGCGTCGCGCCGCTGAGGAACGGATGGTCCTTCCATACGAGCCCGAAGCGGGCCGCGGCCGAGGCGCCCGTGCCCCCGGGGACCGATCCGGTCGCCCAGTAGCGGGTGCGTTGGAAGGGGTAGGTGGGCAGGTCGACACGTCGGCCTCCGGCGCCCAACTGGACTGCGGTGGCATCGATTTCGGCAACACGGGTGTGGAGGGTGGCCAGTGCGGTGGTGAACGTCTCCGCCGCCGGACGATCACGACGCATCACCGGCACAAACGCCAGATCACCCCCGTCCCCGTCCTCTTCCAGACACTCACCCGCCATCACCGACAACACCGCATGCGGACCCACCTCCACAAACGTATCCAC
>NZ_JBIBJI010000058.1:0-3322 GCF_042958345.1 Streptomyces sp. NPDC007983
CAGAGGTGTTCGACCTGGGCCTTCTTGGCCGCGTAGTCGGGGTCGCGGGAGGTCTTCCAGGTCTTTATGCGTTGAAACGAGACGCCCTCCTCGCGGAGCAGGACCCGAAGGCCCTCGTGGCTGATGTCGTCGACCGCCCCCTCGGCTACCAGGAAGTCGGCCAGTTTGGCCAGACTCCAGGTCGAGAACGGCAGGCCGTGCTCGGCTGGCTTGGACTTGGCGATCTTCCTGATCTCCCGGCCAGGTCACCACCGAACCAGTGCCTCTACGGATGATCCGCAGCAGGCGCCTGCCCTCGTCGTCATCAATGGCCCGGACCCGCACGCGTTCAGCCACGTGATCATTGTGGCCGGTTGCCGCGCCGGGTGACACCGGCTTGTTGACCGGACTACGGGAGGACATGCCGGGCGGGAGGGCATCCCCGCTCGGGCGTCGACGGCTTCCACGACTGGATGGTGGCGTCGGACCGCCGCTTTGCCAGGATGCGCCGGTTCCCGCCCGGAGCCTGCCGGGTGGTCAGCCCAGTGCGGGGCGTGTGCGGCGTGCGGTGTGTGCGGGCCGCCCGACTGCGGCGTACCAGACCAGGGCCGCACATATGAAGGCCGTCGCCGCGGAGACCAGTGACCTTGTGAGGGTGTCGTTCCGTGCGCCGGAAACGAGGGCGACGGCCAGTGCCAGCGTCAGGGTGATGACGGGCAGCGCACGGGGGCTCCGCGTGGCGCCTGGCGCGGCGGCTGGCGGCAGCAGCCAGGTTGCGAGGCCGTAAAAGGCACAGGCCAACAGTGTGGCTCCCAGCACTTCGCTGGGCCGGTGGCCGCCCATGGTCGCGCTGGCGGCGGCGATGCAGGCGAGCCACAGCACACCGGCCGTGGCGACGTAGGGGCGGATGCGGGGGGAAACCACGAGGACGGCGGCGAGGGTCAGCGCGGCGGGGATGGCCGTGTGCCCGCTGGGAAAACCCTGATCAAGGAGATTCTCGCGCGCGCCCACCAGATCAGGGCGGGGCATGGCCGATTTGAACACCTCCTTGCTTCCGGTCGTGAGAATGACGACCCCGAGCGCCGCGCACCCCTGCCGCCAGTACCGCCGCACCAGGGTGAGGACCACGATGACGGCCAGGCCCGCCATCAGGGTGGGCTTGGCGCTCAATTCCATCGGGGGTAGGGGCGTCGAGCCGTATTCCGATCCTGACAGGGGGTAGATCCATGCTTCTTCGCTGCCCTGTTTACCGAGATCAAACAGTGCGTTCTCGGCTCGTTGCCCCCACGGGGTGCAGATGGCGAGCAGGTAGACCGCCAGGAACCCCAGGGTGTACAGCAGAGTCGGCATCCACGGCCGTGTCGTACGCGACGGGCTGGGGTCGTCGGGGGCCCCGGGGGCCTGCCTTGAGGCCCCCGGACGGTGCGCGGGCAGGGACGGAGAATCGTTCTGTGTCATCGCTCTGTTTCTTCCGTTGGGGGGAGTTCGGTCACGCACGTCTTGCGGCACGACGTGGGCCGCCGGGCTCGGTCGGCCCACCGGGGGGCCGCTCCTATTCGGCGAGTGCCTGCCCCTGTCGGCGCTGGGCGGTGATCGCCAGGACCGGGAGGGGGGCGATCAGGAGAACGAGGACGACCAGGTCCGGCAGGGACTGCATGAACCCCTGCGGCTGGATCACGATCGCCTGCGTGCGGATGAACGCGACCGCCGCGACGGGGATCAGCCACCGGTAATCCCCGGTGGAGGCCGTCGCCACCCACGCGGCGATCAGCGCGGCGACTTCTAGGGCGAACAGGCCGCGTTGGAAGGTTGGACTGACGGAGATGATGTGCAGGCCCCCGGCCACGTACATGGCGAGCACGACGGGCACCAGCCAGCGGCACGAGCGGCGCCGCAGACGGCTGGGACGGCAGGCCGTCAGCACGGCGCACGCGGTGCACAGTGTGCCCGACAGGACCAGGTCATGGGCGGTTATCGGGGTGCCAAGACCGTAGTAGCCCAGGCCCGCCTTGCCCTCGTCGCCGAAGAGGGTGCGGCCGTGGGACGTGGCGCCGGCCCAGATCATGGCTGCCGCGGCCGGCAGCGCGATCCACGGTCTGCCACGCAGCAGAGCGATCAGGCAGCCCAGCGGGAGCAGCCCGTAGGGCAGCAGCCGTATCCGCGTGGGACCTTCGGCCCACGGGTACCAGCCGGAGAAGTGGAAGGCGATGGCGTGCTGTCCGGGGTCGATGTGCAGTGCCCAGTGCCACACATCCTGCAAGTACGGAACCAGCGCCAGCGCGGCGAGGGCCAGGGCGGCCAGGTGGACGCCGTCCAGCCACCACGGCCGAGTGGTGTCGTCAACGGTGCCCCGGGCGCGGGCCTGCACCCCGGCGCGCACCAAGGCGGCAACTTCCCGCGGCGGGGGCCAGGAGCGGCCGGGATACGCCTCGGCCAGGCAGGTCAGTAACTCCTCTCCCTGCCGGGAACGGTAGGGCTCGGGATAGGCCGCAAGCAGCAGACGGTTCATGCCGGGGCCGCTCCGGCATTCCGCGAGCGGCCGATGACGACGGCCGCCGCCTGCTGCATCCGCAATGCCTCCCGGCTGAGCATCGCGGTGCCGTCCTCGGTGAGCTTGTAGTAGCGCCGCGCCCGCCCGTCCACGATCTCCTCATGGTCGGCGGCCACCAGTCCGGCCCGCTCCATCCGCTCCAGCGCGCCGTAGAGGGTGCCGACAGCGATCCGGAGCCGCCCGTCGGTGGCCTGCTCGGCCGCCTTGATGATGCCGTAACCGTGCAACGGCCCGTCCATGAGCGCGGCAAGGATGAAGTACTGCGGTTCCGTCAAGGACGGGTTCTGTCTTGTCACGCGTCGACTATATATCGAGCTACGAAATATATCTGTCAACTCTGGGCGATCACCGGCGGTGCCTCCACGCCTGAGGCGAGAGTCACCCTCTCCCGACCGGCGGGCGGGTGGTCTCCTCGACGCACCCGCGTGGCGTCGGCGGATGCTCACCGCGACCTGGTCCGGGCCGAGTGGAATGTCATTTCCACCGTGTCCGCCGGACCCGTCTCGCTTCCGTTGAATCTTCCACGGACCAAACTCTGTTCGCCCGGCCCGACTGGGAGATCAAGAAGATCGCCAAGTCCAAGCCAGCCGAGCACGGCCTGCCGTTCTCGGCCTGGAGCCCAGCCAACTCGGCCGACTTCCTGGTAGCCGAGGGGGCGGTCGACGACATCAGCCACGAGGGCCTTCGGGCCCTGGTCCGCGAGGAGGGCGTCTCGTTTCCATGCATAAAGACCTGGAAGACCTCCCGCGACCCCGACTACGCGGCCAAGAAGGCCCGGGTCGAACACCTCTA
>NZ_JBIBJI010000059.1:0-3242 GCF_042958345.1 Streptomyces sp. NPDC007983
CCGGCGACTCCGGCCGCGGCCTGGGTATGCCCGATATTGGACTTCAACGACCCCAACCACAACGGCCCCCCGCCCGCACCCCGATCACGCCCATACGTCGCCAACAGCGCACCGGCCTCGATCGGATCACCCAACGGCGTCCCCGTCCCATGCGCCTCCACCACATCGACGTCACCCGCGGCCACACCGGCATCGGCCAGCGCCTCACGAATGACCCTCCGCTGCGCCGGACCACTCGGCGCCGTCAAACCATTGCTCGCACCGTCCTGATTGACGGCACTGCCCCGCACCACCGCCAGCACATCGTGGCCGTGACGACGGGCATCGGAGAGACGCTCCACCAGCAGCACACCCACACCCTCGGCCCACGCCGTGCCATCCGCACCCTCGGCAAACGCCTTGCACCGCCCATCGGGAGCGAGCCCACGCTGCCGGGAGAACTCCACGAACACCGTCGGCGTCGCCATCACCGTCACACCACCGGCCAGCGCCAGATCACACTCACCCCGCCGCAACGACTGCACCGCCAGGTGCAGCGCCACCAGCGACGACGAACACGCCGTATCAACCGTCAGCGCCGGCCCCTCCAAACCCAAGGTGTAGGCGACCCGACCGGAGATCACGCTGCCGAGGGTGCCAGTGAGCACATGGCCACCGTAGGTCTCGGCCGCGTCACCCAACTGGCTGGCGTAGTCCTGCTGAGAGATGCCGGCGAAGACTCCGGTGCGGGTGCCACGCAGCGCGTCCGGCACGATCCCGGCCCGCTCCAACGCCTCCCACGACGTCTCCAGCAACAGCCGCTGCTGCGGATCCATCGCCGCCGCCTCACGCGGCGACACACCGAAGAACTCCGCGTCGAACTCGCCCGCCCCGTGCAGGAAACCGCCCTCACGCACATAGCTCTTGCCCGGGACCCCCTGCTCCGGGTCGTACAGCCCGTCGAGGTCCCAGCCACGGTCGGCGGGGAAGGACGAGATCGCGTGCCCACCGCCGTCCACCAAGTCCCACAGGTCCTCCGGTGAGGCCACGCCACCCGGATAGCGGCAGGCCATACCGACGATCGCGATCGGCTCGTGCTCGTCGGCCGTGGCCCGGGGTTCCGTGTCCGCCTCGGAAGGCGCTTCGCTGTCGGTACCGAACAGTTCGTCGTGCAGGTGGCCGGCCAGCGCGTTCGGGTTGGGGTAGTCGAACAGCAGGGTGCTGGGCAGTTTCAGCCCGGTGGCGGCGGTCAGACGATTGCGCAGTTCGACCACGGTGAGGGAGTCGAACCCGGCGGACCGGAACGCGGTCTCCGGGTCGACCGCGGCAGCCGCGCCGTGGCGCAGGATCTCGGCGGCCTCGGCGCGCACCAGGTCGAGCAGTGCCCGGCGGCGTTCCGTCGAGGAGAGGCATGCGGCAAGCCAGGGCCGGTCCTCGTCCGCTCCGCCTCCGCTCCCGGCGGGGTCGCCGCCCTGTGCGGTCCGGGCGGAACGCGCGGCGCGAGCGGCCGGAACACCGTCGAACAGGGGCCAGGTGCGGCGGGCGACGGAACGCCCGACGAATGTCTCCCAGTCCACATCGGCGATGATCAGAGAGGTCTCGGGCACCACGGAGGCCCCGTCCGTGCCGACGACGTCGTCCAGCACCTGGAGCGCACGCTCGGGATCCAGGGACGCGATGCCCTCCCGCGCGAAGGAGTTCGCGCCCGTGTCGGCTGCCATTCCGGCGCCGGACCACGGCCCCCAGGCGATGGAGGTGGCGCGGTGCCCCCGGGCCCGGCGCCTGTGCGCCACGGCATCCAGCGCGGCGTTGGCGGCCGCGTAGCTGGCCTGCCCCCCGTTGCCCCACACCCCGACGATGGAGGAGAAGAGCACAAAGGCATCCAGCGCGAGCCCGTCGGTAAGCTCGTCCAGGTGGCCGGCCGCGGTGACCTTGGCGCGCAATACGGCGTCGATCCGCTCGGGGGTGAGCGCGTCGAGCACACCGTCGTCGAGCACGCCGGCCGTGTGCAGTACGGCGGTGAGCGGCCGGTCCTCGCGAATGCCGGCGAGCAGGGCGGCGAGGGCGTCGCGATCGGTGGCGTCGCATGCCGCGACGGTCACTTCGGTGCCGAGGGCGGTCAGCTCCTCGACCAGTTCGTCCGCACCGGGCGCGGCCGCTCCGCGGCGGCCCACCAGGAGCAGGTGCGGGGCACCCGCTCGGGCGATCCTGCGGGCGACCTGAGCGCCGAGGGCACCGGTGCCTCCGACGATCAACACGGTACCGGTGGTGTGCCGGTTCCCGAACGCGCTGTCACCGGCGTCGGCGGAGCCATCAGAACCATCGGCCGCGCCGGACGGGTCGGAGAGGCCGGACGGGTCGAACCGATCCTTCCGCGCGGCCCGCGCGACACGGGCGGGGACGGGTATCACACGGCGGACGTGCACGCCGGAGGGCCGCACCGCGAACTGATTGTCCTCGTCCTCGCCGAGCAGTGCCCCGACAAACGTGCGGAGCGTGGCGGGCGAAGGGTTTCCGGGCAGGTCCGCCAGGCCGCCCCAGCGCTGCGCCAGTTCGAGAGCGGCGACCTGGCCGAGCCCCCAGATCTGCGCCCCGCCAACGGACGGTGTCTCGCCCGGCTGAACGGCCACCGCGTCGCGCGTGACGATCCAGAGCGGAGCACTGGGTCCGGCCTCGCCCAGCGCCTGGATCAGGGCGATGGCGTCTGCCGTGTCGGGCTCGGCCGGGGCGAGCCAGAGGACGCACGTGTCGCGGGTACCGCCGCGGCCCGCGTCACTGTCGTCGCCGGAGGCCCGCAACAGGTCTTCGGCCGCATCGCGTCCGGTGCCGACCGGCAGAACCGCGGTGCGCACCTCTGCGCCACGCACGCTGAGTTCCGTTGCGATGGCGGTGGCGATCCCGGAGTCGGTCGCGTCGTCGCCCGAGGCGATCAGCAGCACGCGGCCCGCCGGTCGGGTGCTCCCACGATCCTTGGTGGCGGCCTGCCAGGCAACGCGGTAGCGGAGCCCTGCCGTCTCGTCGGCCGCCCCGGAGGTGGCCACCGCCGCGGCCTCGGCCGAACCGGTGTCTCCGGCAGGGAGCACCTGGACAGGGGTGGGCGTGGGGTCCAGCCAGTAGCGGGTGCGTTGGAAGGGGTAGGTGGGCAGGTCGACACGTCGGCCTCCAGCCCCCAACTGGACTGCGGTGGCATCGATTTCGGCAACACGGGTGTGGAGGGTGGCCAGTGCGGTGGTGAACGTCTCCGCCGCCGGACGATCACGACG
>NZ_JBIBJI010000060.1:0-2401 GCF_042958345.1 Streptomyces sp. NPDC007983
GGGGGTGGGGCTGATCTGGCGTTTGTGCCGGTGATGCGTCGTGATCGTCCGGCGGCGGAGACGTTCACCACCGCACTGGCCACCCTCCACACCCGCGATCCCGATCTGGACGCCGCGGCTCTCCACTCCAGCACCGGCGGGCGGCGGGTGCCCCTGCCGACGTACGCCTTCCAGCGCCGTACGCACTGGTCGTCGGCGCTGAACGGCGAACCCGCGACCGGCGCCGTGCCGACCGCGACCACCACCGGGACGGCGGAGCACGCCGAAACCTCGGTGGACAGCGGTATGCCGGCGAACCCCAACGCCCCGGAGGGCGCCGGGGCGGCCCCTCAGGAACCGGTCGACAGGCCTCTCGCGGCATCCCCGGACCCGGCAACGCCCGAGCAGGACCCACTGTCGCCCGAGCAACTCGTCCAGCTGGTCCGCGAGACCACCGCGACCGTCCTGGGCCACGACGACCCCGACGAGATCGCCCTCGACCGCACCTTCACCTCGCAGGGGCTCGAGTCGGTGACCGCCGTCGAGCTCCGCGAGCTGCTGAACCGGGCCACCGGGCTGACCCTCGCCCCCACGCTCGTCTACAACCTGCCCACCCCGCGTGCCGTCGCCGACCACCTGTCTGCCGCACTGCTCGGAGAGGACGGCTCGAACCCCGCCGACACCCACAGGACCAGCGCCGCGGCCCTCCGAGGCGGTGCGGGGGACGACGATCCGGTCGCCATCGTCGGCATCGGCTGCCGCTTCCCCGGCGGTGTGGACTCGGCCGCCGGCCTGTGGGACCTGCTGGCATCCGGCGCCGACGCGATCTCGTCCTTCCCCGTCGACCGCGGCTGGGACCTCGACGCTCTGTACGACCCCGAGCCCGGGACGCCGGGCAAGACCTATGTGCGGCGGGGCGGCTTCCTGCACCAGGCCGCCGAGTTCGACGCGGAGTTCTTCGGTATCTCACCGCGCGAGGCGACCGCCATGGACCCGCAGCAGCGGCTGCTGCTGGAGACCTCCTGGGAGGCACTCGAGGACGCCGGAGTGCTCCCCGAGTCGCTTCACGGCGGCGACACCGGCGTGTTCATCGGCGCGGTCGCACCGGAGTACGGACCACGGCTCCACGAGGACGCGCACGGATACGACGGGTACCTGCTCACCGGCACCACGGCCAGTGTGGCGTCCGGCCGGATCGCCTATACCCTCGGCACGCGCGGGCCGGCGCTGACGGTTGATACGGCGTGTTCGTCGTCGTTGGTGGCGTTGCACCTGGCGGTGCAGTCGCTGCGCCGGGGCGAGTGCGGTCTGGCGCTGGCCGGTGGCGCCACGGTGATGTCCGGACCCGGCATGTTCGTGGAGTTCTCCCGGCAGCGCGGCCTGGACCCCGAAGGCCGCTGCAAGCCGTTCTCCGCGGATGCCCAAGGCACTGCCTGGGCCGAGGGCGTTGCCGTACTGGCGTTGGAGCGTCTCTCCGATGCCCGTCGTCGTGGTCATCGGGTGCTGGCGGTGGTGCGGGGGAGTGCGGTCAATCAGGACGGTGCCAGCAATGGTTTGACGGCGCCGAGTGGTCCGGCGCAGGAGAGGGTCATTCGTGAGGCGCTGGCCGATGCCGGTGTGGCTGCGGGTGAGGTCGATGTGGTGGAGGCGCATGGGACGGGGACGCCGTTGGGTGATCCGATCGAGGCCGGTGCGCTGTTGGACACCTATGGGCGTGATCGGGGTGCGGGCGGGGGGCCGTTGTGGTTGGGGTCGTTGAAGTCCAATATCGGGCATACCCAGGCCGCGGCCGGAGTCGCCGGTGTGATCAAGATGGTGTTGGCCATGGGGCATGGCATGCTGCCGCGGACGCTTTACGTGGACCGGCCGAGCGCACATGTCGACTGGTCGCCTGACACGGTGCAGTTGCTGGCGGAAGCGCGCCCGTGGCCGGAGCGGGCGGACCGTGTTCGGCGTGCCGCCGTGTCTGCTTTCGGGATCAGCGGGACCAATGCGCACGTCGTTTTGGAGGAGGCGCCGGTTGAGGCGCCTCCGGTTGAGGCGTCGGGTGGGGATGTGCCTTCGGTTGTTGCGTGGTCGTTGTCGGCGCGTTCGGGTGAGGGGTTGCGGGCGCTGGGGGTGCGGTTGCGTGAGTTTGTGGGGCGTGGGGGTGTGGGTGTGGTGGATGTGGCGCATTCGTTGGCGGTGTCGCGGGCGTCGTTTGGTGAGCGTGTGGTGGTGATGGGGCGGGATCGTGGTGAGTTGTTGGCGGGGTTGGATGTGGTGGTGTCGGGGGGTTCGGGGCGGGGTGTGGTGCGTGGTGGTGCGGTGCGGGGTCGTGGTGTGGGGTTGTTGTTTACGGGTCAGGGTGCGCAGTGGGTGGGGATGGGGCGGGAGTTGTATGGGGTGGATGGGGTGTTTGCTGCTGCGTTGGATGAGGTTT
>NZ_JBIBJI010000061.1:0-2324 GCF_042958345.1 Streptomyces sp. NPDC007983
TTGCCGCCGGTGTCGTCGGCGTGGCCCTGGACGACGTTCGCATCCTGAGAGCCCGCCGCCAGGGCATCAAGACCCGCCAGCAACTCCGCCCGGTCGGCAGCCACGATCACGGCACGGCGTCCCAACATGGCACGCCCGGTGCCCAGGGCGGCGCCTACACGCTGAGGCGCCAGATGGGGCCTGTCCACGGCGAAAGCCCGGAGGGCGTCCGCCTGTTCCCGTAGCGCCCCTTCCGTGAGAGCGGATAGCGGGACCAGCGTGGGAGAGGCGGGAGCCTCATTCGGAGAGGGTGAGGATTCCTGGTCCGTTGCAGGGGCTTCTTCGAGGATGACGTGAGCGTTGGTGCCGCTGATGCCGAAAGACGACACCGCGGCTCGGCGCGGCCGACCCGCGGTCGGCTGCCAGGGGCATTCCTGTGTGAGGAGTTTGACGGCGCCGGTGGACCAGTCGACGTGCGGGGTGGGTTTGTCGGCGTGGAGGGTGCGGGGCAGGGTGCCGTGGCGCATCGCCATGACCATCTTGATCACGCCCGCAACGCCGGCAGCGGCCTGGGTGTGACCGATGTTCGACTTCAACGAACCTAGGTACAGCGGCAGTTCGCGGTCCTGTCCGTATGTCGCGAGCAGCGCCTCGGCCTCGATGGGGTCGCCCAGGGCTGTGCCGGTGCCGTGGGCTTCAACGGCGTCGACCTGATCGGCCGCCAGGTCGGCGTCGCTGAGTGCCTGCCGGATGACCTTGCGTTGTGCGGAGCCGTTGGGGGCGGTGAGGCCGTTGCTGGCGCCGTCCTGGTTGATGGCGGAGCCGCGCAGTACGGCGATGACGGGGTGGCCGTTGCGGTGGGCGTCGGAGAGTCGTTCGACGAGGAGGAGTCCTGCGCCTTCGCTCCAGCCGGTGCCGTTGGCGGTGGTGGAGAAGGCTTTGCAGCGGCCGTCGGGGGCGAGGCCGCGTTGGCGGCTGAATTCGATGAAGGTGGCGGGGCTGGCCATGACGGTGACGCCGCCGGCGAGGGCGAGGTCGCATTCGCCTTGGCGTATGGATTGTGCGGCCAGGTGTAGGGCGACCAGGGAGGAGGAGCAGGCGGTGTCCACGGTGACCGCCGGGCCCTCCAGACCGAAGGCGTACGCCACACGGCCGGAGGCGACACTGCCCGCGCTGCCCGTGACCAGATAGCCCTCGTAGCCCTCGGGAGCGGTGGGCGCCTGGTGAAGCCGGGCGCCGTAGTCGTTGTACATGACGCCGGTGAAGACACCGGTCCTGCTGCCACGGCGGCTGTGTGGGCTGATGCCCGCCCGCTCGAAGGTCTCCCACGCGACCTCCAGCAGGAGCCGCTGCTGCGGATCCATGGTCAGCGCCTCGCGGGGGCTGATCCCGAACACCTCCGGGTCGAATTGGTCGGCGTCGTGGAGGAAGCCGCCTTCGCGGGTGTAGGAGGTGCCTGTGTGGTCGGGGTCGGGATGGTAGAGGGTGTCGAGGTTCCAGCCGCGGTTGGTGGGGAAGCCGGTGATGGCGTCGGTGCCGGTGGCGACCAGGTGCCACAGGTCGTCGGGTGTGGTGACGCCGCCGGGGAAGCGGCAGGCCATGCCGACAATCGCGATCGGCTCGTCGTGGACTCTGCCTCCTGTGACGGCCGTGCCCACGCTTGCACCTGACTCAGGGTCGGTGCCGGTTGCCTGTTCGTCCGCTCGTTTGGGTGCGAGCAGGGTGCGCAGGTGGTCGGCGAGCGCTCCCGGGGAGGGGTGGTCGAAGACGAGCGTCGTGGGCAGGCGGAGCCCCGTGGCGGTGCCCAGCCGGTTGCGCAGCTCGACGGCGGTCAACGAGTCGAAGCCCAACTCGGTGAAGGATCGGTCGGCCACCGCGGAGACGTCGTGCTCCAAAGCGGCGGACACATGGGTACGTACAAGATCCAGTAGTAGAGCTTTTTGGGCAGCTGGAGCGAGCGCACAGAGGCGGTCGGACAAGGACGTGCCACCGGAGGATGTGGCCGTGGACCGTGCGATGGGCCGGGCGGCGGGCCTGCGGACGAGCGCGCGGAACAGCGCGGGTACGCCCCCGTCGCCAGTGCGTAGCGCACCGATGTCCAAGCGGGCCGGTACGAGAGCGGGGTGGCGACTGTTCGCCAGCGCCTTGTCGAACAAGTCGAGTCCCTCTGCCGCCGACAGCGGCGCCACACCCGTACGGGAGAGTCGCGCGAGGTCCTTCTGACTGAGTTCAGTGGCCATGCCTCCCTCGTCCCACAGGCCCCAGGCGAGGCTGGTGGCGGGTAGGCCGTGGGCGTGTCGGTGGTGGGCGAGGGCGTCGAGGAAGGTGTTGGCGGCGGCGTAGTT
>NZ_JBIBJI010000063.1:0-2046 GCF_042958345.1 Streptomyces sp. NPDC007983
TCGAAAAAGTTGTCCCGCACCCCCACCCGCTCAACACCCAGCACCCGCGACCACACATCCGCAACCACCCGCTCCACCTCCGAACGCGGAGCCACGTAGTCCCGCAGCAGCACGGTCAGGTCCGGCTCCGGCAGAGCCCGCCTGTCCACCTTGCCGTTCGCCGTGACCGGCAGATCGGCGAGGACCACGCAGATGGCGGGGACCATGTACTCGGGAAGCGAGCGGCCCACGAACTCCCGCAGCTCTACGGAGTCGACCCTCTGGGCCACCACGTACCCGACCAGCCTCTTCACCCCGGGCTGGTCCTCCCGTACGACGACCACGGCCTGCTCGACCTCGGGGTGGCTCGCCAACGCCCGCTCCACCTCGCCGAGCTCGATGCGGAAACCCCGCACCTTGACCTGGTCGTCGGCGCGCCCCGCGAACTCGATCACGCCGTCGGCCCTCCGGCGCACCACGTCGCCGGTGCGGTACATCCGCTCACCGGCCGACCCGAACGGGGACGCGACGAAACGCTCCGCCGTCAGCCTCGGCCTGCCGGCATAGGCGCGCGCCAGCTGCACACCAGTGATGTACAGCTCGCCGGAAACGCCTGCAGGGACCGGACGCAGCCACGGGTCCAGGACGTACAGCCCGGTGTTCCAGACGGGCCGGCCGATCGGGACGGTATCGGTGTCCGGCTCGGCCGGGTGGGAGGTGACATCGACGGCCGCCTCGGCGGGCCCGTACAGGTTGTAGAGCTTCGCCTGGGGCAGCACCTCGCGGATCTGGTCGCGCAGGGTGCCCTGCAGTATCTCCCCGCCGCTGAAGACGGTGCGCAGTCCGGTGCAGGCCCGGGTGGCGGGCTCGGCGACCAGGGCGCGCAGCATGGACGGGACGAAGTGGACGGTCGTCACGCCGTGGTGGCGGATCATTCCGGCCAGGTAATGCGGGTCGCGGTGGCCGTCCGGGCGGGGCAGGACCAGCGCGGCGCCCGCGATCAGCGGGCCGAAGAACTCCCACACGGCCACGTCGAAGCTCGACGAGGTCTTCTGGAGCACCCGGTCGGTGCCGGTCAGCGGGTATTCCGACTGCATCCAGAGCAGGCGGTTGGAGATGGCAGCGTGTGAGACCACGACGCCCTTGGGGCGACCGGTGGAACCCGAGGTGTAGATCATGTAGGCCGCATGCTGCGCAAGGGTGTCGATGCGCGGGGCGGTGGCGGGCTGGGCGGCGGCGTCAGCTGTGCCGGGTGCGAGCACCTCGATCCCGTCGTGCGCTCGCTCCGTCCAGTGGTCCGCGATCAGCAGTCGGGCGCCGGAGTCGCTCAACATGTACGCGATCCGGTCGGCCGGGTACTCCGGGTCCACGGGGACGTAGGCACCGCCGGCCTTCACCACCGCGAGGAGGCTGACGACGAGGTCGATGCCACGGGGCAGGCTGACCGCCACGACGGTGTCGGGACGGACGCCGCGTTGCTGGAGGAGATGCGCGAACCGGTTCGCCCGCTCGTCGAGTTCCCTGTAGGTGAGTGTGGTGTCCTCGGTGACGACCGCCAACGCCTGTGGTGTAAGCGACGCCTGGGCGGTGAAGAGCTCGGGAAGCAGCCGGGGCGGGCAGAACGCGTCGGTGTCGTTCCAGTCGTTGGCGAGGGTCGCGCCCTCCTCCGCGGTCAGCAGTGGGATCCGGGCGAGGCGCGGCTCGTCGAGCAGGGACCGCAGCAGCGCGGCGAGACGGTCCGCGATGTCCTGTGCCGTGGTGTCCGCGAAGAGGTGGGGGTCGTACGACATGCGCAGGGCCACGCCGGGATCGGTGTCCCCGACGAGGCGACCACCGGTGTACGCGGTGAGGGAGAGAGGGTAGTTGCTGCCGCCCTCTCCGTAGGTGTCATCTACGCGCAGCCCGTGCCGGGCCCCCATGTCCTCGTCGACGGGGTAGTTCTCGAAGACGAGCAGGCTGTCGAAGAGGGCGGTGCCGGCCGGGAGTTCGGTGACCGTGTTGATCTGGCTGAGGGAGAGGTACTCGTGGGCGCGGGACTGCCACTGTTCGGCCTGGAGTTCCTGGAGC
>NZ_JBIBJI010000064.1:0-2016 GCF_042958345.1 Streptomyces sp. NPDC007983
AGTACGCCGATTACGCGGTCTGGCAGCGTGAGGCGCTCACCCCGCAGGTACTGGACGAGGGGCTGGCGTACTGGCGGGAGCAGCTGGCCGGCGCTCCCGTCCTCGACCTCCCCACCGACCGCCCCCGCCCCGCCGTCCGCACCTCGAACGGCGCCGGCCGCCGGTTCGCCGTCCCCGCCGGAGTACGGGACCGCTTCAGCCGGATGTGCGAGGAGCAGGGCGTCACCCTCTTCATGGGACTGGTGGCGGCCGTGCAGCTGGTGCTGTCCCGGCACAGCGGCCAGCAGGACATCGTCGTCGGCACCGCCGACTCCGGCCGGGGCCACCAGGAACTGGAGGACCAGGTCGGGTTCTTCATCAACACCCTCCCCTTGCGCACCCGCATCGACGAAGATGCCACCGGCACCCAGCTGCTCGCCGGCGTCCGCGATACCGTCCTCGACGCCTTCGCGCACGTCGCCGTTCCCTTCGACCGGGTGGTCGATGCCGTCGTCACCGAGCGCGATCCCTCCCGCAGCCCCCTCGTCCAGGCCATGGTGCTGCTGCAGAGCATGCCCGGTGGGCTCGGCGATTTCGGCGGCCTGCGCTGGAGCGACCACCCGCTGGACATCGACTCCGCCCAGTTCGACCTGCTGATCGCCTTCGAGGAGAGCAACGGCGAACTCGGCGGTCTGATCAACTACAACACCGACCTCTTCGACGCGGCCACGGCGGACCGTATCGCCGCCCACGTGCTGATGGTCCTGACCGAGTGGGCGGAGCCGGAGGCAGTGGCACAGCCCCTCGCCGCGGCAGTGCCCACCCTGACCACAGGCGAGCGGACCCGCATCCTGGAGGAGTGGAACGGCCTCGGTGCGGAACCGGCAGGTGTCCTCCTCACCATGGCCGGCCTGTTCGAGGCCCAGCTCGCCCGGGATCCGCGGCGGACCGCCGTCGTCGAGGGCGACCTCTCCCTCAGCTACGCCGATCTGAACGCGCGGGCCGACCGTCTCGCCGGCGCTCTGCGCGCCCGCGGAGTGGGCGCCGACATCGCGGTCGGCGTATGCCTGCCGCGCGGAGTGATCTGGCTCACCGCACTCCTCGCGGTCGCCAAGGCGGCTGGTGTCTATGTGCCGCTCGACCCCCAGTATCCCGCTGACCGGCTCGGATTCATGGCCGCCGACGCGGAGATGGCGCTGATCCTCACCGACGGGGAAACCCTGGACCGCGTACCGGACGCCGGCATACCCGTGCTCCAGGTGGACGGCGAGCTTCCCGCCGAAGCGGTGGGGCGACCGACCGCTGTGCTCACTCCGGACTCCGGCGCCTACATGATCTACACCTCGGGTTCCACCGGACGCCCCAAGGGCGTCCTCGTCCCCCACCGCGGCATAGCGGGCATGGCCGCCGCGCATCAGCGGGCACTCGGGCTGACCGCCGACTCCCGGCTCCTCCAAGCGGTCTCGCCCAACTTCGACGTGGCGATGGCCGACGTACTGTCCACCTGGTACGCGGGCGCCACCCTGGTCCTGCCGGAGCCCGGGCCACTGGCGGGCGAAACGCTCGGCCAGGTCCTGCGTGACCGGAGGATCACCCATCTGGAGATCCCGCCGGCCGCCCTCCAGAGCGTGCCGGACATGGAGCTACCCGAGCTGCGCGGCCTGTTGGTCGGTGGTGAGGCGATGTCGGCGGAGGCCCTCGCCCGCTGGGCGCCCGGCCGGACGCTTCGCAATGTCTACGGTCCGACCGAGACCACGGTGACGGTCACCGCGGGAGACCCGGTGCGCGACTTCCGCGTCGACGGCGTACCCATCGGCCGGCCCGTCGCGGGCGCCCGGCTGTACGTCCTGGACGCCCGGCTGCGCCCGGTGCCGGTCGGGGTCGAAGGCGAGCTGTACATCGCCGGACCCGGAGTCGCCCGTGGCTACGTAGGACGTTTCGCGCTGACGGCGGAGCGTTTCGTCGCGTCTCCGTTCGGGGTGCGGGGTGAGCGGGTGTATCGCACGGGTGATGTGGTGCGGTGGCTGGCGGATGGGC
>NZ_JBIBJI010000065.1:0-1657 GCF_042958345.1 Streptomyces sp. NPDC007983
AGAAGCCGTATCTCAACCGATCACGGAGCGTGCGGGTCGAACAGGTTTCCCGCCGGGGTGATCTTCCCGTTGTACGCGCATGAAGACAGGGCCTCTCGGTAGCTCGGGGATGCGAATCTGACCGAGCAGTGCCGGGAGGCCCTGGTGTCGTTGTTGTACGCGTCCGAACCCGTTCAGTTCAACTCGGCTGCTCCATCGTGTGATTGCCTCGCGCATGTGTACGGCAATGCGGCCGACCATCCGGACCGGGAGCGCCGGTATCCCTCCGACATGTCGGACGCGGAATGGGCGGCCGTCCGGCCTTTGCTGCCGGTGCCGGCCTGGCTCCAGGGCAGAGGCGGGCAGCCCGAGGGCTACTGCCACCGCCAGCTGCTGGACGCGATCCGCTATCTGGTCGCGGGTGGGATCTCCTGGCGGGCGATGCCCGCGGACTTCCCGGCCTGGGGCCGGGTTTACGCCTTCTTCCGCCGCTGGCGCGAGCACGGGCTGATCACCGAGTTCCACGACCGGCTGCGCGGGAAGGTCCGTGAACGCGAATGCCGTGAGGCCGAGCCCACGGCGGGGATCATCGACGCGCAGTCGGTGCGGGCCGCCGCGACGGTGCCGGCCGCCTCACGCGGCTACGACGGCGGGAAGAAGGTGCCCGGGCGCAAGCGGCACATCGTGACCGACTGCCTCGGCCTGCTCCTGGTCGTCGCGGTCACCGCCGCGAACATCGGCGACCGGGACGCCGCGGTGGGCCTGCTGACCCGGCTGCGGCGCCTGCACCGCGACATCACCCTGGTCTGGGCCGATGGCGGCTACACCGGCCCCCTCGTCGACTGGTGCCGTCAGAAACTCACGCTGACCTTGGAGATCGTCAAACGCACCGACGACATGAAGCGGTTCGTGGTGCTGCCGAGGCGGTGGGTGGCAGAACGCACTTTCGCGTGGCTGATGAACTCCCGCCGTCTGGCCCGGGATTACGAAACTCTGCCCGCTTCCAGCGAGGCGGTGATCCGGTGGTCGATGGTCACACGGATGAGCCGGCGTCTGGCACGGCCACCGGCCGCCGACCGGCACTGAACATCCCCGACGTCTCCTGCAGCAGCCACCCGCGCTCCGCCAGGCGCCTGGCCTTCGAACGCACCCCCTCGATCTTCGCCGGCGTCGTCCCAAGGCCCAGACCCACCGCGATCTCCTTGGCCTTCACCGGTCCCTTGCCCGCCGACCGCCGTTCCTCCAGCGCGCCCAGAATCCGCTGGTAGTCCAGCGCCAGCACCCTCACCGGCATCCCCTCCCGCCAGGGTGGCACCACCGAGCCCGGCACTGGTGAGGGCGCCGTTTCCCGCTCTGCCTGGGCCTCGGTCACGGCAGTCGTCCCGGCCGCGGAAGCGGCCAGGGCCTCGACCAGTTCCTCCCGCGCGATCACCCGCCGGTCCAGCTCGATCTCCGCGGCCTCCAACACCTCAGCCAACCGCGCAGCTTCCTCCCGCAAGCCCTCCACACGCACCCGGGCAGCCGCCTCCCGCTCCTCCAGCATTCCCAGCACCGACGCCACCACGCACCCCTCGCTCATGAAGCGGACACAAGACGCCGCATGCCTCCCTCACTACGAGCGAAACCATTCCTGACCAGCAGAAATCAAGGGATCATGTTCGGTTGAGATACGGCTTCT
>NZ_JBIBJI010000066.1:0-1611 GCF_042958345.1 Streptomyces sp. NPDC007983
TCGTACGCCGTGTTGGGTGACGAGGTGGTGGGCGAAGAGGGTTCCCAGGGCGCCGGTGGCGCCGGTGATCAGGACGGTCCCCTCCGGATCGAACGCCGGGGTCTCTCCATCGGAGATACCCGACTGCTTCTCGTTTCGGAGCACACGGACCAGTCGGGGTGCGTGCCAGTTGCCTTTACGCAGAGCGAGGTGAGTTTCGTCGGTGTGGAGGGCGGTGGCTATCGCAGTAGTGACGAGGTCTGTGTCGCCTGGGTCGCAGACGTGATCGGTGTCGATGAGGAGGAAGCGGCCGGGGTGCTCGGACTGTGCGGTGCGGATGAGGCCCCACAGAGGTGCAGTGGCGAGGTTCTCGGTGGTGGAGCCGTGGGTAATGAAGGCAAGCCGGGTCTGGTCCAGACGGTCGTCGGCCAGCCAACGCTGGAGCAGGTCCAGGACGTGGCGGGTGACGGCGTGGGATCGGGCGACGATGTCTTCGTCGCCTTCGTTGGCCGGGGCGTCGCAGAAGACGGCGACGACGTCAGGGAGGCCCGAGTCGGACCTGGGCAACTCCAGCAAGGCGTCGATGTTCGTGTCGGGCGCCACAGTGTGGACGGTGAGCCCTTCTGCGGGCTGCTGCGCGGGAACCCGCTGCCACGTGGTCTCGTAGAGCGAGTCCTGGGTCCCGTGCGCGGTGACGGCGCGAAGAGGTGCGGTGCGGAGGCTGACCGTGCTGGTGGCGACGAGGTTGTCGTGAGGGTCCGTGGCGGTGAGGTGGTAAACCCCACCGTCGACGGTGGTGGTCGTTTGCTTGGTCCAGCGGACGCGGAGGGTTGTGGGTTGCGTGCGGTGGAGGGCGACGTTGGTCCAGATGTAGGGCAGTCGCACGGTGTGCGGGTCGGTGTGGTCGAGAATGAGGGGGTGGAGGGCGGCGTCGAGGAGGGCGGGGTGGATCGCGTAGGGGATATGGGTGGTGTCGGGTGACGCTGGAAGGGTGACCTCGGCGTAGAGGTCGTCGTCGTGCTTCCAGGCATGGGTGAGACCTTGGAAGGTGGGTCCGTAGGCGTAGCCGATGGTGGCGAGGTTGTCGTATGCGTCGGTGAGGTCGAGAGGCGTGGCGTCGGGAGGCGGCCAGGGCAGTGTGGCGGTGTCGGGTGAGGGCGCGGGGGAGTGGGGGCTGAGTAGGGCATCGGCGTGATGGGTCCACGCACCGTCCACCTCTGCCGTGCCGGTCGGACGCGCGTGGATGGACAGCGCGCGGCGGCCATCGGCGTCCGCTGCCTGGACCGTTAGCTGAAGCTGGACATCCGCAGTGCTGGGCAGCGGCAGCGGGGTGTGCAGTGTCAGTTCATCGATGTGTCGGCATCCCACCTGATCACCCGCGTGCACCACCAGTTCCATGAAGGCGGTTGCGGGCAGCAGCGCCGTCTCGGCGATGACATGCTCGGCGAGCCAGGTGTGCTCGCTCAGCGAGATACGACCGGTGAGTAAGAGTTCGTCGCGGTTGGCGAGTTCGAGTGTGGCGTTGAGGAGTGGGTGTGTGGTGTTGGTGGTGGGTTTGGGGGTGTTGAGCCAGTAGCGGTGGTGTTGGAAGGGGTAGGTGGGTAGTTCGTGGGGTGGGGTGGGGTGGTGGTT
>NZ_JBIBJI010000067.1:0-1493 GCF_042958345.1 Streptomyces sp. NPDC007983
GGGGGGTGCCTCTATGTCTTTCGTCAAGCGAGGCGTGGGGTTCGGGGTTCGTAGAAGGTGCCGTCGCGGAGCATGGCGAACAGCACGCTGATGCGGTGGCGGGCGAGGCGGAGGAGGGCTTGTGTGTGGGTCTTTCCTCGGGCCCGGCACCGGTCGTAGTAGGAACGGGAGGTGGGATCGTGCAGGGCGGCGAACGCGGACAGGAACATGGCCCGTTTGAGCTGTCGGTTGCCGCCTCTGGGCGCGTGTTCGCCGTGGATGGAGGTCCCCGACGACTTGGTTGTCGGGGCCAGGCCGGCGTAGGAGGCGAGGTGGGCGGCGGTGGGGAAGCTGGTGCCGTCGCCGACGGTGACCAGCAAGGTGGCGGCGGTCCTGACCGCGACCCCCGGCATCGAGGTCAGGACCTGGGAAAGAGGGTGCTCCTCCAGGAGGGCCGCGATCTGTGCTTCCAGAGCTCGGCGCTGTTCGTGAACGGCGGCGAGCGAGCGGGCCAGCGAGGGGATGACGACGTCGAGGGTGCCCGTGCCGGGGACGACGACGGTCTGCTCATCGAGTGCGTCGAAGACCTCGTCGATCAGGCGTTGGGCCATGCGCGGGGCCTTGGGGCGGATCACCTCGATCAGTCTGCGTCGGCCGGCCTTTCGCAGGGCGGACGGGGATCCGTAGCGTTCCAGCAGCCAGGTGATGGCTTGGTGGTCCAGGCGGGGTCCGAGGACGCGTTCCAGGCTGGGGTGGAACTGGGTGAGCAGGCCGCGTATCCGGTTGGAGGTGCGGGTGGCCTCGGCTGCCAGGTCCTGGTCGAAGCCGACCAGCACGGTCAGTTCGGCGGTGATCTCGTCGGTCACCTGAAGCGAGCGCAGGGTGTGGGGCATGGTGCGGGCTGCGTCCGCGATCACCGCGGCGTCCTTGGCGTCGGTCTTTGCCTCTCCCGGGTAGAGGTCGGCGATTCGCCGCATGGACAGGCCCGGCAGGTAGGCGACCTGGCAGCCGGTGTCCCGGGCGACCGTCAGGGGCAGGGCTCCGATCGAGGCGGGCTGGTCCACGATCACCAGCACGGTGCCGAACTTCGCGGCCAGCTTGTCGAAGACGGCCCGCAGCTTGGGCTCGCTGTTGGGCAGCTGCTTGTCGAAGACCTTCTTGCCGGCCGGGGTGAGGCCGTGCCCGTGGTGGGCGCTCTTGCCGACGTCCAGTCCGAGGAAGACGCCCACGTCGTCGATGTCGTCCAACCCATCCTCCCGAGCGGGGTTCGTGCGGTGCTGGCCAGGGCTTTGGGGCCGTACGCGCGCATCCACGTTATGCAGACCTGCCGCCCGCAAGCGGCCTGGCGTTGCGCCAGGCCAGGCGGTAGTCGGACCTCTCATCAGCGTCTCCAACGGCACCCCTCGGGCCCGGTGACACCACCCCCCAGGTCATCCCTTCGACAGGGGGGAACAGTCATGCCGGGCCCGGAGGCCAGCGGTCCCCTTGCAGGACCGCGAAGAAGATAACGGGGG
>NZ_JBIBJI010000068.1:0-1412 GCF_042958345.1 Streptomyces sp. NPDC007983
TGAGACCTGATGCCGAGCCGATTGTGGTGAAGTGGATGATCCTATGCTGTCGAGAAAAGCCTCTAGCGAGTTTCATGGCGGCCCGTACCCTAAACCGACTCAGGTGGTCAGGTAGAGAATACCGAGGCGTTCGGGTGAACTATGGTTAAGGAACTCGGCAAAATGCCCCCGTAACTTCGGGAGAAGGGGGGCCATTGCTGGTGATGGGACTTGCTCCTTGAGCTGGTGGTGGCCGCAGAGACCAGCGAGAAGCGACTGTTTACTAAAAACACAGGTCCGTGCGAAGCCGTAAGGCGATGTATACGGACTGACGCCTGCCCGGTGCTGGAACGTTAAGGGGACCGGTTAGCTCCATTTCGGTGGGGCGAAGCTGAGAACTTAAGCGCCAGTAAACGGCGGTGGTAACTATAACCATCCTAAGGTAGCGAAATTCCTTGTCGGGTAAGTTCCGACCTGCACGAATGGCGTAACGACTTCTCGACTGTCTCAACCATAGGCCCGGTGAAATTGCATTACGAGTAAAGATGCTCGTTTCGCGCAGCAGGACGGAAAGACCCCGGGACCTTTACTACAGCTTGATATTGGTGTTCGGTTCGGCTTGTGTAGGATAGGTGGGAGACTGTGAAGCGCTGACGCCAGTCAGTGTGGAGTCATTGTTGAAATACCACTCTGGTCGTGCTGGATGTCTAACCTGGGTCCGTGATCCGGATCAGGGACAGTGTCTGGTGGGTAGTTTAACTGGGGCGGTTGCCTCCTAAAGGGTAACGGAGGCGCCCAAAGGTTCCCTCAGCCTGGTTGGCAATCAGGTGTTGAGTGTAAGTGCACAAGGGAGCTTGACTGTGAGACCGACGGGTCGAGCAGGGACGAAAGTCGGGACTAGTGATCCGGCGGTGGCTTGTGGAAGCGCCGTCGCTCAACGGATAAAAGGTACCCCGGGGATAACAGGCTGATCTTCCCCAAGAGTCCATATCGACGGGATGGTTTGGCACCTCGATGTCGGCTCGTCGCATCCTGGGGCTGGAGTCGGTCCCAAGGGTTGGGCTGTTCGCCCATTAAAGCGGTACGCGAGCTGGGTTTAGAACGTCGTGAGACAGTTCGGTCCCTATCCGCTGTGCGCGTAGGAGTCTTGAGAAGGGCTGTCCCTAGTACGAGAGGACCGGGACGGACGAACCTCTGGTGTGCCAGTTGTCCTGCCAAGGGCATGGCTGGTTGGCTACGTTCGGGAGGGATAACCGCTGAAAGCATCTAAGCGGGAAGCCTGCTTCGAGATGAGGGCTCCCACCCACTTGATGGGGTAAGGCTCCCAGTAGACGACTGGGTTGATAGGCCAGATATGGAAGCCGGGTGACCGGTGGAGTTGACTGGTACTAATAGGCCGAGGGCTTGTCCTCAGTTGCTCGCGTCCACTGTGT
>NZ_JBIBJI010000069.1:0-1408 GCF_042958345.1 Streptomyces sp. NPDC007983
CTAGTACTGCAACGGTGCTTGCCGTGACTGGTGGCCAGCTCAGTCGTTGGTGTGGTTATGGGTGGAGACCTTGCTGATGTCAGGTTGTGGGCGGGTGAGCTCGAGGCGGTGCACGAGCGGTTCGTGCACCGGTTCAACCGGGAGGAGCCGCGCCAGTCGGCGCTCGCCTACATGCGGGGGCTGATTGCTCCGCTGGAGCGGAAGAATGGCTGGACACTCGCGGAAGAAGCCGGACACACGGGGCCCGACCGCATCCACCGTTTGCTGAACCGGATCGACTGGGACGCCGACGAGGTCCTGGACGACGTGCGGGACTACGTCGTGGAACACCTCGGTGACCGGGAGGCCGTTCTGATCGTCGATGACACCGGCTTTTTGAAGAAGGGTGTCCGTTCGGCCGGGGTCCAGCGGCAGTACTCCGGCACCGCGGGACGCACCGAGAACTCCCAGATCGGGGTCTTCCTCGCCTACGCGACTGGCCGCGGACGCACGCTGATCGACCGGCGGCTGTATCTGCCCACGTCGTGGACGGATGACCGTGAGCGATGCCGGCGGGCGGGCATCGACGACAGTGTCGCCTTCGAGACGAAGGTGGTGATGGCCAAGGCGATGGTCCGCCGGGCCATCGCCGACAAGATCCCGTTCGGCTGGGTGACGGCGGACGCCGCCTACGGCTTCAGCAAGGGCTGGCGGTTCGAGCTGGAGCAGGCGGACGTCTTCCACGTCATGGCCACCACCCGGCACGACACCGTCGTCACCCGCTGGGCACTCGACCACCCCGTCCACGACCTGTTCCCCGCTCTGCCCCGGCAGAAGTGGAAACGCCGTTCCTGCGGCGAGGGAGCCCACGGCAGGCGGATCTATGACTGGGCCCGTGTCGAGGTCAGGCCCTGGCACCGCGAGGACCGCCGGCACTGGGTGATCGCCCGCCGCAGCGTGAGCAGGCCCGAGGAGATCTCCTACTACATCGCCTACTCTCCGGCCGGGACCACCCTGGACGAGCTGATCCGCATCGCGGGCAGCCGATGGTCGGTCGAGGAGTGCTTCCAGACGGCGAAGCAGGAGTGCGGCCTGGACGACTACCAGGTCCGCCGCTATCCCGGCTGGCACCGCCACATGACCCTCGCGATGGCCGCCCACGCCTGCCTCACCGTTCTGCGGGCCCGCCAGCTGGACACGGAGAAAGCAGAAACGGATCCTCCCAGCTCATCCACCTGAGCCTCGCCGAGATCCGACGACTGATCACCCGACTCACCGACCGTCGTCCCACCCCGGTCGGTCACATCCTGCACTGGTCGACATGGCGCCGCAGACGCCAACACCAAGCTCGCCTCAGTCACTACAAACGGCGTGGCCACAGCCCCTGAAAACTGCCCAGCAATCAGAACAAGCACCGTTGCAGTACTAG
>NZ_JBIBJI010000070.1:0-1287 GCF_042958345.1 Streptomyces sp. NPDC007983
AATCCTCGACCGTGGCGGCGACCTCCTCGGTGGCCAGCTCGCGCGGTACCGGCATCTCCTGAGGGCCGGACGGGGTGAACATGGTGCCCGCCGGCTGGACCGGGGAGGGGGCGACCGGCTGCCGGTGGTGGGGGGTGTTGTCGGGGTGGGACATCCGTCCTACGTGCATGAGCTGGATGACGATGCGTCCGTCCGCGCCGTGCACGGCGTCGGTGACCTTGCGCCAGCCGGCGATGTGCTCCTCGGAGTAGATGCCGGGGGTGAGCAGGTAGCCCTGGCCGTCGGCGTTGGGCTGGGTGCCCTCGGTGATGATGAGGGCGTGCGAGGCGCGCTGGGCGTAGTACTCGGCGTTCAACTCGGTGGGTATGCCTTCCGGAGTGGACCGGTCCCGCGTCATGGGGGCCATCGCGAGCCGGTGCGGCAGGGAGATCTCCCCGACGACGATCGGGTCCCACAGGGCGTTCAACATGGATGATTCCCTAAATAAGGTGTGAGAGAGCTGCGGGGTGTTGGGTTGCAACGAGTAGCGGCTTCGCGGTGACCCGCCGAATGGGCCCGGTGACCTTCCACCGTGGAAGTCATTGAGCCGTCGGGGTCGACAGTGATGTTCTCGGGGATCTCGTCGGCGGCGAAGCCGAACTTCGACGCGGCCCGTACGTCGGTGACAACGGATCCGCAATACGAGTGTCCCGTCCCTGCGGTCACCGCGGCGCCGACCGCAGGACGGCCGCCGCCGCGGTGACCGCCGGCGCGATTCCGACGTTCTGCTTCAGAAATCGCCTTGCGCTCGATGCACTGCGCCGGGCCGTTTGGCGGCGTTGCTGCTGTATGACCTCGGCAAATCAACGAGTGGCTGAGCAATGGACTTTCGAAAAACCAGATGCGTAGGGCCCATCAGATTCAGGTGGAATCGGCGCCCTTGCAGTCGTACCGGGATGTCACGTGGGCATGCGGTTGTTCTTGCGGATCTGCTTGTCGAACGCTCCGGCGGGGACGAGGCGGCGCACCGTGGTGACGCGTGAGGCCAGCGGACCGGCGGTGTAGCGCAGCTTCGGCTTCTTGTCGGTGGCCGCAGTGACGATCACTTTGGCGACGACGGCGGGGTCGTCGCCGCTCTTCATCGCATCCGCGATCACCTCGTCGAAGACGCGCCGTCGCTTGGCGTACAGAGACAGCGGGGTGTCGGGCTGCACGGCGTTGGTGTCGAAGCTGGTCTTGGTATAGGCGGGCTGGACGAGGAGGACCCGGACGCCGTGCTCGCGGACCTCGTGGTCCAGCGACTCGGAG
>NZ_JBIBJI010000071.1:0-1096 GCF_042958345.1 Streptomyces sp. NPDC007983
CTGGCCTCGGGCGGACGCGCGGTGACCGCGGCGGAAGCCGTAGTGGACGTCGACGCCGTGATCCTCTCCATCCCCTTCGACCGCATTCCGCAGGTCGCACCACTGATAGCCAACGTGCCGGCTGACACGGTGGTCATCGACACGTCGAACTACATCCCGCATCGGGACAACGGAATCGCGGCGATCGAGGCCGGCCAGGCCGAGAGCGTGTGGGCTGCCCAGCAGCTGGGCCGGCCCATCGTCAAGGCGTGGAACTCGATCGGAGCCGAGTCGTTCGCGCACAGGAACAAGCCGGCGGGAAGTGCGGACCGCATCGCGCTGCCCGTCGCGGCCGACAGTCCTCGAGAGCGTGACCTGACCATGGCACTCGTCGAGGACACCGGGTTCGACGCCTTTGATGCGGGGCCGCTCGCACAATCGTGGCGGCAGCAGCCCGGCACCCCCGCCTACTGCACGGATCTCACCCGTCAGGAGCTGTCGGACGCACTGGCGGCGGCCGACGCGGCGCGATCACCGAAGCGGCGCGACCTCGGGTTCGCCGTGGTCCAGGAACGCTTCGGGGTCGGCGTGCAACCAGACGCGGAATACCTTGTCCGCCTGAACCGCGCAATTTGCATGTGAGCAGGGACGGGGGCTGACGCGGTGACCCGTCATTGTCGAAGTCGAACAGCTTATCGCTCTGTGTAGGAGTCTCACCATGTCTTCCCCCCACCAGACGCCCATTGGCGTGGGCATCGTCGGTCTTTCCGCCAGGCGCGGCTGGGCTTCTCAGGCCCACCTTCCCGCGCTGCAACAGCTGGACGGCTTCGAACTGCGCGCACTTTCGGCGAGCAGCGCCGAGTCCGCGCGGCAGGCTTCGGAGAAGTACGGAGTCGCGCAGTTTTTCGGGACGGCGGGAGAGCTGGCGGCGGCCGACGGGGTCGACCTGGTGGTGGTCACCGTGAAGGTGCCGGACCATCGGGAGATCATCCAATCCGCCCTGGGCGCAGGGAAGATGGTGCTCTCCGAGTGGCCGCTGGGCAACGGCACCGCGGAGGCCGAGGAGCTGGCGACCGCCGCTGCCGAACGCAAACTGCGCACCTTCACCGGGCTGCAG
>NZ_JBIBJI010000072.1:0-1074 GCF_042958345.1 Streptomyces sp. NPDC007983
CCCTGGTGGCGGCGTTGGGTGGGGGTGGTGCGGTGGTGGAGCGTTGGGTGCTGGATGTGGTGGGGGTTGGGCGTGGTGTTCTGGCTGAGCGGTTGGCTGGGTTTGTGGGGGGTTCGGGGGGGTTGGCGGGTGTGGTGGTGCTTGCTGATGGGGGTGGGGGTTCGGTGGTGGGGCATCGGGGTCTGGATGTGGGGACGGCGGGGGTGTTGTTGATGGTTCAGGCGATGGGGGATGCGGTGGTGGAGGCGCCGTTGTGGGTGGTGACGCGTGGTGCGGTGGCGGTGGAGCCGGGTGAGGTGCCGTGTGTGATGGGTGCTCGTGTGTGGGGGTTGGGGCGGGTGGTGGGGTTGGAGGATCCGGTGCGGTGGGGTGGTTTGGTGGATGTGCCCTGGGAGCCGGTGGAGGGTGATTGGCGGGGTGTTGCTTCTGTTGTTTCGGGTGGTTGTGGTGGTGAGGATCAGGTGGCTGTTCGGGGTTCGGGTGTTTTTGGGCGGCGTTTGTTGCCGGGGGTGGGTTGTGGTGGGGCGGGGTCGTGGCGGGCGCGGGGGAGTGTGGTGGTGACGGGTGGGACGGGTGGTTTGGGTGGTCATGTGGCGCGGTGGTTGGCGCGTGAGGGTGCGGAGCATGTGGTGTTGGCGGGGCGTCGTGGTGGGGGTGCTCCGGGGGCTGTGGAGTTGGAGCGGGAGTTGGTGGGGTTGGGGGCGAAGGTGAGTTTTGTGGCGTGTGATGTGGCTGATCGTGCGTCGGTGGTGGGGTTGTTGGGTGTGGTGGAGGCGTCGGGGGTGCCGTTGCGTGGGGTGTTTCATGCGGCGGGTGTTCCGCAGGTGACGCCGTTGGGTGAGGTGGTGTGGGAGGAGGCTGCGGGGGTGTTGGCGGGTAAGGCGGTGGGTGCGGAGTTGTTGGATGAGTTGACGGCGGATGCGGAGTTGGATGCGTTTGTGTTGTTCTCCTCGGGTGCGGGGGTGTGGGGTAGTGGTGGGCAGTCGGTGTATGCGGCGGCCAATGCGCATCTGGATGCGTTGGCCGAGCGGCGTCGGGCGCGGGGCCTGCCCGCGACCTCGATCGCCTGGGGTC
>NZ_JBIBJI010000073.1:0-1048 GCF_042958345.1 Streptomyces sp. NPDC007983
CTACACCCTTACCCCGGGACAACCACCGCCCGGGCTGGACTACCTTCCTGCGTCACCCCATCACTTACCTACTACCACCTTGGATCAGCGGCTCCACCACTCCCCTCAACTCCGAAGAGATCAGGGCGGCTTCACGGCCTTAGCATCAGAGGATTCGATATTGGGCGCTTCAAAGCGGGTACCGGAATATCAACCGGTTGTCCATCGACTACGCCTGTCGGCCTCGCCTTAGGTCCCGACTTACCCTGGGCAGATCAGCTTGACCCAGGAACCCTTAGTCAATCGGCGCACACGTTTCCCACGTGTGTATCGCTACTCATGCCTGCATTCTCACTCGTGAACCGTCCACAACTACCTTCCGGCGCTGCTTCACCCGGCACACGACGCTCCCCTACCCACCACAGCCCTCGTTAGAGGTACATGCTGCAGTGACACGACTTCGGCGGTACGCTTGAGCCCCGCTACATTGTCGGCGCGGAATCACTTGACCAGTGAGCTATTACGCACTCTTTCAAGGATGGCTGCTTCTAAGCCAACCTCCTGGTTGTCTCTGCGACTCCACATCCTTTCCCACTTAGCATACGCTTAGGGGCCTTAGTCGATGCTCTGGGCTGTTTCCCTCTCGACCATGGAGCTTATCCCCCACAGTCTCACTGCCGCGCTCTCACTTACCGGCATTCGGAGTTTGGCTAAGGTCAGTAACCCGGTAGGGCCCATCGCCTATCCAGTGCTCTACCTCCAGTAAGAAACACACGACGCTGCACCTAAATGCATTTCGGGGAGAACCAGCTATCACGGAGTTTGATTGGCCTTTCACCCCTAACCACAGGTCATCCCCCAGGTTTTCAACCCTGGTGGGTTCGGTCCTCCACGAAGTCTTACCTCCGCTTCAACCTGCCCATGGCTAGATCACTCCGCTTCGGGTCTTGAGCGCGCTACTAAACCGCCCTATTCGGACTCGCTTTCGCTACGGCTTCCCCACACGGGTTAACCTCGCAACACACCGCAAACTCGCAGGCTCATTCTTCAAAAGGCACGCAGTCACGAC